>NZ_CAWQWZ010000052.1:0-232675 GCF_963899305.1 Aeromonas sp. MR19
AATTTGCCTGGCGGCCATAGCGCCGTGGAACCACCTGATCCCATGCCGAACTCAGAAGTGAAACGCGGTAGCGCCGATGGTAGTGTGGCATTCGCCATGCGAGAGTAGGACACTGCCAGGCACCCAACATTGAAAGCCCGCTCATCTGAGCGGGCTTTTTTATTGCTTTAAATTGGCATGTCAGCAGCCATTTTGCGCAATTTTGGTTATATTTTGTTTCTTATTACCCCATAGCCAGCTGTTTCATATCGCCTCAGCTCAACCAGCAAGGCCCTTTGCTCCCTTGTTTGCTGATGTGATAATTGCTACCTCATGGTGGCCTGTCTATTTGGTTCTCCACTCGACTCTTTGCTGCCGAAACACGGCGCCAAGCCTGCAATTAGGGTTGTATCTGCTTCATAACTCGGTAGAGTAAAGGGCATCTTGAGTTTGCCTGTACCCTCTCCTTTTTTCTCTCTGGTACGGGCGTAACTTGGCCTGCTTTTATCAACCTTAAGTCAGTGGTATCGATATGGAACAAGTAAACAAGTCCACCTTCAGCGATGTACTGGAATATGTGCGTATGTCCCGTCGCCAGAACAAACTCAAGCGCGAGATCGCCGACAACGAGAAGAAGATCCGTGATAACCAGAAGCGGGTACTGCTGCTCGACAACCTGAGCGACTACATCAAGCCGGGTATGAGCATAGATGAGGTTCAGGCCATCATCGCCAACATGCGTACCGACTATGAAGAGCGCGTCGACGATCACATCATCAAGAATGCCGAGCTGTCCAAAGAGCGTAAAGATCTGAGCTCCAAGCTCAAGGCCATGAGCTCCAGCAAGTAGTCCAGCCTAGCTGCTACCTGAAAACACCGGCTTTTGGCCGGTGTTTTGTTTTCCGCCATCAGCTCGGATCTCTTCGCGCGCTGCAACAATCGGCTCCCCTTTTTATAATCGCCCTGTTACCATCACTACAAAGCGGTCAATAGTTTTCAAGCCATTGACTTGAAAAGACTAAGCTTGAGTGAAACACAATAAATTGCGCAACCATGGTGGGGCTGATATGGGCGCATCAGAACAGACGGATTTGAACAAAGTGGCATCTCAGGATTCATCCGTCCCACGCGCGGACGGCAAATACACGCGCAAACGTCGTCCCTGGTGGCGCTGGTTGTTCTGTTTTCTCTTTTTGCTGTGCCTGGCTGCCGTGATCGCCCTGGTTGGCTATGAGATGCAGACATCCAGGCTGCAGTCGCAGGAGATCTCCCGCTATGCTGCCAAGCTGACCTATCAGGTCGAGCCGGGCCCCAGCAAACAGATAGCCTTCCCCGATGATGGCCCCTTCGACAAGCGGCTCGGTTACGTGCTGCTGCCCATGATGCAAGAGCGCTTGCTGCAACGGGGTTATCAGGTCAGCGAGCAGGTGCATTTTTCCGATGCGCTCTATGACTATGCCAGTCGTGGCTTCTTCGTTCCCTATACCGAGAAGGTGCAGGCCGGGCTGACGCTGCATGACTGCCGGGCCGAGCCCTTTTATCAGTTCAAGTATCCGACCCACTATTACCCGGATTTTGCCTCCATCCCGCCGCTGGTCATACAGTCGCTGCTGTTCATCGAGAACCGTGATCTGCTGAGCAACGAACAACCGCTGGCGAACCCGGCGGTGGATTGGCCCCGTTTTGCCAAGGCGGCCATGTCCCAGGTCGGCAAGGCGCTGGATATGCAGGATCAGTCCGCCGGCGGCAGCACACTGGCGACTCAGGTCGAAAAGTATCGTCACTCACCGGACGGTCTGACGCTCTCTCCCACCGAGAAGATCCGTCAGATGGCCTCGGCCAGCGTGCGCGCCTATCGCCTGGGCCCCAAGACGCTGGAGGCGCGCAAGCTGGTAGCCTGGGCCTACCTCAACTCGGTTCCGCTCTCCGCGGCCCCGGGTTATGGCGAGGTGCATGGCTTGGGTGATGGCCTCTGGGTCTGGTTTGGTGCCAACGTGGACGAGGTCAATCGTCTGCTGGATCCGGCCCGCAATCAGGATGCACCGCTTGCAGAACAAGGGCTCGCCTTGCGTCAGGTAGTCTCGTTGATGATTGCCCACCGTCGCCCCTCCTACTATCTGGCACAGGGGCGCGATGCACTGGCGACCCTGACCGACAGCTATCTGCGCCTGTTCGTGCAGGAGGGAATGATCACGCCGCCATTGATGGAGGCTGCTCTCAAGGCCAAGATAGGTTTCCGCGACTTCCTGCAGTCCCCTGCGATGACCAAGGTCAACAACAACAAGGGTTTGCAGGTCGCGCGTACCCGTCTCAGTCGCCAGCTCGGGGTGCAGTTGTATGATCTGGACCGGATGGATCTGACCGCTGACACCAGCCTCAACATGCCGCTGCAAAACGAGATTTCCCGCTACCTGCAGCAGCTGGCAGATCCCGCCATCGCAGCCCAGGTAGGGCTGTTTGGTGAGCGCCTGCTCTCGCCGGAGAAGACGGGGGACGTGAAATACAGCTTTACCCTGTTCGAGAAGTCGCCGGAAGGCTTCAAAGTGCGGGTGCAGACTGACAACACGGATCAGCCGTTCGATATCAACGAGGGCAGCAAGCTGGAGCTGGGCTCCACCGCCAAGTTGCGGGTACTGACCACCTATCTGGAGATAGTGTCCGAGCTGCACGACAGCTATGCGGACATGTCTGCGGAGAGTCTGCGCAAGATAGAGGTGTCGGAGCAGGACAACATCAGCCGCTGGGCTGTCTCCTATCTGATGACGGCCAAGGACAAGAGCCTGCCGCCTATGCTGGAGGCTGCGCTGGATCGCAAGTATTCCGCCAGCCCGAGCGAAGGTTTCTTCACCGGTGGTGGCATGCATACCTTCAACAACTTCCGTCGTGAGGATAACGGTCGCATTCCGGCGATCCGCGACGCGCTGCGCGAGTCCATCAACCTGCCGTTCGTGCGGTTGATGCGCGATATAGTGCGCTACAGCCTGTATCGGGAGGGCAACCGTGCCCAGCTGCTCAAGGATGACAAGGATCCGCGCCGTACCGAGTATCTGGCCAAGTTCGCCGATAAAGAGGGCCAGACCTATCTGCTGCGCTTCTGGCGCAAGTATCGCGGCAAGACTGCAGATGAGCAGCTCGACACCTTCCTGGATGGTCTCAAGCCCAGCGCCGTACGGCTCGCAGCCGTGCATCGCTATCTGATGCCGGATGCCTCGCAGGAGACCTTTGCCGCCTTCCTGGCCAAGCGACTGCCGCGTGACAAGCTGAGCGACCGGCGGATAGAGCAGCTCTATACCAGCTATGGTCCCGGCAAGTATTCGCTGCCGGATCAGGGCTACATAGCCCGGGTTCACCCGCTGGAGCTGTGGCTGCTCTCCTACCTCAAGGAGTTTGACAAGGCGACCTTTGCCGATGCGGTCGAAGCCAGTCGTGATGAGCGCCAAGAGGTGTATAGCTGGTTGTTCAAGACCCGTCACCGCAGTGCCAGGGACAGCCGTATCCGCACCATGCTGGAGGTCGAGGCCTTCCTCGACATTCACCAACGCTGGGCCAGACTGGGCTACCCGTTCGATCACCTGGTCCCCTCGCTGGCGACGGCTCTGGGCAGCTCGGGGGACAGACCCGCAGCACTGGCCGAGCTGATGGGGATCATCCAGAACGGTGGCATTCGTGCGCCGACCTTGCGTATCGAGCACCTCTCGTTCGCCAAGGGCACGCCGTTCGAGACAGCGTTTGAACCGCTTCATACCGAAGGCACCCGGGTGCTGCCGGCCGAGGTGGCCACCGCGTTGCGCAATGCGCTGTCGAAGGTGGTGGAAGGGGGAACCGCCAGACGCATAGCCGGCGCCTTTGCCCTGCCGGATGGCACTGTCCTGCCGATGGGGGGCAAGACGGGCACGGGTGACAACCGGATCGAAACGGTCGGTCGTTATGGCAATGTGACCAGCTCGCTGGCTCGCAACCGGACCGCGACCTTCGTCTTCTATCTGGGGGAGGATCACTTCGGTACCCTGACCGCCTATGTGCCGGGCAGCCAGTCTGACAAGTTCCGCTTCACCTCGGCCTTGCCGGTGCAGGTGCTCAAGGGGATGGCGCCACTGCTGATGCCTTATCTGCAGCCCGGTACCCATACCCAGTGCCTCGCTGGCAACTAGCGCGCAGAGCAGCATAAGAAACGGGGCCAATATGGCCCCGTTTTACGCTGTGTCGATTGCTGCTCGCCATGGGGCGTGAGTCATCACTTACAGCAGGTTTTCGATTTCACCGCGCAGGTACTGGTACATTTCGCGATAGGCGACCGGCGGCTTGTTCAGTTCCCGTTCCTTGTTGGCGGAACGGATCAGCTGACGCAGCTTCTGGCGGTCCAGCTCATGAAACTGGGACATCAGCTCGTTCAAGGCGCTGTCACCTTCGGTGATCAGGCGCTCGCGCCACTGTTCCAGACGATGCAGGCGGGCATTCACTGTGGAGTGGCGGTTCTTGATGATGGAGAGCGCTTCTTCAATCGGTTCTATATCACGGCTGCGCATCAGACGGCCGATGAACTGCAAATGGCGACGGAAGGACTCATCCTTCTTGGGCTTGAGTTTGCGGCCCAGCTCGACAGCATCTGCAAGCTCTTCATCCAACGGGATTTTTTCCAGCTCGCTGTGGCTCAGGGAGACTATCTCCGCGCCCAGCTTCTGCAGCACTTCCGCATCGCGCTTGAGCTGGGTCTTGCTGGGGCCCCAGTCTTCCAACTCGTTGTCGTCTTGATATTGACTCATCGGTCTCTTGATTCCTGTCGTTCACGTTGGTGGATATGTTACCAGCTTCTCCCGCTGGGCGCAGGGGTCTGATATGCTTAGCCCCCTTTCCTTCCTTCATACAGATGTGAGTTATGGATCAGCAAGACCAAATTCGCCAGGATCAAGCCCATCTCGAGACCGTCGTTGCCGAGGCACTGGAGATAGCCAAGGGACTGGGTGCCTCGCTGGCCGAAGTCTCCATCAGCAAGCAGACCGGGTTGTCGGTGAACACCCGCGGTTGTGAACTGGAAAGTATCGAATTCAACAAGGATGGTGCCCTTGGCATCGCCGTTTATCGCGATGGCTGCAAGGGATCCTCCTCGACTACCGATCTGGGCAAGTCGGCCATCCGCGCCGCCGTTGAAGCGGCCATGGAGATAGCTCGCCATACCTCGCCCGATGACTGTGCCGGTCTGGCTGATGCGGACCTGCTGGCCTGGGATGCCCCCGATCTGCAACTGTGCCACCAAATCGAACTGGATCCCCAGCGCGGCATCGAGCTGGCCATCGAGTGCGAGCGACTGGCGCTGGGTCGCGACGCCCGCATCAAGCATTCCGACGGGGCAGGTTTCTCCAGCCACCTCGGCATCAAGGTCTATGGCAACAGCCACGGCTTCGTCAAAGGCTATGCGGCGTCACGCAACTCCCTGAGCTGTGTGCTGATCGGTGAGCAGGATGGCGACATGCAACGGGATTATGGCTACTCCTCCAGCCGCGATCTGGCCGGGCTCTGGAGCCCGCAGCGCATCGCCGACGAGGCGGTGGAACGCACCGTCTCCCGCCTCGGCGCCCGCAAGATCTCCACCCGCCACGCTCCCGTGCTGTTTCACCCCGACACGGCTGCCGGCCTGTGGGGCCATCTGGTGATGGCCATCAGCGGTGGTAACCTCTATCGCAAGTCGAGCTTCCTGCTGGACAAGCTGGGCAAGCAGATCCTGCCCGAGTGGCTCACCATTCAGGAGTTCCCCCACCTGCTGGGCGGGCTGGCCAGCACGCCGTTCGATGGGGAAGGGGTGCGTACCCGTGACATGGAAATAGTGCGCAACGGCGAGCTGATGAGCTGGCTGCTCACCTCCTACTCGGCCCGCAAGCTGGGGTTGACCACTACGGGTCATGCCGGTGGCATCCACAACTGGCAGGTTTCCAGCACGGGTCAGAATTTCCAGGAGATGCTCAAAGAGTTGGGCACAGGCCTGCTGGTGACCGAGCTGATGGGGCAGGGGGTCAACATCGTCAATGGCGACTACTCCCGTGGCGCCGCCGGCTTCTGGGTCGAGAATGGCGAAATAGCCTACCCGGTCGAAGAGATCACCATAGCCGGCAATCTGAGCGAGATGTTCAGTCATATAGTGGCGGTGGGCAGCGACGAAGATGAGCGCTCCAGCCTCAAGACAGGCTCTGTGCTGGTCGAAAATATGAAGCTGGCGGGTCACTGATCCCCGCTCCCACGAAATCGATGCCATGAAAAAGGCCCCCTCGCCAACGCGAGGGGGCCTTTTTATCAGCCTGCGATCAGGGAAAATCAGCCCTTGATGCGCTCGATGCGGCCACCCAGGGCCTGCAGCTTGTGCTCTATGTCTTCGTAGCCACGGTCGATGTGATAGATGCGGTCGACTATGGTGGAGCCTTCGGCCACGAAGCCGGCCAGCACCAGACTGGCGGAGGCGCGCAGATCGGTTGCCATCACCTGGGCACCCTTGAGTTGCTCTGTGTCACGGCAGATGGCCACATTGCCCTGCAGTTCGATATCTGCGCCCATCCGCACCAGTTCAGGTACGTGCATGAAGCGATTCTCGAAGATGGTCTCTGTGACCATGCCTGTGCCCTTGGCGACGGCGTTCAGCACGGTGAACTGTGCCTGCATGTCGGTCGGGAAGGCCGGGTAAGGGGCCGTCTTGATGGTGACCGGCTTGAGGGTACGACCCGTCATGTCGAGGCTGATCCAGTCAGCGCCCTTCTCGATCAGTGCCCCCGCCTCTTCCAGCTTGACCAGCACGGCTTCCAGCAGGGAGGGATCCGTCTTGCGGCAGGTGATCTTGCCGCCGGTAACCGCAGCACCCACCAAGAAGGTACCGGTTTCGATGCGGTCAGGTTGCACGCTGTAGCTGCCCCCGTGCAGACGTTCGACACCGTCTATGGTCAGGGTGTCGGTGCCCGCGCCCTGGATCTTGGCACCCAGCGCATTGAGGAAGTGGGCCAGATCGACCACTTCCGGCTCGCGCGCGGCGTTTTCGATCACGGTGCGCCCGTCAGCCAGGGTAGCGGCCATCATCAGGTTCTCGGTACCTGTGACGGAAACCATGTCCATCAGGATGTGGGCACCTTTCAGACGGCCGTCGACGCGGGCCTTGATGTAGCCATCCTCGATGGTGATCTTGGCACCCATCAGCTCCAGGCCGTGGACGTGCAAGTTGACCGGACGGGCACCGATGGCGCAGCCGCCGGGCAGGGAGACGTCGGCAGCACCGAAACGGGCGGCCAGCGGGCCCAGCGCCAGGATGGAGGCGCGCATTGTCTTCACCAGCTCGTAGGGGGCGACGTGGTTGTTCACCGCACCGGTCAGCACTGTCACGTTGCCGTTGACCTTGGTGGTGGCACCCAGCATCTCCAGCAGCTTGATGGTGGTACCCACGTCTTTCAGGCGCGGTACGTTGGAGAGGTGGATCTCTTCATCACACAGCAGGGTGGCGAACAGGATAGGCAGGGCGGCGTTTTTGGCGCCAGAGATGGTCACTTCGCCGTTGAGAGTACAACGACCATCAATTTTAAATTTGTCCATTTACTTAGATACCAAATCAGGAGGGCAGTAGGAATTTACGTTCGCGCTTCCACTCGGCATCGGTAAAAGCCTTGATGGAGAGTGCGTGAATGGCGTTGCTGGCGATCTTGTCCATCAGCGGGGCATAGATGGCCTGCTGCTTCTTGACCCGGCTCATACCGTCAAACATGTCACCGACGGCGATCACTTGATAGTGACTACCATCCCCTTTGACATGGACTTCGGACAATGGCAGAGCTTCGAGGAGTATCGCTTCAATTTCAGAGACTTGCATTATGCGTCCTCAGTTGTGAGCGGGGTTGACTGAAACAGCCCGGCCACCCCGTACAGGTTGGCCAGGGTATAAAAATCAGTGGAGGCGCCCACCAGTTGCGGTGTGGCGCCTCGTGCCAATGCGGCTTTGGCCCATTTGACCAGCAGGGCCAGCCCGGCGGAGTCCAGGGTGGTGACCTCGCCCAGTTCGAGCCGATCTTCCTGCCACCAGTCGGCGCGGCGTTGCCACAGCTCAACGACCTGGGGTGCCTGCAGCTCGCCGCTCAGTCTCATGACTTGATGACCAGCGGCTTGGCATTGTGGGCGCGCAGCTGGGCGATCACCGCATCTATGCCGTTCTGGCGAATGAGGCCACCCAGCTCGTTCTGCTTGGCAGAGAGCAGGCTGATCCCTTCGGCGACCATGTCGAAGGCTTTCCATTCGCCGGTCTTGTTGTTCTTGCGCAGCTTGAACTCGAGGAAGATGTCCGGTTTGCCGGTCTCTTTCACGCTGACGTTGACGGCTGTGATGTTGCTGTCACCCGGCGCCTTGCCCGGCTCGACCTTGACGGTCTGCTTGTCGAAGTGCGCCAGCGCATCGGCGTAGGAGCTCACCATGTATTCGGTGAATACCTCGACGAAGGCGTCACGCTGGGCCGGGGTGGTCTGCTTGATCTGGTTGCCGAGCACCTTGTAGGCGGCGAAGCGGTTGTCCACATAGGGCAGCAGCTCTTCACGTATGATGACCCGCAGGTGATCCGGGTTGCTCTTCACCTGGGACTTGTCCGCCTTCAGGCGGGCAAAGGTCTGCTTGGCCGCTTCGTCCACCAGGGCATAGGGATCGGTGGCATCGGTGGCGTGAGCGACCAGGGAAAACAGCATGCTGGTCATCAGGCCCAGCAGCAGGGCGATCTTCTTGAACATGGTTACTCCTTACTTGCTGTCTGACTTGGTGTCGGAAGACTGGCTGTAGAGGAACTTGCCAATCAGGTCTTCCAGCACAATGGCGGATTTGGTGTCTTCAATCATGTCGCCATCCTTGAGCATGCTGGTGCCCATCTCCTCATCGGTGAAACCTGGCATCAGGCCTATGTACTGCTCACCGAGCAGCCCCGAGGTCAGGATGGAGAGGGTGCTGGTTTCGGAAAACTCGCCGGCACTCTTCTGCATTTGCAGGGATACGACTGGCACCTGGCTCTTGGCATCCAGGGTGATGTCGCTGACCCGGCCGACGACGACGCCACCGACCTTGACCGGTGAACGTACTTTCAGGCCGCCGATATTATCGAAATGGGCGCGCAGGGTATAGGTTTCTCCTTCCGGTTTGAAACTCAAACCTGCCACTTGCAGTGCCAACGCCAGAATGGCACCGATGCCGGCCAGCATGAAGGCGCCAACCAGGAATTCTACTTTGCTGAACTTCATCTTTACCTTATCCAAACATGACTGCGGTGAGTATAAAATCCAGGCCGAGCACGGCCAGGGAGGAGTGGACCACGGTACGGGTCGTGGCCTGACTGATCCCGGCCGAGGTCGGCTTGGCATCATAACCGTTAAAGAGCGCAATCCAGGTGACAACCAGTGCGAAGATCACACTCTTGATCGCCCCTTGCATGATGTCATCCTGCCAGTCGACTGAGGCCTGCATGGCGGACCAGAAGCCCCCTTCGTCCACCCCCAGCCAGTCCACACCGACCAGCTTGCCGCCGAAGATACCGATCAGGCTGAACATGAAGGCCAGCAGCGGCATGCTGATGACCCCGGCCCAGAAGCGGGGAGCCACTACCCGGCGCAGCGGGTCTACCGCCATCATCTCCAGGCTGGAGAGCTGTTCTGTGGCTTTCATCAGGCCGATTTCGGCGGTGAGGGCCGAACCGGCGCGGCCGGCAAACAGCAGCGCCGTCACGACCGGACCCAGTTCCCGCAACAGGGAGAGGGAGACCAGCGGGCCCAGGCTCTGCTCGGCGCCGAAGTCCTTCAATACGTTGTAACCCTGCAACGAGAGCACCATGCCGATGAACAGGCCGGACACCAGTATGATGGCAACGGACTGCACGCCCACCACGTACAGCTGCTGAAGCAGCAGGGGGAAGTGCTTGCGCGGCTCGGGTTTGCCCGCCAGCGCATGAAACAGCATTATGGTGGCTCGGCCGATGGAGCTGATGAAACGCACTCCGACCCGGCCCAGCTTGCTTACTTGGCTTATCAACATCACAGATCCTGTAGCAGGTCGCCTGCCGGAAAATGGAACGGAACAGGACCGTCGGGCAATCCTTTCAGGAACTGCTCGACTTCGGGATTATGCTCCTCGCGCAGCTGATCCGGCGTGCCGTGTGCCACCACCTTGCGGTTGGCGATGATATAGGCGTAGTCGGCTATGCTCAGCACCTCTTTCACGTCGTGGGTGACGATGACGGAGGTGATGCCGAGGGCACCGTTCAGCTCCTTGATCAGCTTGACCAGCACCGCCATCGTGATGGGGTCCTGGCCGACGAACGGCTCGTCATACATGATGAGGTCCGGATCCAGCGCTATGGATCTGGCCAGCGCCGCGCGGCGGGCCATGCCGCCGGAGAGTTCGGACGGCATCAGTTTCGCTGCGCCACGCAGACCGACCGCCTGCAACTTCATCATGACGATGGTGTGGATCAGCTCCTCCGGCAGGCCTGAGTGCTCCCGCAGCGGGAAGGCCACGTTGTCGTAGACCGTCATGCCGGTAAACAGGGCGCCGCTCTGGAACAGCATGCTCATCCGCTTGCGCACCTCGTACAGGCGGGAGCGGGAGAGGGTGGGGATATCTTCCCCGTCAAACAGGATATGACCGGACTCAGGCTTGAGCTGGCCACCGATCAGCCGCAGCAAGGTGGTCTTGCCTATGCCGCTGGGGCCCATGACCGCAGTGACCTTGCCACGGGGAATGGTCAGGTTGATCCCGTCGTATAACAGCCGATCTCCGTGACTGAAGGTCAGATCGGAGATGGTGATCAGGTCATTGTTCAAACAATTGTCCATCCGGTGTAAATGAAGAGCGAATTTTATGGGCTAGTCTAGGTCTAAGCAACAGCAAGGAACAACTATTGAACAGCCCGCCTGCCCAAAAGCGCGACAGTTTTGTGTAACCAATTGTCTCTACTTTTAGGACCGAGAAGTATCCGATTCGCTTATCTCGACAGACTTTTTTATAATCCCGCAGCAAATTTCGGCCCGGAGCTGTGCCTTTATGTCTGTAAAGCCTGAAAAAGTGTCTGAACTGTTCGATTTTCGTCGCAGCGCCCGTACCGTGCTGGACATTGAAAAACAAGCGATTGATGGACTCTATCAGTACCTGAATGATGCCTTCGATCAGGCATGCAACCTGGTGCTGCGCTGCAGTGGCAAGATAGTGGTCACCGGCATGGGCAAGTCAGGTCATGTCGGGAGCAAGATTGCTGCCACCCTGGCCAGCACCGGCACCCCCGCCTTCTTCCTGCACCCTGGCGAAGCCAGTCACGGGGATCTGGGGATGATCTCCAGCGGCGATCTCATCATCGCCATCTCCAACTCGGGCGAGAGTGACGAGATCCTGGCCCTGCTGCCGGTGCTCAAGCGCCGTGGCATCCAGTTGATCTGCATGACGGGCAACCCCGCCTCCACCATGGCCAAGGAAGCGAACGTGCACCTGTGCGTGCGGGTCGAGAAGGAGGCGTGCCCACTCGGGCTGGCGCCCACCTCCAGCACCACGGCCACTCTGGTGATGGGGGATGCACTGGCGGTTGCCCTGCTGGAAGCACGCGGTTTCACCGCCGATGACTTCGCCCTTTCTCACCCGGGCGGGTCGCTGGGCAAGCGGTTGCTGCTGCGGGTCGGTGACCTGATGCACAGCGGCGAGCTGTTGCCCCGGGTGGGGATAGATGCCACCATCAGCCAGGCGCTGCTGGAAGTGAGTCGCAAGGGGCTGGGGATGACGGCGGTCGTCGACGCCGATGGCCGGCTGGCCGGGCTCTTTACCGATGGTGACTTGCGCCGCATCCTGGATCTGCAGGTGGATATCCATCACACCCCGATCGCCAAGGTGATGACGGCCAACTGTGTTACCGTAGGACCCGAGATGATGGCAGCAGAAGCCGTCAAATTGATGGAAACCAGAAAGATCAACGGATTACTGGTAGTGGATGAGGACAAGCGCCCGCTCGGTGCCTTCAACATGCACGACCTGCTGAAAGCCGGAGTAATTTGATGCAAAACGTACCGACCCTCTACGGTCCGGTGACGCGCAACCAGTATGACAGGGCGGCGCAGATCCGCCTGCTGGTGTGCGATGTGGATGGCGTTCTCTCCAACGGCCTCATCTATATGGGCAATGATGGCGAAGAGCTGAAGACTTTCTGTACCCGCGACGGCGCCGGCATGCGGGCCTTGCTCAACGCAGGTATCGAGATTGCCATCATCACGGGGCGCAACTCCCGCATCGTCAGCGATCGGATGAAGAGCCTGGGTGTGCAGCATCTGGTGCAGGGGGCGGATCAGAAGCTGCCCCACTTCGAGGCACTGCTGGCCAAGCTGGGGCTGACGCCGGAGCAGGCCGCCTACATGGGTGATGACACCATAGATCTGCCGGTGATGCAGGCCTGTGGCCTCGGCATCGCCGTGGCCGATGCCCACCCACTGGTGCTGGCCCGGGCCGACATGGTGACCCGACTGGCCGGTGGGCTGGGTGCTGTGCGCGAGGTGTGCGACCTGATACTGCAGGCACAAGGGCTGGGTGACTATCAGCCAGAGGCCTCGGTATGAGCAGACAGACGCTGCTGTTCGCCCTGCTGTTTCTGGTGGCGCTGGCCGCCTGGCAGCTCGGCGACATAGAGCTGGTACCGGAGCCGACCACCAAGGTCGAGAACTATCAGCCGGACTTCACCGCCAAGAATCTGGTCACCACCCGCTTTGACGCCGATGGGCGGCGCACCGAGCGGCTGGAGTCAGAGTATGCGGAGTATTACCAGCTTCTCGAACAGGCCACCTTCAACAAGCCGGTGGTCTACATGTTCGACAAGCAGGGCGAGGCCGAGTGGAAAGTCACGGCCGATACCGGCGTGCTCAACACGGATGACAACGTGATCCTGCGGGACAAGGTACATCTGGACGGCCTGCTGCCCACCTCCTTCATCTCCACGCTGGATACCCCCTATATGGAGCTGGATCTGGTGACCCAGAACGTGAGAAGCAATCAGCAAGTCAGCATAGTGGGTAAGGATTTCCAGACCGAGGGCGTTGGCCTGAAGGGTCATCTGGAACGCAAATATTTTGAATTACTGGACCAGGGCCATGCCATCTATTTCAATGAAAAACGTTAATCTGGCCCTCGCGGCCTTGCTGCTGTGCGGCACCGTGAGCGCCAAAGAGTCCGACTTTGCCGAGAAGGTCTACGTGGATGCGGTCAAACAGGTGGCCGAGATGCAGGACAACCGCATCACCTTCAGTGATGATGTCATCATCACTCAGGGCACCATCAAGATTAAGGCCGACAAGGTAGTGGTGATCCGCTCCGGCGAGAAAGGGGCCGAGGTGATGACGGCCTATGGCAATCCCGCCACCTTCTTCCAGATCCTGGACAACGGCAAGCCGGTCAATGCCCACGGCAACAGCATCCGCTACGAGCTGAAGAACCGCCTGGTGACCATCACCGGCAACGGCCAGCTCAAGCAGGAAGACAGCCAGGTCAACGGCGATCTGATCCGCTACGACATCGTCAAACAGAAGATGATCGCCGAGAGCAAGGGCCCGACCCAGCGCGTCAAGACGGTGTTCCTGCCGGATCAGGTAGAGAACTTCGACAAGCCCGCCGATCAGAAGAAGCAGGGAAAATAAGCCATGGCAGTGTTGAAAGCAGTCGGCCTGCAAAAAAGTTACAAGCGCCGCATGGTGGTCAGCGATGTGAGCCTGGAAGTGGGTACCGGCCAGATTGTCGGATTGCTAGGTCCGAATGGAGCCGGCAAGACCACCTCCTTCTACATGATAGTGGGACTGGTGCAGAGCGATGCCGGTCTCATCACCATAGACGATCAGGACATCAGCCTGCAGCCCATGCATATCCGAGCCCGCAACGGCATCGGCTATCTGCCGCAGGAGGCCTCCATCTTCCGCCGCCTGTCGGTGTTCGACAACCTGATGGGGGTCATGCAGACCCGCAAGGGGCTGAGCCGCGAAGAGCGGGAAGACAAGGTCGAACAGCTGCTGGAAGAGTTCAATATCACCCACATTCGCGACAACCTGGGTCAGAGTCTGTCCGGGGGGGAACGACGCCGGGTCGAGATCGCCCGCGCGCTGGCGGCCGAGCCGCGTTTTATCCTGCTGGATGAGCCGTTTGCCGGGGTCGACCCCATTTCTGTGATAGACATCAAGAAGATCATCCAGCATCTGAAAGATAGAGGCCTGGGCGTCTTGATCACCGACCACAACGTCAGAGAGACTCTGGATGTATGCGAGAAGGCTTATATCGTCAGCCACGGCAAGATGATTGCCGAAGGTGCACCGGCCGAGATACTGGCCGATGAACAGGTCAAGCGCGTCTATTTGGGCGATCAATTCAGTCTATAGTAAGGGGGCATCTCTTCATTTCCTGTGACGACTGCCTCGCTGAACATAAGGATATCCCGACGTAGATGAAGCCGACATTACAGTTGCGTCTCGGTCAGTCCCTGACCATGACGCCGCAATTACAACAAGCGATTCGTCTGCTCCAGCTCTCCACCCTGGAACTCCAGCAGGAAATTCAGCAAGCGCTCGATAACAACCCCTTGCTGGAGCAAGAGGAGAATGAGGTGCAGGAGACCAGCCCGGAAGAGCCGGTCGACGCCAGTCAGCTCGACTCCAGCGATGCCATGGCCCAGGATCAGATGCCGGACGAGTTGCCGGTGGATACCACCTGGGAGGATGTCTACTCGGCCGGCACGGCCCAGAGCGCAGGCCCCATCCACGATGGGGAAGACAGCGTCTATCAGGGCGAAACCACCGAGAATCTGCAGGACTATCTGCTGTGGCAGATGCGACTCACGCCGTTCAGCGATCTGGATGCCGCCATTGCCCTCGCCATCATAGATGCCATCGACGATTCCGGTTATCTGACCGTCTCCCTCGAAGATATACAGGCGGCGGTGAGCAGCGAGGATGTCGAGGTGGAACTCGACGAGGTCGAGGCCGTGCTCAAGCGAGTGCAGCATTTCGATCCGGTCGGCATCGCCGCCCGTTCGGTACAGGAATGTCTGTTGATCCAGCTCGGTCAATACGCCCCCGAACTGCCCTGGCTCACCGAGGCCAGAGAGGTGATCAACGAGCACATGGACTTGCTCGGCAATCGCGATTATCGCACCCTGGCGCGCAAGACCCGGCTCAAGGAGAGCGACCTCAAGGAGGTGCTGGATCTCATCCAGCAGCTGGAGCCCAGACCGGGCAATGGCATCATACAGAGCGACTCCCAGTACGTGATCCCGGATGTGACCGTGGTCAAGAAGGGCACCAAATGGGTGGTCGAGCTCAATCCCGATTCCGCGCCGCGCATCCGGGTCAACGAGACCTATGCCGCCATGGCACGCCAGGCGCGCACCAGCCAGGACACCCAGTTCATCCGTTCCCATCTGCAAGAGGCCAAGTGGTTCATCAAGAGCCTGGAGAGTCGCAATGACACCCTGCTCAAGGTGGCCAGCTGCATTGTCGAGCAGCAACAGGGCTTTTTCGAGTATGGTGAAGAGGCCATGAAACCCATGGTGCTCAACGACATCGCCGAAGCGGTGGAGATGCATGAGTCGACCATTTCCCGGGTAACGACCCAGAAATACATGCATACGCCCCGCGGCATCTTCGAACTGAAGTTTTTTTTCTCCAGTCATGTGAATACCGAAGGAGGAGGAGAGTGCTCATCGACCGCAATTCGCGCGCTGATCAAGAAGCTGGTGACGGCAGAGAATCCCGCCAAGCCGCTAAGTGATAGCAAGATCGCGGATTTGCTGGCCGAACAGGGTATTATGGTGGCGAGACGCACGATCGCAAAGTACCGTGAATCCTTGTTGATCCCGCCATCCAATCAGCGCAAACGCCTGGTTTAGGCAAAACAAAAGGAAGACGTTATGCAAATTAACCTGACCGGACACCATGTCGAGATCACCGAAGCTCTGCGTGATTATGTGAACAACAAATTTGCCAAACTCGAGCGTCACTTTGACCACATCAACAATGTTCATGTGGTGTTGAGCGTAGAAAAACTGAACCAGATCGCCGAAGCCAAGCTGCATGTCAGTGGTGGCGAGGTGTTCGCCAATTCACAGCATGCCGACATGTATGCTGCGATTGATACCCTGCTGGACAAGCTGGATCGGCAGATCATCAAGCACAAAGATAAGTTAAATCAAAAATAACTATGCAACTTGAACACATACTGAGTCGGGACTGCACCAAAAGTGCGGTCCCTTGTACCAGCAAGAAACGCGCCCTTGAGATCATCAGTGAATTAGCCGCTGAGCGCCTTGGGACCTCTCGTCAGGCGTTATTCGAGTGCCTGCTGGCCCGAGAAAAGATGGGCAGTACCGGTATCGGTGCCGGTATCGCCATTCCCCACGGCCGGATCGGTGACGAGTTTCCGCCGACCGCCATCCTGATGACCTTCGCAGAGCCAATCCCCTTCGACGCCATCGACAATCAACCGGTTGACCTGCTCTTTGCCCTGCTGGTGCCGGAAAGCGAGTGCAAGCAGCACCTCAAGACCCTTTCCCTGATGGCATCCAAACTGGGTGACAAGGCGGTTTGCCGCCAGTTGCGCCAGGCAACCAGCGATGAAGATCTCTATCAGATCATGACCTCGGCCTGATATGCAGGCCCCGTCATGACCCCAAGCGGTGAGGGAACAAGATGCAATTAATAGTGGTAAGTGGGCGCTCCGGCTCGGGCAAGACAGTTGCCCTGCGTGTGCTGGAGGATCTCGGTTATTACTGCGTGGATAACCTGCCGGTCAACCTGCTGCCCCAGTTGATCGTGTCGGTCGAGAGCCAGTATGACAAGCTGGCGGTCAGCATAGACGTGCGCAACCTGCCGGTGAGCCCGGACAAGCTGGAAACCCTGCTGGCCCAGGTGCGCAACGAGGGCCGGGTCGAATTTTCCAGCTTCTTCTTCGATGCGGAAAACTCCACCCTGCTCAAGCGTTACGGCGAGAGTCGCCGGTTGCATCCCCTGTCGCGCAAACAGCTGTCGCTGGATGAGGCGATCCGGGAGGAGACCCACCTGCTGGCACCGCTCTCCTCGACCGCCGACCTGCGCATCGACACCACCAACCTCAGCATTCACGACCTGAGCGAGCTCATCAAGACCCGGGTGCTCGGCAAGAAAGAGAACGAGCTGGTGCTGGTGTTCGAGTCGTTCGGCTTCAAGTACGGCATCCCCAAGGACGCCGACTTCGTGTTCGATGCCCGCTTCCTGCCCAATCCGCACTGGATCCCCGAACTCAAGCCCTTTACCGGCAAGGACGAGCCTGTGGCCCGCTATCTCTCCAGCCAGCCGGACGTGATGCAGTTCATCCTGCAGATTGAGAACATGCTGGCGACCTGGCTGCCGCATCTGGAGCGCAACAATCGCAGTTATGTGACTGTGGGGATAGGTTGCACCGGTGGTCAGCACAGATCCGTGTTCATCGCAGAACAGCTGGCCAGCGCATTCCGGCTGCAGGGCAAGAACGTCCAGATCCGCCACCGCACCCTCGACAAGAGTGCGCCGCAATATTGATGGACCAATAGGGAGATCAGATGACCGTCTCAGCCTCGGTGGAAGTCAAAAACAAACTGGGTATGCATGCCAGACCGGCCATGATGCTGTTCGAACTGGTGCAGGGTTTCGACGCCCACGTGCTGCTGCGCAACGAGGATGGCATAGAGGCCGATGCGGACAGCGTGATCGGCCTGCTGATGCTGGACTCCGCCCAGGGCAAGCAGGTGGAAGTGCAGGTGGAGGGCCCCGAAGAAGTGGAGGCGCTGGCTGCCGTGGTGGCGCTGTTCACCTCCGGCTTCAACGAGGAGTGACTCACTCCCCGCCCTGGTTCAGGAACCGGTGCGCGCCAGCCTCTTGAAGCTGGCAAAATCCCGACAAGCCAGCAAATTCTTGCTGGCTTTTTCGTTCATCAGCGCCAGAAACAGGTCGTAGAGCCCCATCGCCTCTTCGTAGTCCGCCTTGCTGATGGCCAGCACGAAGATGAGGGTGGCCATCTCGCCATTGCCCCAGTCGATCCCCTGGGGGGCCAGCACTGTATAGACCAGGGTGCGCCGCGCCAGCAGGCCGAGGGAGTGGGGCAGGGCTATGCCTTCCCCCAGCAGGGTGGAGACGATGCGCTCCCGCTCGTGCAACGAGCTTCTGAATCCGCTCTCCACCCGATCTTCGGCCTCCAGCTGATCGCAGATCCTGGCAAACAACTGGCTCTGGCTGAGTGGCTCACTCACCACCATGAAGTGGTCGGCATCGAAGTATTTGTCGAGCAGGTAGGGGCGGGTGCGGTCGATCAGCACCAGCTTGCCGAGCTGCTCCAGCTGATACTGGGTCGGGAAGGGGGCGACCTGCACCACGGGCGCGTTCTTCTCGGCCACCTTGACGGTGCTGATGACGAAGTCTTGCTCGATCCGCGCCAATCCCTCGTAGTCCCGTACCGACTCCAGCGTCGTTAGCTGGAGCTGGGGATATTCCCGTTTGATGCGTGCCTCCAGTACCCGGAAGGTGGCGTTGCCGGCGTCGCACAGCAGCAGCGCCTGGGGGCGACGGGTATAGCCGATGTCATAGTGGCGCTCCAGCCCGACTCCGATATGGATCACCAGATAACCTATCTCGTGATGGGTCAGCCGGTAGGGAGTCTGCCTGATCCACTCAGAGATGGCCGCCAGCGTGATGTCGTAGGCGAGGGGATAGTACTGCTTGATGTGATCCGCCAGCGGATTGTGGCTGCCAATCTGGTATTTGACCCGCAGCAGCATGGCGCTGATGTGGGTCTGCAGATCCGCCCGCAACTGCAGATCGCCGCGCAGATCATAGGGGTAGTGCTGCTGGATGTAGGCGAGTAGATGCTCGACCAGCTGCTCGCTCTCGGCGGCCATGGCCGGGCTGAGCCTGGGCGTGTCGGCGGTGAGGCGGGCCTGGATCTGGATGGCGAGGCAGGCGATCTCCTCCGCTCCCGGCGGTGTCAGGGTCGGCAGCTCGGCGTAGATGTCGCGGGCCACGGCGGCCAGAGTCTGGGTGATGTCGTCGCTGGCAAACTGGCGCAGCTCGTGGCCGGCCGCCTGGCGCAGCAGGGCGACGGCGCAGTAGATGGCGAGTTGCTGCAGGCTCTCGTCGGCGAGGCGCAGCTGGTGATGGCCGAGCTGGGCATGGATGTGATTGCCCACTACCTCCAGCGTCTTGCTGGGGCAAAGGTTGGGCAGCAGGCTCTGCAACTGGTTGTTGTGGATCAGCTCCTGATAGAGCAACTGGGTGAGACAGGCCCGGATCGCCGTCTCGCTCCCCTGGATGCGCATGCCCAGCCGTGGCTTGCTGTCGATGAGCAAGCCGAAGTGGGCGAGTCGCTCCCGCACCTCCGCCATGTCTCCCTGCAGCGCCGCCCGGCTCAGATACCAGGTATCCGCCAGCTCGTCGAGCTTGATCCCCTGTTCCGCCGTCAGCAGCAGGATCTGCAGGTGCAGCACCCGCTCGCGGCTGGTTCGGGGCAGGCTGCTCTCCTGCTCCTGGGCCGCCAGCAACTCGTCAAACAGCCCCTGATTGTAAATCTTGAGCTGGTAGCCGCTGCCGCGCTGGTGGATCAGGTGGGCGCCGTGGGTGGCGATCAGCTCATTGAGGGTCGCCACGTCGGTGCGCACCGTGCGGGTGGAGACATTGAGGCGGCGAGCCAGCTCCTCCTGCGGCAGCGGTTCGGCATGGAGCTGGGTCAGCAGCTGATGGAGTCTGGGGTGGGGCAGCTTGGTCATGAGGGGGGGCGGGACTCCTGTCGCGAAATAAAGGGTCGATGTTAACAAGCGACTCATTAACAAGCCAGGCACCGGCCAGTGATCGGACCGGTGCCATCTTTCGTCACGCCAACAGTCGTTTCACAGTGGCGAGCAGGGTGCGCACATCCTCGGGGCGGGTCTGGCCGCTCTCGCTGTCGATGATGGAACTGTAGACGTGGGGGATCACCTTCTCGACACCGGCGTCCAGTGCGATGCGGACTATCTCCTCGAAGTTCTCCAGATCTATGCCACCTGTGGGCTCCAGCCAGAAGCCGTGACGGGCGCAGGCTTCGGCGACCGCCTGATACTCGTCACGGCAGGTGAGACCGCCCATGGGGAAGAACTTGACCGAGCTGCCGCCCATGTCCTTGAGCAGGGCGATGGCGGTGTCGATAGGCACAATCCCGTCCGGCTGCCCGGCACTGAGGGGCCCGGTGGATATCTTCACCATCCCCGGCGTGCCGGTGGGGGAGATAAGGCCATTGACCAGTGTCTCTGGCTGGCCCAGCAGTGCCCGGCTGGCACCGACCCCGGTGAACACCTGATTGACGTGCTGGGGCTGCAGCTGGCGAGCCAGTTCGGCCACCATGGCGGACTGGCGTGGATCGCCCGCCCCCAGCCCGATGGAGAGGGCGTTGTCGATAAGGGCCGAGTACTCCTTCATATCGGCGACCGCAGAGGGCACATCCGGATAGTTTTTGGAGAGCACGCCGACCAGCACATGGCCTTCAGCTGCGTCGTATACCGCGACGGCATTATCTTTGGAACCTGCCAGCACATTGAGGCAGACACGGTCACGGTAGTAGTTGGGAGTTAAGGACATCAACGATTCTCCTGTACTAGGTTGGCAATGGCGGCATGGATCTGGTCGAGCTGGGGGGCGGTGACGCTGCGCACGTCGATCTCGATATGCCCCTCGTTGGCCTTGTAGCCACGGCAGTAGATGGCAGGCGTGCCCTGCTGCAGGCGGGTGACGACCTGCACAGTCGTCATGCCGATGCTGGCATGGTCGAAGGCGATGTCGGTGCGGGCTATGTCGCGCCCCGCGCTGTCCCACACCACTTTCGCGCTGACGCCTGGCAACTGGTTGAGGTGCTCGATGAAGGGGCTCATCTTGGCCACCATGGCGGCACCGCTCTCCTTCTCTTTTTCCAGATAGCGCTCGATGGCGTGGGTCAGGCCAAGGATCCCTTCCTTGCCCACCTTCATGGCGCGGCCTATGCCGTTGGCCTGCTGCTTGACCCACTCCACATACTGGCGTTTGCCGAGCACCAACCCGCTGGTGGGGCCTTCGATGGCCTTGGCGCCGCTGTAGATGACCAGATCCGCCCCCTGGTTGTAATAGAGACGCAGATCCTCTTCGGCCGCCGCATCGACGATGAGCGGCAGCTGGTGGGCTTTGGCCACCTCGGCCGCCTCGGCCACCGACAGAATGCTCTTCTGCACGCAGTGGTGGGACTTGATGTAGAGAATGGCAGCTGTGTTGGCATTGATGGCGGCAGCCAGCTGGGCGGGGGAACACTCGTTGGCATAGCCGGCCTCCACCACCTTGCCGCCCCCCAGATTGACCATGGTGCCGACCGGCGCGCCGAAGTTGACGTTGTGCCCCTTGGGCAGCACGATTTCGCTCGGCACGTCATGGCGATGGGCATGCAGCTGCTCCAGCCGGTAAGGGTCGCCACGCACTATCACGGCGGCCACCGACTGGGCTATGCCGGCGCTGGCGCAGGAGACCACCACGGCATCTTCCACATCCAGCAAGCCAGCCAGGTAGGCTCCCGTCTTGTTGACCAGATCCTTCACCTCGAAGTAGTGGCCCAGGCCGAAGTTGACCGCATCGACCACCTCCCGCTCGGGGGTGGAGACGCCGAGAATGGTCATGCGCCCGGAGGCGTTGATCACGGGTTTGAGCTGATATTTCTCATAAACAGAAGGCATGGTGTGATTTCCCATAGTGAGTCAGAACCAGGTCACCGCCCACCAGGGCGGCGAGGGGAAGCAGTTGCAGGTCGCCGCTGCGCGATTGCGCCTCGGTATCCATAAACAGGGTCGGGCCGCTGGCCAGTTCGAACAGGGTCAGATCGGCATCCGCGCCCACTTCGAGTCGTCCCTTGCCGGTCAGGCGCAGCGCATCGGCGGCCTGGTCGGTGACGCAGGCAAGCACCTGTTCCAGCGTCATGCCGATGGCGAGAAACTTGGACATCACGTGGGCCAGGCTGTAGACGGGCCCCTTGATGCGGTTCTTGCAGTAGATGTCCGAGCTGATGGTGTGGGGCAGTATCCCCTGGCGGATGGCAAGCTCCGCCACCTCGAAGCTGAAGCTGGCGCCGCCGTGGCCTATGTCGAGCAAAAGGCCCCGTTTCATTCCCTCGCGCACCGCGACCCGCAGCTCGCCGGCCGGGGTCAGGATACGGTTGGGCTTGCCGTTGAAGCAGTGGGTCAGCAGATCCCCCTCTCCCAGCAGGGCGACTATCTCGTCCAGATCCGGCGGCGTGTTGCCCACGTGCACCATCAGCGGCAGCCGGCCATGGGCCTGCTGCAGTGCCTTGGCCATGCGCAGCGGCTGCAGGCCGTTCTCACCCACCACGCTGCCGCTCATCCGTGCCTTGATGCCGACGACAAAGCAGGGGTGACGGGCAATGGCTGCCGAGGCGAGTGCCATGTCCAGATCCCGGCTGTCCGCCAGCTCGTTCTGGCGCAGCAGGCCGATGCGGGAGATGTTGAGCAGGGCGTGCACCCGGGTCTTGCAGCCCGACGCGAGGCGCTGGAACGCATCCACGTCGTCGGCCCCCGTGCTGCCCGCGTCTATGACTGTGGTGACGCCGGACTCGACGCCCACCTTGTCCGGTTCATCGTGATAGATGGGGGAGGCGGGGTAGCAGTGGGTGTGACCGTCGATCCAGCCCGCACTCACATGCACCCTGCCCGCCAGATCCAGGGTTCGCTTCGCCTCGCTCCTTGCCGGCAGCTGGCCGATGGCCGCTATCTTGCCGTCCCGGATGGCGATGTCGATGAGCTCGCCATTTCCCTGGCGTCCCGCTCTGATGATCATGTCGTACATGCTGATATCCCTCTTGGAACCTGCTTGCGCTATTACTGCGAGGCCGTGATCAAGGCTCATGTGCTGCTCGGAATCCTCACGTATATCTATACGCTCCGGTTCCTGCGCTGCTCTTCACCTTGCTGACGACCTCTCGCGACAGAGCGCAAACAGGTTCTTCAATGCCGCCGAGAGACGGCCTGTGATTAAGCCAGGGCGACCGGGAAGAAGGTACCGAGCAGCATGGCACCCAGGATGGCGCCGCCTGTGATGGGCTTGTTCCACACGTAGAACAGCAGTGCACCCAGCAGGGAACCCAGCCCGATGGGGATGGAAGCGCCCATGGCGGAGAGGATGATCAGGGGGCCCAGGAAGCGGCCCGAGCTGTTGCCAGCTCCCATCATCACATCCGCCCCGTAGGTGGAGTTGCTCTGGTTGATGGTGAACTTGCGCGCCAGGATGATGATGCCGCCGATGGCGACCCCTATGGTCATGCCGGTCGCCAGCGAGGCACCGAAGTTCTCCACCGGGTAGAGGATGCCGGCACCCAGCAGCAGGGCAGGCACGCCCAGGCCGACCCCGGTCTGAATGGCGCCGCCGATATCCAGGATCCCCACCAGGGATCCCTCTATGATGCGGGCAAACAGGAAGCTGGCCCCGAAGGCCGCCACAGCGCCGTAGGCCCCTGTGTCCATGCCGGCTTTCAACATGGCGACGAAGGCCACCTCGTTGAAGGCGCCGACCCCGTACAGGTAGTACATGTGGGTCCCGGCAAAGACGCCGGCCGAGAGCAGGCCGACGAAGATGGGGAAGGACCAGTCGGCGTACCAGAAGTTGTTTCTCAGTTTCTCATCCATGTGGTGGCCCCTTATTTGCCGCTAAGCAGGTTATGGACGTTCTCCAGCCACAGGGGAATGCCCATATGGAAGGATTCAATCAGTTTCATGTCGAAGCCGCGGAAGAATCCGCTCAGCACGAACAGCAGCACTATGGCGGCCATCATCACGCGAGTTACGTGGTTCCAGCCGCTCTCTTCCACCCCCTTGCCGATCAGGATGCCGAGCACCAGACCCGGTACCGCGTTGCCCATGATGAGCTGTGCCAGACCGCCGAAGATGGTGGCCCAGAAGCCGGATTTTTTGCCCGCCTCTATGGCTGCCAGCCAGAAGATGACCGGCATGACGGTGTTGACCAAGAGGTTTGCAGCCGGCACCAGCACCTTGACGGCGGTGACCTGCAGGGCTTCCGGTACAGCGGCGGCCGTGCTGTTGAGGAAAGCGACGACGATGGCACCTATGATGCCGCCGGCGATGGCCATTTTCTTCGGGTCGTGCAGGGTGGTGGCGAGATCCCGGTTCTTGACCAGCAGTGCGGCCGTGGCCCAGTGCGGAATGATGCGGTGATCCACGTCCTGGGTGAAGGCACCGGCCGCCACGGTCGAGGCCCAGGCGTTGAAGAAGAAGCCGAGGCCGAACGAGAAGTGGGAGGCGGGATCCCCTTCGCAGGAGTTGAGCTCGCCCAGGGTACGGAAGGCGCCCATGCCCTGCACGGTTGGCGCGTGGAACATGCGTGCCGCGCCAGCCCCCACCCCGACGCCCACCAGGCCGCCGACGATGAGTGACTTGATAAATATGATTAGAAACATCCAGGGTATCCTTCTTGTGAGGGGATGCCAGCGGGTGGCGTCACACCAGGGTGAACGTCACTTGCTCGGCGTCCAGGCTGGTGACCTTGACAGTGATCTCCAGCTGGACGCGGAACTCGCGGCGCTGGCGCGGCAGGAAGAAGAACAGGAACTTCTCCACCCGGACCGACTCTTCGGCCTTGAGCACCTGCACCTCGACCGGTTCGATCCGCAGCATCACGCGCGGGTTGTCCTTGAGCAGACTGGGCTGCACCTGGCTGAGGGCGGCGGCGAACGCCTGCTGGCGGGTCGCCCCCTTGCCGTTGACTATGACCTGGGTGGTGAAGTTCTCTTTCATCAGACGCGTCCGTGCTTCTTGGCGAAGGCTTCGACCAGCTTCTGGCCCAGCTCTTCCTTGTCCATGAAGCCGAAGCCCAGCACCACGCAGCCGTCATTGATGGCGGTGACACCCTCCTCGACGGAGCGCATGCCGTAACGGCACTTGTAGCCGTACTTGGTCTGGGCCGTGATGGCACCGGCGCCGCCGCTGCCGCAGAAGGAGATGCCGAGATCCGCCTGCTCCTTGTTCATCACATCACCGAGCTTCATGTCGGCGGCCATGCCAGGGATCACGGTCACGCTGGCGCCGGCGGTTTCTGCCCCGGCCCCCACTTTCTGACCCTTGCCGAGACGATCTCCAATCACGAGTTTGATGGCTGACATTTAGATATCTCCTTTGAGTGAGCTGAGTTCGTTTTCTTTGGCGACTTCGAAATGGACGGACAAGAGGTGAGCCTCTTCATAGGCCAGCTTGTCCAGCCAGGCGACGGCCTGTTCGGCCAGTCGCAGGGAGAGGGGGGAGATCTCCTCGAACAGGCTGAGGTCGACCTCCGGCAGGGATTCGCCGCTATGGGAGCGCCACACCATGGCCTTGACGTGGGAGGCCAGCATCTGTGTCTGCACCTCGTTGGGACGAATGCCCTGCTCGCCGAGCAGGGAGTGGATGCGTGCCAGGACCAGGTCGGTCTTGCGCAGCAACGCCGGGCTGTCCGGAGTCAGGTTCTGGTCATGAGTCTCTGTTTGCAATGTCTGCTCTCCAAGGCTGGCAGAAGGGATGGCTTTACCCTAAGCCCGCGGGGGCATGCAGAGGAGGCAGCGTTTTTCCGATTCGAAGCGGAAATTCCCGCGCGCCTGGGCTGAAAACGCTGATTTTTGTGCGTTGGAGGGGGAAAGGGCACTTATTGGGGCCGACTTAGTGTGATCGATGGCGCACTTGGCCCGCGGGGCTGACCCGGCAAGGCTTGGTGGAAACTGTGAGTCACCTCACGGATGGCAAGGAAAATAGGAGGGCATTGAGATGACAAAGGGCGGTATCCCGCCCTTGTGATGGAGAGGGGCCGGGCGTCAGCTGGCGGCAGCGGCGCTCGCGCTGGCATTGCCCTTGTTCTGCTGCTTTTGCTGGTAGCGCAGGTCTTCTTCTATGGTGACCTGCACCTCCAGTGGCTTGCCATCGCGAAACACCGAGATGGTGAGCTTGGTGCCGGGGCGGCTCTCGACGATCTTGTCCATGGCGGAGCGCACGCCACTGATGGCTTCCCCGTTGATCTTGAGCAGCACATCGCCTCGCGTCAGCCCGCCCCTGGCCGCCGGGCCGTTGGGATCCAGGCTCTCGATCACCAGGCCGCGCAGATCGCCCAGGTTCATCATGCGGGCCACTATGGGGTTGATCTCGACGCTGGAGATGCCGAGGTAGCCTCGGATGACCCGACCATTGGCGATCAGTTCGTCCATGATCCGCTTGGCCAGCTTGTAGGGGATGGCGAAGCTGATGCCGTAGCTCTCCTGATTGCCGTTGAGGTGATAGGCGGCGGTGTTGATGCCGACCAGGTCACCGCGGGCGTTGACTAGGGCGCCGCCCGAGTTGCCTTCGTTGATGGCGGCATCGGTCTGCAGCAGATCCTGCCGGCCGTTGCTGTCCGGCCCCATGCTGGAGAGGCCGATCCGGCCGGTGGCACTGATGATGCCCTGGGTGATGGTCTGGCCGACGTTGTAGGGGTTGCCGATGGCGAGCACCACGTCCCCCACATCCGGTAGCCGTTCGGGATCCTGCGGGATCACCGGCAGATTGTCCGATTCTATGTAGAGCACCGCCAGATCGGTCAGCTGATCTGTGCCGACCAGCTCGGCACTGAACACGCGGCCATCCTGCAGCGCGACTATGATCTGGTCCGCATCGGCGATGACATGGTAGTTGGTCAGCACATGGCCACGCTGGCTCATGATGACGCCGGAACCCAGCCCCTGCGGCCTGAGTTCGGCCTGGTTGCCCTGATTGCGGGCGAAGCTGCGGGTATAGATGTTGACGACGGCAGGGCCGGCCCTGTGGGCCGCATAGGAGAAGCTCAGCTCGCGGGCATTGGTGATGATGCCGGGCAGCTGGGCACCGCCACGGAAATCGGGAAACAGCAGCAACAGGAGAGCCGCCACGGTTAAACCGAAGCCGACAGACTTGCCCAAGTAACTGATCAAAGGTGGGATTTTCATGTCATTCTCATCCGTACATGCAGCGCGCAGAGAATAACACTATCGGTGGATAAAAATCACCCGCGGCGAGGGCCGCGGGTGTGAGGGCGTTAACGTATCACCAGGTAGAGGGAAGACTCCCCGCGCTGTATGTTCAGTGCCAGCACCTCGGGCTTGTTCTTGAGCGCCTTGGTCAGCTCGTCCAGCGAGTTGATGCGCAGGCGGTTGACTCCGATGATGATGTCGCCTTTCTGCAAGCCGGAGGCGGCAGCAGGGGAACGCGGATCTATATCGGAGACGGCCACGCCGGTGACCGGTTCGGCGGTGGTGCTGAGCTTGGCCCCTTCCAGTGCCGGGTGCAGCACGCTGGCGAGGATCTCGCTGTCATCCGCCTTCTTCAGGATGACCTTGACGGTCTGCTCCTTGCCATCGCGGATGAGGCCTAGGGCGACCTGCTTGTCGGCCCCCATGGTCGCTATCTTGGCGCGCAACTCACCGAACGAGCGGATGGCCTTGCCATCTATGCTGATGATGATGTCGCCGGCCTTGATGCCGGCCTTGGCGGCGGCGGAGTCTGGCATGACCTGGTTGACGAAGGCACCATCCTTCTTGTTGTAGCCGAAGGTCTTGGCGATCTCTGAGGTCAGCTCGGTCCCCGTGATCCCCAGCTGGCCACGGCGTACTTCACCGTACTTGACGATCTGTTCAGACAGATCGCGCACCATGTTGGACGGAATGGCGAAGCCGATGCCGATGTTGCCACCGTTCGGGCCCAGGATGGCGGTGTTGATGCCGATCAGCTCACCGCGCAGGTTGAGCAGGGCACCACCCGAGTTGCCGGAGTTGATGGCCGCATCGGTCTGGATGAAGTTCTCCAGATTTTCGATGTTGAGGCCGCTGCGGCCGAGCGCGCTGACGATGCCGGAGGTGACTGTCTGGCCCAGGCCAAACGGGTTGCCGATGGCCAGCGCATAGTCGCCGACTCGCAGTTCGTCCGAATCGGCAAACTTGATCTGGACCAGATCCTCGGCCTTGATTTGCAGCAGCGCTATGTCGGACTGCTTGTCTTCACCTATCTTCTTGGCCGCATATTCACGACCATCTTTCAGGTTGACCTTGATCTCGTCCGCCTCGTGCACGACGTGGGCGTTGGTGATCACGTAGCCCTTCTTGGCATCTATGATGACGCCAGAGCCCAGCGCCTGGAAGGGCTGCTCGCTCACCTGCTCGTCAGGCATGTTGGGGCCGAAGAAGAAGCGGAATTGTTCCGGCAGACGCTGGCGGGTGATTTTTTTGCCAGAGACGGAAATGTTGACCACGGCAGGCGTGACCTGTTCGAGAACCGGCGCCAGGCTCGGCATCTCCTGGTTGTTCGCCAGCAAGGAGGGCAGTGCAGCTTGCACAGGGGCCGCTGACATGGCGATACCGACACTGAGGGCTAACACACTGAACACAGAAAGAGGTTTACGCATATGAAAAACAGCTCCCAGAAAAAGTTGCAATGCAATCGTCAAGGTCTGACCACGATACAGCGCAATTAGTTCCGCAAGGAACTAATTGGACTGCTTGAGCAGACCGGAGGCGCCGGCATAGTCACGGGGGGGGATACCCGGTTCTTCATTGGCCGGTGCATCGTTGCTCTCGTCGAGCAGCGCTTCGCGGAACAGCGGCTCCTGTGCCTTGGCCAGAAATTTGCTCTGCTCTGCCATGTGGCGATAGAGGGTCTGATACTGCTCGGCCAGCTGCTCCATCAGGGCGGCGCTGTCGGCGAAGTGGGTATTGATCTGGCCTTGGTAGCTTTCCAGCTCCGTGTGCGCTTTTTTCAGCTCTTGTTCCAGACGTCCGGCATCCCGGCTGCGCACCGTGAAGCGACCGATGATGATACCGATAATCAAGGCGGCGACAGCCAGCAGGATCCCGTTTAACAGACTCATAGATGCTCCTTGTTACAGCTAAATCAATGTGTGTTGATGCGGCCCGGATGACCGCTACGCCTTGATGGCACTATACCGTGCACCCCGAGAGCGTGATACCATTTTGTCCTTCATTCAGGGACTTGGAGGCGGTTGACAGGATGACCCCGCAGCAAAAATATCAGCAGGATTTGCAGCGCCCCGGCTTTGTAGCCGACCCGGCTCAGGCGATGGCCGTGACCCGCCTGGAGCGACTCTATCAGGATTTGTGCCAAAGCCCGACTCCGACCAGATCCCGCGGCCTGCTGGGCTGGTTGCAAAAGCCCAAGGCCAAGGAACCCGTCCTCGGGCTATATATGTGGGGCGGAGTGGGCAGAGGCAAGACCTGGCTGATGGATACTTTTTTCGAGAGCCTGCCGGGGACGCGAAAACTGCGGATCCACTTCCACCGTTTCATGCACAGGGTACACGACGAACTCAAGGGGCTGACCGGCCAGGCCGATCCGCTCAAGCTCATCGCCGGCAAGCTCGCCAGCGAGATAGACGTCATCTGCTTCGATGAGTTCTTTGTCTCCGACATCACGGATGCCATGCTGCTGGGGACCTTGTTCCAGGAGTTGTTTGGTCACGGCGTGGTACTGGTGGCCACCTCGAACATACCGCCACAGGATCTTTATCGAAATGGCCTGCAGCGCGCCCGTTTTCTGCCAGCCATCGCATTGATCGAGCGTCATTGCGAGATACTTAACGTAGATGGCGGAGTCGACTATCGCTTGCGTACCCTGGAGCAGGCTGAGATTTATCACTCTCCGCTGGATCAGCAGGCAAAAGCGAATCTGGATCGTTATTTTCAACAGTTAACCGGGCTGGAAGAGGCCCGGGCGGGCAGTGTCGAGATCAACCATCGTCAATTGGCGTCGCTGGGGATGGGGGAAGGGGTGCTCTACATGGAGTTCGAGCAACTTTGTTGCACTCCTCGCTCACAGAGCGACTACATAGAGCTGGCCCGACTGTTTCACACCGTGTTGCTGGCCAATGTACAGCCCATGGGGGCGGGCACGGATGACGCGGCTCGCCGCTTCATCGCCATGGTGGACGAGTTCTATGAACGGCACGTCAAACTCATCATGTCGGCGGCTGTCCCCATGACAGAACTCTACGGGGACGGACTGCTGAATTTCGAATTCAAACGTTGTCTTTCACGGCTTCAGGAAATGCAATCGCACGAATACCTTGCCAGAGTGCACCTTCCTTAGTCACAATACCGCGCCTGCCAGTCGGATGGGCATCTGCGGCAGGTAGGGCCGGGCGACATTTGCTAGCTTCATGGCAGTGAAATTAGCAGGTGATATTTAAGGCAACTTCACTTATAATCGCCCGGCCCACGTTACAGCTGTCGATAAGACAGCAACACTTTAAGCTTTACTTGTATTCGAAGGGGTACAGGTAGGCCATCGTTTGTTGTTTGTGGGAGAGCCCCCATAAGCAATTGGGTCTGTAACAGGTAATTGGGTTTAACTTAATGAAAACTTTCGTTGCCAAGCCAGAAACCGTAAAACGTGACTGGTACATTGTGGACGCAGAAGGTAAAACTCTGGGTCGTATCGCAACCGAGATCGCTTCTCGTCTGCGTGGTAAGCACAAAGCTGAGTACACTCCGCACGTTGACACCGGTGATTACATCATCGTTGTAAATGCTGAGAAGGTACACGTAACCGGTAAGAAATTTACCGACAAAATGTACCATGCTCACTCCGGTTTCCCGGGTGGTATCAAGTCAATCAGCTTCGACAAGCTGATCAAGCGTAAACCGGAAATGGTAATCGAAGCTGCTGTCAAAGGTATGCTGCCGAAGGGTCCTCTGGGCCGTGCCATGTTCCGTAAACTGAAAGTTTACGCAGGCGCCGAGCATGCTCATGCTGCTCAGCAACCTCAAGTACTGGATATCTAATCGGGAACTGGCAACATGGCAGAAAATCAATACTACGGTACCGGCCGTCGCAAAAGCTCCACTGCTCGCGTGTTTATCAAAGCGGGTAGCGGTAAAATCATCATCAACCAGCGCTCCCTGGAGCAGTACTTTGGCCGTCCGACTGCCCGCATGGTAGTTCGTCAGCCGCTGGAACTGGTTGAGATGACCGAGAAACTGGATCTGTACATCACCGTTAACGGTGGCGGCATCTCCGGTCAAGCTGGTGCAATCCGCCACGGTATCACTCGTGCTCTGATGCAGTACGATGAAACCCTGCGTGCCGAACTGCGTAAAGCAGGCTTTGTTACTCGCGATGCCCGTAAGGTTGAGCGTAAGAAAGTCGGTCTGCACAAAGCTCGTAAGCGTCCGCAGTACTCCAAGCGTTAATTCGCTTTTGGTACGCACTCTCACGAGTGTCAAAAAAGCCTGGCCATGTGCCAGGCTTTTTTTATTGGTAATATTACCTACGCCAATGCTAACACCACGTCACAAAAGACAAATATTTGTGTATTTATTGTTTTTGCCCTTCGCTTCTCTTTCTTGTCAAGTTGTTATCTTTTCTTTAAAATTCCCTCGGTTTTTCTGTGACAATTGTAACTCCGCTTCCGCCGCTGTTGTCACGGAAGAAAGGGGAACAGGGACACAATAAGAATGTGCGGAGTCCACATGGGAGAGTTTTTGGATGAGCAATGCGCCAGTTGATACCGGTCGCCGCAGATTTCTTACCTGGTCAACGGTCGCCGTTGGTGGGGTAGGAGCTGCTTTTACCGCAGTGCCGTTTATAAAGTCATGGAACCCGAGTGCCAAAGCCAAAGCGGCGGGTGCTCCGGTAGAAGTGGATATCAGTAAGTTGGAACCAGGCCAGCTCATCCGTGTGGAGTGGCGAGGCAAGCCGGTCTGGGTGGTAAAACGTACCAAGCAGACGCTGGATGCCCTGGCCGCCCATGATGACAAGCTGCGCGACCCAGTCTCCGACGAACCTCAGCAGCCGGACTATGCCCACAACGGGTACAGGTCCATCAAGCCGGAAATCTTCGTGGCCGTCGGCATTTGCACCCATCTGGGATGCTCTCCCTCCTATCTGCCGGACAACTTCGGTGAACAGGTTCAGGGCGTGACCTCCGGATTCTTCTGCCCGTGCCATGGCTCCAAGTTCGACATGGCTGGTCGAGTGTTCCAGGGGGTGCCTGCACCCTTGAACCTGGTCATTCCGCCGTACCAATATCTTAGCGACACCACCATCCTGGTCGGTGCCGACGGCAAGGAGGCTTGACCATGTTTGCCAAACTGATGGGCTGGATCGACTATCGCTTCCCGCTCACTGCCATGTACAACGACCATATGGCCAAGTATCCGGCGCCAAAGAACCTGAACTTCTGGTACTTCTTCGGCTCGCTGGCCATGCTGGTGCTGGTCAACCAGATCATCACCGGCATCTGGCTGACCATGAACTACAACCCCTCCGCAGAAGGCGCCTTTGCCTCCGTGGAGTACATCATGCGGGATGTGGACTACGGCTGGCTGTTGCGTTACATGCACTCCACAGGCGCGTCTGCGTTCTTTGTGGTGGTGTATCTGCACATGTTCCGCGGCATGATCTACGGCTCCTACCAGAAGCCGCGCGAGCTGCTGTGGATCTTCGGCATGCTGATCTTCCTCTGCCTGATGGCCGAGGCCTTTATGGGCTACCTGCTGCCGTGGGGCCAGATGTCATTCTGGGGGGCCCAGGTCATCATCTCCCTGTTTGGTGCCATCCCGGTGATCGGCGACGATCTGACCCTGTGGATCCGTGGTGACTATGTCATCTCGGGGGCGACCCTGAACCGCTTCTTCGCGCTGCACGTCATCGCGCTGCCGCTGGTGCTGGTGATGCTGGTGGCCATGCACATACTGGCGCTGCACGAGGTGGGCTCTAACAACCCGGACGGCATCGACATCAAGAAGCACAAGGACGAGAAAGGCTGGCCGCTGGATGCGGTGGCATTCCACCCTTACTTCACCGTGAAGGACATGATCGGCGTGGCAGGCTTCCTGTTCCTGTTCTGCGCCATCATATTCTTCAAGCCGGACATGTGGGGTTACTTCCTCGAGAAGCCGAACTTTGAAGTGGCCAACGGCCTGAAGACCCCGGCGCACATAGCCCCGGTGTGGTACTTCACGCCCTTCTACGCCATTTTGCGGGCGGTGCCGGACAAGCTGCTGGGCGTCATCATGATGGGCCTCTCCATCGTAGTGCTGTTCCTGTTGCCCTGGCTGGATCGCTGCAAGGTGCGCTCGGTGCGTTACCGCAGCACCCTGCACAAGCTGAACATCGCCCAGTTCGTGGTCTGCTTCGTCATTCTCGGTATCCTCGGCGTGTTGCCATCGACCCCGACCCTGACGCTGATTGCCCAGATCTGTACCCTGGGTTATTTCGGGTTCTTCGTCCTGCTGTTCTTCTACAGCAAGAATGAAAGCACCAAGCCGCTGCCGGAGAGGGTGACATTCAAATGAAAAGAATAATTTTTGCAGTGCTGACCCTGCTGCCGGCGCTGGTATTTGCCAATACCGGTGCCGTGCATCTGGACAAGGCCAGCTATGACCTGAACGACAAGGCGTCCCTGCAGCGTGGTGCAACCACCTTCATGAACTACTGCTTTGGCTGCCACAGCACCCAGTACCAGCGTTACAACCGGGTTGCGGCAGACATAGGCATTCCGGAAGATCTGATGGCGGCCAACCTGATCGTCAACGGTGCCAAGATCGGTGATCTGATGGAGAACTCGGTTTCAGAGAAGGATGCGGCCAAGTGGTTCGGCGCGCCGCCCCCCGATCTGACCCTGGTGGCGCGGGTGCGCGGTGCAGACTGGATCTACACCTATCTGCGCTCCTTCTACGTGGACGAGACCCGCCCGTTTGGCGTGAACAACGTGGTGTTCCCGTCCGTGGGCATGCCCCACGTACTGGAGCCGCTGCAAGGTACGCCGCGTGCCGAGTTTGCTACTCATACGGTCGACGGGGTGGAAACCCAGCAGGTTGTCAGTGTCAAATCTGACGGCAACGGTGAAATGAATAACGAAGAGTATGATCAGACGGTACTGGATCTGGTAAACTTCTTGGTCTACTCGGCTGAACCGGTACAACAGGAGCGCGAACGCATGGGCTTCTGGGTACTCGGATTCATCGTGATCTTCTTCATCTTCACTGTGCTGTTGAAGAAGGAATTCTGGCGCGACGTTCACTAAGCGACCAGATCCGGGTAATATAATGCACGGCAATGAAGACCAAGATGCTTCATTGCCGTTTCTGCTTTTTAATGACGGGAGGGTTCAATGGCTGTAGCTGCCAATAAGCGTTCGGTAATGACGCTGTTTTCCGGTGCCAACGATATGTTCAGCCATCAGGTGCGCATTGTCCTGGCGGAGAAGGGTGTTAGCGTAGATATTTGCCAGGTTGACCCAAGCAACCTGCCGGATGAGCTGGCCGAGCTGAACCCGTACAACACTGTACCGACTCTGGTCGATCGTGAGCTGGCACTGTACACCTCACGCATCATCATGGAGTATCTGGACGAGCGCTTCCCGCACCCGCCCCTGATGCCGGTCTACCCGGTAGCCCGTGGTAACAGCCGTCTGATGATGCATCGCATCGAGCTGGACTGGTACTCCCTGGCCGACAAGATCATGGCGGGGACTGACGTGGATGCGGCGCGTGCCGAACTGCGTGACAACCTGCTGGCCATCGCGCCCATCTTCGGTGAAATGCCCTATTTCATGAGCGAAGAGTTCGGTCTGGTCGACTGCTACATGGCCCCGCTGCTGTGGCGTCTGCCGAGCCTCGGCATCGACTTCACCGGTCGTGGTGCCAAGGAGCTGAAGGCCTACATGGTTCGTCTGTTCGAACGTGAATCCTTCCAGGCTTCCCTGACCGAAGCCGAGCGCGAGATCCGCGCTGGCGTATGAGCATGGAACCGACAATGACACCCAGTCGCCCGTATCTGTTGCGGGCGTTCTTTGACTGGTTGCTGGATAACGAGCTGACCCCGCATCTGGTGGTCAACGTCAACATCCCTCATGTGATGGTGCCGATGCAGTTTGTCCAGGATGGACAAATCGTGTTGAACATAGCGCCGCGTGCGGTGGGACAGTTCCACATGGACAATGAAGCCATCAGCTTCAGTGCCCGTTTCGGTGGCGTCTCCCAGCAGGTCTATATCCCGATGGCGGCCGTGCTGGCTATTCATGCCCGGGAAAACGGCGTGGGTACTCTGTTCCCGCCCGAGCCGGGTTACGACCTCTGGCTGGAGCAGGCCGAAGCACCTGTGGAGCCCGAGCCGGAACCACCGCGTCCGACCGGTCGTCCGACGCTGAAAGTCATCAAATAAAAACGCAGCCAGTTGGCTGCGTTTTTTTATGGCGGTTTGTTCATCGCTCAGTTCTGGGCGAACTCGAAAGCCTTGATGACGCGCTTCACGCCGCTGACGTGGCGGGCTATCTCGACGGCCTGATCCCCTTCCTGGCGAGTGACCAGGCCAATCAGGAACACCTCGCCATTCTCGGTGACCACCTTGACCTTGGCGCTGTCGAAGTTCTTGGCTCCCAGCATGTCCGCCCGGACCTTGGAGGTGATCCAGGAGTCATTGCTGCGTACCCCTATGCTGACCGGCTGGCCGAGGCGTAGCTCGTTGTAGACGTGGCGCACCCCTTCGATCCGGGCAACGACCTTGCCCGCCTCGAGTTTGTAGGCGTCAGAAGGTGTCTGACCGACCAGCAACACGCGGCCGTTGTTGCTGTAAACGCTGATCTTGCTGGCCGCGCTCAGCGGCTTGTTGTCGGCCAGCAAGTTGGCCGCTTTCAGCTCTATGGCCTGATCGTCCCACTGGGCCCCCAGGGTGCGGCGATCGCCGGAAGCCTTGGCAGTACCGGCGGCACCGCCCACCACCACGGCCGCGCAGCCTTGCAGCAGCAGGGTGCCGGCCAGCAGGCCGAGCAGGAGAGTTTGTTTCTTCATGGTTTCAATCTTCCTGTTGCGGGAAAAGAGTCTGGTCGATGAGATCACACAGGCAGTGCAGGGTCAACAGGTTCACTTCCAGAATACGGGGGCGACGGGCGGATGGCACCCGGATCTCCACATCGTTGGGGCCGAGCAGGCCGGCGATCTCGCCACCGTCACCGCCGCCGAGCACCACTATGGTCATGTCGCGGGAGAGGGCGGCTTCGGCTGCCTTGATCAGGCTGCGGCTGTTGCCCGTGGTGGTGATGACCACCAGGATGTCGCCGGGTTGACCCAGCGCCCGGATCTGCTTGGCATAGACCTCCTCGAAGCCATGGTCGGTGGCGATGGCGCTGATGGTGGCCATGTCGGGGGTCAGTGCCATGCCGGGCAGGGAGGGGCGCTCTGTCTCGTAGCAGTTGACCAGCTCTGAGATGAACAGCTGGGCCAGCGCTGCAGAAGGACCATTACCGCATGCCATCACCTTGTGGCCATTGAGCAGACAGATGGTCAGCATCTGGGCCGCAGTATGGATAGCGTCCGGCAGCGCCTCGGCGGCGGCAATCTTGGTCTGGATGCTTTCGGTGTAGTTTTCTTTGATGCGGTCAGTCATAGGGTCCTCTTAAAATGCGTTCTGGATCCAGTCTGGCTGGTCGCCCTCGAACGCAATCACATCGAATCGGCAGGCCTGGCTGGCCTCGTTGATGGCATGTTGCTTGAAATAGTGGCGCGCTGCCAGCACGATCTTGTGCTGCTTGCGCCGGGTGACCGAGCTGGCTGCTCCGCCATGGCTGGTGTTGGCGCGGTAACGGACCTCAACAAACACCAGGGTTTCCCCCTGGCGCATGATGAGATCGATTTCGCCACCCCGACAGCGGTAGTTGCGGGTCACGGGTTGCAGGCCGCGGGCCTGCAACCAGCGCTCCGCTAGCTGCTCAAAGTGCTGTCCTTTGTTCGTCGGTGACGGGAACAGGTTCTGCCACTGCTGGTTCATCCGTGCCAATAGACCCTTCATGGGGGGCTCCCTCGAGCTGGGGCATGGCACTGTCGCTGACCAGCTTGCCGTTCTGGTAGGTGGCCCAGTCCAGTACCCGCACTATGTTGCCGCTGGCGTCCACGCTCAGCTGGCCGCTCATGCCTGGTTGCTGCATGGCATTGACCTTGCGCATCTGCTGCAGGTTTTCCGCCAGGCTGACGGCATCGTAGCCGAGTGCGAACAGGCGCAGCAGGTCACCCTGGGTCTGTGGCCAGAGCAGGGCGATCTGTTCCCGTTGCTTCTCGTAGCCACCCAGCAGCAGCGGCATGTCGGAGATGTGCATGCCATTGAGCTCGGAGGCGACCTCGGTGGTGGCGCTGTCGTAGCTGCGTGAGCTGCTGTAGATGGGCAGGCTGCCCATGGGATTGACCGAGATGTCCACATAGGGCTTGATCATCCGGGTCTCCAGGCTGTTGGCGACCACATAGACCACATCTATGCTGCGCGGGGCTGCGGCTGAGAGTTGCACTACTTCCCCGGCCCGGGCGGTCGAGCGGCCGCTCAGGGCATTCTTGACCATGCCCTGCACCTCGTTGCGGGCACCGAAGGTGGCTACGACCGGTTTGTCCTGGCTCACTGTGGCCCATGCCTGCTCGAACGCCTTGATGCTGCTGTAGCCGATCCGCCCCTGGGCGGCGATCAGCAAGGGCTTGCGATAACCCTGACCGTAGAGATATTGCGCGGCCTGGGTCGCATCGGCGGCAGCCGAGAGGGAGAAGTAGAAGGTGTTGTCATTGACGATCGGCTTGTCCAGCTCGTTCAGTGCCAGCACGGGCACGCTCGGATTGGACTTGAGCAGCTCCTCGACCCTGTCCTTGAGCAGCGGGCCTATGATCATGTTGGCCCCTTCCTGAATGGCCTGTTTGTAGAGCTCGCCCATCGCCTTGGCCTGGGTGTCGTAGAAGTTGAGGGTGAATTGGCCCTGATTCTCCTTGTAAGACATCAACATGCCGTTACGGATAGCGGCGCCCTGAGGCTCCAGGTTGCCGGAGAGCGGCAGGAACACGGCGATCTGCTGCAGCGTATTGAGGTTGCTGGTAGCGAGATCACCCAGGCCCGCCGGCATGTCTTTCTGGGCCGGGTGGTTCGGGAAGGCCTGCTTCCAGCCTGCCAGCTGGCGGGCCAGTTGATTGGGCTGGGCGCCGAACTCGTTTACCAGTGCCGCCAGTCGCAGCCAGCCAGTGGTCACATCGGGGGCCGGGGCCTCTTCCAGCGCCTGCAGGGTGGACGGGGTCATGCTTTTGAGCAGCGACCAGATCTGCTGATGGTTGGTCGCCAGCTCATTCTGGGCCAGATAGGGCTCCAGCAGGATCAACGACTTGGCGGCACCAAACTTGTTGTTGATGTCCAGTTGCAGCACTACCCGCTGGCGATACCAGTCCTTCTGGGTATCCGTATCCAGCACCACCTCCGGCTTGCCCTCCAGCAGGATCAGCGCCTGGTTGGCGTTGTCCTGGGCGAGCAACAGATGTGCCTGCAACAGTTGCAGCTGTGCCTTCTGCTCCGCGCTCTGGGCCTGCTTTTGCAATTGCTGGTACAGGGCCGAGGCCGGTTTGGCCTGGCCGAGCGCCAGATAGCTGCGCGCCGCCATCACCTGCCAGGTGAAGGCTTCGGCCGGTTTGGCCGGGTCCACCTGCTCCAGATACCACTGGGCATTCTTGGTCAGATTGGAGAACGCAGACGGCATGCCTGGTTGCCCGGAAGGTTGGTTGGGCTCCGACGCACAGGCGGCGAGCAGTACTGCCGCGAGTAGGATGCCGAAGAGTCGTGATACACTTAGCTGCTTTGTAACCCGGTTCAAGTTCATTCCCCGACCAGTGTTGAAGTTCTCCATAGTGTAAACGGGCCAATATGGCGACACAATTGTCGGGACACTCGGAGATCCCATGAGTGACATCCCAACCCTGTATATAGTCCCCACTCCGATCGGTAATCTGGCGGACATCACCCAGCGTGCATTGGACATTTTACGCAGTGTCGATCTGGTGGCCGCCGAGGATACGCGTCATACCGGTATCCTGCTCAGCCACTACCAAATCTCGGTGCCGACCTTCGCGCTGCACGATCACAACGAGCAGCAGAAAGCCGATGTGCTGATCGGCAGGATCAAGGAGGGCAAGAACGTCGCCCTGGTCTCCGATGCCGGCACCCCGCTCATCAGCGACCCTGGTTACCACTTGGTCACCCGCTGTCGTGAGGCTGGGGTCAAGGTGGTGCCGCTGCCCGGTCCCTGTGCCGCCATCACGGCGTTGAGCGCAGCCGGCCTGCCGACTGACCGGTTTGCCTTTGAAGGATTCCTGCCCGCGAAAACCAAGGGCCGTGACGACAGGCTGCAGGCCGTCATCGAAGACACCCGTTCGCTGGTGTTCTACGAATCCCCACGCCGGGTACAGGATACGGTAGAAGCGATCGCTCGCATCCTGGGAGAGCGTCAGGTGGTGGTATGCCGCGAGCTGACCAAGACCTTCGAGTCCATCCATGGTCTGCCTGCCTCCGAGATGCTGACCTGGCTCGGTCAGGACGATAACCGCTGCCGTGGCGAAATCGTGCTGGTGGTCGCCGGTGCCAGCAAGGTAGATGAAGAGCTGCCCGCCGAGGCGATCCGCACCCTGGGGCTGCTGGTGGCCGAATTGCCGCTGAAGAAAGCGGCAGCGCTCACCGCCGAGATCCATGGCGTCAAGAAGAATGCCCTCTACAAATATGGTCTCGAGCACTATTAATCCGGGGAAAGGCCAATTGCAGGTTTACCCGGGGCGCTGGACAAGGCTATAATCCGCGCCCGGAGTCGGCTGGGCAATCGCTGCTTCGTCGTTGTGTCCCTCGGGACAGACGGGCGGAGGGGAGGAAAGTCCGGGCTTCATAGGGCAGGGTGCCAGGTAACGCCTGGGAGGCGTGAGCCTACGACCAGTGCAACAGAGAGCAAACCGCCGATGGCCCGCAAGGGATCAGGTAAGGGTGAAAGGGTGCGGTAAGAGCGCACCGCGCGACTGGCAACAGTTCGTGGCACGGTAAACTCCACCCGAAGCAAGACCAAATAGGCCCCTATTGGCGCGGCCCGCGTTGGGGGCGGGTAGGTTGCTTGAGCCAGCGAGCGATTGCTGGCCTAGAGGAATGATTGCTACCCGGGGCAACCCGGTACAGAACCCGGCTTACAGGCCGACTCCGACCTATTCAAGGTATGCAAGTACCTTAAAATCCCGGCACCTTCTGGTGCCGGGATTTTTATTTTTGGGTTGCCAGACTGTCTCGTGGCGCCTTTTAGGGTTTTGTAATAAAGTTCTCGCCCATTCTGGTCGCTCTATGTCGGCTGGACTATTTGTACCGATCACATGGCTGGCCTGATAGATGTCTCTGTGGCAGTAAGGCGAGATAAAAATGGCTAAGGTGGATTCTTAATGTCATCAAGCGGCGTAATGCTCACACCTTCTCGGTTGCTTTGTGCTGAGCGGGGCAAAACCCTTCCCCATTATGATCTTCTGGGTGTCGAACGAGCAGACCGGGAACGACTCAAACAAGTAAATGCCCAGTTAGGGACTTTCTCCCTGCAGGCCGCCGGCTGCATGGCTCAGCTATTCAATAGCGCTGACTGCGAGCTGACTTATCAGGAGTTCATCGCTGTTTCATCTCAGGAACATGATGATGGCTTGATCTGGATTGAGGCCCGTAGTCCGCTTGATACCCAACGGGTCGCTTATTTCTCCATATCCCCTTCAGTTATCTATCGCTTGGCGGTGCTTTTCTTCGGCGGCTCTTTACGCAATCAAGGAGACACCGTCTCTCATAGCAAAGGATTGACGGATACCGAGCAACGCCTGGTGTTGCGTCTTTGCCAATATCAGGTCGACATCTGGTCCTCCTGCCTGGGGCTGGGTGATCTCGAGTGGCAATTGACCTTGATTACACGTGATGCCCTCCCGGTGTCACGACTGTGGATGGCCGCCGCCACCCTGACGGTGGGGAGCTTTTCTCATGGTTGGCAGTTGTGGCTGGTTCCGCCCGCTGAGAGAACAAGCCCTGTGGCAGGGTACACCTTGCAAGATGGTGCCTTGGAGCAGGCATTGACACACATTCCCACACGTTTACGCGTGGTGATGGGGCAGTTGTCCATGACGCTGGCCGACCTGGAGTGCCTCAAGGTGGGCGATGTGCTCTCGCTGGATTTACCTGAAGTGGTGCCAGCCCTGATTGGTAACCGTCCCTGCTTTAGTGGACGTATCGCTGAACATAAAGGCAGCCTGGTTTATCAGGTCGCGACGGTCGTAGAGGAATAATCGAATCATGAACGAGCACAATATGAATGACCCGCTGGATTTGGATGGTCTGGATCAACTGTTTGGCGATGATATCAGCATGCCGAGTGCGGCAGACTATATGGCTCCCACCAGTAGCAGCAAGCAGCGGGATCTCTCCTTCTTTCGCCAGATCCCGGTCAAGGTAACGCTGGAAGTGGCCAGTACCGAGGTCTCGCTGGGGGAATTGATGCGAGTGGAAGAAGGGGCTGTTATCGAGCTCGACAAATTGGCTGGTGAGCCGCTTGACGTCCGGGTAAATGGCCGCCTGCTGGCCAAGGGGGAAGTCGTTGTGGTCAATGGTAAATATGGTCTGCGTCTGGTGGATGTGATCGACACCAATCTGCTGGGTGGCATGGACGACTGATGCGCCACCTGCTGTTTGCTCTGCTGTTGTGTTCACTGCCCAGTTGGGGGGCAGACATGACATTGTTCTCGGTTTTACCGGGTGCGGAAGGTGGAGAGGACTACAACATCAAGTTGCAGATCCTGTTCTTCATGACCCTGTTGGGGCTACTTCCGACGCTATTGCTCATGATGACCAGTTTTACCCGGATCATCATAGTGCTGGCGATTCTGCGCCAGGCGATGGGCTTGCAGCAGAGCCCTCCCAACCGTGTACTGATAGGCATCAGCTTGATACTGACGATAGTGATAATGCGCCCTGTCTGGACTGACATGTATCAGCATGCATTCATCCCTTACGACCAAAATGAAATTAGCCTGTCGGAGGGGATTTCTCGGGCTGAAAAGCCCTTGCGTCATTTTATGCTGGCGCAGACCCGCGAACCGGACCTGGAACAGATGCTGCGGATCTCCGGTGAACCTACCTCCCTCACCAAGGCTGAGGTCCCGTTCGGGGTCTTGTTGCCTGCTTTTGTGCTGAGTGAACTGAATACGGCCTTCCAGATAGGATTTATGTTGTTTATCCCCTTTCTGGTGATAGATCTGGTCGTTGCCAGCGTGCTGATGGCGATGGGGATGATGATGCTCTCGCCCCTGATCATCTCGTTACCGTTCAAGCTGATGGTGTTCGTGCTGGTGGATGGCTGGTCCATGACGGTAGGCACCCTCGCAGCTAGTTTTGGTAGTGGAGGCTGACGTGACGCCGGAGCAGAGTGTGGCGCTCATTGGTGGTGCCGTTAACCTGGTGGTAGTGATGGTTTCGGTATTGATTGTACCGAGCTTGATCGTTGGCTTGGTCGTCAGCGTATTTCAGGCAGCTACCCAGATCCAGGAGCAAACACTCAGCTTCTTGCCACGTTTTCTGGTGACCTTGATGACGCTTATCTTTACTGGCAACTGGTTGCTCTCCCAAATCACGACCCTGTTTCACGATCTGTTTCTGAAGATACCCGGGCTTATTGGATGAATTCCCTGCTGTCCCTCAGTGCTGCCGACCTGACGGCCTGGTTGGGGCAGTGGTGGTGGCCATTCATCCGGATCGCTACCGCATGTTGGGTTATGCCGGTATTTGGTGATGGCCGGGTCCCGCCACAAGTGCGTTTGCTCCTTGCCTTCATTGTCAGCCTGTTGATCGCTCCCATGTTAAAAGAGATGCCAGTGGTCGATCCTTTCAGCACCAGCGCCCTGGTACTGACTGTCGAGCAACTGTTGTTCGGGCTGTTGTTCGGACTCTGTGTCCAGATGTTGTTCATGATCATGACCATGGCTGGGCAGATCCTCTCCATGCAGATGGGTCTTGCGATGGCAGTAATGAATGATCCCAGCAACGGGGATTCTGCACCTATCGTCAGCCAGCTGATGCTTATCTTCTGCTCACTGTTGTTTCTTGGGCTTAACGGTCATCTGGTCACTCTGGATGTGCTGGTACAGAGTCTGCGTAGCTGGCCACCGGGATCTTCACTCGACTTGCTGGATATGAAAGGGGTCATAGGTTTGTTTGGCTGGTGTATTGGTGCCGCATTGATCCTGACCTTGCCTGCAGTGGTAGCCATGTTGATGGTCAACTTGACCTTCGGGGTCATGAACCGCACTGCGCCATCTCTGAACATCTTTTCGCTGGGTTTTCCCATGACCTTGTTGCTTGGGTTGGTGACCATGGCTATTTCCATCAGTGGAGTACCGGCTCGCTACCTTGACCTGGTGACGCATGTGCTGGAGCAACTCAGGGCGCTGACCCCGTCATGAGCCAGAATAGCGCCCAGGATAAAACCGAAGAGGCCTCTTCCCAGAAACTGCGCAAGGCTCGGGAAGAGGGACAGATAGCGCGCTCCAAGGAGTTGAGCTCCGCCGGGCTGCTGCTGCTGGGGGGCCTCGCCATGCAATGGATGGTGCCCAGCTTTGGCCACTTCTTTGCCGAGTTGATGAAACGTCCTCAACGCTTTGACTGGCAAGGCACCCGTGATCCGCAAATGATGATTCACTGGACGGCTGAAGCCCTGCTCAGCATGTTGTGGGTGCTGCTACCTCTGTTCGGTTTTCTGGCGTTGTTGCTGGTACTGCTCAGCATAGTGCCAGGTGGCATGGTGCTGACCTGGAAGAAATTACTGCCCAGCGCAGAGAAGCTCAATCCGCTCAAGGGGCTCAAGCGGATGTTCTCAACTCACAGCCTGATGGAACTGCTGAAGTCAGTGCTCAAGATCCTGCTGATTGGCTCAACGTTGGCACTGATGCTGCAGCACCAATGGCCCTTGCTGATGATGATGAACCGCATGCCGCCCCAGGCCGCGATGGAACAGGCGCTGCGGACCCTCTCTCAGGCATTTATTTTGCTTGGCAGTGTGCAGATGCTGATTGCCGTTCTGGATGTGCCGTACCAGCGTTGGTCCCTGAACAAGCAACTGCGGATGACCAAGCAAGAGGTCAAGGATGAGCACAGAAACAGTGAAGGGCGACCCGAGATAAAGGCCAAGATCCGTCAGGTGCAAGGGATGCTTGCCCGGGCCCGTATCGAACAGCGTGTACCACAGGCCGATGTGATCATCGTCAACCCGACCCACTATGCGGTGGCCATTAAATATGATCCTGAGAGGGCAAATGCCCCTTACGTGATTGCCAAAGGGATTGACGGCATGGCGGAGCGGATCCGCCAGGTCGCAAAGCAGCACGACAAGATGGTCATGAGTCTGCCGGATCTGACCCGGGCCATCTATTACTCCACCCGGGTCGACCAAGAAGTGCCGGCGGGTCTTTACACCGCGGTGGCCTATGTGCTGAACCATGTATTGCAGTTACGGGCCTATGCGGCTGGCAAGGGGAAGAAACCGACTCCTCTTGCCCCTTTGCATGTACCGCCCGAGTTACGTCAACCTGAGAGGTAAGTTGTGAACTGGCGTGTATTGACCCAATCCTATACCGCGATCCCCATGCTGCTCCTGGCCATTCTGGCCATGATGATCTTGCCTCTGCCCGGTTGGCTGCTGGATGTCCTGTTCACGTTCAACATAGTGTTGGCGGTTCTGGTTCTGCTGGTTTCTGTCTCGGCCCGCCGCCCGCTCGATTTCTCCGTCTTCCCCACAGTGTTGCTGGTGGCAACCCTGATGCGGTTGTCGCTCAACGTTGCCTCTACCCGCGTCGTCTTGTTGCATGGTCACGAGGGGCATGAGGCTGCCGGTAAGGTCATTCAGGCCTTCGGGGAAGTGGTCATCGGCGGTAACTATGTCGTCGGTCTGGTGGTCTTCGTAATCCTGATGATCATCAACTTCGTGGTGATCACCAAGGGTGGCGAGCGTATATCCGAGGTATCCGCTCGTTTCACCCTGGATGCCATGCCAGGCAAACAGATGGCGATCGATGCCGATCTCAACGCCGGTACCATGGATCAGCATCAGGCCCGCGCGCGGCGTGACGAGATTGCCAGAGAGGCTGATTTTTACGGTGCGATGGACGGTGCGTCCAAGTTCGTGCGAGGGGATGCCATCGCCGGCTTGCTGGTGTTGATCATCAACCTGGTCGGTGGTTTGGCGATCGGTATCTTCCAGCATTCGCTGCCGGTTGCGGAGGCGTTCCAGAGTTATGCACTGCTCACCATAGGTGACGGTCTGGTCGCCCAGATCCCTTCTTTGCTGATGTCTACCGCCGCGGCCATCATAGTGACTCGGGTCAGCGATGAAGGCGAGATGTCGGATCAAGTGGGTCAGCAGATCCTGGCATCGCCGCGGGTTATCTACACCGCTGCGGCCATCATGTTGATCCTGGGTCTGGTGCCAGGTATGCCTATGCTGGCGTTTCTCAGCTTTGCCGCCGTGCTGGCATGGGCAGGTTGGAGTGTCAGCAAGCGTCGGGTCAATGATCCTGATCTCGATGCAGCCCAGGAACTGACGCGCCAGATGGTGCAGTCCGAGCCACAGGGACTGGAGTGGCAGGACCTGCCTCCTGTCGATGCGGTCGCCATTGAGCTGGGCTATCGGCTGGTACCCTTGGCAGAAGCGGACAAGGGAGCCGAACTGCTTGCCAGGGTACGGGGTATTCGCAAAACCCTGTCCGAGCAATATGGCTTCCTGCTGCCCGAGATCCGGGTGCGTGACAACTTGCAGTTGCAACCCGATCAATACCGGATCAAGTTGTCCGGGGTGGCACTTGCGGCTGGTAACGTCGACTGTCAGCGACTGATGGCCATCAGCAGTGGGGAGACGTATGGAGTCCTGGACGGTGAGCTGACCCAGGATCCCGCCTATGGCATGAATGCAGTCTGGATCTCGCCGGAGAACAAGGCCAAGGCCTTGAACCTGGGTTATTCCGTGGTCGATTCCGCGACAGTTATCGCCACTCATGCCAGCAAGTTGTTGAGAGAGCAGCTTGATTCTTTGTTTGGTCATGATGAGGTGGGCAAGTTGGGCCAATATCTGGCTACCCAGTCACCCCGTCTGGCAGAAGAACTGAATCTGGCGCTGACCCAGATGCAGCAACTGAGGGTTTTCCGCCAGTTGCTCAAGGAGCAGATCAGCCTCACCGATATTCGAACCATCGCCACCACCTTGTTGGATGCGAGCGAACTGACCAAGGATCCTGTCTTGCTGGCATCCGATGTCAGATGTGCCTTGAAACGCCAGATTGTCAGACAGGCGATTGGGTCGCGCGATATTTTAGCCGCGTTTACCTTGGAGGATCGTCTGGAGCAGACGCTGTTGGCTGCAATGAACCAGTCCCAGCAGCAGGGCAAGATTCAGTTGGACAGCTTCCCGGTTGATCCTCAGCTGCTGGCGCAGTTGCAGCAAAATATGCCCTTGGTGAAAGAGCAGTTGCAACAGCAAGGCCATGCTCCAGTATTGGTTGTCATGCCTCAGCTCAGACCCTTGATGGCACGATATGCCCGTTCTTTTTCAAAAGGTCTCAAAGTACTCTCTTATAATGAAATACCTGAAGATCTGAGGGTGGAAGTTATTGGGACACTGGGCTGAAGCTGAACTGCCATGTTATGAATTGATAGGAAGGTTATATTCCGCATATCTACTTGAATTGTCATTGGAAGCCGCTATGATGTGACTGTTTTTGACGCACCAAGTGTTAAAAATAAATAACAAATATAACAATTCACATGTGTCACACAGCTATCACTGGATAGGTGGAGCTGTCTTGTCCCAAAACGGACAGTCGCATGATAAAGGCAAACTGAACTGAAAAGTCAGGACGCAAAGCCTCCGGTCTAATAGCTGCAATGCTAATGATAGCGGGGTTACCAAGGCCATTGTTACTGCCTTGATACCATTCTCTGCATAAATGAGACGCCCGTTAGAGGCGCCATTTCCGGCATGGTGCGCTTTTATTTTTGACACATCAGTTCTGTTGATTGGTTTGTCCACAATCACGGGTTCGGGTTCATATGCTTTCGGATATATCTATCAAGAAAAACTCAAGACCCATTGGTATTGAGACAGCTCCTCATTTGTTATTGATCAGACCTGTGTTATCAAATGGAAACGATATTGAGGGGATATTGTTGGCGCAGGGATACGTTGTTTCCTGTGTTGACTCGATCAAGAAGTCCAAATTAATTCTCGCCAATAACTCAGTTGCTCTGATCTTGCTCGACATGGATCTCATGACCGAGGCTGGCCCCCAATTAGTGCATGAATTCTGTGGCGTCGATTGCGTCATCCTGGTTAATGAACAGCAGGCTTATCTTGCGGCAGAAGCCATGCGGGCGGGGGCGATTGACTACATCATCAAACCCTTTGGCTGTCAGCAAATGCTCGATGCGGTGAAGGGGGCGCTGCGTCTGCGCCAATCCATACCCAATCTGATCGCTACCTCTGCCATGAGCCTGCAGGTGCTGCAACTGGCTCGTCGTGCTGCCAAGACGTCTGCCACCATTCTGATTGGTGGTGAGTCGGGGACGGGTAAGGAGCGATTGGCTCGCTATATCCACGACATGTCCAACCGTGCCGGCAAACCTTTTATCGCCATCAACTGTGCTGCCATTCCTGAATCCATGCTCGAATCCATTTTGTTTGGCCATAACAAGGGGGCGTTCACCGGTGCGACAGGCATGCAACCGGGCAAATTTGAGTTGGCACAAGGCGGAACCCTGCTACTCGATGAAATTTCTGAGTTGCCGTTGTCGCTGCAGGCCAAGTTGCTGCGTGTTTTGCAAGAGAAGGAAGTCGAGCGGCTCGGTAGTCACCAAACCATCGCACTGGATGTACGGATTATCGCTGCCAGCAACAAAGATATACGGACGCTTGTTGCCGTGGGCCAGTTTCGGGAGGATCTGTTTTATCGTCTCGACGTACTGCCCATGAATTGGCCAGCGCTACGGGAGCGCCCGGATGACATACTGCCATTGGCCGAATATTTCATCGAGCGGCATGCTCCTCAGCAAGGCTATCGTCTGAGCGAAAGCGCCCGTCAGCAGCTGTTGGCGTATGGCTGGCCTGGCAATGTCCGGGAGCTGGATAACGTCATGCAACGTTCATTAATCATGGCTCGCGGATTGCATATTCAAGCAGTCGATTTGATGCTGCCCAGTTACACCATTGAATCCGACAATGCGTTACCGGAAGCGTTTTCCGCCCCGGAAGGGCTTAGCGAGACGCGTCGGTATGCCGAATTTCAATTTGTACTAGAGACTCTGCGCCGCTTTCGCGGCCATCGGACCCGCACGGCAGAGGCCCTTGGTATGACGACCCGGGCACTGAGATACAAGCTGGCGGCCATGCGTGAGCAGGGCATAGATATTGAGCAGCAGCTTCAAAACTAAGGGATAACCGAGTGAAGATTGAAATGATGTCATCACAGGTGACGCTCTTGCAGCAGATGCAGGAGATGCAGCGAGTCGCCAACCAAACCCCTTCCATCGAATTAAATGATGCATCGAATGTGTCATTCACCGATGCCATGCGCGATGTCGTCGGGCGAGTCAACGAGCAGCAAAATACCGCCTCAAAACTGATGACCGCCGTCGATGCGGGTCAGAGTGATGACCTAGTGGGGGCCATGGTGGCCAGCCAGAAAGCGGGTCTCAGCTTCTCAGCCCTGATGCAGGTGCGAAACAAGCTGATGACAGGCTTTGACGACATTATGCGCATGCCACTCTGAGGTAAGTGATGACTGAACTGGTAACGTCCCCGCAAGGGGCTTCGGATTCCTTCAGAACACGAGTCCAAGAAGGGTTGCGCAACTGGCGTAGCCTTTCTCGCGACAATAAATCCATTCTTACAATCGCACTATTGGCGGCCATTGTGGCTGGCACGATCGTCGTAATCCTGTGGACCTCCAGCAAGAATTACGTGCCCCTGTATGGCAAGCAGGAGCTTTACGATACCGCCAACATCATGGAGATGCTGGAAAAGGAGCAAGTGCCATTCCGTTTGGAAAAGAGCACGGGTCAAATTCTGGTCCCCGAGAGTCAGCTTGCCCATGTTCGCATGGCGTTGGCTGCCAGAGGGGTCAGAGCGGCCATGCCTGCCGGTCTGGAAGGGTTGGATAATGTCACAGGCCTTGGCACCAGCGAATTCATGGAGGGCGCCCGTTATCGGCATGCATTGGAAGGTGAGCTGGCGAGAACCATCATCTCGCTGGATGCGGTGCGCAGTGCTCGTGTTCATCTGGCGATTCCCAAGAGGACCCTGTTTGTCGGTCGTGATGAGGAAAAACCCAGTGCCTCTGTGATGCTGGATCTGCAACCGGGTCAGGCAATGGAGCCAGGACAGGTGGAGGCGATAGCCAATCTGGTGGCTGGCAGCATCTCCGGCATGAAGCCGGGTGCTGTGACCATAGTGGATCAGGCGGGTCAGCTGCTCAGCGCCGAGCTGGGTGACAAGGCTGGTTTCGGCAAGCAGAGCGTGCAGCAGATGGAATATGTGCGCAAGCTTGAGCAGTACATCCGCCAGCGGGCCAGCGACATGCTCTATCCCATGCTGGGCACGGGCAATTTCAGGGTGCAGATCGCTGCCGATGTGAACTTCAATGCAGTGGAGGAGACTCAGCAGCAGCTGGATCCACAGGGCGTGGTCACCAAGGAGTCCAGCAAGTCGGATAAAACCATAGACGCGTTGGCGCTGGGGATCCCCGGAGCCTTGTCCAATCGCCCTCCCGAAACAACGCCCAAAAGTGAGCAGCCAGCTCCGAATCAGGGGGCTACCAGCTCGGAAGCCCAGAAGAACGACTCTCGTACCGAGCGCCAAGAGATCAACAAACAGTACGAAAATAGCCGAACCATAGTGCATACCCGCTATCAGCAGGGCCGGCTGGAGAAAATGAATGTCTCCATTTTGCTAAATCAGCAAAGTGCCCCCAAAAATGGCTGGAGTGCAGAACAACTGGAGCAAATCCGCCAGATGGTGGAGCGCTCGGTCGGATTTGATGATGCGCGGGGCGATCAGATCAGTCTGCAAGTCTTCGACTTTACCGGTGCGGTGCCGATTGTTCCTCCTGAATCTGGCTGGTGGGAAACGCCTTATTGGCAAGACTCACTGCGTTATCTGGTCGGAGGCCTGCTTGGCTTGACGTTGGTGTTCTTCGGGATTCGTCCGTTGGTTAAGCATCTGGTACGTACCCAGCAGCTACCCGATGAGGAACCAGCCGAAGAGCAGGACGAGCAGCAAGAACCAACTGTGAGTCTCTCCATGCGACGCGATGACGATGCCGCCCTGACGGCTCCAATGATGAATAATGGTCTGATCCGTGCAGATAATCAGATGGAACCCCAGTTCTCCTCCTTGAATCTGGAGGCATTGCCAGAGCCAGGTTCCGAACTGGAAGTACAGCTTCAGCATCTGCAGTTGCTGGTTGAGAAGGACACTGCTCGGGTAGCGGAAGTGGTCAGATCATGGGTGAGCGGCAATGAACAACGTTAATCTGAACCAAAATGCCGTCGATATCGACATCGATAATCTGGAAAAGGCAGCGATTTTGCTGTTGAGCATGGGCACAGAGGCGGCAGCCAAGGTCATGCAAAAACTCTCCCGTGACGAAGTACAGCGACTCATTTCCAAGATGGCGGGTCTGTCTGGCGTCAGCTCTATGGAGGCAAAGTGGACTTTGCAGCAGTTCTTCAACCAGTACCGTGAGCAGAGCGGGATTGGCAGCGCTTCGCGGGAATATCTGGAACAGACGCTGGATCTCGCACTGGGGCAGCGGCTCTCCCGCAGTCTGCTCGACAGCCTGTATGGCGATGTCATGAGCCAGGATATCCAGCGTTTACAATGGGTTCCTGCCGATGTGCTGGCCCGCTTCTTCCGTAATGAGCATCCGCAAATGCAGGCGGTTCTGCTGGCTTTCTTGCCCCCCCAGACGGCATCTGCCGTATTGGATGCTCTGCCTGGTTCCGTTCACGATGATCTGTTGGTGCGGGTTGCCAGCCTCAATAGTGTCAGTGAACACGTGTTGGGAGAGTTGCGTCTGACATTGGACCGCTGCCTCGCCTACGTGGCGGATCAGTCCGGAGCCAAGGTCAATGGCGTACGACAGGTGGCCGACATCTTGAACCGTTATCAGGGAGACAAGGAGCAGATGCTTGCCCTGTTGCGGGAACACGATGGCGACATGGCGCTGGAAATCGAGAAGAACATGTTTGACTTCATGGCGTTGCGTCGTCAATCGGATGAAACCCTGCAACGTCTGGTACAGGAACTGCCAAGCGATCTGCTGGCATTGGCGCTGAAAAATACCGAAGCCAGCTTCCGCAAAGTGGTGCTGGGAGCCATGCCGAAGCGTATGGCCCAGGCGCTGGATGCCCAAATTCAGGGGCAGGGCAGTGTCTCTTTGCGCAAGGTCGAGCAGGCAAGGGAAGAGGTCATGCAACTGGTCCGCGAATTGGTGGAGCAGGGCGAGGTCGAATTCCAGCTGTTCGAAGAGCCCACCGTCAATTAACAGGAGGCGTTCATGAGTCACAATGTTCGCAAGTTGGCGACGGGCGCCACTCGTCTTTACCGTTTCCCTTCGTTGGGGCAAAGCGGAGCAGAGGCGCAGAGCCAGCAGGAGCAGTTTGAATTCGGCTATCAACAGGGTCTGGAGCAAGGCCATGATGAAGGGTATCAGGCAGGCTATCAGCAAGGGTTGACCAGCGGTCTCGTTGACGGGGAGGCCAAGGGACTGCAACAGGGGCAAACTCGTGGTTTTTCACAGGGACTGGCAGAAGGGCGTGCCTCGTTCGATCAGGCCCTGGTTCCCTTTGCCAAGCTGCAGGCACAATGGGAGTCCTTGACCCGTTCTCGTATGCAGGAACAAAAAGAGCTGGTTGCCCAGCTGGTGACGCAGGTTGCGAAACGAGTGATCCAGGCTGAATTTACCCTCAATCCCCAGCAGGTACTCAATCAGGTGGAGCAGGCCTTGGCGAGTCTGCCAGCGGCATCGGAAGAGCTGGTGATTTATCTCAGTGAGGGGGATCGCCAGCGCCTGGCCGAGCAAGGCGTTACCCGTTGTGAGGGGTGGCTATTGCAGGTGGATGGCACCCTGAGTGTGGGCGATGCCCGCATAGAAACTCGGGCTGCGGTGATCGAAGTCAATACCGGAGAGCGCCTCGCCTCTTGTATCGAGCAGCTGAATAGTACGCTGGAATTGCCACAGGATGCATGAAGCGCTGCAACAGGCGCTCACTTCAGCGCTGGACAGTTTTGAGGATGTTCCCGGTTTTCGCCGTTATGGCCGGCTAGTTCGAGTCACAGGGCTGACACTGGAGGTGGTTGGCTGTCAGCTGGTGATGGGCCAGCGTTGCCGGGTTGATACGGCGACAGGGGCACCGCTGCTGGCCGAAGTGGTCGGGTTCAACCGGGATATTTCCTACCTGATGCCGCTGCAACCCATGAGTGGCCTCTATGCCGGTGCACGTGTGCTTCCCATTGATGGTGAAGAGACAATACAGGTCGGCGAGCATCTCTTGGGACGTGTGGTCGATGGTCTGTTGCAACCCCTGGATGGTCGTCCGTTGCGCGACGAAGGTGAGCGTGTTGCCTTGTTCGCCTCGCCCCCCAATCCCCTGCTGCGCACGCCAGTGCGCGAGCCGCTCGATGTGGGCATTCGTGCCATCAATGGTCTGTTGACGGTAGGCAAGGGACAGCGCCTTGGCCTGTTTGCGGGTTCCGGGGTCGGCAAGAGTATGCTGCTGGGCATGATGACCCGCAATACGACCGCGCAGATAGTGGTGGTGGGACTGATTGGTGAACGGGGGCGAGAGGTGCGCGAATTTATTGAGCACAGCCTGGGCCCGGAAGGGTTGGCGCGTGCGGTCGTCGTGGCGGCCCCTGCGGATCAATCTCCGCTGATGCGTCTGCGCGCGGCACAATTGTGTCACCGTATCGCCGAGTATTTCCGCGAGCAGGGACGGGATGTGCTGCTGCTCATGGATTCCTTGACTCGTTATGCCCAGGCTCAGCGTGAGATCGCGCTGGCAATAGGGGAGCCACCCGCGACCCGTGGCTACCCACCTTCGGTGTTCAGCATGCTGACCCAGCTGGTTGAACGAGCCGGTAATGGCACACACCCAGATGGTTCTCTGAGTGCTTTCTATACAGTCTTGGCGGAAGGGGACGACCAGCAGGATCCTGTGGTGGATGCGGCCCGTGCCATTCTGGATGGTCATATTGTTCTGACTCGCCGATTGGCGGAGGAGGGACATTACCCCGCAATCGATATAGGTGCCTCCGTAAGCCGAGTCATGCCACAGGTTGTCCCTGCCGAATGGCAGACGCTGGCGGTGACGCTGCGGCAGTTGTGGGGGCGTTATCAACAGGTGCGCGAGTTGTTGCCATTGGGCGGTTATCAGCCGGGAGCCGACCCCCAGATGGATGAGGCGGTACAGCGTTACCCTGCCATCGCGGCCTTCCTGCAACAGGGTATCCATGAGGAGATGCCTTTTGCTCAGGTGATGACAGGGCTGAAGCAAGTGCTTGGGAAGTCTTAAGGATCCACCATGTTGAAATCCTATCTTGGTTTGCAGCAGGATGCGTTGGAGGTGATGGGCAAGGAGCGCCAGCGTTTGCGAGAAGAGGCCATGCGAGAAGAGCATAGGGCGCTGAGGTTGCAGGATGTGATCAGCTCTCTGAGCCCAGGTTCGGCAACATTCCATCCCCTGCTGTGGCAAAACAAGCAGCAGATGGAGGGACAACTGCGCCATCTGCTGGTTCATCAGGTACAACAGTCTGCCTTGGCCAAATTGGATTTGGAGCGCCACGAGGGCCAGGTGCTCAAGCAATTTGGTCGGGTCAAAGGATTGGAGTTGCTGCTGGATAAGCGTGACCTGACCCTGCGTCAGCAGCAGGAGTCACGGGATCAGCGACAGCTGGATGAGTTATCCAGTCTGCGTCATCAGAGGGATAAGGGTTAGTCCGGGAAGCGTTCCAGTTGGCCATAGGGCTGTTCTTGTCCCAATAGCGTGTTGATTGTTTCGATCTGCCCTGCCAGCAGGCGCCCATTGAGTTCGTTTTGGCGCAAGCATTGCTGTAACAACTGTTCAAGCTGTTGCCATTGGCTGGCAACGTTTTTTTGCAAACTGGCTGGCAGTTTTGCGATCAGTGTCGCCATCCCTTTTTCGTCCGGTTTCAATCCCAACGCGAGCAGATGTTGACAGCGTTGTTGTGCCTGCTGTTGAACCACAACCATCAGTTGGGTCTGCAGCTGATTGTGTTCAGCCAGCCCGTCAACATCGTGAGCGGCCAGCAGGCTGTGTTGGCGTAGCAGCAGCTGTTGCAGCTCGGCGTAGCGACCACAATCTTGCTGGATACCGATGATCAGTTGCTTGACCCGTAGCTTGGGATCCAGGCTCATCGGCGATGCATATCCAGAATGGCTTGGCTCAGCGCATCCATATCGAGTTCGAGCTTGCCGTCGCTGATGGCTTGGCGGATCTGGTTCACCTTCTCCATATCCACATCCGATGTAGTTGCCAGTTGCGATCTTGCCTGGTTTACAAACTGCGCCGTGGTGCTTATCTGGGCATCAGCCTGGCTGGCGCGTGCTTGTGGCTGTGCAGTCGCAGACTCCGGCTTGCGCTGCAGCTGGGTTTGAACATAGAGCGGGTCGGTGCGTGTGATTTTCATAACGTCAATTCCTGATGGTCTATCTCTGAAAAGCGACCCAAGGCCGGCCTAACTTAAATCAAACCCGCCCTTTGGGTTAAAAACGGGTTTCGACTTCACCTTTCTCGATCACCCAGGCCTGAATCTCTTTGCCTGAGCTGATATTTCTTACCTTAATGCCGTCGCCAATGGCGCCGTTTGCCAATGCTTTACCGCGGGTGGTTGCGGAAAAACTGTCGAGACCGGCTCTTATCAGCACCCCTTCCCCTTCCCGAACGGCCCAGGCCTTCTGCAAATCCAGCTCACCAATCAACTGACCCATTCTGAGATTCCGATTGCTCTTGCTCCCCACAAGGGATTCGGAGCTTGGAACAAACCCGCGTTGCAATCGACTGATATCAAGAGATTTCTCGACGAGATCTCCGGCACGAATGGTTTGGCCTTTCTGGATTTCTTGTGCCGTGACCCACACTGGCAACATGAGCGTCACTTCGACACGAGTCCTTAGTTGCCATGCAGGTTCCGTGCATTCAGCCAGATAGGGACGTCGCCCCCAAGGTTGCCGATATTGCCCTCCTGCTTGCAGACGAATGGCTTGGTGGCAGGGGGGCAAATGGGCCACTGCGGGAGAGAGCCAGACTTGGTAGTCGACTTCAGGTGCTGACCAGCCTTGTTGCTGCAAATAGGTATTCAGCGCTTCACTAGCATCCTCTTTCAGCTGGGTCTCCAAATGCCGCGACAAGTCTGTTGGTGCGGCTTGCAGCGGGTATGACAGCATCAGCAGGCACAACAGGCCTATGCGCTTCCATACGGGAAACAACACTTCCCCTTTTATCAGTGTTATCAGCCACTGCTGAAGCGGTAACCAGCGGGAATAAAGGATATTCATCATTGGCATGAGTCTTGATAAAGAATGCACCGGTCTGACAGATTCATAGAAGGATGAAGCATGAGTATCTCATTTGACAGCGCTCTTGGTGTACACCCTTATGCCCTCGATGTGCGAGCGGATCGGGCGCGTATTCTGGCAGGGAATCTGGCCAATGTGGATACCCCTGGCTATCTGGCCCGAGATGTCGATTATAAGACGATTCTGGGGCGTGTCGCGCAGCAAGTGGCGACGGGAGATGCGAGTGCAGCCATCAGTCAGGGCGTCATGGCCAATGATATGCAACATCCTCTGTATCGTATTCCCTATCAGGTTTCCATGGATGGCAATACTGCCGAGCTCAGCGTTGAACAAAGCAAGTTTGCCAATAATGCCACCGACTTTCAGACCAGTCTCACCTTCCTGAATATGAAAATCACCGGGATCGCCAAAGCGATCGAGGGCCGTTAATCATGTCGTTTAATCGAATCTATGACATTGCAGGCAGTGCCATGCGCGCGCAAACCGTACGCCTGGATACGGTGGCCTCCAATCTGGCAAACGTGGACAGTGCCGCAGGCAGTGAAGAGGCAGCTTTTCGTGCCATCAAGCCGGTGTTCTCCACCCTGTATCAACGAGTACAGGATGCTGACTCGCTGGGGGCGGCTCAGGTACAGATCGCAGGAATCGTGCAGTCTGATCGCCAAGTAGAGAAGCGCCTCGAGCCGACCAACCCCTTGGCCGATCAGGATGGCTTCGTCTATTACTCCAACGTCAACGCAGTTGAAGAGATGGCCGACATGATGAGCGCCTCGCGCGGTTTTGAAACCTCGGTCGAAGTGATCAATCGCATCAATAGCATGCAGCAGGGTTTGCTGCGCCTGGGCCAAGGAGTGTAAGCCATGAGCCTGCCTCAGGTGAGTAGCCTGGATACTGCGCGTAGCACCAGCCAGCGTACAGCAACACCGGATATAGCCCCCAATAGTGCGGCAGCGGGCCAGAACCCCCAAGGTGGCATGCAATTACGTAACGAATTCTTGCAGATGATGGTTGCCCAGATCCAGAACCAGGACCCGACCAATCCACTGGATGGTGCCCAATACGTCACCCAGCTGGCTCAGTTCAGCATGGTGGAAGGGGTTGAGAGCCTCAAAGTCCTGCAGCAAAAGTCGATCAACATGATGGATACCCAGCAGGTATTGCAGAGTACGGCTCTGATCGACAAGGAAGTAATGGTTCCCAGCAAGACACTGACCCAGAGCGCTGAAAAGACGATTCGTGGGCAGATTGAGCTGGCCGGCGCTGCGGATCAGGTTGAGCTCAAGGTATATGACGAACATGGCACCCTGGTTGCGACCAAAAATTGGGGTGATAGCAAGGCTGGGGGACTCGATTATGAATTGCCTCCCTTGCCTGCCGGTGAATATAGCTTCGAGGTAAAAGCCTCGCTCGATGGTGTGGCGACCACATCCAAGAATTTTGTGGCCAGCAAGGTGGAGCGTGTCACCTTGCCAGGCACAGGCGAGATCATGTTACAGGTGGCTGGAGTGGGTGATGTGCCTCTCTTCAGTGCCATCCAGTTTGGTAAATCGGCGTAATCAGATAGGAGCGAAACTGTGTCTTTCAGTATCGGATTGAGCGGCCTGCGCGCCGTGAACCAGGAATTGAGTGTTATCAGCAACAACGTGGCTAATGCCAGTACGGCTGGTTTCAAATCGAGCCGTGCCGAATTCGCCGCTATCTATGGTGGTGGACAGGCTGGTGGTGTTGAGATGAACAACGTCTCCCAGAACTTTGACCGTAATGGCGATGTGATGCGTACCGGTAAGGGACTGGATCTCGCCATCTCCGGCAGTGGTTTTTTTGTGTTGAAAGACAGCAATGGCCAGACTTCTTATACCCGTGCGGGTATGTTTCAACGGGATGCCAGCAACTATCTGACCACAGCCAATGGTACTCGCCTGCAAGGCTATACCACCAATGATGCGGGTGAGCTGCAATCCGGCGTGATTGGCGATATTCAGGTCAAGGCGGGCAGCTTGCCAGCCAAGGCATCTGACAAGCTGGAATTCGTAGCCAACCTCAAGGCGGATGCCAGTGTGATCGATCAGACTGCCCATCCGTTCGATCCTGCCAAATCTGACAGTTTTAGCTATTCACAATCCAGCAAGGTTTATGACTCGCTGGGGGTTGAACACACAGTGACCCAGTATTTTGTCAAAACGGCGGACAATACCTGGCAGGTCAACTACGCCTTCAATGGCACCAAGACGGGTTCGCCGGTCACCATGGAGTTCAATACCAACGGTACGCTGAAATCCCCGACCACTTCCCCTGTGCTGAATTTGACGCCCCCAGGCGCCGAGAAAATTGCTCTCAGTGTTGATGTCGCACGTGTCAGTCAGTATGCCTCCGACTTCAACGCAACCCGCAACCAGTCAAATGGTTATGCGGCCGGCGATCTGACCGGGGTCAAGGTCGATGCCGATGGTGGTGTGTATGCAACCTTCACCAATGGTCAGAGTTTGCTGCAGGGGCAAGTGGTGATGGCCAATTTCACCAACCCGAATGGCCTGATGCAAACCAACAACACCACCTGGCAACAATCCTTCAGCTCAGGTCAGCCTGTGTTGGGCGCCCCAGGAACCGGGACCATGGGTTCACTCACTGCGGGGGCTTATGAAAGCTCCAACGTGGACTTGACCGGTGAGCTGGTCAGCCTGATGACTTCCCAGCGTAACTATCAGGCCAACGCCAAAACCATCAGTTCAGCTGACAAGATGACTCAGGTCCTCTTCAACTCCTTCTAAGGCTTGATGCGTGGAAAAGCTTATCTATACCGCTATGTCGGGGGCGCAACATACCCTGATGGCCCAGCAAATTCGGGCGAATAACTTGGCCAACGTCAATACCGCCGGTTTTCGGGCTGATTTTGAGCGGGTTTCCGCTTATGCACTGACCGGTGATGGTTATCCAAGCCGGGTCATGGCGCGCGAAGAGATGGCCGGCACGGATTTTAAGGCGGGTGCTCTGATGCAAACGGGTCGCAAACTGGATGTGGCGGTGCGTGGTGAAGGTTTTATCACGGTGCAAACTGCCGATGGCAAAGAGGCCTATACCCGGGCAGGTAACCTGGAAGTGGATGCTGAAGGGCTATTAACCCTCAATGGTCGCCCTGTGCTGGGAGATGGTGGGGAAATGGTACTGCCTGCTTATCGCGACTTGAGCTTCGGCAAGGATGGTTCCCTCAGCATCACGCCACCGGGTGGTGGTGCCCGCTTGGATGTGGGTCGCCTCAAGCTGGTCAACCCGGATCCGGTCGAACTGGTAAAAGGTCCAGATGGCCTCTTCCGCTTACGTCAGGGGGGGGATGCCGAGACCAGCGAGCAGGTGGTACTGGCCTCAGGTTTTCTTGAGGGCGCCAATGTGAATGCGGTCGACGAGCTGATCAGCAGTATGTCATTGACCCGCAATTTCGAGCTTCAGGTCAAATTGATGAAAACCGCAGATGATCAGGCCCGGCAAGGGGCCAGACTTATTTCCGGCCAGGGCTAGCAGGTTCGCTCGTTAGAGCCACAAGACCCTTGATGGATGCGCGATAGCGCCCCGAATGAATTAGGTGGAGAAGCAAAGATGCATGCAGCACTTTGGGTGAGTAAAACGGGTCTGTCGGCACAAGATGCCAAGATGGCCAGCATTTCCAACAACCTGGCCAACGTGAATACGGTTGGTTTCAAGCGCGATCGCGTGGCCTTTGAAGACTTGTTCTATCAGGTACAGCGCCAGCCTGGCGCTCAGCAGGATCAGCAAAACCTGTCACCCATCGGCATTCAGATGGGTAATGGTGTGCGTGTGGTTGGAACACAGAAAGTGTTTACCCCTGGGCAGTTTCAGAATACCAACCAGGAATTGGATATGGCTGTTGTCGGTGCCGGTTTCTTTGGTGTCGAACGCCCTGATGGGGAAACGGCCTATACCCGTAATGGTCAGTGGCATCGCAATGCTGAAGGTTTGTTGGTGAATTCGGATGGGCTGCCCATGTTGCCGCAGATCCAGATCCCCGACAATGCGACCAAGGTTTCCATCGGTACAGATGGGACCGTAAGCGCAACGCTGCCAGGCCAGCAAGAAAATGTGGAGCTGGGGCGTATTACCTTGACCAATTTCACGAACCCCGCTGGGTTGGAAGCGCTTGGGGGCAACCTCTACCGTGCGACTGGTGCCTCCGGTGAAGCTATCGAAGGGGTACCGGGTGAGGAGGCAATGGGTGCCATCAAGCAGTTCACGCTGGAAAGTTCCAATGTCAACGTGGTGGAGGAGATGGTCGACATGATCACCACTCAGCGTGCCTATGAGATGAATGCCAAGGTAGTATCCGCCGCAGATCAGATGCTCAAGTTCGTCACTCAGGCGCTGTGATGATGAAGGCGATGTGGCGTTATCTTTGGGTGGTATTGCTGCTGGGTGGCTGTGCCACTTATGAGCTCAAGGCTCCTGAGCCAGGTGACGAAAAGTGGGCTCCTTCCCGGCCCAAGTTATCTGTCTCGGCTCGGGGAGAAGACGGTAGTCTTTATCGTGGCGACTACATGATGACTCTGTTTCAGGATCGTCGTGCCTATCGTATCGGCGATATTCTGACCGTGGTACTGGAAGAACGTACCCAGTCGAGCAAGAAAGCCAACACCAGCATGAGCAAGAACAGCAGCATGAACGTACCAGCACCCTCTATTGGTGGAAAAGTGCGTTCCGACTGGGGCGCCAGCCTGAGTGCTGATCGTGACTTTGATGGTGGCGCTACCTCCAGCCAGCAAAATACGTTAGCCGGCTCCATTACGGTAACGGTTGCCGAAGTGATGCCAAACGGGGTGCTGGGGATCCGGGGGGAGAAGTGGATCCGACTCAATCAAGGAGACGAATATATCCGTCTGGGTGGCATGGTGAGAGTGGAAGATATCGATCAGAGCAACCGTATTTCCTCTCAGCGAATTGCCGATGCCCGCATTACCTATGCAGGGCGTGGTGCCCTTGCCGACAGTAACCAGATGGGGTGGCTGGGGCGTTTCTTCAGTTCCGCATTCGCACCTTTTTGAGGGTTTACATGAACAAATGGTTTATCACCTTGCTCTGCCTGAGTCTGCCCTGGTGGGCTAATGCTGCGCCCCCTGCCAAGCGGGCCTTGCTGGATATTGCCGATGTGCAGGGAATGCGAACCAACCAGCTGGTGGGCTATGGCCTGGTCGTCGGCCTGTCGGGTACGGGAGATCGCAGCCAGGTCAAATTTACCGGCCAATCCATGGCCAACATGCTCAAACAGTTTGGCGTACAGTTGCCCGATGATCTCGACCCTAAGCTCAAGAACGTCGCGGCCGTATCGGTACAGGCGACGCTGCCGGCCTTGGCAGGCAAGGGGCAGTTGGTGGATGTCACTGTGACCTCAATCGGGGATGCCAAGAGCCTGCGTGGTGGCTCACTACTGTTGACGCCATTACGTGGTATCGATGGGGACGTGTACGCCGTTGCCCAAGGAAATCTGGTGGTCGCCGGGGTCAAGGCTGAGGGGCAATCCGGTTCTTCTGTGACCATCAATGTGCCGACGGCAGGCATCATTCCCAATGGCGCCATCATTGAGCGCGAGGCCGTCAGTAACTTTGCGGATAAACCCGAGGTGACGCTCAACCTGCACCAGCCTAATTTTAAAACGGCCCGCAATGTTGAGCGAGAAATCAACCGCCAGCTGGGTCCAGTTGCCAGAGCTGTGAGTGCAGGGCGGATCCAGGTCACAGCTCCCAAGGATGAGAGTCAGCGGATCTCTTTCATGGCGTTGCTGCAAGACATTCAAGTTGATATGGGCAAGGAGCGGCCCAGAGTTGTGTTCAACAGCCGGACCGGGACTGTGGTGATGGGGCAAGGGGTCAAGGTACACAAGGCTGCGGTTAGCCATGGCAGTCTGACCGTGACCATAGGCGAGAGCCAGAATGTCAGTCAACCCAATGCCTTCTCCAATGGGCAAACGACGACGACACCCAATTCAAAGGTCCAGGTGGATCGCGAACGAAACAACATGTTTGTCTGGCCGGATGGCACTTCGCTGGAGGTGATCGTCAAGGCAGTCAATTCACTCGGGGCAACTCCCGATGATGTCATGGCCATTTTACAAGCTCTCGATGAGGCCGGTGCCCTCGAGGGAGAACTGGTGGTCATCTAAGGATCGCTATGACCAGAATAACGTCAGAGCCTGGTTTTTATCAGGATCTCAATGAATTGCAGCAGATAAAGAGCAATCCGGATCAACGTGCGGCGCTGGATGCCGCGGCGGGCCAATTTGAGGTGAGCTTTTTACAGACTGTGCTCAAGCATATGCGTTCAGCCTCCGACGCCATGCAGGATGAAGATGACAGGATCATTAAAGGAGAAGAGCTATATCGCGACATGTATGACAGTCAACTGGCGATGAGCCTGGTCAAGCGTGGCGGTATGGGGCTGAAAGAGCAGATGGTCAGCCAATTGGCGCCGACATTAAAGAATGCCGAGCCTGTGGTCGCTTCAGAATCACAGACCCTGGCTGCCTTCAGTCAGCCTCTGAATTCGGCAACAATGAGGAAAGTTGACTGATGTCGATGCTCAATATCGGTTTTAGCGGACTTAACGCGGCCCAGATCGCGTTAAATGTCACCGCCCAGAATATCGCCAACGTCAATACCATAGGCTATAGCCGCCAGGAAGCCATGATGGGTAGCCTGTCCGGCTTTGGTCGATTGGACAACGGTATGGGGGTAGAGGTGACCGGTGTTCGCAGGATCACGGATGATTACCTGGTTTCACAGCATTGGCGCAGTCGCTCTTCCACTGGCGCCTCTTATTCCTTTCATCAGTACATCAATACCACCGAGCAGTTGTTGGGTAGCGAGTCGATGAATATCGCCAAGGGACTGGACAGTTTCTTTGCCTCCTTGAGTGCCGCACTCGACAGCCCGGAGACGCCAGCGCAGCGCAGCCAGATCGTTAGTTCTGCTGGAGCCTTGGCCAACCGTTTTGGCCAGTTGAACGAGAGCATGTTGACGCAAGAGAAGCAGATCGATGATCAACTGAACAGCACTGTCTCTCAGGTCAACAGCTATCTGAAACAAGTGGCCGAGTTGAATACCCAGATCGGTGAGCAGGTTTCCAAGGGGGTCAATACCTCGGTACTGGAAGACAGTCGCGAGCAGATCGTACGTGAGTTGTCGACCTTCATGGAAGTTAGGGTCAACCGGCAAAGCGACGGTTCATTTTCGTTAAGTCTGCCTCAGGGACAGCCCCTGGTATTGGCCGGTAGCAACAGTACTCTCTCTTTGGCCGGTGATTCGCTGAGTCTCAGCTTTGGTCCTCAGTCCTTCGATGTCCCCAAGCTGCATGGCGGCAGCCTGGCCGGGGTGATGGAATACAGGACGACAGTATTGCGCCCGCTGCGTGACGAGCTTAATCAGATAGCGAAGAAACTGGCGGATGACTTCAACGCCAAGCAGGCGGGTGGGATCGATCTGAACGGTGATCCGGGCAAGCCGCTGTTCAGCTATGACCCGCTCAATCCGTCCGGTACCCTCAAGGTGGCCAGCGGCTTCACCGGTGATCACCTGGCCTTTGCCAAGTCGGGCGGCGGTAAAGGCGATAACAGTAACTTGCAGGAGTTGTTGACCATCAAAGATAGCCAATATGATGCGTACAGTGCCTTGCTTGGTCGGATGGCGGTACAAAGTGGCCAGGCCAAGGCCACCATGGAGGCGGATGCCAATATGGAGAAGCAGCTGGCCACCAAACTGAGCAGTGTCAGTGGAGTCAACACGGATGAGGAAGGGGTCAAGATCATGGCCTATACCAAGGCCTATCAGGCCAATGCCAAAGTGATCAGTACCTCCGATCAGCTTTTCAATTCCATCCTGAACATGTTCTGACGGAGTGACCATGCGCATTAGCACCAACCAAATACAACTCAGCATGCTCGACAACCTGCAGCATGGTTTCGGTGAATATGCCCGGCTTGATCGCCAGATATCGGCTAACAAACGTATCCTGCAACCCTCGGATGATCCCGTGGGGAGTGTACGTTTGCTCGGGTTGAAGAAAGAGCAGGTGGCAATGGAGCAGTATCAGAAAAATATTGCCAATGCCAAAAGCCAGCTATCGCAAGGTGAGCAGCAGTTGGAAACAATGACCCACATGCTGATGCGGCTGCGCGAACTGACTCAAACTGCGGCAACGGGCTCACTTTCTGAAGGTGACCGTCGCGCGGTGGCCAGTGAAGCTGCTGTTATCAAGGATGGTTTGCTGGATCTGGCCAATGCCCGCAACGAGAGTGGTTCGAGCCTTTTTGCCGGCAGTCAGGTGAACCAGATTGCGATTGTTAAAACCCCTGCTGGTGATTACCAATATCAGGGAGATGCCTTGATAAGAGAGGTTGGGATCGCCAAGGGCGTTACTGTGGGGCTCAACCAGACTGCGGATCTGCTATTTATCCAGAACGGAGACTTCTTCAAGCAGCTGGACACCATGGTGGAAGCCATGGAAAGTGGTGCTCCCGATGCAGCGGATCAAGCCCGGAACATGCTGGATAGAAGCAAGACATTACAGGACGATATCAGCCAGATGGTGAGTTCTATTGGTGCTCGTATTAATTTGCTTGATCAAGTGGATGAAGGGCATGCCGAGAAGGGCGTCTATAGCAAGGAAGTGAGTAATCAGATAGAGTCCCTCGATTATGCCAGTGCCGTCACCCAGCAGGCTCATGTGCTGATGGCCTTGCAAGTGCAACAACAGGCATTTGCCAAGGTCAACGGCTTGAGCTTGTTCAACTACATGCCATAAATTCAGGTTCAGGGAGCCATGATGCAGATCCAACAAACCCGTTTGGGCGGAGTGGCCGAAACACCTGCCCAGCCCCGACTGCGCGGGCGCGTGGCTGCTCAAACTACGTCCCAGTCAGCCAGCAAAACGGAACGTCACCCCAATATTGTCCGACTGGATCGCTGGGCTCTGATCGGCACGGCTCAGCAGCGAATAGCCCATGCCCAGGGAGGGGAGCAAGCCTTGAGCCAGGTATGGGGGGAGCTCAAACGTCTGGAGCAGCAACTCGGCCAAAATCGTGCTGCGAGTGGGGATCTGGTATCGCGCCTGAAATTGTTAGAAGACAAGTTGACCCAACCTAAGGCACCCTTGACCTCCGAGTTGAGACCGCGTCTGCTGGCTTCTGCTACGGATAGCCGCGTTCATTACAGTTCAGAGCGACTCGATTTGCTTACCCCCAAGGCGAGTGCCGAGCGTCTTGTGTTCTCTTTTCCACAAACCAGTAGTGCAGCTGAAGTTATATTGCCTGCTGGAGCCAATGAGGCTGAAGTGGTCTCCAGGCTGGATCGGGCTCTGCGCAAAGAAAATATCCAGGTACGGTTAAACGAACTCGGCAAGCTTGAATTGAGCGTGCCTGATCAGCACAGACGTAAACTTGATGAACCCGTGTTGTTGAGTGGAGAAGGCATCCGGATCCCTGCGGGTAATCCGGTACCAGTTCAATTCAAACCCAAACCGGGGCAACTCACTCAACTGGGTGAGGGCATCGACAAGGGTGAACTCAAGCAGGAACAACAGCGCCTGAAGCGGCTGCTTGGCGAGATTGAACAGTCAGTGCGTGAGCTCAAGCAGTTTCGTCAGAAAATGGTCAAACAGCTCGATCGAGTGAAGGCGCGTAGCCAGAACCTTAAACAGGAAGAGCTCGAGCAGTTGCAAGGCAAGCTCAGCCAGCAGCTCAAGGAGGGTGGCTTCATGGGCACCATGGCCGGCTTGCTGGCTCAGGCAAATGTTTCCCGCCAGAATGTGGTGGCGTTGCTGACCTGAACACATTCTTCTCTTTTCCCGTTCCTTTTCTGCAAGTGACATAACACATCATGATCGACTATTTCCCCCAGCACGCAGAGCTCATCGCCCGCCGTTGGCCTGTTGTCTTGGCATGTCTGCAAGAACAGGATGTCAACAGCGTACCCGCCGAACTGGTTGAAGGGCTCAGCTCGACCCTTGCCATCAACGGTATTCAGCTGACTAGCCGCCATGACCGGATGCGGGAAGCTGAGCGGATTGCTGCCATGGCTCCAACGAAGGTGGCAGAGCTGACCCTGTATGGCACTGGGTTGGGTGATGTGCCGCGGGTGCTGCTGCAGCGAAAACGCCTGCGCCGGCTGAATGTGAAGATCATGAATGCCTCGATCTTTGCTCTGGTCTTGCACTTGACAGAGCAGCTGGACTGGCTGTCCGACCCCAGGGTCAACCTGTTGCTTGCGGAGGAAAATGAGCTGGTCATGACTCCATTTCTGTTTTTGAGTGCAGAACTGGAACTGGCTGACGAACGCAGTGCCAAGATCCGGGACCGGGTACTGATCCAGAGTCGGCTCGAGGCAATCAATGAACAATTCGGGCAAGACTGGGTATCCGAGCGCTTGTCAGGCAATCTGGATCTACTGCGCGAAGATGCCGATGTGGTGGAGCTGTTTGGCTCGTCTAGAGGGCGGGATGCCTATGTGTTGGCCACGGGGCCGACCTTGGCCCATCATCTGGCTACGTTGAAAGTGATTTATGAACGGCCGGACAGGCCCCTTTTCATCTGCGTCGATACGGCTCTTCGTCCTCTGATGGCACAAGGAATCAAGCCCGATATAGTAGTGACGATAGACCGGCATATCCACCTCGGCATCCTGGATCCTCGGCACTCTTTCGACATTGCTCTCGTCTATACCCCCATGGTGGACAACAAGGTGTTATCACAATGGCAAGGGCCACGCTACGGCGCTTATGAGGCGCTGGAGACCTATGCTGGCATGCAGAAAAAGTTGCGGCGTGCAGCGCTCTTTACCGGGGGGAGTGTCATCCATCCTGCCACGGATTTGGCTGTCCGGATGGGGGCACGCAATATCACGCTGTTTGGGGCCGACTTCTCCTTTCCTGAGGGCAGAACCCACACTGGATGGCATGATGGAGAACTGGGCAGCGATGCCCGCTATGGTCGCCGAACAGTACCCAATGGACATGGTCAACCAGTAAAAACCCTGCTCAGTTTTTGTATCTATCTGAACGGCATAGAAGTCTATATTCAGCGCCACCCAGAAGTGAATTTCATGAATAGTAGTCGCGATGGTGCTCGTATCCTGGGTACCCGCTACCACGAGGAATTTGCCGGATGATCGATGTGGCCAGTTTCAAGGCGGGGGCCGATGCGCTGGCAGCTATGCTGCGTGAGGGCAAGGATGAAGAGGCCTGCTTCGAATGCGGACGTATGTTGCAACTGCTGACGCCTCTGATGGTTAACTTGTCCGCCGAGCTGCAATCCTCGTTGCTGCTCCTGGCCACACAGTTGCTGCAATGTCAGGAGCGCCACGACTGGGCCGGGCTGTGCGACTATCTGGAGTTCGATCTGCCAGTCCTGTTGGATGATATCGATAGCGCGCTACGCTGATCTTCTCACTTATGTTTTGCGGGGTTGGCGGTTTGCCAGTCCCGATGTTTGTCTGCTGTTGAACGGGCATGTTTCAGGCAGGAAAAGAAAAATCCCCCTCTCCCGTTCAATTTTTTTCATTCCGTGGTCGTCTTTCTCTTTTGTCTACCTAACAAGCTGCAGTGCAGCGCCTAAATCGAGGAAATAACCATGGGCTTGTCCATTCATACCAACTTTGCTTCCATGACCACCCAGAACCAGCTGAACTCTACCAACAAGATGCTGGGCACCGCCATGCAGCGTCTGGGTACTGGTCTGCGCATCAACTCCGCTGCCGACGATGCTGCCGGTCTGCAAATCGCCACCCGTCTACAGGCTCAGTCCAATGGTCAGAAAGTGGGTATGCGCAATGCTCAGGACGCCATCTCCATGATCCAGACCGCTGAGGGCGCCATGGACGAGATGACCAACATCACCCAGCGCATGAAGGACCTGGCTACCCAGGCTGCCAACGGCACCAACAGTGACAAAGATATCTCCGCTATGGATGCCGAGTTCAAGGAGCTGGGTAAAGAGTTGGGCAACATCCGTGACAACACCACTTTCGGTGGCACCGCTCTGCTGAAATCCGCTGGTAAATTCGAAGCTGGTGCTGTTTCCTTCCAGATCGGTGCCAGTGCCACCGAGAAGCTGGATCTGAATGCATCCACCCAAGTGAAAGCGGTCAACACTGCCATTACTAGTGCCGCAGCGGTAACCCTGAGCTCCGGTAATGCGACTGCCCAGATCACCGCGATGGACGGCATGCTGGAGAAGATCGGTGAAGCCCGTTCTACCTTCGGTGCCAACATCAACCGTCTGGAGCATACCGTCAACAACCTTTCCAACATGAAAGAGAACACCGATATGGCGAATGGTCGCATCATGGATGCCGATTTCGCTCAGGAAAGCACCAATATGACCAAGAACCAGATGTTGATGCAGGCTGGCATGTCCGTTCTGTCCAACTCCAACCAGATGACCGGTATGGTAACTGGTCTGCTGCGTTAATGGATTGTATGGCCGCTCCTGTGGGGCGGCCTTTGTCTGATAAGGGTTTGTCGGTTGGAAAGAGTCGAAACGGTTTTTCCCAACAGGCATGCCAGTTGAGTGAAATGAAGAGGGATTAAGATGCAAATAGATCCGGCCAGTACGGCAATGCAACTGGTAGCTATCGAACGCAAGAACATGGATGCACTGCTGAAGAAGCAGATGGATGGTATCAAGGGTCAGCAGAGTGCGCTCAGCACGCTCAATACCAAGCTGTCGACCTTCCAGACCATGCTCAAAGATCTCAACAAGGCATCCAATTTACAGGCGCAGAAGGCGACCATGTCCCAGGACGGGGTCATGACTGTGACGAGTAACGGCAAGGCTAGCTCGGGGCAGTACAACTTCTTTGTGGAGCAGCTTGCCCAATCCCATCAGATCGGTCTCAGCCTGGATAGTGAAACGGCCCCCCTGCCTGCGGATGGTGTCTTTTCGCTCACCGTCAAGGGGAAGACCATCGACATCGATCTGGCCACCCTGCCGGCAGGCTCAACCGTCAAGGATCTGGTCTCCCACATCAACGATGCCAAAGACAATCCCGGCGTCAAGGCGACCCTGGTCCGAACCGACGGCAAGGTCAACATGGTGCTGACCAGCAAGGATAGCGGGTTGGAGAATGCCATCGCGGTCAATTACCGCGGGGATGCGAGTAATTCACTGGGAGCAGCGATAAGCGGCAAGACAGATATCACCAAAGCTCAGGATGCCAAGTTGCGGATGGGGGGGGACAATCCGTTGACCATCACCTCTGCCAGCAACAAGATTGAAAATGTGGTCGATGGTCTGACGCTGCAGCTGACCAAGGCTCAGAAGAGCGGTGATGCTCCCTTGCTGGTAAACATAGAGCAGGACAAGGAGGCCGTGACCGGCTCGCTCAAGAAGTTTGTCGACAGCTACAACGAACTGATCGATGAGCTGGCCAAGATGACCTCCAGCGATCCCAAGGCTCCTGGTGCGCTTTCTTCCGACAGCGGGGTACGCAGCCTCAAGAGCGTACTTTCCAACAGTGTGCGCGACCTGCCCAATGGCCTGAGTCTCAGCAGTCTCGGGATCAAGACCGACAAGGCAGGCAAGCTCTCTTTCAGTGAAACGGATTTCAACAAGGCGTTGGAGAAGGACCCCGAGTTACTCGGCAAGGCGCTGATGGGGGATGATGGTCTGCTCAAACGGATGAGTGACTCACTGGATCCTTATACCAAACGCGATGGTGCTTTGAAGGGGCGCAAGAGTGGATTGGAGGCCAGTGAAAAGCGTGTAAATGAGCGAATGGAAGCACTGGATCGTCGTATGGATTCCGCGTATAAGCGCTATCTCAACCAGTTCACCACCATGAACCAGATGCTGCAGACGATGGGCTCACTCTAAGCCAGAGTCAGTCCCACCATCCGCTGCGTCTTATCCCGAACAAGCGAGTTGTACATGTTTGAACACCAAGATGGCTACGATGCCTATCAGTTTGCTGCTACTCAGGCCAAGGCAGCCAGTGCCGATCCACATCAGCTGGTGCTGATGCTGATGGATGGTTTGCTTGATGAGATGGCCAGGGCGGAAGGCCATATTCTTGCCAAGCAATTTGAGCGTAAAGGGCAGACTATCAACAAGTGCCTGCAAATCCTGGGGGGACTTGATAGTGCTCTGGACATGGAGAAGGGCGGGGAGCTTGCAGCCAACCTGCATCGCCTTTACGACTACTGTGGGCAGCGTTTGTTTGAGATCAGCGTGTCCAACGATGTCGCCGGGTTTGCCGAGGTTCGTCGTATTCTGCTGGAATTAAAGGAAGGTTGGGAAGCGATGGCACAGCATCCTCGCTAATGCGGAAGCTATCCTTCCCCTGTTTCAACTCGATACCGCAGCCATTATCTGAAATTCCTCAGCTCCATATCTGGCCTGCTCCTTGCTAGTCGGTAAGGTCATCTTAATTAGGGGCCATTATCATGTCGATGACAGAGTCTAAGCCGCTCAGCACAGAACTCGAGACTCGCCAGCGTCAGCTGTTGGGGCTGGGTCGTCTGATCTTGCAACAGGCGCGTGCTGGCCAATGGGATGCTGTGCGTCTGACCGATAGCCGGTTGGCCCAATTCATTCAACACATGCTCAAGCAACCTGATTTGTGGTCATCATTGGAGCCAGCCCGTGCACAGGTGCGCAACTGGCAACAGGAGGCCTTGCTGTTATGTCAGCAAGAAACGGCACAGCGTGAGCAGGAATGGCACGATCTGTCTCGGAAACGGGAGGGGTTGCAGGCTTATGGTGAGGTACAAGAATGGGCATGATCCAGCTTGCCGGTGTCGACAGTTTAGCTAGCCTCGAATCGACCGGGTTCAACCGCCTTGCCCGTCAGCCTGACGAGCAAGGCGAGATGTACCAACCTCTGGACCTTCCGTTTACAGAAGAGCTCATTACTCTGCCGGCAGAGGTTGTTGACGACGCGGATGCGGATACTGATGTGGTCGATGCCGCGCCAGAAGATGCGACCGAACAATTGGAGTCCTTCACCAACATGCCACCCGTCTTCATCCTGAATGATGAAGTCACGAGGTTATCATCTGCACGACTTGCTCAGCCTGATGCGGAGATGAGCAGCGGGAAGGAGGGAGGAACCGTTCACGATCGCGCCCCCTCCATATCGGTGGCATTGCGTTCATTGTCGACCTATGGGCGGTCGGAGACGGCACTACCCCATGGTGTTGAACAGGCCACATTGGGCCAGGATAAACCTGTGCTCTCCAGAACTGATTTCTCCCGAATGATGGTGGGACAGCAAGCTGCCCAGACCGGCGACTTGCCATTGAGCAGCAAGCTGATAGCAAGTTTGCAGCCCTTGCTGGGCGGTGAGGTGCCAGTCGAGCAGGAGCCTGGTGTACCCGAGCTCAAGGGGGTGATGGGAAACCTGTTGTCATCGCCTCTTTCCAGGCCGGCGGAGTATCAATGGGCCCCCGCCAAGTTGGCCGATAACCCGGCGCAGTGGGGCCAGCAACTGGTAGATGTGTTGAAGGACAAGGTTGAGCTCCAGGTCAATCAACAGATCAAACAAGCACATATCCGTCTTGACCCGCCTGAGCTGGGGCGGCTTGAACTGACAGTTCGGGTCGATGGTGACCGTCTCAACGTTCAGCTCAATGTAAGCAATCCTGCTGTGCGAGATGCATTGATCCAGTCAATGGAGCGACTGCGAATGAGCTTGGCCCCCCATCATGCTGGTGGTGTCGAGGTCAATGTTGGTCAGGGAAGCGAGCAGGGGCAGCAGGAAAAATGGCAGCAACCGCAAATCATGGCCGGCAGGCGGCAGTGGCAAGAGGAGCTCGAGCCAACTGACGGCACTATGCAGGATTGGCTGAATACCCTGGTCTGATTTTTATTATCCGGCAATAGCGAGAGTGATTTCATATTATGCGGCGTGTCATGAAGTGGTTGATGGTGGTCGTGATGGCCCTGTGTCTATTAGCCGTGCTGGCCTATGGCGTTTATCTGAAGCGTGATGTGGTCGCAGTGTGGCTGGGGCTGGCCGAACCCAAGCCAGAGTTGAGTGCGACTCCATTGTTCAAGCCGATGGAGCGCTTTGTCATCAGTCTGGAAGGAGGCGCCGAGTCCCATTACCTCGTGTTGGAATTGGCTCTGGTTACTCACAATCCGGCACAATTGAATACCCTCAATGAGCTGACCCCGCTCATCCGCAATGCGATGGTGCAGTATTTCAGTCATCGTACGCACGATGATGTGAAAAAAGAGCTGCAAAACATCACGGCATTGCAAGGCTCTCTGCTCGGCAAACTGGTGATGACACTGCAGGGCTATGGGTACAAGACCTACCTGGATGAAGTGTTGATCACCAAGGTATTGGTGCAATAACACCGATATGATGAATACCGACTGGGATACGCCGCCTGAGTTTGCCACTTCACCTCCTCGCACGGGTGAGCAGGCAATATTGACTCGTTATCTGCCGTTAGTGAAACGGGCTGCCAGCCACCTTCGCAGTCAGGTCTCTGCCTGCTTCGATCAGGAGGATATGGAACAGGTTGGCATGATGGGGCTGCTGGAGGCCTGGCGTCGTTACGATAGTGAACCGGACCCCCAGTTTGAAAGCTACGCCTTCAAGCGTATCCGTGGTGCCATGCTCGATGAGCTTCGGCGTCTGGATTGGCGGCCTCGTCAACTACGCCAGCAGGTGCACAGCCACAATCAAGCCCAGCGAGAGCTGTATAACCGTTTGGGACGATCACCTACGGAGCAGGAACTGGCTGTGTCTCTGAATTGTACCGTGGAAGAAGTACGCCAATTGGCATATGCCAGTCAGGCTGAAGCGTTGCAGAGCCTGGAAGAGTGGCTGGAAAATGGAGGCAAGGTGCTGGCCACTGAATCTGATGATGTCGATATGGCCATGACCATCAGCAAGGTACTCACCTCATTGGACAAGCGAGAGCAACTGCTGCTCTCACTCTATTACCAGCAAGAGTTGAATATGAAAGAGATCGCGCTGGTGTTGGGCCTGACCGAATCACGAGTCTGCCAATTGCACAAACAGTGCGTCCTTCAGCTCAAGCAGCGTTTGGTCGACTCCATATATTAATGCTTCACCACTTGTGGTGAGGCTCCTTGAATTCTGCGGGAGCGTTCATGCAAAAACAGATTGGTCTTGGCGTCATTTTCATTTGTGTGCTGGGTGGTTTCATGATGGCGGGCGGCAAACCGATCGCCTTGTGGCAGCCCGCTGAGCTGATCATCATCATAGGTGCTGCAGTCGGCTCCATGTTTCTTGGTAACTCGAAAGAGGTGATGCATGAGATGTGGCGCCAGATGAAGCAGTGCTTCAAATCCAACAAGGATGAGAAAGAGATCTACCGCGAGTTGCTGACCTTGATGCACCAATTGCTGGAGGAGACCCGCAATAAGGGCATGAAGGCACTCGATGAACATATTGAGAATCCACAACAGAGCTCAGTATTTTTGATGTATCCCCAGATATCGGAAGATCCTCAACTGCTCGGTTTCATCATCGACAACCTGCGCCTGCTGGGCATGGGCAAGATTACGCCTCATGAGCTGGATACCATGCTGGAGCAGGAAATCATGGCTATTGAGGAGGACATGCTCAAACCGGCACATGCCCTGCACAAGACGGGCGAGGCATGCCCAGGGTTCGGTATTCTGGCTGCGGTGATGGGAATCATCATCACCATGCAGCAGCTGGATGGCCCCTTGAGCAATATCGGCGTCCATGTCGCGGCCGCGTTAGTGGGAACCTTCATCGGCATCTTCCTCTGCTACTGCTTACTGGAGCCCATCAGCAACGCCATGGAGGAGATGGTCAAGCGTCGGATCGGGCTGCTGATGTGTATCAAATCTATCCTGATCGCCCAGCTTCGTGGCAAGACACCGCTCATCTCGGTCGATTCGGGCCGCAAGATGTTGGAGCCTGACGTTAAACCCAGCTTCCTTGAATTGGAAGAGTGGGTGACGAACAGGGCCATGTAATGCGCAATCACGAGCAGATCATCATCAAACGCCAGCAACGGCGTAACAGTGCGCCCAAAGGCGGTGGAGCCTGGAAAGTGGCCTTTGCCGACTTCACCTTGGCGATGATGGCATTTTTCATGGTGTTATGGATCCTGGCTGTCTCAAGTCAGGAGGAGCGTGAGGTCGTCGCCAGTCGCCTACGTGACTACAGCATCATGGACAGTGAAGCTAACCCGTTCGACATCCGCAACAGCCCCTACCCGGTGGATCTGGGAGGCAACCCATCCGTGCTGGAAGAACTCAGTCCCAAGTTTGTCGAGGAAGGGCAGCGGATGCCAAAGCATATGGAGCGAAATCGCAGCATCTTTTCTGATGGGGCCAGCGGCGGTTACGAGAACCTGCTGGTGGGGAAAATTGAAGGCGAGGCACAGATGAAGCAACTGGCCGGGTTCATTGGCTCGCTGGCCGATCAGATGCAAGCCAAGAACAACCTTGAGCTGCAACTGGTACCACAAGGCTTGAGGATCCTCATTCGTGATGATGATGAGCGCGAGATGTACAGCCGTGGCAGTGCCCGGATCAGCCCCTTCTTTCGGCATATGCTGATGGCGTTGGCTCCTATATTTCAGCGAGTTGAAAACCGAGTTATGATCTCGGGCCACACCGATAGCACCCCCTTTGCGGGTGACAACTACAGCAACTGGGAGCTTTCATCCGATCGCGCCATGATGGCAAGGCGAGTCTTGCTTGCCGGAGGCATGCCCCCCGAGCGGGTGGGGCAGGTCGTGGCCATGTCAGATACCATGTTGGAGAATACAGCCGATCCCCGAGGCAGCCAAAACCGCCGTATCGAACTGCTGGTGATGACAAGCCAGGCGGAAAAAAATCTGGAACAATTATTCAGTGCGCAAACACAAGCCGCAGTGAAGCAAGCCAAGGACGACACTTCTCATGGACAACCTTGAAATGGATCTGCCGGGATCGGATACGCTGAGCGATCCTCGGCGTAAGGTCCCCCGCTGGTATCTGCATGACGGCAGTACCCCGCTGGAGTCACAGAGCTGTGGCATTGCTGCCCGTCTCATGGTGTCGGGTCTTCTGTTCGATAAGAGCATCGGCCGGGCTGTGATCAAGGATATAGGGCCGGGGGGGGTTGGTTTTTTGGCTCCTGCACGTTTTATCCTGCCCGAGATTGTCAGCCTGTCACTCTCTCCACGTATTGTGCTGGATTGCCAAATCACCCATCGGCGTTCAATTGGCCAATACCTGAGCTTCTATGGCGCCAGTTGGTCAGATCCAGAATCGGTAGACCTATCACCAGTGCTCAGCCATTGGCGACATTGCTTCATGGTGTCAGGAGGGGTCGCTTCGTCCCCAGTCCCAGTGGATCCGGTAACGACTCCAGTCTGATAGCGCCACGACTCATATCCAGCCCCCTTGCTGCATGCAGCAGCAAGGGATCGTGCAAGCTTTCCAATGAAATGGCTTTTTGAAGGAGGATCTGCCCCTTTTTGGTGACTGGGGTAGGGGATGTTCCACGGCTATAGACGATGGGACAGTTGGTTACCCCGAGTGCGTTGGGTAGCTGCCAGGCAGGGTTCCAGCGGCTGGCCTCATTCATGGCAACCCCTTTTGCCATCGCCCAATCCAGCAATGAGCAGCTATTCGGCTGCCGTATCACCTGCAAATTTTCCCCTTCTTGCCAAGATGGCAAAACAAATTGGTATTGTTCAGCACGAGCCAGCAGTTGAGATAGTGCAATGAAACGGGCCACATATAGCCGCGTTTCTGTCGGGAGCGATAGCTCCCACACATTGCGAGTACCTGCATCGAGCACTGCCTTCAACACCCGCCCTTCTCCCGCGTTGTAAGCCGCCAGAGCCAGTAGCCAGTCTTGACCAAAAAATTGATAGAGCCAACTGAGATAGGCGAGTGCCGCATCGGTTGCGAGTGGTAGTGAGTAGCGTCCATCGAAACCCGACATCATGGGAATGGAGAAGCGCGCCGCCGTCGCTGGCATCAACTGCCAAGGTCCGGCGGCTCCTGCCGCAGATACCACGTCCAGTCGATAACTGCTCTCAATCAAGGGAAGGAAAGCGAGCATGGCAGGTAGTTTGCGTGCCCGAACCTGTTGTTCGACCCACCGGATCATTGGCTGTGACTGAGTGATCCGTTTTTGCAGATGGTCACGTTGCTGCAGTAGAAACTGAGTCTGTTGAGTGACTAGTTCGGCTCCTTTTCCTTGTACAGGGGTAGGAAAACCAGCCTGCCAATGATAGTTATGATAGGAATAACAATAGGGAGAGGTCAGTAACAGAGTACCAACTAGCCAACAGAGTACCCGAGTCATGATTTCAGGGTGATGCAAGGAGGGCTGAACAATAAAAACATGATGTATCTCAACAGTTTTTGACAATTTTTGTCGACTGTTCATGTGGAATCCAGGACGTGATAAGCATGATAACACGAGTAAAAAAGACCCCGACAGCGGGCAAGGCGATCCAGAAATTTTTACTGTATTTGATTCTCGCCAATTTTGTGTTGATGGGCCTCTATGTCATGCATGCTGGGGAGCTGGCTTTTGGTACAAATCTCCTGCTGACATTTCTGCTGATCATCTACAACCTGTTGCTGTGCCAGCTGGTTTGCTTGCGGGCACGGCGAGCAGGGGATGACTACATCATCTACCCCGTGGTAGGCGTCAGCATCATTTTGTGCGCAGTTGTATTGTACCGCTTCATTATTTCTCCCTGATTATGGCGGTTTATACCCCAGTCCCTAATTAATCGATTTTATTTCTGCACAAATAACTTGTGGAAAATCAACTCATTTAATCAGTGCTACCCAAACACTGCGTCAATATGTTCCCCATGCCCGATATCCTCGCTTGAAAAGCCCTCAGCACGTCCTTAAACTTCAAGGTGGGGAAAAGTGGATCAAAGTGGTTTTTATCGGGCGATTTGCCCCCTTAACTCATTTTCAGGGACTGCAATTTGTTGCGTGGTGCTCACGCCATCAGCTTGGACAGCAAAGGGCGGCTGGCGATTCCGACCAAGTACCGTGATTGGCTGCGCGACGAAAGCGAGGGCCAGCTGGTCTGCACCATAGATATTGCTCATCCCTGCCTGCTGCTTTACCCCCTGAACGAATGGGAAGAGATAGAGCGCAAGCTCAAGATGCTCTCCAGCATGAACCCCGTAGAACGCCGCTTGCAGCGGCTGTTGCTCGGCCATGCGACCGAATGCGAGCTGGATGGCAATGGCCGTCTGCTGCTGAGCCAGCCACTGCGTAGCCACGCCGGGCTGGACAAGAAGATCATGCTGGTGGGCCAGCTCAACAAGTTTGAGCTGTGGGATGAAGCCCGCTGGCAACAACAGGTCAATGACGACATTCAGGGCCTGCCCGAGGACGACTGGGCAAGCTCGCCACGACTACAGGATTTTTCTTTATAAATGACCCAAGCCGTTGAACACATCACAGTGCTGTTGCACGAAGCCGTTGAAGGGCTGGCCATCAAGCCGGACGGCATCTACGTCGACGGTACTTTTGGCCGGGGTGGTCACTCTCGTCTCATTCTCCAGAACCTTGGCCCGAACGGCCGGCTGATCGCCATCGACCGGGATCCCCAGGCCATTGCCGAGGCGGCCAAGATCCAGGATCCCCGTTTCGAAATCGTGCACGGCCCCTTCTCCGGCATCACCACCTATCTGGCCGAGCGCGGTCTGCTGGGTAAGGTCGACGGCTTCCTGCTGGATCTGGGGGTTTCTTCCCCCCAGCTTGACGATGCCGAGCGCGGTTTCAGCTTCATGAAAGACGGCCCGCTGGACATGCGGATGGACCCCACCTCAGGCCAGAGCGCCGCACAGTGGCTGGCTCGTGCCGATGTGGATGACATCACCTGGGTATTGAAGACCTTCGGCGAGGAGCGTTTCGCCAAGAAGATTGCCCGCGCCATCGTCCACGATCGGGTTACTGAGCCCTATGTGCGTACTCGCCAGCTGGCGGAGATGATTGCCCGGGTCAATCCGAGCAAGGAGAAGGGCAAACACGCCGCCACCCGCAGCTTCCAGGCCATCCGCATCTATATCAACAGCGAGCTGGACGAGATCGAGACAGCGCTGGACGGTGCCCTGCAGGCGCTGGCTCCCGAGGGGCGTCTCTCCGTCATCAGCTTCCACTCGCTGGAAGACCGGCTGGTGAAGCACTTCATCCGCAAGCACGAGAAAGGCCCCGAGGTGCCGCGCGGCATTCCGTTGACCGAGGCCCAGCTGGCCGGTGGCCGCAAATTGAAGTCGGTCGGCAAGGCGCTCAAGCCTTCCGAGCATGAAGTCACCGAAAACAGCCGATCGCGCAGCTCAGTGCTGCGGGTCGCCCAGCGACTGGCGGAGTAAGTCATGAGCGAGGTGCGTGTTCATCTGGCCAGGGAGATCCTCGGCGATCTCTGGCGGCACAAGCTGCAGGTCGTGCTGGCCGTTGCCGTGCTGATCACCGCCTTTGCCGTGATCCTGGTCACCAACATGACCCGTGGCATGACCGCCAAGCAGAATGACCTGATGGCGGAAGAGGATCGGCTCAACATCGAATGGCGTCACCTCTTGCTGGAACAGGGGACGCTGGCCGAGCACTCCCGTGTCGCGAGTCTGGCCATGGATAAATTGCAGATGGCTCGCCCGCTGGTGACCACCGAGAAGGTAATAACACAACCATGAAACGCAAGGCATCTGCCAAGGCCCCACCCAAGGCGAAAGCACCGTCACTCTATCCGTGGCGCTTTCGCACGCTGGTGTTCTTCATCGGCATTGCGTTTGCTGGCTTGATCCTGCGACTGGCCTGGATCCAGGTGATAGATCCGGATCGGCTGCGTCAGGAAGGGGACATGCGTTCGCTGCGTACCACTGCCACCCAGGCGGTGCGTGGCATGATCACCGACCGCAACGGCGAACAGCTTGCCGTATCTGTGCCGGTGGAAGCCGTCTGGGCTGACCCCAAGACGGTGCACGAATCCGGCGCCATTCATAACGAGCGCGCCTGGCTGGCGCTCTCCGCCGTACTCAAGCTCGACATCAACACCCTCAAGCATCGCATCTCCAACCCGAGCAAGCGTTTCGTCTACCTGCAGCGCCAGGTGACGCCAGCGGTGGCGGAATACATCAAGGGCCTCAAGCTGGGTGGCATCTATCTGCGCCCAGAGGCGCGCCGCTTCTATCCGACCGGCGAGATCAGCGCCCACCTGGTGGGGGTCACCAACATAGATGGCAGCGGCATCGAAGGGATAGAGCGCAGCTACAACGAGTGGTTGACCGCGACCCCGGGCGAGATGCGGGTGCGTAAAGACCGTCAGGGTCGGGTCATCGAGCGGCTTGGCCTGGTCAAGGAGGGCAAGAACGCCAACGATCTGCAACTGAGCATCGACCAGCGGGTCCAGGCGCTGGCCTATCGGGCGCTCAAGCGGGCCACCGACGAGAACAAGGCGACTTCCGGCTCCATGGTGATGCTGGATGTGAAGACCGGCGAAGTGCTCGCCATGGTCAACACCCCCTCCTACAACCCGAACAACCGCGGTCAGTACCAGAGTTTCCGGGTGCGCAACCGGGTCGTGACCGATACCTATGAGCCGGGTTCGACCATCAAGCCCTTGATCCTGTTGAGTGCCCTGCAGGCGGGCGTCACCAGCTGGAAGGACACCATTCCGGGCGGGCCCCTGTATATCGGGGCCAAGCAGATCCGTGACGTGAGCATCCACAAGGCGACCAACCTGTACGACATTCTGCGCTACTCCTCCAATATCGGCATGTCGCGCATCGCGCTGCGGATGCCGGCACAGGAGATGATCAACACCCTCAGCATGGTCGGCTTCGGCATGGATACCGGCAGCGGCCTGATGGGCGAGAGCAGCGGCATGCTGCCCCAGCGTCGTCGCTGGTCCGATATCGAGCGGGCCACCCTCTCGTTCGGTTACGGTCTGCGGGTCACTCCGCTGCAGCTGGCCTCCGCCTATGCCACCCTGGCCAACAAGGGCAAGCGGGTGCCGCTCTCCATCGTCAAGGTGACCGAGCCGCCCAAGGGTGAGCAGGTCATCGACCACAACAACGCCAGCGCCATGCTGCAGGCGCTGGAGTACGTGGTGAGCAATGCCATTCCGAAAGCGCAGATCCCCGGTTACCGGGTCGGCGGCAAGAGTGGTACCGCCAAGGTCGCCGTCGCCGGCGGCTACGGCAAGGATTACATGGCCTGGTTTGCCGGTTTCGCCCCGGCCAGCAACCCCCGTTTCGTCATGGTAGTGGTGATCAACGAGCCCAAGGGCGATGCCTACTACGGTGGTGCCGTTGCGACGCCGCCCTTTGCCGAAGCCATGGGCGGTGTGCTGCAGCTCTTCAATATTCGTCCCGATGCGGTACCGCCTGCAGTACCCGCCAAACTCGCCCGTACGGAGGCCCCCCTTGCACCGCGCACTTGATTCATTACTGCGCCCCTTCGGCATCCGTGCCCCGGCGCTCGCCCTCACCGATATCCAGCTGGACAGCCGGCGGGTCGGGCCCGGTTGTCTCTTCGTGGCCATTCGGGGTCACCAGGTGGATGGCAGACGTTTCATGGAACAGGCGGTGGCTCAGGGAGCGACCGCCATCGTGTTTGAGGAGGACGGGGAATTCGTCGCCCCTCAGCTGGCTGTGCCCTGCATAGGTATCCCAAATCTGCCCGCCAGACTCTCCGAGCTGGCCGGTTACTTCTACCAGCAGCCTGCCAACAGGCTGGAACTGGTCGGCATCACGGGCACCAACGGCAAGAGCACCACTGCGCTGCTGGTCGCCAACTGGCGTACCCTGCTGGGTGGCCGGGCCGGGGTGATGGGCACCATAGGCAATGGCTTGTTCGGTGAGCTGGTGGAAGCCGAAAACACCACCGGCAGCGCGGTGCAGGTGCAGGCCAATCTGGCCGCCCTGCAACAGCAGGGGGCAGATCTGGTGGCGATGGAGGTTTCCAGCCACGGTCTGGTGCAGCATCGTGTGGCGGCCCTGCCGTTCGCGGCGGCCGTGTTCACCAACCTGAGCCGGGATCATCTGGACTACCACGGCACCATGGAAGCCTATGGTGCCGCCAAGGAAGAGCTGCTGAAACTGGTCGACGAGCCCTGCGCCGTCATCAATGCCGACGACCGGCTGGGGCGCCAGTGGCTTGCCGCCTATCCCGCCGCGGTGGCCTTCAGCGTGCACGGCCCGATTGAAAACCATCCGGGGCGACAGTTAACGGCGCAGGATCCCCACTTCCACCAACAAGGTTTTCACACACGCATTAACTCCAGCTGGGGGAATGGTGTATTATCCGCCCCCTTGCTCGGCCGCTTCAACGTCAGCAATGTGCTGGCGGCCATGGGCGCCATGCTGGTGCTCGGTTATGACTTCAACGAGTTGCTGGCAACTGCACCTCAATTGCAGCCGGTGACCGGCCGCATGGAGTGCTTCGGTGGCGGCAATGCGCCGCTCGCCGTGGTCGATTATGCCCATACCCCGGATGCGCTGGAGAAGGCATTGCAGGCCCTGCGGGTGCACTGCGAGGGCCAGCTCTGGTGTCTGGTGGGCTGTGGTGGCGACCGGGATCGTGGCAAGCGTCCCATGATGGCCGCCATGGCAGAGCAACATGCGGATCGCGTGATCCTGACCGACGACAACCCCCGTACCGAGGAGCCGGCCCAGATCATGGCCGACATGGTGGCGGGCCTTCGCGATCCTGCTGCCGTGCAGATCGAGCACGACAGGGTCAAGGCGATCACCCTGGCTCTCGGCCAGGCGAGCAAACAGGACATCATCCTGGTGGCCGGTAAGGGTCACGAGGATTATCAGATCATTGGAACCGACAAGCGGCACTACAGCGACCGGGAAACCGTCGCGGCCGCCTTGCACACATTATTGGAGTCATTCACATGATGACCCTCAGGCTTGCCGACCTGGCGCAGGTACTCGATGCCCGTCTGATCGGTGACGACGGCGAGATCACGGCTGTCAGTACCGACACCCGTACCTTGGGCGCGGGTGCCCTGTTTGTCGCGCTGCGCGGCGAGCGTTTCGACGCCCACGATTTCTGCGCGCAGGCGGTTGCTGCCGGGGCCTCTGCCCTGCTGGTCGAACGGGAATTGCCACTGGCCATTCCCCAGCTGGTTGTCACCGACAGTCTCAAGGGGCTGGGTCGCCTCGGCAAGCTGGTGCGCGAGCGCATCAACCCGAAAGTGCTGGCCATCACCGGCAGCTGTGGCAAGACCACGGTGAAAGAGATGGCGACTGCCATCCTGCGTCATGAAGGCGAGGTGCTGGCCACCGCCGGCAACTTCAACAACGAGGTGGGCGTGCCGCTGACCCTGCTGCGGCTCGAGCCGCAACACAAGTTTGCGGTGATGGAGCTGGGTGCCAACCATCCGGGCGAGATCGCCTGGACCACCTCACTGGCCCAGCCCGATGCCGCCCTCATCAACAACGTGGCGGCGGCTCATCTGGAGGGCTTCGGTTCTCTGGAAGGGGTCTTCCACGCCAAGAGCGAGATTTTTGAGGAGTTGGGCGAGGGCGGCACCGCCATCGTCAATGCCGACAACGAGTTCTGGCCCAAGTGGCAGCAGAAGGGCATTCGTTGCGCCTTCTCCCTCGCAGATCAGAGCCAACCCTTCCATGCCTGCAACATAGTGCTCAATGGGCAGGGCTGCGCCGAATTCGTGATGGTGACGCCGCAGGGTGAAATAAGCCTGACCCTGGCCATTCCAGGTCGCCACAACGTGGCCAATGCCCTGGCGGCCGCCGCCGGTTGTCTGGCGCTCGGTGCCTCGCTCGCCTCCGTCAAGGCGGGGCTGGAGCAGATGGCGCCGGTCAAGGGCCGCTTCTGCGTCCAGCGCTGGGGTGGTCTCACCCTGGTGGATGACACCTACAACGCCAGCGTGGAATCCGTGCTGGCGGGCATCGATGCCCTGACCGCCATGGGCGGCTACAAGGTGCTGGTATTCGGTGACATGAAGGAGTTGGGTGAGGAGTCTGCCGAGCAACACGCCCGGGTTGGACGCCACGCCCGTGAGCGCGGTCTGGATGCCGTGCTGACAGTAGGGGAACAGAGTCGCCACACCGCAGATGCCGCGGCTGGTCGACATTTCGATAACAAGGCGTCGTTGTTTGAAGTGCTTGCGCAAATGATAAATACACATCAAGAAATTTCGATTCTGGTCAAGGGCGCCCGCGGCTCCCGCATGGAAGATATCGTCAAGATGGTCGTTGACCGTCAGGAGTCGGCCACATGCTAGTCTGGCTGGCGGAACTGCTCACCCCGCACTTCACCTTCTTCAACGTCTTCTCCTACCTGACGTTTCGCGCCATCCTGTCGATCATCACGGGTCTGGTGGTGGCACTCTGGATGGGGCCGCGCCTCATCCGCCGCCTGCAGATCATGAAGTTCGGCCAGGTGATCCGCAACGACGGTCCTGAGTCCCACCTCAGCAAGAAAGGCACCCCGACCATGGGCGGCCTGATGATCATTGCCGCCATCTTCACCTCTGTGCTGCTCTGGTGCCGCCTCGACAACCCTTATGTGTGGCTGGTGCTGTTCGTGCTGGGTGCCTACGGTGCCATCGGCTTCGCCGATGACTACCTCAAGGTGGTGCGCAAGAATACCGACGGTCTGATCGCCCGCTGGAAGTACTTCTGGCAGTCGGCGGTCGCGCTGGGCGTGGCCGTGTTCCTCTACACCACGGCTACCCACGATGGTCAGACCCAGCTGGTGGTGCCCTTCCTCAAGGATGTGATGCCGCAGCTCGGCCTGATGTTCATAGTGCTGACCTACTTCGTGATCGTCGGCACCTCCAACGCGGTCAACCTGACCGACGGTCTGGATGGGCTGGCCATCATGCCGACCGTGATGGTGGCGGGGGGCTTCGCCCTGATCGCCTGGGCGACCGGCAACGTCAACTTCGCCAACTACCTGCACATTCCCTATGTGCCTTATACCTCGGAGCTGGTGATCGTCTGTACCGCCATCGTCGGGGCGGGTCTGGGCTTCCTCTGGTTCAACACCTATCCGGCCCAGGTCTTCATGGGGGACGTAGGTTCCCTGGCCCTCGGCGGTGCGCTTGGCACCATAGCCGTGCTGGTGCGTCAGGAGTTCCTGCTGGTGATCATGGGGGGCGTCTTCGTGATGGAGACCGTCTCGGTGATCCTGCAGGTGGGCTCCTATAAGCTGCGCGGCGTGCGGATCTTCCGCATGGCCCCGATCCATCACCATTATGAGAAGAAGGGTTGGCCGGAGCCGCGCGTCATAGTGCGCTTCTGGATCATCACTCTGATGCTGGTGCTGCTCGGCCTCGCCACCCTGAAGGTGAGGTAAGCCATGGTCATCATCATAGGACTCGGCAAAACCGGACTCTCCTGCGTCGATTACTTCCTCGGCCGTGGCGTCACGCCTCTGGTGATGGATACCCGCGCCAACCCGCCGGGCAAGGATCAACTGCCCGCCGAGGTCGAACTGATCCAGGGGCTGGACGGCGATCTGCTCAAGCAGGCCCACATGATAGTGGCGAGCCCGGGCATTGCCCTGGCGACCCCCGAGCTGAAAGCCGCGGCCGAGTTCGGGGTGAGCATAGTCGGCGATATCGAGCTGTTCGTGCGCGAGACCCAGGTGCCTGTCATCGCCATCACCGGCTCCAACGGCAAGAGCACTGTCACCACCCTGGTGGGCGAGATGATTGCCGAGGCGGGCCTCAAGGTCGGGGTCGGTGGCAACATAGGTACCCCGGCGCTGGAGCTGCTCAAGCAGCCGATGGATCTCTGCGTGCTGGAGCTCTCCAGCTTCCAGCTGGAGACCACCCACAGCCTGCGTGCCGCCGCCTCCGTGGTGTTAAACCTCAGTGAAGATCATATGGATCGCTATCAGGGCATGGCTGACTACCGCGCTGCCAAGATGGAGATCCATCAGCATTCCCAGCACATCCTGATCAACCGCGACGATGCCCAGACCCTGCCCGATGTGGGTCAGGTGTGGCAGAGCTTCGGCCTCGACTGCAACGGCTATGGCCGCTGCCTGCTGGAGGGCCGCCACTGGCTGACCCTGCATGGGGAGCCACTGCTCGCCGTGGACGAAATGAAGATTGTCGGTGCCCACAATCAGGCCAACGCGCTGGCGGCCATGGCCCTGTGCGATGCGGTGGGCATTCCCCGCGAGCCGCAACTCGCCGTGCTGCGCCGCTTCGAAGGCCTGCCCCACCGCGCCCGCTTCGTGCGGGAGGTGAACGGGGTGCGCTGGATCAACGACTCCAAGGCTACCAACGTGGGGGCGACCCTGGCCGCCGTGGCCGGTGTGCGTGAATCTGTGAAGGGCCGTCTGCTGCTGCTGGCCGGTGGCCAGGGCAAGGGCCAGGACTTTGGCCCTGTGCAGGCGCTGCTCGGCAGCCAGATCGATCACATGTACTGCTTCGGTCAGGATGCGGACGTGCTGCTCGCCCTCGGGGAGCAGACCGAACGGGTTGCGGATCTTGACGCCGCCGTCGCCAAGGCCGCGGCCGATGCCCGTCCTGGTGACTGGGTGCTGCTGGCGCCGGCCTGCGCCAGCCTGGATCAGTTCAAGTCTTTCGAAGCGCGCGGTGATCGTTTCACCGAGCTGGTGCAGACCTTATGAACGCCCTTGGCGCCATCGCAGGTGTGCTGCAACGCTGGTTGTTACCGGCGCGTCCGGCGGGTCTCTACGATCGGCAACTGGTGGTGCTGGCACTGGCCTTGATGGCGGTGGGTCTGGTGATCGTGGCCTCGGCCTCGATCCCGGAGGGGATCGCCATCAACAACGATCCCTTCATGTTCGTGAAGCGCCACGGTCTCTTCCTGGTGATGGCGCTCGGCATCTCCTGGTTCGTGCTGCAGGTGCCCATGGCCCGCTGGCAGCACTACAACGGCCCCATGCTGGTGCTCGCCATCATAATGCTGGTGCTGGTGCTGCTGGTGGGCCGCAGCGTCAACGGTTCCATCCGCTGGCTGCCGCTCGGCCCCTTCAACCTGCAGCCGGCCGAGTTCGGCAAGCTGGCCCTGTTCGTCTATCTGGCTGGTTACCTGGTGCGCCGTCAGAGCGAGGTACGCGAGCGCTTCATCGGCTTCATGAAGCCGATGGCCGTGCTGTTCGTGGTCGCCATACTGCTGCTGGCCCAGCCCGACCTGGGATCCGTGGTGGTGATGTTTGTGACCTCGCTGGGCATGCTGTTCCTGGCGGGGGCGCGGCTGGTGCAGTTCATCGGCCTCATCCTGGTGGGGGTGAGCGCGGTAGTGACCCTGATCATCGCCGAGCCTTACCGGATGCGGCGGGTGACCTCCTTCCTCGACCCCTGGGCCGATCCGTTCGGCAGCGGCTACCAGCTGACCCAGTCACTGATGGCGTTCGGTCGTGGCAGCTGGTTTGGCGAGGGGCTTGGCAACTCGATCCAGAAGATGGAGTACCTGCCGGAGGCGCACACCGACTTCGTGTTTGCGATCCTGGGCGAAGAGCTGGGCTACGTGGGCGTGCTGGGCGCGCTCTTCCTCATCTTCGCGCTGGCATTCAAGGCACTCAAGCTGGGGCACCAGGCGCTGGTGGCCGAGCGCTTGTATGAAGGCTATCTGGCCATCGGCATCGGCATCTGGTTCAGCTTCCAGACCTTCGTCAACGTCGGTGCCGCCAGCGGTATGATGCCGACCAAGGGTCTGACCCTGCCGCTGGTCAGCTACGGTGGTTCCAGTCTCATCATCATGATGGTGGCGGTGAGCATGTTGATTCGTATCGATTTCGAGTTGCGCCAGGCCAGTGCCCAGGCGCGCGTGCGGGAGGTTTCGTGAGCAAGACTCTGTTGGTGATGGCGGGTGGTACCGGGGGCCATGTGTTCCCCGGCCTGGCCGTGGCCGATCGCCTCAAGGCCCAGGGCTGGACCATTCACTGGCTCGGCACCGCCGACCGGATGGAGGCAGAGCTGGTGCCTGCCCATGGTTACCCCATCTCCTTCATCGACATTCAGGGGGTGCGTGGCAACGGCATCAAGCGTCTGCTGGCGGCCCCCTATCGCATCGTCAAATCCGTGCTGCAGGCGCGCCGTGTGCTCAAGACCATACGGCCCGACGTGGTGCTCGGCATGGGGGGCTTTGCCTCCGGCCCGGGCGGCGTGGCGGCCTGGCTGTCCGGCATTCCGCTGCTGCTGCACGAACAAAATGCCGCCGCCGGCCTGACCAACAAGCTGCTGGCTCGCCTCGCCAAGCGGGTGCTGATGGCGTTCCCGGGGGCGTTTGCACCGAGTCGTCGCACCGCCGTGGTGGGCAATCCGGTGCGCCCCGAAGTGGTGGCCCTGCCGGATCCCCAGCTGCGCAGCAGCGCAGAGCCGCTGCACCTGCTGATCGTCGGTGGCAGCCTGGGTGCCCGGGTGCTCAACGAGCAGGTTCCGCCAGCCGTTGCCGCTGCCGGTGTCCCCATTGCGGTGCGTCATCAGTGCGGCAAGGGCAACCGTGAGGCCGTCGCGCAGGCGTATGCCGGGCAGGGCGTCGAGGCCGAGGTGAGCGAATTTATCAAGGACATGGCCGATGCCTACGCCTGGGCCGATCTGGTGGTGTGTCGCGCGGGGGCCCTGACCGTCTCCGAAGTGGCTGCCGCCGGGGTCGCCGCCATTTTTGTGCCACTGCCCCATGCGGTGGATGATCACCAGACCCGCAATGCCCTGACCCTGGTCGACGGCGGCGGTGCTGAATTCCTGCCCCAATCAGAGCTGACCACGGCCTCGCTGGCCGCACGCCTCAGCTGGCTTGCCGGCCGCAGGGAAACCCTATTGAACATGGCCCAAGCTGCCCGTCGCGTCGCTATTACCGATGCCGCCGAGCGGGTTGCCGATGAGTGTAAACGACTCGCCGCTGGGCAGACTGAGAGAGAACTATGACCAAGGTTGAACTGGCAAAACTGCGTACCGTGATCCCCGAAATGCGTCGCGTGCGTCGCATCCACTTTATCGGCATAGGTGGCGCCGGTATGGGCGGGATCGCCGAGGTGCTTGCCAACGAAGGGTATCAGGTAACCGGCTCGGATCTGGCCCGCAATGCGGTGACCGAGCGGCTGGCGTCGCTGGGGGCCCATATCTTCGTGGGCCACAGCGCCGAGCATGTGAGCGAGGCGAGCGTGGTGGTGGTCTCTACCGCCATCAAGCAGGACAACCCCGAGCTGCTGGCCGCCCGCGAGCTGCGCATCCCCGTGGTGCGCCGCGCCGAGATGCTGGCCGAGCTGATGCGTTTCCGTCACGGCATCGCCATCGCCGGCACCCACGGCAAGACCACCACCACCAGCCTGGTGGCGAGCATCTATGCCGAAGCCGATCGTGATCCGACCTTCGTCATCGGCGGCCTGCTCAACAGCGCCGGCACCAATGCCCGTCTGGGCAGCAGCCGTTATCTGATCGCCGAAGCGGACGAGAGCGACGCCTCCTTCCTGCATCTGCAACCCATGGTCTCCATCGTGACCAACATCGAAGCGGATCACATGGACACCTATGGCGGTGACTTCTCCCGCCTGAAGGCCACCTTCATCGACTTTTTGCACAACCTGCCCTTCTACGGTCTGGCCGTGGTGTGTGTGGACGACCCAGTGATCCGTGGCATGCTGCCGGAGATCGCCCGTCCGACCATCACCTATGGCCTCTGCGATGATGCTGACGTGCAGGTGCTGGACTTCGTGCAGACCAGCAACCGCAGCCGTTTCCGGGTCCGTCGCGCGGGCGCCGGTGAGCTGGAAGTGACCCTGAACCTGCCGGGTATCCACAATGCGCTCAATGCCGCCGCAGCGATTGCGGTCGCTACCGAAGACGGGATCGGCGATGATGCCATCATCCGTGCGCTGGCCAAGTTTGAAGGCGTGGGTCGCCGCTTCCAGCAATATGGCGAATTCGAGACCGGCCGTGGCAAGGCCATGTTGGTGGACGACTACGGTCACCACCCGAGCGAAGTCAAGGTGACCATCAACGCCGCTCGTGCCGGCTGGCCCGAGAAGCGCCTGGTCATGGTATTCCAGCCGCACCGCTACACCCGTACCCGCGATCTCTATGAAGATTTTGCGGACGTGCTCTCCAAGGTGGATGTGCTGGTGATGCTGGAGGTCTATGCCGCCGGTGAAGAGCCCATCCCGGGGGCCGATGGCCGCGCCCTGTGCCGCTCCATCCGCTCCCGTGGCAACCTGGAACCCATCTTTGTCGCTACCCCGGACGACGTACCCGCCGTGCTGGCAGGACTGGTTGGCGAGGGGGATCTGGTGCTGACCCAGGGCGCGGGGAACGTAGGCGCACTGGCACGCCGTCTCGGCGAGATGAAATTGAGCATAGAGAGCATGAAATCCGGCGCCTGAGGGCCCAATGAGTATTTTGACCGCCAAGCCGGGGCCTATATAATGGCGGACCGGTCTGCAAAGGGCCGGCATGGCGCGTTAAACGGGGAAAGATCGGGTGGAGGCAAGGGCACAAGGGCGCACCAAGGGTGGCTTCATTGCAGGGGTGGGATTTTTCATCCTGGTCATGTGGGGCTTCTACCAGACAGCGCTGGATGTTAAAGGTTGGCTGACGGATGCCAATCGGTTGCCCATGAGCGAGCTGTTGCTGCAGGGGCAACACCAGTATTTGCAGACCGACGAGTTGCGTAACGCCGTGCTGGATGGTGCCGAGCTGCGTAACTTCTTCGAGCTGGATGTAAACGAATTGCAGGCGCGATTGAACGCCTTGCCTTGGGTGGCCCAGGTCTCTGTACGCAAGAAGTGGCCCAACAAGATCAAGGTCTATCTCACCGAGCAGGCGGTAGCGGCACGCTGGAATGGCAACCGCTTCGTCAACACCAAGGGTGAGGTGTTCAGTGCGCCGGACAGGGTGAAGAGCCCCCTGATGCAGCTATCCGGGCCGGAAGATCAGGCCGTCAAGGTACTGGAAGCCAGCCGTCAGTACGAGGCGCAGCTGGCGGCCAAGGGATACAAGCTGCTGGGAGTGAATCTGACTCCCCGCCATGCCTGGGAACTGACCCTGGATGGCAACATTCAGCTGTTTTTGGGGCGCTCGGATATAGCGCTTCGACTGCAGCGGTTTATCGATGCTTTTCCGATCATCGAACCCCGTGAGCAGGTTGCTTATGTGGATCTTCGATACGACACCGGAATGGCAGTTGGCTGGAAGAAGAACGAAGAGAAAGTGAATGACCAAAACCGCAGATAGAAATCTGATTGTCGGACTGGATATCGGCACAACCAAGGTGGCGGTTCTGGTTGGCGAAGTGCTGCCAGACGGTGAGCTCAATGTCATCGGCATGGGCAGTCACGCCTCTCGTGGCATGGATAAGGGCGGGGTCAACGATCTCGATTCCGTGGTCAAGTCCCTGCGTCGCGCGGTGGAAGAGGCCGAGATGATGGCCGACTGCCAGATCAGCTCCGTGTATCTGGGGCTGTCCGGCAAGCACATCGATTGCCGCAATGAAACCGGCATGGTGCCCATCTCCGATGAGGAGGTGACTCAGGAGGACGTGGACAACGTCATCCACACCGCCAAATCGGTGCGCTTGTCCGATGAGCTGAGGGTGCTGCACGTGCTGCCCCAGGAGTTTGCCATCGACTATCAGGAAGGCATCAAGAACCCGGTCGGTCTGTCCGGGGTCCGGATGGCCGCCAAGGTGCACCTGATCACCTGCCACAACGACATGGCCCGCAACATTGAGAAATGTGTGGAGAAAGTCGGTCTGCGGGTGGATCAGCTGATCTTCTCCGCGCTGGCTTCCAGCTATGCCGTGCTGACCGAAGACGAGAAAGAGCTGGGTGTCTGCGTGGTGGACATAGGTGGCGGTACCATGGACATGTCGCTGTTTACCGGCGGTGCCCTGCGCCACACCAAGGTGATCCCGTACGCCGGCAGCACTGTGACCAGCGACATCGCCTACGCCTTCGGCACACCGCCGCTGGACGCAGAAGCGATCAAGGTGCGCTACGGCTGCGCCCTCGGCCGTCTGGTCAGCAAGGAAGACAATATTGAAGTACCCAGTGTCGGCGGTCGTCCGGCGCGTAGCCTGCAACGGCAGACACTGGCCGAAGTGATTGAGCCCCGTTACACCGAGTTGCTCTCCATGGTGAATGATGAGCTGGTGCGGGTACAAAGCGAATTGAAAGCGCAGGGGGTCAAGCATCAGCTGGCTGCCGGTGTGGTCTTGACCGGCGGCGCTGCCCAGATCGAAGGCATTGTGGAGTGCGCAGAGCAGATATTCCAGAGCCAGGTCCGGGTAGGAGAGCCCATGAACATACGTGGTTTGAGTGATTACGTGCAGGCGCCTGTGTACTCGACTGCGGTCGGGTTGCTGCAGTATGGCCGCACCCATCAAGCCACTGGTAGCAACAAAGAATATGCCGCCAAGGCAAGCGTCGGTGGCCTGGTCAAACGGGTTAGCAACTGGCTGCGTGGCGAGTTCTAAGAATTTTGCTGAGTCAGGCAAATAAAGCGGAGAGACAACATGTTTGAATTTATGGATAGCCACACTGACGAAGCCGTCATTAAAGTGATTGGTGTGGGTGGCGGCGGCGGTAACGCGGTCGAGCACATGGTTCGTCAAAACATCGAAGGTGTCGAGTTCATTACCGTCAACACCGACGCCCAGGCTCTGCGTAACTCCAGTGCCAACACAACCCTGCAGATCGGCGGTGGCATCACCAAGGGTCTGGGTGCCGGAGCCAATCCGGAAGTGGGTCGTGATGCGGCCATGGAAGACAGGGAAGCGCTGCGTGAGCTGCTGACCGGTTCCGACATGGTGTTCATCGCCGCCGGCATGGGGGGTGGTACAGGTACAGGTGCTGCGCCTATCGTGGCCGAAGTGGCCCGCGAGATGGGCATACTGACAGTTGCTGTCGTAACCAAGCCGTTCTCCTTCGAAGGGAAGAAGCGGATGGGCTTCGCCGCCCACGGCATCGAAGAGTTGTCCAAGAACGTCGACTCCCTGATCACCATCCCCAACGACAAGTTGCTGAAGGTGCTGGGTCGTGGCATCTCCCTGCTGGACGCCTTCAAGGCAGCCAACGATGTGCTGCTGGGTGCGGTACAGGGCATTGCCGAGCTGATCACCCGTCCGGGCTTGATCAACGTCGACTTCGCGGACGTACGTACCGTGATGCGTGAAATGGGTACCGCCATGATGGGTACAGGTTCCGCCTCCGGTGATGACCGTGCCGAAGAAGCGGCCGAGAAAGCCATCTCCAGCCCGCTGCTGGAAGACGTGGATCTGGCCGGTGCCCGTGGCATCCTGGTCAACATCACCGCCGGCATGGACATGACCATCGAAGAGTTCGAAACCGTGGGTAACGCGGTCAAGGCCTTCGCCTCCGAGAACGCCACCGTGGTGGTGGGTACCGTAATCGACCCGGAAATGCACGACGAACTGCGTGTGACCGTGGTTGCCACCGGTATCGGTGCCGAGCGCAAGCCCGACATCACGCTGGTCAAGAACAACATGGTACAAGAGCGTCCGGCCCGTCAGCCCCTGATCAGCGAAGCCCTGCAGTCTCGCGTGATGGAAGAGGCTCCGGCCAAGGTGGTCAACGCCGAGCCGCAAGCTCGTCGCGAACCGGATTACCTCGATATTCCTGCGTTCCTGCGCAAGCAAGCTGACTAAGCCTCTAATGGCACTAGTTTGTTTGTTGCTTAAGGAATGTGCTAAGATGGCCTGCCAACGACCATCTGGTCCGGAATATGAGCTGTTAAGCGGATACGCCCATGATTAGACAAAGAACCTTGAAAACGAGTGTCCAGGCCACCGGTGTGGGCCTGCATTCGGGCCGGAAAGTCACAATGACGTTCCGTCCGGCGCCTGTTAACACAGGGATCGTTTACTTGCGTACCGATCTTGATCCTGTGGTAGCGCTGCCAGCCAATGCCGATCAGGTGCGTGATACCGTGCTTTGTACCGCTTTGGTCAACGAAGCCGGTGTCCGTGTCTCTACCATTGAGCACCTCTCTGCCGCGCTGGCCGGGATGGGGATCGACAACCTCTATGTCGAGGTTGACGCGCCCGAGATCCCGGTGATGGACGGCAGTGCGCACCCCTTTATCTACCTGCTGCAAGAAGTCGGCATCCGTGAGCAAAATGCGGCCAAGCAGTTTGTGCGGATCAAGCAGAGCATCCGGGTTGAAGACGGCGACAAGTGGGCGGAATTCCACCCCTATCGCAACGGCTTCAAAATGGATCTCGAGATCGACTTCCAGCATCCGGTATTTGAAGGACGCAATCAGCGTTGCGTGCTGGATTTCTCCGGTGCCTCTTTCGTGAAAGAGATCAGTCGTGCCCGTACTTTCGGTTTCATGCGTGACATCGAGTACCTGCGTTCCCAGAATCTGGCGCTGGGCGGAAGCCTGGAAAACGCCGTGGTGCTGGATGACTATCGGGTACTGAACGAAGATGGTCTGCGTTATGAAGACGAATTCGTCAAACACAAGATGTTGGATGCGATCGGTGACCTGTACATGTGTAACCGCAGCATCATTGGCGAATTCCGTGCCTACAAGACGGGTCATGCCCTGAACAACAAGCTGCTGCGTGCCTTGCTGGCCAAGCAGGAGGCCTGGGAACTGGTGACCTTCGAGGGTGAGGGCGACAAAGCGCCCATCGCTTACTACGATAACGGTCTGGTTCTGGCCTGATAGCTGTGCAACGGAACGTCGGTCCTCTCTCCGCACCGACGTTCCGTCATTTGTTTACTCCATCCTTTAATACCGATTATCTCCCGGTTTTATTCCCCGTGCTGGCTCCTGGCCTCACCTGACCGAGCAGACTGATTTCTATGAGCATTACCCTGATCCTCAACGGCAAGCAGCGACGCAAGTTGCACTTACCCAAACAACGTCTGGCCTGGGTCGGCGGTATCCTCTTCACTGTATTGGCCCTGGGTGGTGGTTGGCTCTGGCAGAGCTGGCACCAGAAAATGGAGGCGCTGGAAGTCGCGCTGGCCATGGCCGAACAGCAAAAATCCACGCAAGGGGCCGATGAAGCCCGCGAACAGCTTGCCATGCTGGCCGCCCAGGTGGGCACCATGCAGGGGCAGCTGGGTCGTCTCAATGCGCTCGGCGAGCGGCTGACCGAGAAGGCAGACCTGGATCCCGAGGAGTTCAATTTCAAGGAGTTGCCCCCCATGGGCGGCCCTTCCTATGATGCGGATCTGGAAGTCAGCCTCAACGAGCTGCAGGATTCCATGAAGCATCTCAGCCAGCAGCTCAGCAGTCGTGAAGAGCAGCTGTCGGTACTTGAATCTTTCATCATGAATCACCATATAACCGATGCCGGTTTTATTTCCGGTTCGCCGGTCAAGCAGGAGCGAGTTTGGGTCTCCTCTGGCTTCGGTGGTCGGGTTGATCCGTTCAACGGTCGCGCCAAGATGCATAAAGGGGTGGATTTCCGTGGCAAGCCCGGCACTCCCATCCTGGCCACGGGCCCGGGCATCGTCAGCTGGGCAGGCCGTCATCCGGAATTTGGCAACATGGTGGAGATCAACCATGGCAATGGTTTGGTGACCCGCTATGCCCACAACTCCAAGTTGCTGGTCGAAGTGGGCACCCTGGTCGATGAGGGCCAGAAGATTGCCTTGATGGGACGCACCGGTCGCGCGACCGGGGTCCATTTGCATTACGAAGTGTTGAAAGACGGTCGTCAGGTCAACCCCGCACGCTTTCTTAATGCCAGACGGGGTTAGGTTTTTTTCTCCAGGTTCCAGTGACGGAACACTTATATAACCAGAAATAGTTGGTACCCATGATTAGCACACTGCTCACCAAGATTATCGGCAGCCGGAACGACAGAACGCTCAAGGCTTTGCGCAAAATTGTAAAACAGATCAATGCGATGGAGCCTCAGCTCGAGGCCCTGTCCGATCAGGAGTTGCAGGCCAAGACAGCTGAATATCGTCAGCGTCTGGAGCAGGGTGAGACGCTGGAGCAGTTGCTGCCGGAAGCGTTCGCCACCGTGCGTGAAGCCTCCCGCCGGGTGTTTGGCATGCGCCACTTCGACGTGCAGCTGATCGGTGGCATGGTGCTGAACTCCAACCGCATCGCCGAGATGAAGACTGGTGAAGGCAAGACCCTCACCGCGACCCTGCCGGCCTATCTGAACGCCCTGAGCGGTCGCGGCGTGCACGTGGTGACGGTGAACGACTATCTGGCCAAGCGTGATGCCGAGGCGAACCGCCCCCTGTTCACCTTCCTCGGCATGACGGTCGACTGCAACGTGCCTGGCATGGATGCGTCCCAGAAGCGTGACGCCTACGCCGCCGACATCACCTACGGTACCAACAACGAATTCGGTTTCGATTACCTGCGCGACAACATGGCGTTTTCGCCGGAGCAGCGCGTGCAGCGTCCGCTCAACTATGCGCTGGTGGATGAGGTGGATTCCGTGCTCATCGATGAAGCCCGTACCCCGCTCATCATCTCCGGTCCGGCCGAAGACAGCTCAGCCCTCTATATCCAGGTCAACAAGCTGATCCCCGAGCTGATCAAGCAGGACAAGGAAGACACCGAGGAGTACACGGGTGAAGGTCACTACACGGTTGACGAGAAGAACCGTCAGGCCCTGTTGACCGAAAACGGCCAGATCTTCGTGGAAGAGCTGCTCAAGCGAGAGGGCCTGCTGGCAGAAGAGGACTCCCTGTTCTCCGCCACCAACATCAGCCTGCTGCACCACGTCAACGCCGGTCTGCGCGCCCACACCCTGTTTGAGCGCAACGTCGACTACATAGTGCAAAAAGACGAGATCGTCATCGTTGACGAACACACGGGTCGCACCATGCCGGGCCGTCGCTGGTCCGATGGTCTGCACCAGGCTGTCGAGGCGAAGGAAGGGGTCAAGATCCAGAACGAGAACCAGACCCTGGCCTCCATCACCTTCCAGAACTACTTCCGTCTCTATGACAAGCTGGCGGGCATGACGGGTACTGCGGATACCGAAGCCTTTGAATTCCAGCAGATTTATGGCCTGGATACAGTCGTTATCCCGACCAACAAGCCGATGGTGCGCAAAGACATGGGCGATCTGGTCTATCTGACCGCCAATGAGAAATACGCCGCCATCATCGAAGATATTCGTCAGTGCGTGGCCAAGGGCCAGCCGGTACTGGTCGGTACCGTCTCCATCGAGAACTCGGAGCTGCTCTCCGGCATCCTGACCAAGGAAGAGATCCCGCACAAGGTGCTGAACGCCAAGTTCCACGCCATGGAAGCTGAGATAGTCGCTCAGGCGGGTCAACTCGGCGCCGTCACCATAGCGACCAACATGGCCGGTCGTGGTACCGACATAGTGCTGGGTGGCAACTGGCAGGCAGAGATTGCCCAGCTGGAGAATCCGAGCGACAACCAGATCAGCGAAATCAAGGCCGCCTGGCAGATCCGCCACGATGCCGTGCTGGCTGCCGGTGGTCTGCACATCATAGGTACCGAGCGCCACGAATCCCGTCGTATCGACAACCAGCTGCGCGGTCGTTCCGGTCGTCAGGGCGACCCGGGTTCCTCCCGCTTCTATCTCTCCATGGAAGATACCCTGATGCGGATCTTCGCCTCCGATCGTGTCACCGGCATGATGAAGAAGCTGGGGATGGAAGAGGGCGAAGCCATCGAGCACCCCTGGGTGACCAAGGCCATCGAAAACGCCCAGCGCAAGGTGGAGGGTCGCAACTTCGACATCCGCAAGAGCCTGCTCGAGTTTGATGACGTGGCCAATGACCAGCGCAAGGTGGTCTATGAGCAGCGCAACGAGCTGCTGGACACCAACGATATCTCCGACACCATTCACGTCATCCGTGACGACGTCTACGGCGCCGTGATCGACGAGTACATTCCGCCCCAGTCTCTGGAAGAGATGTGGGATGTGCCCGGTCTGGAAGCGCGCCTGAAGGCTGACTTCGCACTGGATCTGCCGCTGCAGCAGTGGCTGGCGGAAGATGACAAGTTGTATGAAGAGAAGCTGCGCGAGCGCATTCTGGAAGAGGCCACCAAGCTCTATGCCCACAAGCAGGAGATGGTCGGTATCGATGTGCTGCGCAACTTCGAGAAAGCCGTGATGCTGCAAACCCTGGATGGCTTGTGGAAGGAGCATCTGGCGGCCATGGATCACCTGCGTCAGGGCATCCATCTGCGCGGTTACGCCCAGAAGAACCCCAAGCAGGAGTACAAGCGCGAATCCTTCGATCTGTTCACCCAGATGCTGGAAACCCTCAAGCGCGACGTGGTCAGCATACTGAGCCGGGTACAGGTGCAGGGTCGTGACGTGGAGGCGCTGGAAGAACAGCAGCGTCAACAGGCTGAAGCCGCTCCCCACACTTATACCCATGCCGCCGCAGAGAGCCAGCTGGCCGATGAAGAGGCCGCTGCCGAAGAGGGTCACACCACCTTCGTGCGGGACGAGCAGAAGGTCGGGCGCAACGATCCCTGCCCCTGCGGCTCCGGCAAGAAATACAAGCACTGCCACGGTCAGTTGACCTGATCGATCCGATGCCATCACAAGGCGGGCCCAGTGCCCGCTTTGTTATTAGTGGCGATGAATACCGTGGCAGCAAGTGACAGAGGTAATAGAGATGGAACAGAAAAAACGGCTCTGGGTGGCGGTTGGCGTCATCGAGAATGAACGGGGCGACATCTTCATCGCCAAGCGCTCTTCAGACCGCCATCAGGGCGATCGCTGGGAGTTTCCGGGTGGCAAGGTGGAGGCGGGGGAAGACCTGCTCACCGCGCTGGACAGGGAGCTGTGGGAAGAGATTGGCATCCGGGTGCTGGATTGTGCCCCCTTCATGGAGCTGCACCACGACTACCCGGAGAAGCAGGTGTTGCTGGATATCTGGAAGGTGACCCGTTTCAGCGGCGAGCCGTTCGGCAAGGAGGGGCAGGAGTGTCTGTGGGTGCCGCTGGTGTCGCTGCATGAATACCGGTTCCCGGATGCCAACGGTCCTATCGTGGCGCGGCTGCAAGCCTCTCTGACCACCTGATGCGGTGTAGCTGAGTCGCGCGGATATGACGACGATTAAAAAAGGGCCTTGCAGGCCCTTTTTTGTGCGCGGCTCATTGCCACTGCTCACCCTCTTCCGGGTAAGGCAGCAGATCCGGATTGATGGGGCCCGGGATGCGTTTCTCCTCGTTGGCCCACTCGCCCAGATCGATCAGCTGGCAGCGTTTGCAACAGAAGGGCCGGAACGGGCTCTGGGGGCCCCACTCCAGCTCGGTTTTACAGGTCGGGCATTTTATCTTGGTGACCATTCTTGCTCCTTAGCAGCAGGCGAGCTGGAAGGGGACATCGCCAATCTGCTGCTCCGTGGTTGGCAGGAAGCGCAGGGCGAAACGGTTCTTGTGGCCGCTCAGCGTCGGATAGCACTGCTGGGCGCCTGGCAGGCGGATCCGGATCAGCTCGGCACTCTCGGCGGTATCCTGGAAGAAACCGTTGGTGGCGATCTGATCGCTGAAATTGCCGGACTCGCGCCACAGCCGCAGCAGCAGGGAGATGGCATTCATCAGCAGGTTGATGTCGCTGAGCCACAGCTGCATCTGCTGATGGCGAGCGACAGCCGGGGTACCGAGCCAGTGGTGCAGCTGCGGCACATCGAATGCGCACAGACCGCCAGGGATGGAGAAGCGCTGGCGGATGGAGCCGAGCAGCCGATCTTCTTTCAATCTGGCACCGGGACGCGGGGCACTGAGCAGGTTGCGAGAGAGTTGGGTGCTCTCCTGCTGCATCTGCTTGATCTGCTCCAGGTCGACATCTGGCAGGCTGGCCCAGTGGCTCAGACGCTGGCCTAGACGTTCCAGATCCTTGATGAGATCGGCACGCAGATCGCCACGTTCCAGCAGCTCCTGCAGATCGAACAGCCCCTTGAAGAAGGCGATGTGTGCCCAGGACTGGTCACTCTCCAGATTGTCGCGGATCTGGGAAAACAGGGACTCCAGACGAAGATAGGTCCGGCTTTTTTCATTGAGGGGGAAATCGTAAATCATGCCTAATCCTGGCCAGCCATAAACCGGCCTAGTGTACTCACACTTGGCTGGCTTGTTGAGAGGCAAATGCCATATATGTCTCGTGCAGCGCTAAAATACGCGGCTTTATGGTCTCGGGTGCGCCATTTTTGTTATCCAGCACGTCATCGGCTGCTGCGAGCCGTTCCGCACGACTCGCCTGGGCGGCCAGAATGGCCTGCGCCTGTGCCCGGCTCACGCCGTCCCGACGGCAGGTTCGCTCAATCTGGGTCGCCTCGTCCACGTCGATCACTAGCACCCGGTTGGCAAGGCCGGTGAGCTTGTTTTCCACCAGCAGCGGCACCACCAGCAGGCAATAGGGGGAGTGAGCGGCGGCGCACCGGCGCAGCATCTCCTGGCGGATCAGGGGGTGGAGCAGGGCATTGAGCCAGGTCTTGGCGTCCGGGTCGCTGAATACCCGCTCCCGCAGGCTGCGTCGATCGAGCTGGCCATCAGCGGCGATAACATCCGGGCCAAAATGGGCCGCGATGGCGGCCAGGGCAGGGGCGCCGGGTTCCACGACTTCGCGAGCGATGACGTCCGCATCCACTACGTCTATGCCCAGCTCGGCAAATTGATTGGCTATGGTGGTTTTACCGCTGCCGATGCCACCTGTGATTGCAACTACATACATGGCTCAGAACACCCTTTTTCTCAGAGGAAATTTGTGAGGTACCAGCGGGTGATGCTATTGCCCCACAGCAGCGCAATCCAGCCCGCGATGGCGAGATAGGGGCCAAAGGGAATGGGTTTGCTCTGATGGTGATTGCGCAGCAGGATCAGGCCTATGCCCATGAAGGCGCCAACCAGGGAGGAGAGCAGCAGCACTATGGGCAGCGCCTGCCAGCCCAGCCAGGCGCCCAGCGCGGCCAGCAGCTTGAAGTCGCCATAACCCATGCCCTCCTTGCCGGTGAGCAACTTGAAGGCCCAATAGAGGCTCCATAGCACCAGATAACCGGCCATGGCGCCGATCACCGCATCGCCAAGCGACACAAAACCGCCCAGCAAGTTGAACAGCAGCCCACCCCACAGCAGGGGCAGGGTGAGCTGGTCCGGCAGCAGCATCTTGTCGAGATCGATGAAGGTGAGTGCCACCAGTACCCAGGTCAGCAGCAGGGCCGCCAACGTGCCCCAGCCGGGTGCGAGTGTCATGGCAACGGCTACCGAGAGCAGCGCCGTCAGCAGCTCGACCAGCGGATAGCGGGCCGATATGGGAGCCTGGCAGCCTCGGCAGCGACCCCTGAGCCAGAGCCAGCTCAGCAGGGGGATGTTTTCCAGTGCCGTGATGGGGTGATTGCAGTGGGGGCAGCAGGAGCGTGGCACCATCAGGTTGTAGGGCGGCTCGTCGACTCCCTCGTCATCAGGGTTGAAGTAGCTGCGATATTCGGCTTGCCATTCCCGTTCCAGCATGATGGGCAGGCGATGGATCACCACGTTGAGAAAACTGCCGATCATCAGGGAAAAGAGAAATACCAGCGAGAGATAGAGCCAAGGCAAGCCGTGTGCCAGCTCGAGGAGAAGTGTCATAACCAACCGTCTGTCATTAAATGGGGGGAAGGGCATGCGTTGTGAGCGCATACCCTCGTGAATCAGCCTACTACGTCTCCCAGCTTGAAGATGGGCAGGTACATGGCCACGACCATGCCACCAACCAGTACCCCCAGCACTACCATGATGAGGGGCTCGAGCAAGCTGGTGAGGCCGTCGACCAAGTCATCAACCTCTTGTTCGAAGATGGTCGCGACCTTGGAGAGCATATCATCGATGGCGCCTGACTCCTCGCCGATCATCACCATCTGGATCACCATGTCGGGGAAGAGATCCACTGTGCGCATGGCCACGTTGATCTGCATGCCGGCGACCACCTCGTTGCGAATGGCCATGACGGCGGTGCGATAGACATAGTTCCCTGAAGCACCGGCGGCCGAGATCAGCGCATCCACCAGGGGGATGCCCGCCGAGAAGGTGGTGGAGAGGGTGCGGGCGAAGCGGGCCATGGCCGCCTTGTGCAGTATCATGCCGACCACGGGTATGGTGAGGATGAACTTGTCGGTGTTGTCTTTGACCTTCTGGGACGCGCGCCATGCCCGTACATAGAGGAAAATGGCGAACGCTGTGCCGCCAAAGATGACATACCACCAATGCTGCATGAAGCGGGAGATGCCGATGACAAACTGGGTGAAGATGGGCAGCTCGGCGCCGAAGCTCTTGAAGATGTCCTCAAACTGCGGGATGACGAACAGCAGCAGTATGGAGGTGACGACGATGGCGACCAGGATGACCATGGCCGGATAGAACATCGCCTTCTTGATCTTGGACTTGAGCGCTTCCGACTTTTCCCGATAGGTGGCGATGCGGTCATAGATGGTCTCCAGCGCACCGGATTGCTCCCCCGCCTCCACCAGATCACAATAGAGCGCATCAAAGTGGCGGGGATGGCGGCGCAGCGCCTCGGACATGGGGGTGCCGGTTTCCACGTCGGCGGCGATCTGCCCCATGAGCTCACGCATCGAGGCTTTTTCGTGGCTGCGGGCTATGATCTGCAGGCTCTGTACCAGGGGGACGCCAGCGGAGAGCATGGTGGTGATTTGACGGGAGACGATGGCAATATCCATCGGCTTGATCTTGGCGCCGCCCTTGGAGAATAACCCCTGGCTCTTCTTGCTCACCTTGGTGACGTTGACGCCCTGCTTGCGCAGTTCAGCCTTGACCGTGTTGATACTGTCGGCCTGCAATTCACCTGAGACCTTCTGGCCCTTGCGGTTCACTCCGCTCCAGCGGAAGGCGAAGACTTTCTTGGGGGCATTCTGTTTCTGCGTTAGCGTTGCCATCACTGCGTCCTGCAATTGGGCTCTGGTATCCCGCTCAATACCTTGCTATGCGGGTTGCCTTGGCCTGATGGAAATCCTCAGGGGCGCCGGCTTGGCGACACCTGGATGAATCAGCTCGATCGATATGCACTGTCAGTTGGTGGTCACCCGATTGATTTCTGCCAGGCTGGTTACTCCAATACGAGCCTTCTCAAGACCGGATATACGCAGAGTGCGCATCCCCTCTTTTTGAGCAATGGCCGCAATTTGCAGAGAGTTGGCACCTTGCATAATCAATTTTGCAATGTTTTCAGACATTAGCATGATTTCGTAGATACCGACCCGCCCTTTGTAGCCGCCCGAGCAATCCTTGCACCCCACGGGTTTGAACAGGCGCAGTCCGGCGGCCAGCTGCTGCTGGGTGAATCCCAGCTCCAGCAGCTCGGCTTCGGGTACCACCTCGGCGGCCTTGCAGTGATCGCACAGCTTGCGGGCGAGCCGCTGGGCCATGATCAGGGTCACTGAGGAGGCGATGTTGAAGGCGGGCACCCCCATGTTCATCATGCGGGTCAGGGTTTCAGCGGCCGAGTTGGTGTGCAGGGTGGAGAGCACCAGATGGCCTGTCTGGGCAGCCTTGATGGCGATCTCGGCGGTTTCCAGATCCCGGATCTCCCCCACCATGACCACGTCGGGATCCTGGCGAAGAAAGGAGCGCAGGGCGCTGGCGAAGGTCAGCCCCGCCTTGGGGTTGACCTGTACCTGATTGACGCCTGGCAGGTTGATCTCCACCGGATCTTCGGCGGTGGAGATGTTCACCTCCGTGGTGTTGAGAATATTGAGACCGGTATAGAGAGAGACCGTCTTGCCCGAGCCGGTGGGGCCTGTTACCAAGATCATCCCCTGCGGCTTGGAGAGGGCGCGCAGATATTGGGCCTTCTGCCGGTCGTCGAAGCCGAGCTGCTCTATGTTGAGCCGCGCCGCCGAGGAATCCAGCAAGCGGATGACGATCTTCTCTCCCCACATGGTGGGCAGGGTGTTGACCCGCATGTCCATGGACTTGTTGCGAGACAGCTTCAGCTTGATGCGGCCATCCTGCGGCAGCCGCCGTTCGGCGATGTCGAGCCGCGCCATGACCTTGAGACGGGCGGAGAAGCGGTTGGCCAGATTGACCGGTGGTGTCGCGATTTCGTGCAATATGCCGTCGATCCGAAAGCGGATGCGGTATTTGGTCTCATAGGGTTCGAAGTGCAGGTCGGATGCGCCACGTTTGATGGCATCCATCATGATTTTATTGATGTATTTGACGATGGGGGCATCGTCATCGGCGGTGTTGACGCTCTCATCGAGTCGCGAGTTTTCGTCCGCGACTTCCAGCTCGGAGATCTCGGACTCGTCGATGTCCTCCATGCCGAGGGCATCCTGATCGCTCTCCAGCAGCTTGCCGATGGCGGTCGTCAGCTTGTTCTCTTCGACCAGCAGCGCCTCGGTATGCAGCCCGAAGCTGAAGCCGAAATCCTCCAGCGCCGAGACGTTGGTCGGATCCGACATGGCAATATAGAGGGTATGGCCCTGGGTATAGATGGGCAGCACATGGTGTTTCTCAATCAGCTTCTGATTGAGGTATTTCTGCGGGATCTCGGCCAGGTCGAAGGCGGCAAGATCCAGCAGAGGTACCCCATACTCCAGCTCGCAGAAATCCGCCAGCGCCTTGCTGTCGAGGATCTCGTTTTCTATCAGAAAGGTCACAAAGGGCTTGCGCTGGGCCTTGGCTTGGCTCAGGTAGCGCTGTGAGTCGGACTCACTGAGCAGGGAAGAAGCGGCCAGGCTTAACGCCAGGCCGCTATTGGGGCTAGAGGTCATTATTTAGCCGGACAGTAGTCGGCAGCACCAGCAGCACAGGTCAAAGCCCAAGTTAATGGATCAGTATTTGTGGGCGCTGAACTGGTTAAAATAGTCGTATCGGTGGTCGCTAAGGGCGCCAACACGGTGCCATCTTTTGGCGCTGAGGTGACGACCCAGGCATTCGTACCGCCACCGGTGACGGCTGTGGTGATATTACCAGCGGTGACTGCCCCACTTTGAATATCAGCAAGGACACATGCAGTACCTTTAGTTTGTACACACACCTCAATGGAGGTTTTGTACTTACCCGTCGCAGATGCAACCTCAGTCATTTTCGCTTTTTTGGTGTAGTTCTGATACGCCGGCAGTGCAATGGCCGCCAGGATGGCGACGATCGCGACCACGATCATCAATTCGATAAGGGTAAAGCCTGATTGTTTCTTCATGTCAAATATCCTTTTGTCCTTGGTTCCTGGGAAGTGCCGGTGGAAAACTATCCACACGTCAATATCTTATCCGAGCTGTCCGGCTTGGCAACAGAGGTTGTGGCCTTTGTTAACCACTTTTCTATCATTTACTGATAACTTGATATAAATCATAGACAAAGAGTCTCTATCGACTCTTTTTAACTGGCGGGACTGGGTCCATCATCACACTCCTTTGCTGAGGGATCCTGCATAAAGAAAAGGCGCCCGTGGCGCCTTTTGCAAGTCCTTCATCTTGTTATATGTCACCGGCGCCATCCTGCGATTGTGACACCTCCCCGACTAGACAAAGCGCATCGAGAGATCCAGCGCCCGCACATGCTTGGTCAGCGCCCCGACCGAGATGAAATCGACGCCGGTGGCGGCATAATCTGCAAGCGTGTCCAGGGTAACATTGCCGGATACCTCCAGCTTGGCACGGCCCCGATTGAGGGCCACGGCGTCGCGCATCATGGGCACATCGAAGTTGTCCAGCATCACTATGTCGGCGCCGGCCAGCAGCGCCTGTTCCAGCTCGGCCAGGGATTCCACCTCCACCTCGACCGGTTTGCCTGGATTGAGGCGGCGCGCTGCGCTGATGGCCTCGCTTATGCCGCCGCAGGCGAGGATATGGTTCTCCTTGATGAGGTAGGCGTCGAACAGGCCGATTCTGTGGTTCTTGCCGCCACCGCAGGTCACGGCATATTTCTGGGCGCTGCGCAGCCCCGGCAGGGTCTTGCGGGTATCGAGCAGGCGGCAGTCGGTGCCCGCCAGCTCGGCCACGTAGCGGGCAGTGAGGGTGGCGACGCCGGAGAGCGTCTGTACGAAGTTCAGTGCGTTGCGCTCGCCGGTCAGCAGCACGCGGGCCGGGCCATGCAGGCGGAACAGCTCCTGATTGGGGGAGAGCAGTTCGCCATCCTGTACCAACCACTCCACTTTTACCTCGCCACCGAGCTGGACGAACACCTCATCCACCCAGGGCTGGCCACAGAATACGCCAGCCTCGCGGGTGATGACCCGGGCGCTGGCCAGGCGATCCGCCGGGATCAGCTGGGCCGTGATATCGGCGCTGGCATCCGGTTGGTCCAGCGTGGTGAGGGCTTGACCTAAGTCTTCGAGTAGTGCGGCGCGCACGGCGCGGCGGATGTCCTGTTGTAACATGCCTGTTATTCCTGCAAGGGTCTGAGAAGCAACTGTCTGTCTTTCTGGCGCAATTCCAGCCGGCCCAGGGCATTCATGCCCACCAGGATCTCGTCCCCGTCGGCCGCCGGATTGATATAGATGGGCAAATCGTACAAGGTCAGCGGACCCATCACCAGCGTTTCAATCTGGCCGGTCTGCACCTGGATAGTGCCTGCTGCCGTGTTGACCAGGCTGTTGCCGTTGGGGCTCAGCCCGATGCGCTCGGCCACCTGACGTGGCACAGTGACCCGGGTTGCCCCTGTGTCCAGCAGCAGTTGCACCGGTTGGCCGTTGATGGCACCCTCCAGTCGATAGTGGCCGCTGGCATCGGCCTTGAGCAGCAGTTCGCCGCTGGCGGTGACTGTGGGTTGCGAGCGGGCGTGAAAATAGAGGGTCAGCAGCCCCATCAGAGAGAGCCAGGCCAGCAACCAGAAGCGGCGTGCCATCGGGTGCATATCCTTTCCAGAGTTGAGCAGAAGATGGTCCAGCCTATCACAGTTGCCTGGGGGGATTGAGACGATTGCGACGAGCCTGAGAGGTGGATCGCTTGGTTGCCCATCCGGCTTTATCCCATGCGTCATTCCATTGCAGATCGAGTAGATGATGACCCAGCCTAAAACAGTTTTTTCCATTGATTCAGACGGTTGGTGTGAGCAGGCCCGCAAGGTCCCGTCACCGCACCACAACGAGCGAGCCAGTTTGGACGATATATCCCTGCTGGTGGTACACGGCATCAGCCTGCCGCCGGGGGAGTTTGGTGGGCCCTGGATCGACGATCTCTTCATGGGACGGCTGGACCCCGAGGCGCACCCTTACTTCGCCGACATTCATCAGTTGCGGGTCTCGGCCCACTGCCTGATCCGGCGCGATGGCGAGCTGGTGCAATACGTGCCGTTTGGCGCACGTGCCTGGCATGCCGGGATATCGAGCTGGGAGGGGAGGGAGGCCTGCAACGATTTCTCCATCGGCATCGAGCTGGAGGGAACCGATGAGCTGCCCTACAGCGATGCGCAATATGAGGTGCTGGCGGGGCTCAGCCGAACCATATCCAGCCATTACCCTGCCATTACGGCACAGCGAATTGTCGGCCATTGTGATATAGCGCCAGGGCGCAAGACGGATCCGGGGGGCAGCTTCGAATGGCAGCGATATCGAAAAGCGCTCAACTTTAAGTAAATATTCTAAAGATAAGTTAGTGTTTTTAAAATCAATGGCTTGCCTTTATGGCAGGCCATTTTTTCCTGCTGTTGATCAAATGTTGCCTGTGAGCCAGCTCAAAAATATTGGTCAGACCAATTTCTATGAGCTAAATCATAAATCCCTCTCTTTACCCCTTTAGTGGCAAGGCTGAACCTTGATTCAGATCATCTTTTGGGTGGACTTTTCCCAACTCCTCTGCTAATTTTCGCCCCATTCATGAAATTGGTAATACCAATTTAACAAAGTAGCCTCATGCCCTATCTCAAGATAACTCAACCCAAGCTGGCCGACGCCATCGTCGCCGAGCTGGAAAGCATGATTCTGGAAGGCAGTTTGCAGCCGGGCCAGAAGTTGCCGCCCGAGCGGGAACTTGCCATCCAGTTTCAGGTATCGCGCCCCTCCCTGCGCGAAGCCATCCAGCGCCTGGAAGCCAGAGGACTCTTGTATCGCCGTCAGGGCGGTGGCACTTACGTACAAAATGCCTTGAGCAAGGGGATCGCAGATCCCCTGTTCGAGCTGCTCAGCACCCACCCCGAAGCCCAGTATGACCTGCTGGAGTTTCGTCACGCGCTGGAAGGCATCTGTGCCTACTATGCTGCGTTGCGGGGGACGGAAGCCGATGCCGAGCGTATTCGTCAGGCGCAGTCCGCCATCGAGGAAGCCGGCCAGCAAGGTTCGCTGGTCACCGAATCCGCCGCCGTGACCCAGTTCTATCTGGCGGTGGCCGAGGCGTCCCACAACGTGGTGCTGCTGCACCTGTTGCGGGCCATGGGCCCCATGCTCGAGCAGAATATTTTACGCAATAACGAAATTTTGAATCGCCGTCCGGGAGTGGTAGCCAAGATCCGTCGTCATCGTGCGCATCTGATCGAGGCTATCCTGTCGGGGGCTCCGGAGCGGGCCAGGGCTGCTTGTCATGAGCACCTGGCCTTTATCGAGGACACCTTGTTGGATATGCAGAGGGAAGACAGCCGGATCCAGCGATCCATGCGTCGGATCCGTCAGCAGGAAAACTAATCCCACAAGGCTTTATTGTCGAATTCTTGCGCATCTTAACCGCCGTGCAATAACAATAGGAACCAGCCATGTCTGATATCCTGAAGAACGATGTGGACCCGATAGAAACGCTGGAGTGGCTTGCCTCTCTGGAATCCCTGCTGCGTGAAGAGGGTCCACAACGCGCTCAGTTCATTCTTGAACAGCTTGCCGAAAAAGCCCGCGTAAGCGGCGTGGACGTGGCTGCCAAGGCGAATCGCGACTACATCAACACCATCCCGTCCAGTGACGAACCGGCTTACCCGGGCGATCTGGAGATGGAACGTCGCATCCGCGCCATCATCCGCTGGAACGCCATGATGATAGTGCTGCGCGCCTCCAAGAAAGACCTGGACCTCGGCGGTCACATGTCTTCCTTCGCTTCTTCCGCGACCATCTACGAAGTCTGCTACAACCACTTCTTCCGCGCTCGCAGCGAGAAGGACGGTGGTGATCTGGTCTACTTCCAGGGTCACATCTCTCCGGGCATCTATGCCCGTGCGTTCGCTGAAGGTCGTCTGACCGCAGATCAGCTGGACAACTTCCGTCAGGAAGTGGACGGCAAGGGTATCCCTTCCTATCCGCACCCGAAACTGATGCCGGACTTCTGGCAGTTCCCGACCGTCTCCATGGGTCTGGGTCCCATCGCCGCCATCTATCAGGCTCGCTTCCTGAAGTACCTGACCGACCGTGGCATCAAGGATTGTTCCGAGCAGACCGTTTACGCCTTCCTGGGTGACGGCGAGATGGACGAGCCGGAAGCCAAGGGCGCCCTGACCGTTGCCGTGCGTGAAAAGCTCGACAACCTGGTGTTCGTGGTCAACTGCAACCTGCAGCGTCTGGACGGTCCGGTCGTGGGTAACGGCAAGGTCATCAACGAGCTGGAAGGTCTGTTTGCAGGCGCCGGCTGGGATGTCACCAAGGTTATCTGGGGTCGCAAGTGGGATGAGCTGCTGAAGAAAGACACGTCCGGCAAGCTGATCCAGCTGATGAACGAAACCGTGGACGGCGACTATCAGACCATGAAGTCCCGCGATGGCGGCTACGTGCGTGAGCACTTCTTCAACCGTTACCCGGAAACCGCCGCGCTGGTCAAAGACATGACCGACGAGGAGATCTTCGCCCTGAACCGCGGTGGTCACGACCCCCGTAAACTGTTCGCCGCCTTCTCCAAAGCCGCAGCGACCAAGGGCAAGCCGACTGTCATCCTGGCCAAGACCATCAAGGGTTACGGCATGGGCGAAGCGGCCGAAGGCAAGAACATCGCTCACCAGGTCAAGAAGATGGATCTGGGCTCGGTGCGTCACCTGCGCGATCGTTTCAACCTGCCGGTCACCGACGAGCAGCTGGAAGCGCTGCCGTACCTGAAGATCGAAGAGGGTACCGAAGAGCACAAGTATCTGCACGCCCGTCGTGCCGCGCTCAAAGGCTATGTACCGACCCGTCTGCGTGAGACCACCACTCAGCTGGAAATCCCGGCGCTGGAGACCTTTGGTCCCCTGCTGGGCGAGCAGGCTCGCGAGATCTCCACCACAATGGCGTTCGTGCGTTCCCTGAATGTGCTGCTGAAAGACAAGTCCATCGGCAAGCGCATAGTACCGATCCTGGCTGACGAAGCCCGTACCTTCGGTATGGAAGGCCTGTTCCGCCAGATCGGCATCTACAGCCCGCACGGTCAGCAGTACACCCCGCAAGACCGCGACATCGTCTCCTACTACAAGGAAGACAAGCAGGGTCAGGTTCTGCAAGACGGTATCAACGAGCTGGGCGCCATGTCCTCCTGGCTGGCTGCTGCGACCTCTTACAGCACCAACGACTGCCCGATGATCCCGTTCTACATCTACTACTCCATGTTCGGCTTCCAGCGAGTCGGCGACATGGCGTGGGCAGCCGGTGACCAGCAAGCCCGTGGCTTCCTGCTGGGCGCGACCTCGGGTCGTACCACCCTCAACGGCGAAGGTCTGCAGCACGAAGATGGTCACAGCCATATCCTGGCGAACACCATCCCGAACTGCGTCTCCTATGACCCGTCCTATGCCTATGAAGTGGCAGTGATCGTGCAGGACGGTCTGCGTCGCATGTACGGTGAGAAGCCGGAGAACGTCTTCTACTACATCACTACCCTGAACGAGAACTACGCCATGCCGGCCATGCCGCAAGGCGCCGAGGAAGGTATCCGCAAGGGTATCTACAAGCTGGAAACCGTGGCCGGCAACAAGGCCAAGGTACAGCTGCTGGGCTGTGGTTCCATCCTGGGTCATGTGCGCACCGCCGCCCAGATCCTGGCGAGCGAATACGGCGTGGGTTCCGACGTGTTCAGCGTCACCTCCTTCAACGAACTGGCCCGTGATGGTCAGGACGTGGATCGCTGGAACATGCTGCACCCGACTGCTGAGGCTCGCGTGCCTTACATCGCCACCGTACTGGGTTCCGATGCCACCATAGCCGCGACCGACTACATGAAGTCCTTCGCCGATCAGGTGCGTGCCTTCGTACCGACCGAGAACTACCGCGTGCTGGGTACCGACGGTTACGGCCGTTCCGACAGCCGTGCCAACCTGCGTCGTCACTTCGAAGTGAACGAATTCTACGTGGTGGTTGCTGCCCTGACCGAACTGGCCAAGCGCGGCGAGATCGACAAGCAGGTTGTGGCCGATGCCATCACCAAGTACGGCATCGATGCCGACAAGGTCAACCCGCTGTACGCGTAAGAGGATCGAGTGCAGTGCCGGGACACATTGCCCGGCACTGCCTTGCAAAGGTTAACGCGACAGACGCGTAAGAGGATAAAGCACTATGTCCAAACAGATTATGGTTCCGGATATCGGCGCCGATGAAGTTGAAGTCACCGAGATCATGGTGGCCGTGGGTGACAAGGTCGAGCTCGACCAGTCCCTGATCGCCGTGGAAGGTGACAAAGCCTCCATGGAAGTCCCGGCTCCGGCTGCCGGTATCGTCAAAGAGATCCTGATCAAGGTGGGCGACAAGGTTGCCACCGGTTCCCAGATCATGATCTTCGAAGCGGAAGGCGCTGCCGCGCCGGCGCCGGTTCAGGCTGCCGCCCCGGTTGCCGCTGCTCCGGCCGCCCCTGTGGCCGCCGCTCGCAAAGACGTCCATGTCCCTGACATAGGTGACGACGAAGTGGATGTGACCGAGATCATGGTTGCCGTGGGCGACATGGTTGAAGCCGACCAGTCCATCATCGCCGTGGAAGGTGACAAGGCCTCCATGGAAGTACCGGCGCCGTTCGCGGGCCGCGTGGTCGAGATCAAGGTTGCCGCCGGCGCCAAGGTTGCGACCGGTTCCCTGGTGATGGTATTTGAAGTGGCCGGTGCCGCTCCTGCCGCCGTTGCCGCGCCGGTTCAGGCTGCCGCTCCCGTGGCTGCTGCACCTGCCGTTGCCGCCGCCAAAGAGGTCAATGTACCCGACATCGGCGGTGACGAAGTCGAAGTGACCGAAATCATGGTCGCCGTGGGTGACAAGGTCGACGCCGACCAGTCCCTGATCGCGGTGGAAGGCGACAAGGCCTCCATGGAAGTGCCAGCACCGTTCGCCGGCATCGTCAAAGAGATCAAGGTGAAGGCGGGTGACAAGGTCTCCACCGGTTCCCTGATCATGGTATTCGAAGTGGCTGGTGCTGCTCCGGCCGCTGCCGCTCCGGTTGCTCAGGCCGCCGCCCCGGTCGCTGCTGCACCTGTTGCCGCGGCTCCGGCTCCGGTTGCCCAGGCTGCAGCCTCCTCCGACTTCGTTGCCAACGACGCCTACGTACACGCCGCCCCGGCCGTACGTCGCCTGGCCCGTGAGTTCGGTATCAACCTGGCCAAGGTGAAAGCCTCAGGTCGCAAGGGTCGCATCGTCAAAGAAGACGTGCAGGCCTATGTGAAGGATGCGGTCAAGCGCGCCGAGTCCGCCCCGGCTGCAGGTACCGGTACTGGCAACGGCATGAGTGTCCTGCCGTGGCCCAAGGTTGACTTCAGCAAGTTCGGCCCGGTCGAAGAGCTGGAACTGACCCGGATCCAGAAGATCTCCGGTCCTGCCCTGCATCGCAACTGGGCCATGATCCCGCACGTTACCCAGTTCGACGAAGCCGATACCACGGATCTGGAAGCGTTCCGCAAAGAGCAGAACCTGCTGGCCGAGAAGCAGAAGCTGGATGTGAAGATCACCCCGCTGGTGTTCATACTGAAAGCCGCCGCCAAGGCCCTGGAAGCACACCCACGCTTCTGCAGCGCCCTGTCCGAAGACGGCAGCAAGCTGATCATGAAGAAGTACATCCACATCGGTGTGGCGGTAGACACCCCAGGGGGCCTGGTGGTGCCTGTGGTGCGTGACGTCAACAAGAAGGGCATCTACGAGCTGTCTCGCGATCTGGCCGAGATCTCCAAGAAGGCACGTGCCGGCAAGCTGACCGCTGCCGACATGCAGGGCGGTTGCTTCACCATCTCCAGCCTGGGTGGCATCGGCGGTACCAGCTTTACCCCGATCGTCAACGCGCCGGAAGTGGCCATCCTGGGCGTATCCAAGTCCGAGATGAAGCCGAAGTGGAATGGCAAGGAGTTCGTGCCGCGCCTGATGCTGCCGCTGGCCCTGAGCTATGACCACCGCGTCATCGATGGTGCCGATGGAGCCCGCTTCATCACCACCATGAGTGGCGTGCTGTCCGACATTCGTCGACTGGTCCTGTAAGTGAGAGGGCGGGCCCAGAGCCTGCCCTTTTTACTTCTCATTTCATTAACAGGATTGTAAACTTGCCCCGTTTTTTCACGGTTGCAGCCGCCTTGTTTGGCATTGAGTTGGCATAAGACTGCGCCGTCCGGGGATATATAAGAACGACAAAGAGGTCATGATGAGTAAAGAAATCAAAACTCAGGTCGTAGTACTGGGTGCTGGCCCTGCCGGTTATTCCGCTGCTTTCCGTGCCGCCGATCTGGGTCTGGATACCATTATCGTCGAGCGTTACTCCACCCTGGGTGGCGTCTGCCTGAACGTGGGTTGTATCCCGTCCAAGGCACTGCTGCACGTAGCCAAAGTCATTGAAGAAGCCAAGGCGCTGTCCGAACACGGCATCATCTTCGGTGCCCCGCAGACCGACATCGACAAGGTGCGCCTGTGGAAAGAGAAGGTCATCAACCAGCTGACCGGCGGTCTGGCCGGCATGGCCAAGATGCGCAAGGTTCAGGTTGTTAACGGCTTTGGCAAGTTTACCGGCCCGAACACGCTCGAAGTGACCGGGGAAGACGGCAAGACGACCGTGACCTTCGACAACGCCATCATAGCGGCCGGCTCCCGTCCGGTGAAACTGCCCTTCATCCCCCATGATGACCCGCGCGTATGGGATTCAACCGATGCGCTGGAGCTGACTTCCGTGCCGGGCAAGCTGCTGGTGATCGGTGGTGGCATCATAGGTCTGGAGATGGGTACAGTGTACTCCTCCCTGGGTTCCGAGATCGACGTGGTGGAATTTGCCGACCAGCTGGTACCGGCTGCCGACAAAGACATCGTCAAGATCTACACCAAGCGCGTTGCCAAGAAATTCAACATCATGCTGGAGACCAAGGTCACCGCAGTTGAAGCCCGTGCAGACGGCCTGTACGTCTCCTACGAAGGCAAGCACGCCCCGACCGAGCCGGTACGTTACGACAACGTGCTGGTGGCGGTAGGTCGTGTGCCGAACGGCAAGCTGATGGATGCCGAGAAGGCCGGCGTTGCCGTGACCGAGCGCGGTTTCATCGAGGTGGACAAGCAGCTGCGTACCAACGTGGCCCATATCCACGCCATCGGTGACATAGTCGGTCAGCCTATGCTGGCCCACAAGGGTGTCCACGAAGGCCACGTCGCGGCCGAAGTGATCGCCGGCAAGAAGCACTACTTCGACCCGAAAGTGATCCCGTCCATCGCCTATACCGAGCCGGAGATGGCCTGGGTTGGCCTGACCGAGAAGGAAGCCAAGCAACAAGGGCTGAACTTCGAAGTCGCCACCTTCCCGTGGGCGGCTTCCGGCCGTGCCATCGCCTCTGATTGCTCCGACGGCATGACCAAGCTGATCTTCGACAAGGAGAGCGGCCGCGTCATCGGTGGTGCCATCGTGGGTACCAACGGTGGTGAACTGCTGGGTGAAATCGGTCTGGCCATCGAAATGGGTGCCGACGCCGAAGATATCGCGCTGACCATACACGCTCACCCGACTCTGCACGAGTCCGTGGGTCTGGCTGCCGAAGTGTTCGAAGGCTCCATCACCGACCTGCCGAACGCCAAGGCCAAGAAGAAGAAATAATCCTCTTCTCGCAGCCAACATTGAAAAAGCCGCTCACTCGAGCGGCTTTTTGTATATGGCTGAGATTTGTTCGGAGCTGGTTGCTATGCTAATGACTTCCATATCACTTGCTGGAGTCCGCCATGCAAACACCGGCCACCCCTGACAACGAGCACCTGCGCCTCGATGCGCTGCGCCGCATCACCATTCTGGATACCTCTGCCGAAGAAAGATTCGACCGGATCACCCGCATGGCCCGCAACATGTTCGATGTGCCCATTTCGCTGGTGTCGCTGGTGGATAAGGATCGGCAGTGGTTCAAATCCTGCTGCGGTTTGCCCGTGCTGGAGACGCCGCGGGACATCTCCTTCTGCGGTCATGCCATTCTTGGTGATGGCCTCTTCGTGGTGGAAGATGCGACCCGGGATCTGCGCTTTGCCGACAACCCGCTGGTATCCGGGGATCCCCACATACGTTTCTATGCGGGCAGCCCGCTGCAGATTGCGGAGGGGTACAAGCTGGGGACCCTGTGCATCATAGATCGCAAGCCGCGCCTGCTGGATGAACGGCAGCGGGACTTGCTGACGGATCTGGCCGGCATGGTGGAGCGCGAACTGGCGGCGATCCAGCTGGCTACCATGGATGAGCTGACCGGTATCACCAACCGGCGCGGTTTCATGCTGCTGGCACACAAGTGTCTGCAGCTCGCTCATCGTCAGGGGCGAGCGGCAACCCTGTTGTTTCTCGATCTCAACCGGTTCAAGGAGATCAACGACCGGCTGGGGCACGACGTCGGTGACGATGCCCTGCAACAGATGGCGTGCCTGATGTGTGGCGTTTTTCGGGATGCGGACATCTTTGCCCGACTGGGTGGGGATGAGTTTGCGGTATTGCTGCCGGGCACGGGGCCGGCAGAGGTGCCACGGGTGCTGGCACGGCTCGATGAGGCCCTGGCCGGGTTCAACCGGGAGAGCGGAAAACCCTATCGACTGACCTGCTCGACCGGGGTGGGGCACTATGATGCGCTTTCGCCACCGGCGCTGGATCTGCTGCTGCAACAGGCGGACAAGCAGATGTACGATTGTAAAAAAGGGCGCTAGCAGCGCCCTTTCTTGGCTTGTCCCGGCGGACAGAAGGTGCCATACCCTCCGCGATCGCCATCACTGACCCGGATCCGGGTATCGTCCACGCTGACATCGGCCCCGTGCACTCGCACAGGCCCGCTGCTGCAGGCGCAGAGCAGACTCCCCAGCAACATAGTCACAACCAGCTTGCCCATAATGCCTCCTGTTATTTCCCTGATTATGGGGCATTTCCAGGCTGGGGCGGAGGCGAGTTTGCGAGTATGCGTCACGGCTTGCCGCTGATATGACAGGGAGCGCGGCTGCGCTCCCTGAGTTGGGGGATAAAGGGCTGGAAAGGGTTACAGCCGGAAATGGCCGACCAGCTTGTCGAGCTCGCCGGAGAGCTGTTGCAGGCCGCGACTGGCGTCGGTCAGCTGGTGGGCTATGTCGGCCGTCTCCATGGTGAGCTGGTTGATGTCCTCCACGTTGCGATTGAGCTCGCCCACCACGCTGGACTGCTCCTCGGTGGCGGTGGCGACCTGGATGTTCATGTCGTTGATCTGGGTGATGTAGGCGGTGATCTGGCCGAGCGCTCCGTTGGCCTCATCGGCCTGGGTTACCACCGCCAGACTCTGGCTGCGGCCCTGGGTCATGGCGCTGACCGCGCGGGCACTCTGCTCCTGCAGCCGATGGATCATGCCCTGGATCTCGGCGGTGGAGGCGGCGGAGCGGTTGGCGAGGTTGCGCACCTCGTCGGCCACCACGGCGAAACCGCGGCCCTGTTCACCGGCGCGGGCCGCCTCGATGGCGGCGTTGAGCGCCAGCAGGTTGGTCTGCTCCGAGATGCTGCGGATGGTCTCCAGAATGCTGCCGATGGAGTCGGTCTGGGTGGCCAGCGACTCTATCACCCCGGCTACCTGCGCGATCTCGTCGGAGAGGCCGACTATGCCGTGGCGGGCCTGAGCCACCACGCCGGCGCCCGTTTCGGCCTGATCGTTGGCCTGCCTGGCCACTTCGGCCGCCTGCGAGGCATTGCCGGCAATCTCGCTCACCGTTGCCCCCATCTCGTGGATGGCGGTGGCCACCTGCACGGTACGATCGCGCTGGGCGGTGCAGTTTTGCAGGGTCAGCTGGGCCTTGTTGGCGACCTCGTCGGCGGTGGCTGCCAGCTGGTGGGAGTTGCGGGCCACCTGCTCGATGGCGCTGTGGATCTTGCCGACGAAGTGATTGAAGCTCACTGTGATCTCCGCCAGTTCGTCGTTGCCGCTCAGCTGGGCACGGGAGTCCAGTGCCAGATGCTCGGCGGCATAGCCTATGTATTGCTGCAGGAAACCGACCCGGCGCTTGAGGTTCATCAGAATGAGTACCGAGACCAGCAGCGAGATGAGGATGGCGCCACTGATGATGGTGATCATCTGCATCCGCCCGCTGGCATAGCTCTGCTCACCCAGCTGGTGGCGCTGCTGGGCCTGCTGGATCAGGCCGTCGAGCAGGGCGTTGGCATCCTTGCGCATGGTGCCATAGGTGACTGTGTAGCGATCCCGATAGATGCCTCTTGCCGCTTCCATGTCCCCCTGCTCCAGCGCCTGCAGCATGGGAGCCAGCTCGTTGCTCGCCATGCCCTCGAACTGGCTCAGCAGTTGCTGTGCATTGGCCCTGGCCGCCGGATCCGTCTGGGCGGTGACCGCCTGCTGCATGGCCTGGCGCATCTCGGGTATGTCCTCCTCCCGGCTCTCCTTGACCCGGGTGATCACCCCTTTCGCATCCTTGAGGGAGGTATCCTGCAACAGCATCATGTCGATGCCGACTCGCATGCGGGGAATGCGCGACACCACCTCAGCCATGGCGCGCATGGGGGTGGCCGTGTTCTGGTAGAGCTCGGTGGATTGCTGCTGGATGGAGCCCATGCTTCGCAGGCTGGCACCCCCCACGAGCAAGAGGGCGAGGCAGGGTACTGTGACAGCCAGGATCAGCTGCAATTTGAGCGTCAGTTTACCTTCTAGCAAGGGAGTGCTCCTTCATGGCTGGCCATGATGTGGTCCAGGTGGTTTGTTGCCAGTATAGATATGAATTGGCCGACTCCCTGGCAAAGGGCAGAACGGCAGAGCGGATAGCGAAAGGGAGCGCCATGGCGCTCCCTTGTTGATGGCTGCCGATGGGTTACAGCCGGAAGTTGCCGACCAGTTTGTCGAGCTCGCCGGAGAGCTGTTGCAGGCTGCGGCTGGACTCGGTCAGCTGGTGGGCTATGTCGGCCGTCTCCATGGTGAGCTGGTTGATGTCCTCCACGTTGCGGTTGATCTCGCCCACCACGCTGGATTGCTCCTCGGTGGCGGTGGCGACCTGGATGTTCATGTCGCTGATCTGGGTGATGTGGGCCGTGATATGGCCGAGGGCGGCATTGGCCTCGTCAGCCTGAGCCACCACGTCCAGACTCTGGCTGCGGCCCTGGGCCATGGCGCTGACGGCGCGGGCGCTCTGCTCCTGCAAGCGGTTGATCATGCCCTGGATCTCGGCGGTGGAGGCGGCGGATCGGCTCGCCAGGTTGCGTACCTCGTCGGCCACCACGGCGAAGCCACGGCCCTGTTCACCGGCGCGGGCGGCCTCGATGGCGGCGTTCAGTGCCAGCAGGTTGGTCTGTTCCGAGATGCTGCGAATGGTGTCGAGTATGCTGCCGATGGAGTCGGTCTGGCTGGCCAGCGACTCGATAACGCCCGCCACCTGCTCTATTTCGCCGGAGAGCCCGACTATGCCGTGGCGGGCCTGGGCTACCACCAGGGCGCCGGCATCGGCCTGATCGTTGGCCTGCCTGGCCACGTCGGCCGCCAGCGAGGCGTTGCCGGCTATCTCGCCGACTGTGGCCCCCATCTCGTGGATGGCGGTCGCCACCTGCACTGTGCGGTCGCGCTGGGCGGTACAGTTGTGCTGGGTCAGCTGCGCCTTGCTGGCCACCTCGTTGGCGGTGGCGGCCAGCTGGCGGGAGTTGCTGGCGACCTGCTCGATGGAGGCGTGGATCTTGGCGACGAAGTTGTTGAAGCCGGTGGCGACCTGGGTCAGTTCATCGCGACCTTCCACCTTGAGACGCTGGGTCAGATCCCCGTCGCCACTGCCCAGTTCACGGAACAGGCGGGCCAGTTCGTTGAGCGGGCGGCTGACCGAGCCGGCCAGCAGCATGCCGAGCAGCCCCATGCCGGCGGCGATGGCCAGACTGACCAGCAGTATGTGCAGCCGCGCCTTGTCCAGCTCGGCATAGATCTCGGCTTCCGGCACCTGGGCCACCAGATACCAGTCGAGCAGGGGGATGTAGCTGGTGGCCAGCACCACGGCCTGGCCATCGACCTCGGCATGGGTGGCGGCGAACGCCTGCTTGCTCAGCAGATTGGTACTGCTGCCGCTGGCCAGCTGGGCCAGCTGGGCCAGGTTGTCCCGGTCGATGCGGGCGGCATCCGGGTGCAGCTTCACCTTGCCGCTGCCATCCGTCATGAACACGAAGCCGCTGTCGCCGATGCGGAAGTTGGCGAGCATGCTGACCATGCTGTCGAGGGACTTGGCGAGCCCCGCCAGCCCACGGCCGTTGAGCTGCTGGAAGTTGACGAACAGCTTCACCTCGCCGTTGGTCTCGCGGAAGATGCTGAGCATCAAGTCTTGCGGGCTCTTGGTATAGCCGTAGAACCAGGCGTCCTGCTCCGGGGTCAGGTTGCGCAGGAAGCCGTCCTGGTTGTAGTAGGCGGCACTCTGCCGGTCGGCGAAGGAGGCGGTGACCAGCCCGTACTGGGTCGTCATGTCCTTGAGCTGATCGATGAGGATGGACTCCTGCTCCTTGGGCATGCCGCGGGCGACCCAGTCCAGCACGAAGCGATCATTGGCCAGCTGCCTGGCGGCGCTCGCGACCGAGGTGAGATCCTTCTCGATCTCCTTGCCGATGCGCTGGGTCAGGTTGGGCAGCTCCTGCTCGAACATGCGGGTTTCGATCAGCTGCTGGGCCGAGCGCTGGCTGAAATAGCCCACCAGCAGGCAGGAGAGCACCACGGCCAGGGTGACTGTGGCCAGAATTTTCTGTTTGAGTGTCAGGCTTGCAAGCATAGGAGTGGCTCAGGAGTGTGGACACGGGATTGAGCCCATATTAGCGGCAGCGCCGGGGTGCCCTTGAGAGGCTTGCCGGTTTTATTGGCAGATTGCGTTTGCGCTCACAGGGCAGTGCCGGATTGTTCAGCCCCATTGGCGGCTCGGCGAGTGCGCCATATCGCTGTCGTGGCGGTTGCGGTTCCTTTTTCGCACCTTATAGTAGGCTTCATTGCTCACTTGGCTCGCACTGGATTCAATGGAAAATCATATGCGCATCTTTCGTCGGGGATGGACCCACCTGCTTCTGGTTTTGCTGGCTTGCCTGCCGTTCATGGCAGCGGCCCAGTCCGATCGGCCCAGGATTGCTCTGGTACTGAGTGGCGGCGGCGCCAAGGGGGCGGCCCATATCGGCATCCTCAAGGTGTTGGAGGAGAAGCGCATTCCGGTCGACATCATAGTGGGCACCAGCATGGGCTCCTACGTGGCGGGCATGTACGCCATGGGGCTCAGCGCCGAGGAGGTGGAGCGCACCACGCTCGCCATCGACTGGAACAAGGGCTATCAGGACAAGGTCGGTCGTGACGAGCTCTCCCTGCGCAAGAAGCAGCAGAGCGAGAAGTACCAGCTGCGCACCGATATTGGCATCAACGGTGACTCGGTCCAGTTCCCGGATGGTTTCTTCCAGGGGCAATCCATGGCCAGCCTGTTGCGCCACGCCACTTCCAACCTGCCGGCGCAGAAGAGCTTCGACGACCTGCCCATTCCCTATCGCGCCGTGGCGACCGACATGGAGACTGTGACCCCCTTCGTGCTGGAGAGCGGCAGCCTCGCCAAGGCGATGCAGGCCTCCATGTCCATTCCCGGCGCCCTCAAGCCGGTGGAGTGGGAGGGGCATATCCTGGCCGACGGCGGCACAGTCAACAACATGCCGGTGGACGTGGCCAAGGCGATGGGGGCCGACGTGGTGATCGCGGTGGATATCAGCGCCAAGCTGCGTACCAGGGAATCCCTCAAGTCCGGCCTCGCCATGATAGATCAGCTCACCACCTACATGACCCAGGTCGGTACCGACAAGCAGAAGGCGCTGCTGGGGCCGAAAGACATACTGCTCACCCCTGAATTCGGCGGCATGGGCATAGCCGATTTTGCCCTGATGCCGGAAGGGATCAAGCGGGGGGAAGCGGTGGCCAATCGCGCCTCCGCCCAGCTCGACGGGCTCTCCCTCTCGCCTTCCGCCTACACCGCCTATCGCAATCAGAAGCTGAGCCGGCGCGCCGAGCGCAGCGGTCAGCCCGCCTACTACATCGACAAGGTGGAGATCCTCAACAAGTCACGCCTCTCCGACGAGACGGTGCGCGCCATGCTGAAGGTGCGACCGGACAAGGTGCAGACCAACGAGAGCCTGGAGGCGGGCATTCGCCGTCTCTACGCGCTGGAGTCGTTCGATCGCATCACCTATGAGGTGGAGGAGCGTGAAGGCGAGAACGTGCTGGTGGTGGATGCCAGCGAGAAGAACTGGGGACCGGGCTACCTCAACTTCCAGTTCGGCTTCTCCGACGATTTCGAGAGCAGCTCCAACTACAACGTCGGCATGTCCTACACCCTCACCAACGTCAATGACTGGGGGGCCGAGTGGCTGACCGAGGCGTCGCTCGGCACTGCCAAGCACCTCAAGACCGACTTCTACACCCCGCTGGAGCCTTCCCAGACCTTCTACGGCGAGGCGAGTCTGGCCTATGACAAGACCCAGCGCCGCATCTTCACTCCCGAGGCGACGAGGACGGAAGATGGGGTGAGCTATATCGATTCCGAATACAGCTTCACCAGCGCCGACTTGGCGGTGGGCTGGAATCGCCAGCCCTGGAGCCGCCTCTCGCTGGGGCTGGAGGGAAAAGTGGGCGCCATCGACATTCGCAACGTGGCGGATGCCAAGGTGGATGCCTCCTCCTGGGGCCCTTATGTCCGCTTCGAGCACGACACCCTGGATAGTCGCTACTTCCCCTATCAGGGGGTCTACTGGGACGTCAAGAGCGGCTACTCCCACGTCAAGATAGAGCCGACCGGCGATCCGACGGAGAACGCCGAGGGGGTCAACTACCACCTGACGATGATCAAGCCCTGGTCCTGGGACAGGCACAGCCTGAACCTGATGCTGGAAGGGGGCGGCTCCACCTCGCAGGAAGAGTACCCGCTGTTCGTGCAGGATCTGGGTGGCTTGTTCCGGCTGTCCGGCTTCCAGCACTACCAGCTCAGCGGTCGCTACAGCCTGTTTGGCGGCCTGCGCTACATCTACCGGGTGGCGGACAACGACTTTGGCGCGCTGCGGGCCCCGCTCTACCTGGGGGGCTCCCTGGAGCAGGGCGGGGTATGGGACAAGGGGGAGGACATCAACATGGAGAGCTCCTTCACCGCCGGCTCCGTCTATGTGGGGGTGGAGAGCTTCCTCGGCCCCATCTTCCTCGGTTACGGCATGGCGGAGGGGGGCAACAACATGTTCTATCTGCAATTGGGCACCACATTCGAATAACGGTCAAATGATGCCTTTTTGTTAACTTATTTCTGGCGCGTCTTTTATATGCTGACAAAACCTGAGCAAGTTTAAATGGTTATGTTGTTTTGATGAATATGTGTACAGGGTTTGGATTTTAATTAGTCGTTAAAACTTATATAGTGGGGGGCACCCTACGGGTGTCCCGCAAGGACGATCGCCGCGAGCGTGGGCGAACCCCAAAAAAAGACCAAAGAGGAATTAGTCGTGCTTGAAACATACCGTAAACACGTCGCAGAACGTGCCGCCGAGGGCGTGGTCGCCAAACCTCTGGATGCAGAGCAGGTCGCCGCCCTGGTTGAGCTTCTCAAGAACCCGCCCGCTGGCGAACAAGACTTTCTGAAAGAGCTGTTGTCCTCCCGTATTCCCCCTGGTGTTGATGAAGCGGCCTATGTCAAAGCCGGTTTCCTCACCGCCATCGCCAAGGGCGAAGCCCACTCTCCCATCCTGACTGCCGCGCAAGCCGTTGAGCTGCTGGGCACCATGCAGGGTGGTTACAACATTCAGCCGCTGATCGATCTGCTGGACCACGACACCCTGGCCCCTCTTGCCGCCAAGGGTCTCTCCCACACCCTACTGATGTTTGACTCCTTCCACGACGTGGAAGAGAAGGCCAAGGCGGGCAATGCTCACGCCAAGCGGGTGATGCAATCCTGGGCCGACGCCGAGTGGTTCCTCTCCCGCCCCGAACTGGCAGAGAAGATCACGGTTACCGTGTTCAAGGTGACCGGCGAAACCAACACGGATGACCTGTCACCGGCGCCGGACGCCTGGTCCCGTCCCGACATTCCGCTCCATGCCCTGGCCATGCTGAAAAACGCCCGTCCCGGCATCACCCCGGACAATGACGGCACCATAGGTCCCATCAAGACCATAGATGCCCTGAAAGAGAAAGGCTTCCCGCTGGCCTATGTGGGCGACGTGGTCGGTACCGGCTCTTCCCGCAAATCCGCCACCAACTCTGTGCTCTGGTTCATGGGCGACGACATTCCGTTCGTGCCGAACAAGCGCGCCGGCGGTGTCTGCCTCGGCGGCAAGATTGCCCCCATCTTCTTCAACACCATGGAAGATGCCGGCGCCCTGCCCATCGAAGTGGATGTCTCTGCGCTTGCGATGGGCGATGTGATCGACATCTACCCCTATGCCGGCAAGATCTGCAAGCACGGCACCGAGCAGGTGCTGGCCCAGTTTGAACTCAAGACAGAGGTGCTGATCGACGAGGTGCGTGCCGGGGGCCGTATTCCGCTGATCATAGGCCGTGGCCTGACCGACAAGGCGCGGGAAGTCATGGGTCTGCCGTTCTCCACCGTGTTCCGCCGTCCTGTGCCCGTGGCCGATACCGGCAAGGGTTACACCCTGGCCCAGAAGATGGTCGGCAAGGCGTGCGGCGTGAAGGGCATTCGCCCCGGCACCTACTGCGAGCCCAGGATGACCACGGTCGGCTCCCAGGACACCACGGGCCCCATGACCCGCGATGAGCTGAAAGACCTGGCCTGCCTCGGCTTCTCCGCCGATCTGACCATGCAGTCCTTCTGCCACACCGCCGCCTATCCCAAGCCCATAGACGTGCAGACCCATCACACCTTGCCGGACTTCATCATGAACCGCGGTGGCGTCTCCCTGCGTCCGGGTGACGGCGTCATCCACTCCTGGCTGAACCGCATGTTGCTGCCGGATACCGTGGGTACCGGTGGTGACTCCCACACCCGTTTCCCCATCGGTATCTCCTTCCCGGCGGGTTCCGGTCTGGTGGCTTTTGCCGCCGCCACCGGCGTCATGCCGCTGGACATGCCGGAGTCCGTGCTGGTGCGCTTCAAGGGCGAACTGCAACCTGGCATCACATTGCGTGATCTGGTTCATGCCATCCCCTACGCCGCCATCCAGAAAGGGCTGCTGACCGTCGAGAAAGCAGGCAAGAAGAACATCTTCTCCGGCCGCATCCTCGAAATCGAAGGCTTGCCGACCCTGAAGGTGGAGCAGGCATTCGAGCTGGCCGATGCCAGCGCAGAGCGCTCCGCCGCCGGTTGCACCATCAAGCTGGATCAGGCGCCGATCATCGAGTATCTGAAGTCCAACATCGTGATGCTGAAATGGATGCTCTCCGAAGGCTACGGCGACCCGCGTACCATCACCCGCCGCATCAAGGGGATGGAAGAGTGGCTGGCCAACCCTGTGCTGATGGAAGCGGACAAGGATGCCGAGTACGCCGAAATCATCGAGATCGATCTGGCCACCATCAAGGAGCCCATCCTGTGCGCGCCGAACGATCCGGATGATGCCCGTCTGCTCAGCACTGTGGCGGGTGACAAGATCGACGAGGTGTTCCTCGGCTCCTGCATGACCAACATCGGCCACTTCCGCGCCGCCGGCAAGCTGCTGGAGAAATTCCAGGGCGAGCTGCCGACCCGCATGTGGATAGCCCCGCCCACCAAGATGGACAAGGATCAGCTGACCGAAGAGGGCTACTACGGCATCTTCGGCCGGGTCGGTGCCCGCATCGAGATCCCGGGTTGTTCCCTGTGCATGGGCAACCAGGCGCGCGTGGCGGAAGGGGCCTCGGTGGTTTCCACCTCCACCCGCAACTTCCCGAACCGTCTGGGCAAGGGTGCCAACGTCTATCTGGCCTCTGCCGAGCTGGCTGCTGTGGCTGCCATCATAGGCAAGATCCCGACCGTGGCCGAGTACCTGCAGTACGCCAAGACGCTGGATGCCACTGCGGCTGACACCTATCGCTACCTCAACTTCAACGAGATCGCCTCCTACACCAAGAAGGCCGATGCGGTGATCCTGCAGCAAGCGGTATAAGGATTGGCGCCGGTATGGCGCAGACAGTCCACTAAAAAGCCCCGGCTCATGCCGGGGCTTTTGTTTGTGACGTTGTGCCGAGAGTCAGGCGGAGAAACCACCGTCTATGGTCAGGCTGGCGCCTGTGATATAGCCCGCTTCGGGCCCGGCCAGGTAGGCGACGAAGCTGGCGATCTCCTCATCCTTGCCGTAACGGGCCAGCGCCATCATCCCCTTGAGCTGTTCTGCAGATTCCCCGTCAGCCGGGTTCATGTCGGTATCGACCGGGCCAGGCTGCACATTGTTCACCGTGATGCCCCTCGGGCCCAAATCCCGTGCCATGCCTTTGGTCAAACCGACCAGGGCCGATTTGCTCATGGCGTAGACGGACCCACCCGCCATGGGGATACGGTCTGCGTTGGTGCTGCCGATGTTGATGATGCGCCCCCCTTTGCCCATATGATGGGCCGCCTCCTGGCAGGCCACGAACACGCTGCGGATGTTGACGGCCAGGGTGCGATCGAGATCGTCTAGGGTCAGCTCTTCAATGTTGCCCCATACCAGCACCCCGGCGTTGTTGACCAGGATGTCCAGTCGACCAAAGGTGGTGACTGTCTGGCGGATGGCGTGCTGCAAAGAGGCGGCATCCGCACTGTCGGCACGGATGGCCAGCGCCTTGCCGCCTGCCGCCGTGATGGTCGCGACTATCTCTTCTGCCTTGATGGCCGAGGAGACATAGGTGAAGGCCACGGCGGCACCGTCACGGGCGAGGCGTTTTACAATGGCGGCGCCAATGCCGCGCGAACCACCTTGTACGAAGGCAACTTGTCCACTGAGGGGGGTAAGGGTCAACATCCAATCTCTCCTGTCTGGTCATGAAGTCGTGTCTGAGCGAGTTGGGAACTCGAGGTCATCCGATCCATCACCTGCAAGATGTGGCGTTGAATGAGCCTGTAAACAGTGTGATTGATTCCTTGAAATTGATTAAGTGGCTATTATTCCAATCTCTATTTCCTTCAGGGACTGAATCCATGGCAGTACAAGACCCTTTCCTGAGTGTCAGGCACTTTGTCGCCGTGGCGCAGTCGGGCAGCTTTACCGTGGCGGCATTGGCGCTGGGGCTGACCGGCTCGGCGTTGAGCAAGAGCATAGTGCGCCTGGAGGCGCGACTGGGGGTCAAGCTGTTGCACAGAACAACCCGCCGGGTGAGTTTGACCCGGGAGGGGGAGGCGTATCTGGCCAGTTGTCTCCAGGCGATCCGGGTGCTGGAGGAGACGGAGCAGAGCTTTGCATCGGGACAACAGAGTCCGTCGGGTCGCGTTCGAATCGATCTTCCCGCTGCGTTCGGCCGCCGGCACGTGCTGCCGATCCTGCTGGATCTGGCTGGCAGCCATCCGCAGCTGGATCTGTCGGTGACCTTCAACGAGCGCAAGGTTGATCTCATTCATGCCAACATCGATCTAGTTGTGCGCATAGGTGCGCTGGAGGATCAGGCCGATCTCGTTGCGCGTCGTCTGGGAGAGCAGAAGCTGGTCATCTGCGGGGCCCCTTCCTATCTGGCCCGACGCGGGGTTCCCCTGACCCCGGATGAGTTGTCACGGCACGACTGCATCATCGACTGGCGATCTGGGCATCGCCATAGCTGGCTGCTCAGGAATGGGGCGGGCCGGACTGAGGCTTACGACATCCCGGTACGCTACGAGATGGGAGATGGTGAGGCCGTACTGGCGGCGGCGCTGGCTGGCCTTGGCCTAGTTCAGGTGCCGACCTGGCTGGCCAACGAGCAGCTGGACTCGGGAGCGCTGGTCAGCGTGCTTCATGACCAGTCCGGTGGCGAGATGCCGATCAATGTCATCTGGGCCAGGAGCCAGCACATGCAGCCCAAGCTGCGCGTCGTGGTCGATGCCTTGTTGCTGGCGGCGCAAAAGAGTGGCAGTGGTTTCCGGGCCCGCTGAATCCGTGTCGTCACTGTCGGGTGGCCACACGCGAGCCAGGGAAGCAGGTTGGGCCCGCGAGGTGTCGTGACCTATTTGCTCAGGGATTGCAGCCAGTTCGCCAGCTTCTCATGGGGGCTGCCGGGAATCGGTGGCGCGGGGGCGAGCAGGTGATAGCCGGTGCCATCCGGGATGAATCCGAGCGGGGCGACCAGCAGGCCGGCGGCGACATCGTCGCACACCAGCCGGTAGGGGCCTATGGCGACGCCAAGGCCCGCCACGGCGGCCTGCAGGCTGAAGTAGAAGTGCTCGAAGGTCTGGGTCGGCGCCTCGTCGCTCGCACCCTGTCCGGCCTGCACCTGCCAGCTTTGCCAGGCGGCGGGACGGGTCCTGGTGTGCAGGCGGGGGGCCGAGGGGCGCAGAGCCGGCAGCTCTCCTTGTTGCTCGAAAAACTGCGCCACCTTGCCCGGCTGACAGACTGGCCCGGTCCGCTCCTCGAACAGCAGCTGGCTGTAAAGGTCATCAGGCCAGTGGAAGTCGTTGCGCCGAATGGCGAGATCTATGCCGTTGCCAAAGCTGAGGGCGCCACCGCCCGCCATCAAATGGACGTCCAGCTCGGGGTGCAGGGCCTGGAAGGCGGGCCAGCGCGGGATCAGCCAGCGCATCAGCAGGGTGGGCTCGCAGGAGATGACCAGCGACTGGGGCTTGCTCTGCTGGCGCAGCGCCTGCGCCGTCTGCCGGATCCTGCCCAGCCCTTCCCTGACGGCCTCATGGAGCCTGCTACCCGCCTCGGTCAGAAAGACCCTGCGCTGGCGGCGTTCGAACAGCGGGATCCCCAGATCCTCCTCCAGCAGGCGCACCGCCCGGCTGATGGCGCCATGGGTGAGGTGCAGCTCATCGGCGGCGCGGCTGAAGTTTTCGGTGCGGGCAGCCACCTCGAAACAGCGCAGGGCCGTCAGGGAGGGGAGGGAGAGGCCTTTCTGTGAGTTATTATCACCATTCATGTCAGAAGTTATCGTTCGTTATTGGTGTTGATGCCAAATAAAATAGCCGATATCTCTCTGCATCAGGACTTTTTTCATGACTGAACTGTTAGCCGTAGTGGCCATTACCTTCTTTGCCGTCATCAGCCCGGGGCCCGATTTTGCCATGGTGTCGCGCAACAGCCTGCTGCTCTCCCGTCGCACCGGCGTGCTGACGGCGCTCGGCATTGCGGCCGGGGTCTGCGTCCATGTGACCTACACCCTGCTGGGGGTCGGCCTGTTGATCCAGCAGTCGCTCTGGCTGTTCAACCTCATCAAGCTGGCGGGGGCCGCCTACCTCATCTTCCTCGGCATCAAGATGCTGCGCGCCAGGCCTGTGACCCATGAGGAGGCGGTCAGCCAGCCAACCCTCTCCAGCCTGGGGGCACTGCGCACCGGGTTTCTGACCAATGTGCTCAACCCCAAGACCACCATCTTCATCGTCAGCCTCTTCATGCAGGTGGTACAGCCGCAGACGCCGCTGGCGGTCCAGCTCGGCTATGGCGCCTTCATAGTGCTGGCCCACGCCCTCTGGTTCAGCGCTGTGGCGATCTTCTTCTCCACCGACTCGGTACGAGCCCGCTTGCTGGCGGTGCGCCACTGGATCGACCGGGTGTTTGGCGGCTTGCTGGTGGGATTCGGCATGCTGCTGGCACTGACCCAGCAATCGCGCTGAGGGAGCGGGGGAGTCATCCCCCTTATCCACCCCCGACTGTAGGGGCTTGTTTTTCATGCCTTGGCGCTCGCTTTTCGGTAGAATTGCCGCTCATTTTGAAGTCAGATGAGGCGCGGTATGACGGTCAAGTTCCAGGCATTTCACAGCATCAAGGCGATCAACAATCGGGAGGTGCTGTTCAACTGGTCCAGGACCAACCCCCTCGGCGCCCTGGATCAGGTGTGGCGCCCGACCCATAGCGACGAGCTGCAAGCGCTGCTGCGCGAACACCCCGAGCGCAAGCTGCGGCTGATCGGCTCAGGCCTCTCCTTCGAACCCATCCACAGCGTCTATGCCGAGGGCAGTCAGGCGCTGCTGGTGGACCTGTACCACCTGCGCGGTCAGCTGGCGAAAACCGCGGATACCGTCACCTATCAGGCGGGCACGCCGCTCGACACCGTCTACGCCGATCTCATCGCCATGGAGCGGATGCTGCCGGCATCCCCCGGCGTCATTGGCATCCAGACCCTGGGCGGTGCGCTCAGCACAGGCACCCACGGCCAGGGGCTGCACCAGTCCGCCCTGTGCGATGCGGTGGAAGCCATGGCTGTGATGCTGGCCAATGGCGACATCATCCGGGTGGATCGCACCGATCCGCGCTTCGGCGCCTTCGTGATGGGCATGGGCATGCTCGGCATACTGCTCGACGTCACCCTGCGCACAGTGCCCAACCGCATCATGCGCTGCACCAAGTTCACCACTGACTATCCCTTCCTGCTGGAACACAACGAGCGGCTCAACCGCGAGCACGGCTTCGTGAAGAGCTGGTGGTTCGCCTGGACCGGCGAGAGCCACATCTGGCTGGTGGATCCCGCCTCCGAGGAGGAGGTGGCCCGCTACCGCGCCGCCGGCAGCGAGCCGCTGCTGCTGGAGGGGGATATTGACGCCCGCATGAACGCCACCATAGATGCCACCCTGCAGAAGATGGCGAAAGACACCAAGGATGAGGCGCTGGCCGGCGAGCACTTCGAGACGGTGCGCCGCTTCAAGGATGCTTCCGATCTGGTGGGCAACGTCTACCAGATCCTCTGCAAGGGGATACCCGCACCCCAGATCAACTGCGAGGTGGCGGTGCCGCTGCATCGCATGAACGAGGCGCTGGCGATCCTGCAGGCCTGGCAGCAGGCCAACCCCGGCGTGCTGCACTATCCCTTCATCCTGCGCTGCACCGGCCCTTCCGAGGCCTGGCTCAGTGCCGCCTATGATCAGTCGGTCTGCTGGGTCGGTTTTCTGGTCTATCTGGCGGCGGACGGCACCTTCGTCAACGGCTCCATGGAGCAGATGCGCGAGCTGCAGCAACTGCTGGTGCCGCTCGGCGGCATTCCCCATTTCGGCAAGCACCTGGCGATGGATCTCTACGACTTCCCGGCCCTGCTGCCGCGCTGGAATGACTTCCTGGCCCTCAAGGGCGAGCTCGATCCCCATGGCCGCTTCGAGAACCGCTGGCTCAGCGATCTGTTCGCCAACCGGTAAGGATTGAACATGACCCATATGCAAGATACCCGCGTACTCATCACCCTGCCGACCAGAGGGGAGTCATCCATATGACAGACATGCAAGACACCCGAATTCCCGTGACCCTGCTGACCGGCTTCCTCGGCAGCGGCAAGACCACACTGCTCAACCACTGGGTCAAGCAGCCGGAGCTTGGCGAGTGCGCCGTGCTGATCAACGAGTTCGGCTCTGTGGGGCTGGATCACCATCTGGTGCAGCAGGTAGACGAGCAGGTGGTGCTGCTCGATTCCGGCTGCATCTGCTGCTCGGTGCAGGGCTCCCTGGTGGAGGCGTTGCAAGGGCTGTTCATGAAGGCCATTCAACGCAAGATCAAGCCGTTCAAGCGGCTCATCATAGAAACAACCGGCCTGGCCGACCCGGCCCCCGTGCTGTTTACCCTGCGTGAAGAGGGCTTTATCGCCCAGCGTTACCGCTTCGACGGTACAGTCACAGTAGTGGATGCCGGCCATATCGAGCAGCAGCTGGCGGCTCAGTATGAAGCGGTGAAACAGGTGGCGCTGGCGGATCTGCTGGTGGTGAGCAAGGGGGATCTGGTGGATGGCGAGCAGCTGGAGCGGGTCGAGGCCCAGCTGGCGGCCCTCAATCCGGCGGCCCCCATCGAGCGGGTCTGCAACGGCGAGCTGTCGCCTGCGGTGCTGGATAAGCTCGGCGCCTACAACGAGGCGGCCGGGCGCGACGTGCGCCAGCTGTTGGCCTGGCTGCGCACCGAATCCCCCAAGCAGGGGCTGGCCTCGCCGATGCAGCCGAAGATGAAGCCGTTCGCCGCCAAGGTGGGCACGGCCACGCCGACTCATTTCGAGCACGGCAACATTGAAAGTTTCTCCCTGCGCATCGGCGAGCCGCTCAAGCCGTCTCGCCTGCTGGCCGCCATCGATGCGGTGCAGGTCCAATATGGCGATGCCCTGCTGCGGCTCAAGGGGATCTTGCAACTGGAGGGGGAGAGCCAGCCCGTGGTGATCCACGGCGTACACGGCCAGCTCTATCCGTTGCAGGCATTGGGAGATTGGCCGGAGGGCAAGGCCCAGTCCCGGCTGGTGTTTATCGTGAAAAGTCAGGACAAGGTGGGGATAGAGCGGCTGTTCCTGGATACGCTCAAGGCTCCCGAGCCCAGTCTGGAAGAGCAGCTCAGAGCCATGCTCGGCCAGCCGGATGCCTGATATCCTGATATGACCCGCTTTCGTGCGGGTCTTTTTTTATCTGAAGAGGAGGTGGCTGCTCATGCCCGATAGCACACACATGGTTACGCCTGCCCAGCGCAAGTGGCTGCCGCCGCTGACGGCGGTCGGCTTCTTCATGCAGACCCTGGATGGCACCATACTCAACACCGCCCTGCCCAGCATGGCCGAGACCCTGGGCGAGAGCCCGCTGCAGATGCAGTCGGTGATCATCGCCTACATGCTGACGGTGGCACTGCTCATTCCGGCTTCCGGCTGGCTGGCGGACCGATTCGGCACCCGCCGCATCTATCTGGCCGCCATACTGCTGTTCACCCTGGGATCGCTGGCCTGCGCCGCCTCCAATACCCTGCCCATGCTGGTGGCTGCCCGTGTGCTGCAAGGCATAGGCGGCGCCCTGCTGATGCCGGTGGGGCGCCTCGCCGTGCTGCGGGTCTACAGCAAGCACGAGCTGTTGCGGGTGATGTCGTTCGTCACCATCCCCGGCCTGGTGGGGCCGCTGATCGGCCCGGCACTGGGCGGCTGGCTGGTGGAGGTGGCGAGCTGGCACTGGGTGTTTCTCATCAATCTGCCGGTGGGCATACTCGGCTTTATCGCCAGCTGGCACTTCATGCCCGACCTGCGCCAGAGCACGGCCAAGTTCGACTGGCAGGGTTTCGTGATGTTCAGCGCCGGCATGGTGCTGGTGTCGGTGGGCTTGCAGGGGCTGGGCGAGCACAGCATCTCCACCGGCTGGGCACTGTTTGCCCTGCTGTTCGGGCTGGCGGCGATGGCGAGTTACTGGCTCTATGCCGCCAATGCCGAGGAGCCGCTGTTCAGTCTGGCGCTGTTCAAGACCAGCACCTTCGCCATCGGCGTCTGGGGCAACCTGTTTGCCCGCCTCGGCAGCGGTGCCATGCCCTTCCTCACTCCGCTGTTCCTCCAGCTGGGGCTCGGCTTCTCGCCGAGCAAGGCGGGTATGACCATGATCCCCACAGTGCTCGGCGCCATGCTGACAAAGACGCTGGTGAACAAGCTCATTCCGAAGGTGGGTTATCGGCGCATCCTGATCGGCAATACCCTGGCGCTGGGGGCCATGATCGCCAGCTTCTACTTCATCGACAACCAGCTGCCCTACGGGGTGCTGCTGGGCTGGCTGATGGTGTTTGGCGCCATCAACTCGCTGCAGTTCTCCGCCATGAACACGCTCACGCTGCAAGACTTGAGCGCCGAGCATGCCAGCAGCGGCAACGGCCTGCTGTCGGTGGTGATGCAGCTCTCCATGAGTCTTGGGGTGGCGATTGCCGCCAGCCTGCTGGGGCTATTCTCGGCCGGTTCGTCGGCGGCGGATGGGCAGTGGCTGGGGGGCTTCCACCTCACCTATCTCTGCATAGGTCTCATGTCCATGCTGGCGGCGCTGATCTTTGCCCAGCTGGCGCGGGACAAGGGGTGAGCGGGGTTGTGCCGTCGGCAGTCAGGCTGATGGCGCAGGCAGGTAGCGGACCTGACAGGGCAGTTGCTCCAGCACCCGGGCCAGATGGGCCGTTTCCAGCAGAAAGGTCTGCTCCGGGTGGCCCGGCGTCCAGGTGAAGGCGTGATGACCCATCAGTTGAGGGTCTACCAGCAGCGGTATATCGGCGCGGGGCAGGAAGGGGCAGACGGCGCCCGGCAGGCAGCCGATCTCGGCCTGCATCTCCTCGGCGGTGCAGATGGAGGGCTTGGCACCGAGTGCGGCCTTGACTGCCTTGTTGTCCAACCGCCCGTCCCTGTGGGTCAGCAGCAGGGCGAAGCGGCCATCCTTGAACTTGAGGAAGAGTGTCTTGCTGAATTCGGCCTGCCAGCACAGGCGGGCCCTGACTCTTTCGTCGGTGGCATAATCCAGAATGGGTTCATGCTGGTAGCGCTGATGGGGCAGCCCGGCCAGCAGCCGGCAGTTGAAGTCGTGAATGGTATCGAGCTGCATGGGGGTCTCCTGTGGCGAGCCTTATCTTGCCAGTCATGGCGGGCCGGGCCCAATCACACTTTCTGATGGCGGATAAGCCGCCTTGCAAGATGCAACAAGGGCACCCTCGGGTGCCCTTGTTGATTCAGTGATGTTGCAGCTCGCACGCTTCCCAGTGAAAGGGGATGGGACAGAGTCGCTGGGAGGCCTTGTCGTAACCCTGCCACAGCTGGCCCAGCGTGCGACCATCGACCGGGTGGCGCAGGCTAGGTGCCAGTTCGGCCAGCGGCCAGAGCACGAAGGCGTTGGTGAGGATCTCGCCGCGGGGCAGAGCGACCGGCGTCTCGCAGACCAGATCGCCATAGAGCAGCAGATCCAGATCCAGAGTGCGCGGAGCGAATTTCTTGGCATCCGGTTCGCGGCCGTGGGCGAACTCCATGGCACGCAGCTGTTGGCACAGGGTTGCCAGCGGCAGGTCTGTGTCGGCACCGACCACCAGGTTGTAGAAGGGGCGGCCATTGAAGCCCACCGCCTCGCTCTCGAATACCCGGGAGACAGCCAGCTCGCCAAACTCCGCCTGCAGGGCATCGAGGCCGGCGCGGATATGGTGCTCCCGCTCTATGTTGGATCCCAGGCTGATATAGATACGGGTCATCAGTTGGCGCTCGTGGCCGGAGTGCGGTGGCGCAGGATCTCGACCCCGACGCCGGCGGCATTGGGCACGGCGCCCGGTTTGGTCAGGGTGACTTTGACCCATTGCACCCGCTCGTCGGCCAGCACCAGCATGGCGACCTGCTCGGCCATGGTTTCGACCAGCTCCACCACCTTGCTGGAGGCGTGATCACAAATCTTGCGCGAGAGGGTGGCGTAATCCAGTGCCAGATTGATATCGTCGGTTGCTGCGGCGGGACGGTTGTCAAAGCCCATTTCGAGGTCGAAACAGAGCTTCTGGCGAATGCCTTTCTCCCACTCATAGACACCAATAGTGGTCAAAACCTCGAGTCCGCGAATAAACACCTTGTCCATGACAGTACTTCTTCTTTACTCTTGATGGGCTGTGATAACAGCGCAGGGATGCAGGCCTGGCAACCAGTTTGCCGCGCGGTCGGTTTGGACGACACGCTTTTGGGCAACGCCAAGCCAGAGAATGTGGCCCGCATCATACCCCATTCATATCGTGGTAAAAACGACCAAGATGACGGCCCTGACGATTTTGATGATTATTCTGGCCTACCTGGGCGGCTCGCTGTCCAGTGCCGTGCTGGTTTCCCGCATCACGGGTCTGCCGGATCCTCGCGATCATGGCTCCCACAATCCGGGTGCGACCAATGTGTTGCGCCTCGGTGGCCGTGTGGCTGCCGTTGTGGTGTTGCTGCTCGACGTGCTCAAGGGCACGGCCCCCGTCTATCTCGCCTGGTATCTGCAAATCAAACCCGTCTACCTCGGCTTCATCGGGGTGGCAGCCTGCCTCGGCCACATGTACCCCATCTTCTTCCACTTCCGGGGCGGCAAGGGGGTGGCGACGGCACTCGGCACCATGATGCCCATCGGCTTCACCATGGGCGGGGCCGTCATCGGTACCTGGCTGGTCGTGCTGCTGGTGAGCGGCTACTCGTCGCTGGCCTCCATCATTACCGTGCTGCTGACACCGCTCTTTACCTACCTGCTCAAACCCGAATACACGCTGCCGGTCTCGTTGCTCTCCTGCCTCATTCTGATCCGCCATCATGAGAACATTGCCCGCCTGCTGAAAGGGGAGGAGCCCAGAGTCTGGGGCCGCCCGGCGCAGCCCGGCCAGGAAGAAGTAGGGGAAATGGATGATGTTGCGCAAAAAAGAGACGAACGAGACAAAAAGTGAAATTTCCCGTTGACCACCTGCCTTAAAATCCGTTTAATAGCGCCCACGCCCAGATAGCTCAGTCGGTAGAGCAGGGGATTGAAAATCCCCGTGTCGGCGGTTCGATTCCGTCTCTGGGCACCAAAATTTGGTGCCATGAAATAAAAATGTGTTCATGCACAGAGGTTTAAAGTGTGCCGGCTTAGCTCAGTAGGTAGAGCAACTGACTTGTAATCAGTAGGTCACCAGTTCGATTCCGGTAGCCGGCACCATTTATATATTGCCCAGATAGCTCAGTCGGTAGAGCAGGGGATTGAAAATCCCCGTGTCGGCGGTTCGATTCCGTCTCTGGGCACCAAGTACAATTCCTCCTTAGTTCAGTCGGTAGAACGGCGGACTGTTAATCCGTATGTCGCTGGTTCAAGTCCAGCAGGAGGAGCCAACACAAAAGCCCAGCAGCAATGCTGGGCTTTTTCTTTGCCTGTTTGCCACGGTCATTGCCACCCAGGCGTTGCGCAATAAGTGTGCGCCTCAGGGGCAAGCTGTCGCATCCATCCCCCTTATTCCTTCCCTGTCAGTGACTTGCCTTCTGTTTCTCGCCTAGTATGGTGACGTGACGGGCGTTTTGCCGCGCCGCTTTTCCTGCGTCTGACCCGCCGTATCCGCCAGGGCTTTGTGCACCATGACTCTCTATCTGGCGAGGGCGGGACATCTTTGTGATCGAGGTAATGTATGAATGCAACCGAGCTTTGGCAGCTTTCTCCCGAGCAGTTCAACGAATGGCGCCGGGAGAATGACTATCCTCTGATTTGGGACCTGCTGGTGGCCTCGCTGCCCTATTTCGGCGATTGGATGACGGAGCAGAAAATAGAGAAAAGCGTCATCTTCCAGATCGGCATAGCTCGTTTCATCAGCTCGCGATCCGTGCTCAGCCTCTGCGTCTACATGAGCGACGACAAGACAAGGCTGTATGAAACCGCCTCGAGCGCGCTGGAGTCCCTGCGCAAGAGCGGCCTCATCCGCTCGGAGGTGCGTTTTGAACCCTACAGCATGTGGTTGGCCGGCAAGCATGGCAAAGATGAGGTGAAGCGGGTGCAGAGCCTGCTATCGGTCTCCGAGAACAACAAGGGGGAGGCGCAGGTGCTGGGCAAGCATCGCCTGCTCAACATCGGCGGCGTCGAGCTGAAGAGCCCCATCATCTCCGGCAGATTGCTCGATTTCACCTGCCTCGACGAGCTCTCGCTGGATGGCGCCGTCAACAATTCCAAGGTCTATCTGTGGCACTGCTCGGCCAAGGGGGTGCGGGTCAATGGCGGCGTGATCGGGCTCGATCTGTTCGATTCCCTGCTGTGGGATCACAGGGCCTGGGCCAAGAAGCGGGAGCTGGCGCTGGAGGACGGGGTGTTTCAGGACTTCACCATAGAGTGCGAGGAGATCCGTTTTCACTCCTCCCGGGCCGTGCTGAAAAACTTCAACGTGCGCGCCAAGAACTTCGACGCCACCATGGAGCACACCAATCTGGACAAGGTGCAGGTGGCCTATAACGAGAACGGCCGGATCGATCACAGCGAGGCCAGCAAGCTCTACCGCAACGCCAAGCGCCTCTTCTCCAGCGTGGGGGATACCGTCGATGCCGGTGAGTGCTATTACCAGGAGAAGCTGCATGAGATGAAGTCCCTGGCCAGCCCGAGGGAGCTGTTCAAGGAGCGCTGGCTGCGCAGCGGCCCGCTGAGAAAGGGGTGGCTCTCCCTGCTCTGTTATTTGAAGTGTGGCTCCAAGTTTGTCAGCTTCATCACCTGGGGCTTTGGCGAGCGGCCTATAAGAAGCCTGCTGATGTCGATGGGGGTCATACTGCTGGCGACCCTGACCTATTTTCTGGCGCCCGCCTCGGTCACCTATCACCACCTGGGACGCTCGCTCTACTTCAGCATCGTGACCTTCGTGACGCTCGGCTATGGGGATATCTCCCAGACCTCTTCCCCGCTGCAACTGCTGTCGGCCATCGAAGCCTTCAGCGGCATGTTTCTGACCGGTCTGTTCCTCGCGGGGTTTGCGTCGAAAACCAAGCAGTATTGATGACGCTGCCGACCTGTCGGTGCTGCCAAGCTCCGACAGGCGGTGCTCCCTCAGCAGCACCGCAGAGGGCTGGATCTTGCCGAGCAAGCCGCCGCAATCGCCCCGTATCGGGCTCACCCCCCCAGGTCAGTCTCTTGTCATCTTGCCGGCGTGATGTCCTGCATCTTCAGCCAGAACGCCTCCTGACAGGGGTTGTGAAACAGCTTGCGTGGCGGTGTGATGGGGATGGGGCTGGTGTCGACCCGATAGCTTATCCAGCATTCGGCGCACAGCTGCGGCGAGGAGACCTGGTCCTGCTCTCTCTGATGACAGATGACGACCCCATTGGCGAACCAATAGCGGGTTTGCTGGTGCTGGATCAGGGTGCCACTCTCGTCATGCTCGCTATAGTGTTCGCTCTGCTGGCGAATGATGGTCGCCGGCCCAGGTTGCCGATGGATGGCCTTGATATAGGTAATGAGCTGATTCATCGCCGTGCTTGCTTGTGATGGGAGCGGCGGCGTTGGGACACCGGCCGCAGATGTCGCGAGCTTAGCGCTCGGCGCCGCTGGCGGCAATCCCGAGCGGGCGGCAGGGTGACAGGCATGAAGGAGGACAGTGATGGGGATCCCCAGCAACAAGGCCGAGCTGCTGCTCGCCATCGACACGCATTTTGGCAAGCTGCTCAAGGCCTTGCAGGCGGTACCCGAGAGCCGGGTGCAGGAGCAGGTCATGGAGGGGCACAGCAAGGGCACCCGCATGAGCGTGGCCAATCTGGTGGCCTATCTCATCGGCTGGAATGAGCTGGTGATCAAGTGGATCGAGCGGGACGCGGCGGGCCTGCCGGTGGATTTTCCCGAGACTGGCTTTAAGTGGAACGAGCTGGGCAGGCTGGCCCAAACGTTCTATCGGGATCATGAGGGGCTGGCCTATCCGGTACTGCTGGCCCGGCTGATGGCGGCCAGGGGCCGCATCGTCGAGCTGATTGCGGAGCGCGGCGATGACCAGCTGTATGGTCGCCCCTGGTATGAGCAGTGGACTCTGGGGCGGATGATCCAGTTCAATACCGCCTCTCCCTACCACAATGCCAACGGCCGGTTGCGCAAGTGGTTGAAGGGGGCGGGTGTGAAGCCGTAGCTCCCGCCTTTGAGCGCCGATGGCGCGTCTGGCCTTGGGGTCAGGCCGACCCGCATTGTTTCACTGACAAGCCCCAGTTGTTATACTGCCGCCCCGTCCTCTCGCCGGGCAGGCCGTGGGCCGGTGCGCCGGCGCGAGACAGGCAGACTGGACAGGATCGTCCGGCAACCCATTTTTTCCTCCCAGCTTCAGCCGGCAGAACGGCGGCCCGTCAATCCGTATGCCACGGGTTCGAGCCCAGCAGGAGGAGCCATTCAAGGAGCCCTTGTCGCGAGACAAGGGCTCCTGCTTTATGGGTGCCATAACAACAATACTCACCACACAGCGACAGACTTCAGGATTGGTATGGAAAATCAAGTAGTTAAAGATTCTCACCAGGGTATCACCTCCCTTCGCAGCTGGCTGGAGCCGGTACTGGTGCTGGCCATTCTGGGCAGCCTGTTCGGCTACCTCGGCAGCCAGATGGGGCTCTCCGCCCTGGTCAACACCCTGTTCAACACCGCCCATCAGCTGCTGCTCAATACAGTGCTCTTCATCATGGGGATTACCGTGCTGTCGGGGGCGCTGAGCCAGCTGCTCAGCGAGTTCGGGGTGATCCGCCTGCTGGAGGTGCTGCTGGCACCCTTGATGAAGCCCATCTTCCGCCTGCCCGGGCGCACCGCCCTGGCGGCCCTGATGACCTTCTTCTCCGACAATCCGGCGGTGATCAGCCTCGCCAAGGACAGCCGTTTTCGCAAGGGCTTCACCCCCTGGCAGCTGGTTTCGCTCACCAACTTCGGTACCGCCTTCGGCATGGGGCTGATAGTGGTGACCTTCATGGCCACCCTGCAACTGCCGAGCGGCGAATCGACCGCCAGTGCGGCCCTGATCGGCCTGCTCGGCGCCCTCATCGGCTCAGTGGTCTCGACCCGGCTGATGCAACGCATGATCCGCCCGCTGGTGGGGGAAACCCTGATTGATGACGAGGTCGTGAGCGTAGGCGCCAAGCCGGGTCTGAGTCAGGAAGCGGCCCCCACCTGGCTGCGGGTGCTCAATGCCCTGCTCGATGGCGGCAAGTCCGGGGTGGAGCTGGGGATGGCGGTGATCCCGGGGGTACTCATCATCAGCACCTTCGTGATGCTGCTGACCTTCGGCCCTGGCGAGCAGGGTTACAGTGGGGAGGCCTTTCAGGGGGTGGCGCTGCTGCCCGTGCTGGCGGCCAAGGTGGGCTGGTTGTTCGAGCTGCTGTTCGGCTTCACCCATGCCGAGCTGGTGGCCTTCCCCGTGACCTCGCTGGGAGCGGTCGGGGCGGCCATGTCGCTGGTGCCGCCCTTCATCGGCAAGGGCTGGATCACCGGCAACGAGGTCGCGGTATTCACCGCCATGGGCATGTGCTGGAGCGGTTTTCTCAGTACCCATACCGCCATGCTGGATGCGCTCGGCTATCGCCATCTCACCTCCCGCGCCATAGTGGCCCACACCATAGGTGGCCTGTGCGCCGGGGTGGCGGCCCATCAGCTCTACCTGCTGCTGGGCTGAGTCGGGTTCTGACAACAAAAGAGGCTCTTCGGAGCCTCTTTGCATTGCTCGTTGCGATCACGCGGACAGCATAGAGACGGCCAGTCCGGCGTTGTGGTCACTCGACATGGCCAATGACGGTTTGTTCTATCACGGCTCCGGGCATCATCTGTTGTATGCCTGCAATCAGCTTGTTCCCGGCTGCTTGCAAAGCTTCCAGGGGCATTTCGGGCAAGCTCTCCAGAATGAACCACATCATGCTCGATTCCACATTGAGCCTGGTCCTGACTCCCTGTCTCCAGTTCCAGCGTCGACATGTCACCCCCTTGTCATCCCGCCATACCACTTCACCGGGTTCTGGAGATTCATGAGCCACTTCGCCGCCCTTCATTGTGTCGAATAGCTCGCTGCCATCGGCAACCACCAACCTCGGCGTCCCTTCATAGGTGGTCAGGTTTTCGCCCCCTACCGGTATGGCGTACTCAATGCTGATGGCGTTATAGAGGTCAACGACAGGATCGATACTCGGCAGGCTGCCATCACGGGCAACCCGTTTTCTCAGGGCTTCGGCGGAGCAGGGAGTGCGCTGTGGTTTGGCGCCAAACTTTCTAAAGAGATCCGCCCAGGCGGAGAGGTGTGCATCGGCCCAGGGTGCATCTTCTCTGGCCATGGCAAGGGAGGCTTGTTCCAGAGCCCGCGTTCCCACTGTGGGGTCTGCAATGGCAGCCGCCTGGACAGTGATGCTCAAGGCCCGGAATCCGGGAGCCATATCGGTTACTTCAGGGGTGATTAACGGCTTGAACAACGGCATAGCGACTCCAGAAAATTCATTGATAGAGACGACATTTGATGTCTCGATAGCGCATGGCATCAGCCACATCAAACTCAATTTGAGAGCCATCTTGCTTGGGCGATGGCAATAAGAAAATTTACAAAATCTTAAGGCCAATAAGGATTTGGAATGACAAGCAGCCTGTCAGTGAAGGATTGGCATGGGAGCTCGAGCCAGAAAGAAGCTCTGCCTTTTCGTTGATCTCTCGCGAAATGGGATGAGCGGCTCAGGAGCGCTATCTCTGATGCTGCTGAAAAACATCAACAACAAGGGCGCCGAGGCGCCCGTTTGTTTGAGTGTCAGGCTGACGGCATTACAGATTGCCAGGTTTGGGGATGGGGATGCCGAGCAGGAAGTTGTCCATCATGCCGACCATGCGTCCCAGCTCGGGTTTGGTGATGGTGTCGTTGGCCCCCAGCTGCAGCGCCTTCTGGCGGTTGTCGTCACTCATCAGCGACGAGAACATGACGATGGGGGTGGTCTTGAAGGCAGGGGTATCCCGCAGCCGTTTGAGCAGGTGCATGCCGTCCATGCGGGGCATCTCGACGTCTGTGATGATGCCGCTGACAAACTCGGCTACCGGGATCTTCTCCTCCTGCGACAGGCGGTCGAACTCCATCAACATCTCCAGCCCGTCGCCCCCATCCTTGGCGGTCACCACGTTGTAGCCCGCGGTGCGCAGCGTGGTCTCTATCATCTTGCGGATGAAGGCGGAGTCGTCGACCACCAGCACCGTCTTGGCCTGGCGCAGTGCCATCATGCGATCGTCTATGAGGACCTTGCGATCCTGGGTCACATCGTACTTCTCCATGCTCAGCTCTGGGTTGATGTCGGCGATGATCTTCTCGAAGTCGAGGATCATGATGAGGTTGCCATCGCGCCTGACCACGGCCACCACGCAATCATTCTCGCCCGCCTCCAGAAACTGGCTGGGGGACTCCACATCCTCCCAGGAGACCCGGTGGATCCTGCTGACACTGTCGATGAGGAAGCCGTTCGCCATCTTGTTGAAGTCGGTGACTATGACCACCTTGTTGTTGGGATCCGGGTTGGTCTTGATGCCAAGCCAACCCGCGAGATCCACCAGCGGGATCAGCCGCTCGCGCAGGGAGAATACACCCACCATGTGGCGCTGGGCGTTGGGGTAGTCTGTGGTGTCAGGTACCCGGATCACCTCGCGCACCTTGGCGACGTTGATGCCGTAATAGGCGATCTTTTCCCTGCCATCGGGTAGCTGCTTCTTGAGGTGAAATTCGATGATCTCGAGCTCGTTGGTACCGCTCTCGGTCAGGATGGATTTACGCTCTTCCCCGTCTTTGGACATCATGGCGACTCTCGTGCTTCTGGTTGCGCTGGCAGCACCGGCTGCGGTTTTCCCTCAGTATAGGAATGGATCCGCCCACACCGGGGAGATCCACACAAGATGGCCCTCATAACTGCTTGATCCGGCAGACAGGAAGGCGCGTAACAGCTTAACAGGGAAAGAAAGAGGTGATGGAGAAGGGCATCACACTCACCGCAAACAGGAGCCGAGCATGAACGAGGGCATAGTGGTGATAGGAGCTGGGGGCGCTATAGGTCAGGCGCTGGTTGCCCACTGGCTGGCGACAGGGGCCGGTTCCGTCATGGCGGTCAGCAGGCAGCCGGCCCCAGTAGGGTGTGAGGATCCCCGCCTGCATTGGCTGGCTTGTGATTACAGCGATCAGCAGATGGCTGACGTGGTGGCCCGTATCACCACTCTGGCCCCGAGACCGCAGCGGCTGGTGATCTGCAATGGCATCCTGCATCAGGGGGAGATCAAGCCGGAAAAGCGGCTGGAAGCACTCGATGTCGAAGCCATGACCCGCCTCTACCAGATCAATGCCTTGCTGCCGCTGCGCTGGATCAAACAGCTGTTCCCGCTGCTTGGCACCACGCCCTGCACCCTGGCGGTGCTCAGTGCACGGGTCGGCAGCATAGGCGACAATCGGGCGGGGGGCTGGTATGGCTATCGCGCCTCCAAGGCGGCCCTCAACATGCTGCTCAAGTGCGCCGCCATCGAGCTTGCCCGGCGAGCCCCGGGCGTCAAGCTGCTGGCGTTTCATCCGGGGACTGTGGATACCCAGCTCTCGCGCCCGTTTCACGCCAATCTGCCGGCCGGCAGCTTGCAGACGCCAGAGCAGGTAGCCCGTCAGCTGGTGAGTCTGATGGCGCGGCTGATGCCCGACGGAGAACTCGGCTATCTCGACTGGCGAGGCGAGCCTATCGAGTGGTAGGGGTATCCAGCAGGCGAGCCAGCAGGGTGCGCAGCGCCTTGATGATGGCCGGCTTGCCCGCCAGTTGCAGCCGATTGGCCAGATGCCCCCAGTCCGCATATTGCCAGATGGTGGCGATCAGCAGCTGACGTTCGGCGGGGGTGAGCGATGTCAGTCGTGGCAGATTGCCGGCCAGCCAGCGCTGCAGGCTGGATTGGCACAGCTCGAACGGCTTGTGGTGGTGAGCGAAGCACACCAGTTCATCGTGCTCAAACTCATCCTGCATCGGCACGGCAGGGCTCCCCTCCAGAGATTGCCACACCAGTTCGGGTTCCAGCTCTTTCAACTCACCTGCTAGCAGGGTTGGCAGCTGGCACGCGAAGCGCTGGTGCCACCGGGCCAGCTCTGCTTCCCACTCGGGTTTCAGCGCCTTGAGCAGCAGGGCGGCATGGCTGCCGCTGGCGGCATCCCGTTGCAGGCCGATGCGCAGCACCCGCAGCCCGGCCCTGCGCCAGAAGGGCAGCAGATCGGCGCTGGCCGAGAAGGCCGAGCCCAGATAGTCGAGCCCTTCCTCCCGGTAGTAGTCCTCCAGCTGGCCGAGCAGTCGCGAGCCGAGCCCGTGGCGATGCAGCGCCGGGTGGATGGCGATGCGCATCACCCGGGCGTAGCTGCGCGCCCCTGCCGTCTTGAAACCGGCGTGGGTCAGCAGGGACTGGGGCAGCAGATGGCCGCGCGGGCGCCGTCGGCCCGCCCAGATCTGCTTGGCCAGCTCGGGAGCTATGTTGCCCTCCCGTGCCACCAGCGCCACCCCGAGCAGGCTCTGCTCCTGCTCCAGCAGGTGGATGTCGAGATCCGGGCTCTCCAGCAAAGACCTGAGATCGCTCGGCGTGGTCTGGTAGTGCGCCAGCACCAGCAGGCCGAACAGCTGATTGAGCAGTCCCTCGTCGTTCACCAGCGCATCCTGCCCGATCAGCCGCCAGCCCGGGCTGGTCGGCGGCAGGGGCGGATCCACCTCGGCATTGAGGCCAAGCAGCCGGAATACCAGCGGCTCCAGCGGATCGCCAGGGCTCCAGCGGATCGGCTCGGCCAGGTGGATCTCCTGCCAATCCGGCGTCTGACGGTCCAGCACTCGCTTGAAACGCAGGTGAAAACCGCGCCCCGTGCCCTCGTAGCCGTGCTCCGTGGTGGCGAAGACGATACGGCTGTGGCGGGCCAGCATGGCCTCCAGCAGCGGCGTGGGGATGGCGGCGGCTTCGTCCACCAGCAACAGATCGGGTTGCAGGGCTTCCTGTACCAGTCGGGCCGGTGAGCAGAACTCGAGGCCAGCCAGCCGTTCCACTTCTGTACCCAGCGACTGTGCCGCGTGGGCAAACAGGGTGGCAACCGTGGCCTGGGAGGGGGCCGTTACCACTATCTTGAGGTCGGGTTGCTGGCGCAGCAGCTCGGCGGCGGCGAGGCCCAGCAGGCTGCTCTTGCCGCGCCCCCGATCGGCGCTCAGCACCAGGGGGCGGCGACGATGGCCGTGCAACACCCTGTGAATGGCGGGCAGGGCGCCGGCCTGATCATGGCTCAGCCGCCGCTGCTCACCGATCGGCTGCCAGGGCTCTGTGCTGGTGGGCGGGAGCAGGGAGAGCGCAGGATCCCCCGCCAGCAGGTGCACCAGTCGGGCGATGAAACCGTGGCCGGCCCGATCAGCCTCTTCTGGCTGGGCGATCAGCCGCACCCTGTCCGGATCCGGATACTCGGGCCATTGCGCTCTGGGGGGGGTCAGCAGCAGCAGCAGGCCGCCCGCCCTCAGTGTGCCCGCCAGCGCGCCGAAGGCGTCGGGATGAAAGCCGCTGAAAGCGTTGAAGACAAGGGTGTCGCACTCCTGACCGAGCCGTTGCAGCGCCTTGGCGGCGGGAACCGGCCCATGGCAGGCCGGACCTTCTCCTAGCCAATAGATGACGCCGCCCAGCAGTGCTTCGGCACGGGCGATGCAATCGGCCTCGTCCCCTTCCAGCCAGACCAGGCGCCGTTCACCTGCACGGGCCAGGGCCTGGCGCAGTGCTTTCACCTCGGCAGGGCTCATGAGGCTGAACTGTCGCCCGCTTTGACGCGGGGTTCAAACATGCGATCCCCCATCTGGTCGATGAAGGTGTGCGCCTTCTGCACCATGAAACGCTCCGCATCGGCCGGATTGGCGAACAGATCGGAGCGGATGAAGATGTGGGTCTGCAGCGCGCCATCCATCTCTTTGGTGATGCGACCCGCCAGCCGGTACTGGCCCCCTTCCGCCATGGGCTCGGGGTAGATGAGATAACCGGCGTACTCGGTGGGAGTCACCTCAACGACAGGGGCTGGCTTGCTTGCGAACAGGGCAGTGAACAGTTTCTTGAGCATGATGTTTTCCTCTGTGACGGGACATTGTCACCAAGGGGTTGATGGCTGGCAAGCAGGGGATCTTATTACTAATTGTTATTTGCACTACGAACCATTCTCATTTAGATTTCATGGCATTCCAGCACGAGGTAAACACTATGTACGTCTGTTTGTGCCGCGGCATCACAGATACCCAGATCCGCAAGGCGGTACAGGCAGGCAAGACCGAGTTCCGTCAGCTCAAGCAGTCGCTGGAGGTGGGGGCCCAGTGTGGCAAGTGTGTGCGCATGACCATGGAGATCATCGCCGCCGAACTCGACAAGGTCGAGCTGGAACAGGCCCCGCTCTACTACGAGGTGGCCTGACCCGGACCGATCTTTTTCTGACTCGACCCGCCAACAGGGTCACCCTTCCTCTCAGGCGAGCTGGCTCGCCAGACCTCTTGTTGTCACTTTTCTGGACTAAGCTCTAACGATCGAGGCCTCAGGCACGAACCAAGGAGCACTGTCGATGAAAGGAGATCCCAAGATCATTGCCCACCTCAACAAGGTGCTGGCCAATGAGCTGATTGCCATCAACCAATACTTCCTGCACGCCCGCATCTACGATGACTGGGGCCTCAAGGCGCTCGGGCACAAGGAATATCACGAGTCCATCGATGAGATGAAACACGCCGACGAACTGGTCAAGCGGGTGCTGTTTCTGGAGGGGCTGCCCAACTTGCAGGACTTGGGCAAGCTGCGCATCGGTGAAACGGTGGAGGAGATGCTGCGCTGCGATCTGTCGCTGGAGATGGACGCCATCCCGGACCTGAAAGTGGCCATCGCCTACGCAGAGTCGGTGCAGGACTACATCAGCCGCGACCTGTTCCAAGACATTCTGGAAGATGAAGAGGAGCACGTGGACTGGCTGGAGACCCAGCTCGATCTCATCGATCGCATCGGGCTGGAGAACTACCAGCAGTCCCAACTGCATCACGGCTCATCCTGAATAGTTATGGCATGAAAAGCCGATTCAAAAACCCGCTCAGGCGGGTTTTTTCATGTCCGGCTGCATAGCTTTTCATCGCTGTCATCTGTATGAAAAACAAGCTTATTTTTGTTAATCAGGTCGCAAAAATGCGGGCGGGAGAGATGCACTATTGGAGCCCCTGATCGGGGGCACACAATAACAACAGGTTAAAGGACTACACCATGCACTTCTTGCCCAACAAGCTGGCGCTTGCCTGCGCCATCGCACTCTCCCTCGCTGCCTGCAACGACAACAGCTCCAACGCGCCGGCGGATCCCGCCGCCACCAAGGCCTCCCTGATGCAAACCATGGACGAGGCCCTGCGCGAGAGTCAGGCGCTGGATCCCTACGGTTTTGCCATCGATGCGTCCAGCATTGCCAAACGCAAGGCGCTCGACAGTGCGCTGCTCAGCCGGCTGGATGCCCTGGACCCGAGCGTGTTGAGCGAGCGGGACCGGTTGTTCTACGACATGATCCGCTGGGATCTGCAGATCAATCTGGCGGGCTACGAGCTGCCCCAGTCCCAGATCCCGATCCACCACTTCCGCAACCAGGTGGTGGAGCTGGCCGATGACGTGGGGATGGCTCCCGCTAGCGGCAAGGCCGCCCGCACCGTCAGCAGCGGCTTCGATTACTTCGAGCAGAGCTCGGCCGAGCGGGTCGCGCCTGGAGATGCCGTCTGGCGGCGGGATCTCGACCGCCCGGCCAAGGCCCCGGCGCTGGCCACTCAGGCCAGGGCAACGACGGCCCCGCTGGCCTGGTATCAGGAGCACCTTGTCTGGCTCAAGGCCTATGACGGCTACCTGGCCGAGGTGAAGCACCAGTTCGAGCTGGGCAGCGCCCAGGGCAACACCCTGCCGGACGAGCTGGTGGACCGGCTGCTGGCCCAGCTCAACAGCAAGCTGGATGGCGAGGCGATCGCCGGTGCCTACCTCGGCTGGCAGCAGTTGCCGGGAGAGGCCGACGAGGCGCTGCGCACCGAGTACAAAGGGGTGCTGGACAGCATCAACGGCCGCTATCTGGCACTGCGGGACTATCTGGATTACCAGCATGGCGGCGCCTATGCGGTGCGCCTTGGCAGTGGCGAGTGTGACGACGGCTTCTGCGGCATGACCAATGGTCGCGACTGGTATCGCTGGCTGCTTAAGAAGCACACCACCACCAATATGACGCCGGAGCAGGTGCATGAGCTGGGGCTGAGCGAGGTGGAGCGGATATTCGGTGCCATGGTCAAGGTGTGCCATACCGTCGGCAAGTGCGACAGCGATGAGGTGGCCCAGAGCAAGCAGAGCGGCCAGATCTATGACTTCTTCCGCTATCTGAACGAGCCGGCCTTCTTCTACCAGAATCCGCTGGCTGTCTGGTCCGCCAATCTCAACCCGGGCAATGCGGCCGGCGCGGCCCTGAGCGAGCCGCAGCAGCAGGCGCTGGCCGAGCATGAGCGGGCGTTGCGGGAGTACAACGGCTTCAAGAGCAAGGCGGCGCTGGTGTTGCCGGACTTCTTCGATGCCGAGCGCACCATTCCCAAGCTGGATTACGAGGTGGTGCCCGTCTCCTATGACGAGGCGCCTTATGGCGGGGTCGCCTGGTATCAGGACGGCAACCCGCAGACCGGCCGTAAAGGGCAGTTCGTCCTCAACACCTACTATCCCTATGGCCTGCAGAGCTGGAACATCAGCACCCTGCTGGCCCACGAGGCGGCGCCGGGCCACCACTTCCAGATCACCATAGCCCAGGAGCTGGCGGCCAAGGATCCCGACTTCCCGCAGTACGTGGCGAATGCTTCCTATACCGCCTATGCGGAGGGCTGGGCGCTCTACACCGAATACCTGGCGGATCACGACATGGGGCTCTATCAGGGGCGCGGCCTCTATGATCCCGCCGTGGGGGATGTGAAGGTAGAGGGCTCGTCCGCCTTCAACAACCAGCTGCAGTACTTCGGCCGCCTCAACGAGGAGATGCTCAGGGCCATGCGGCTGGTGGTGGATACCGGCATTCACTGGTACGGCTGGAGCCATGACAGGGCCGTCGGCTACATGAAGGAGAACTCGGCACTGGGGGCGGGGGACATCAGCTCCGAGGTGCCGCGCTACATGGCCTATACCGGTCAGGCAACCTCCTACAAGGCGGGCCAGCTGGCGCTGATCCGGATGCGGGAGTCTGCCGAGCAGGCCCTTGGCGGTCGCTTTGACCTCAAGGCGTTCCACCACCATGTGCTGGAATACGGCATGTTGCCCATCTCCGTGCTGGAGCAGAAGAACCAGCAGTGGATTGAACAGTCGAAGTGATCACAGTTACGGCGCCCGGCAAGGCAGCGGGCGCCGCTTTCGATTAGGATACGGCTCTCTTCCCATCACAATGCTACGGATGAATTCCATGGAACTGATTGCACGTGAGATGGCGCCCCACAAGCGGGTGGCGCTGGTGGCTCACGACAACATGAAGACCCCTCTGCTGAACTGGGTGATGCGCCGCAAGGAGGAGCTCAAGCTCCACCATCTCTACGCGACCGGCACCACAGGCACCATGCTCGGCAAGAAGGCGCAACTGCCCATCACCTGCCTCTTCTCCGGCCCCATGGGGGGCGACCAGCAGCTCGGTGCCCTGATTGCCGAAGGCAAGATAGACGTGCTGATCTTCTTCTGGGATCCCCTCAATGCGGTGCCCCACGATCCGGACGTGAAAGCGCTGCTGCGCCTGGCGGCCGTGTGGAACATACCGGTTGCCACCAACGAGGCCACCGCGGACTTCATCATGGACAGTCCTCACATGCAGCAGGCGTTCAGCGTGCAGATCCCGGATTATGCCGGCTATTTGAAGGCCAGAACCGAATAAGGTCAGCTCCACCAATCTGCGCCGGTTGCTGGAAAGCCAGAACCGAATAAGAGCATATCCGCCAATCTGCGCCGGTTATTTGAAGGCCAGAACCGAATAAGGGCAGATCCGCCAATCTGCGCCGGTTATTTGAAAGCCAGAACCGAATAACGGCAGATCCGCCGGTCTGCACCGGTTGTCTCAAGGACAGAACCGAATAAAAACAGCCAGATAGCAAAGAGCCGGACACAGTCCGGCTCTTTTATTTGAAGGATGGCAGCAAGTTAGCGCTGGAAGCCCTTCTGGGCGAACTTGGGTCTGGCGCTCATGATCTGCTCCACCTGTTCGTCGCTCATCTTGCCACGGGAGAGGCCCAGCACCTTGTAGGTGAGCAGCGGCCGCGCGGGCAGCGCTATCATCAGCGCCCGGATCTGGTTCTCGTCCTCTTTCTCCCGCACCGGCTTGCCGTAGGCGTAGGTGAGTACGCCGGCGTCCATCAGGTTTTTGACGGCAGGCTCGGTGATCGGCAAGTTTATGACGCTTTTGCGTTGCAGCACGAACTCGCGCAGCACCGCCTTCTCGTTGAAATCGAGGAAGGCGATCATCTGGGCCAGCTGATCCTGCTGGCGACGGGATTGCCATTCGTCACAGGCCCACTCCCAGGCGATCAGGAAGCCCTGGCTGCAGAAGTAGGAGATGGCGATCAGCATGCCGACCCCGAGCCAGGCGGCGTGGGTCGTGGCCCACTGGCTGACGGCTCCCTTCATCAGGCCGGCCGGAAACAGCAATATGATGCTGCAGCAGAGTAGCAACCAGACCATGAGCCAGTTGAGGCGGTTCAGTTGATAGAAATGTTGGATCCACCGTTTCATCGTTCATCCTTCCCAAACTATTGTGGACAGTAGACAACTCATAGCAATCGTTGTGCCAAGGCGCGGATGCCGGGGGAAAGAGTGGGGATCCGGACGGAAAAATCGGGGGTGCTGACCGAGGAGATCGTTACATTCCCTTACAACTTACTGAGTGGATGATCATTAATTTGCCTTGTGAGGCGGCGGTCAACTTGGTAAAAAGCCCGCACTGTCATTGGGGAGTAGCAACCCGCCCGTGATCCGGGCAGGGCTCATGTCAACATTCTTGGATTTTCAGATCCATGGCATGAGCGGCGATAGCATCTATCGCTCTGCAAGACCTTTGGCCTCGATACGCAAGCCAGCCGGGCGAGCCGTATCGGGTCCATCGGTTGTTCTGCTCGCCTGGCGGTTGCCTATTATGTTGATCACCCTGCTGTTATTTCTGCTCTCTGCCGTCACCATCTACCTGGCCTGCGAATATTTCGTCAACGGTATCGAATGGACCGGCCATCACTTCAAGTTCTCCCAGAGTGCCACCGGCTCCCTGCTGGCGGCCCTCGGCACTGCCTTGCCCGAATGTATAGTTACCCTGACCGCGCTGCTGATGGGGGATGCCCCCGCCCAGCAACAGATTGGGATAGGCGCCGCCCTCGGTGGCCCCCTGGTGCTCTCCACCATAGGCTATGCCGCCGTCGGCGTAACCCTGCTGCTGTGCATGAGCCGTGAGCACAGGGTCATAGATGGCGAGGTGCAGCGCGAGATAGGCCGGGATCAGGCCTGGTTTGTCGGTATCTTCCTGGTGGCGGTAGCCCTCGGCATGGTGGCCTTCACCGGCAAAACCTGGCTGGCCCCGCTGTTCGTGCTGGTTTATCTGGTCTATGTGCGGCGCGAGCTGAAACAGACCGACAGCCACGAGGTCGAGTTGCCAGAGCCCCTCAAGCTGGATCCCAAGGCCGAGATCCCGGCGCTCGGCAAGGTGCTGCTGCAGACCCTGGTGGCATTGGTGGTGGTCGCGCTGGCGGCGCAGCTGTTCGTTCATCAACTGGAGAGCATGGGTGAGCTGTTCGGCCTCTCTCCCGTGCTGGCGGCCCTGCTGCTGAGCCCGGTGGCGACCGAAATGCCGGAGCTGATGAACGTACTGATCTGGGTACGTCAGGGCAAGAACCGGCTGGCGCTGGCCAACATCTCCGGTGCCATGATGATCCAGGGCACCATACCCAAGGCATTCTGCCTGTTGTTCACCCCCTGGTTGCTCGACAGCACCATGATGGTCTCCTCGTTGGTGACCCTGCTGGCTGTGGTACTGCTGTGGTGGGGCTTCAGCCGTGGGCGGATGACGGCGGGTAGGCTGGCCTGCGTGGGGCTGGTGTACCTGGGTTTCTGCGGCTGGCTGATGGTGAGCTGACGGCGCGCGCTATGTGAAGATGACGCAACGAACAAGGGCAGGATCCGATCCTGCCCTTTTTTCATGGGTGTATGTTAGCGGGTTGAGCCCCGGGATCAGAACTGCTGGAACCAGCGCTGGATCTGGGCCGGATCCTTGCTCTGGGTCAGGGAGAGCATCAGCAGGATGCGCGCCTTCTGCGGGTTCAGGGTGCCGGCGGCCACGAAGCCGTACTTGGCGTCATCGATCTCGGCATCCAGGGTGGTGGCGCCGGTCGGCACGCGGGCGGAGCGTACCACCCGGATGCCGTCCTTGCTCGCCTTGGCCAGGGTGTCGAACAGTGTGTGGTAGAGGTTGCCGTTGCCCACCCCGGCGCTGACGATGCCGTCAAACTTGGCATCCACCATGGCCTTGGCCGGCAGATCGGTGGCGTTGGCATAGTTGTAGACGATGCCCACTTGCGGCAGCTTGTCGAGCTTGCTCACGTCGAACGGCGTCTTGCTGGTGTGCAGGCGGGCCGGGCTGCGTTGGTAGTCGATCTTGCCGTTGTGGATGTAACCCAGCGGGCCGAAGTTCGGGGCGGCAAAGGTCTGCACCCCTGTGGTGTTGGTCTTGGTGACGTCGCGGGCATCCAGCACGGTATCGTTCATGGCGACCATGACGCCACGGCCCTTGGAGCTGGGGTCGGAGGCGGTAACCACGGCGTTGTAGAGGTTGAGCGGGCCATCGGCACTCATGGCGGTGGAGGGGCGCATGGCGCCGACCAGCACCACCGGCTTGTCGCTCTTGACGGTCAGGTTGAGGAAGTAGGCGGTCTCTTCCATGGTGTCGGTGCCGTGGGTGATGACGATGCCGTCCACGTCATCCTTGGCCAGCAGCTCGTTGACCCGCTTGGCCAACTTGAGCCACACCTCGTCGTTCATGTCCTGGGAGCCGATCTTGACCACCTGCTCCCCCTGCACGTCGGCCACGTTCTTCATCTCGGGCACGGCGGCGATCAGGGTCTCGATGGCCACCTTGCCCGCTTCATAGTTGGATTGGGTGGCGGACTGTCCCGCACCGGCTATGGTGCCACCGGTCGCCAGGATATGAACCTGCGGCAGTGCCATGGCCAGGGGGGAGAGGGTCAGGCCAACGACGGCGGCGAGCAGTGTCTTGCGGATAGGGAGAGTCATGCTGCAAATCCTTCTGAGTGATAAAAATTGCAGCAAGTTTGCGCTTTCTGTTGAGGGGGTCTGTGATGACTCTCACCAAAAAACAGCTGGATACAGAACCTTAACCTGTTTTATACCTCTATAGAGATAATTTAACTTGCCGAGAAGCCCTTGGCTTCAATCAGGGCGATCAGCTCCGCCTTGCTCAGTTCGCTCTCGATGACGGCCTTGCTGCTGGCAAAATCCACCTGGGCCTGGGTTACTGCACTCTGGGCCAGCAGGGCTTTTTGCAGGCTGGCGGCGCAGCCACCACAGGACATGCCGGACACAGTGAGTTCGATGGTCATGGGATATCTCCTCTGTTGATGTGTTGTCAGCCTAAAGCTGCCGCCCGCGGCAAGGTCAAGGGGGTGATGAGGGGATGAGAGGCAGCACGTTTTCTGCTGGCTATCCCATCAGCCCGAGGTAGTTCATCAGAGCGGCACCCAGGCTGGTACTGATCAATGAGCCCTGGGTGGTGGTGGCGATGAGAGTGTGGATGGCCAGCACGCTCCCCACTAGCCCATCAACCCCAGGTAGTTCATCAGGGCGGCGCCCAGGCTGGTGCTGACCAGAGAACCCAGCGTGGTGGTGGCTATGATGTTGGCTGCCAGCACGCTGTCGCCGCCCATGGCGCGGGTCATCACATAGCTGGCGGCGGCGGTGGGGGTGGAGCTGATGAGAAACAGTATGCCGAGGGCCTGCGGGCTGAAGCCGAGCGCCCAGGCCCCCGTTACCAGCAGCACAGGGATAAAGAACAGCCGGTTGGCGGTGGCCCAGCCGGTCAGCATGGCGCCGCCGCGCAGGGCTTTGAGGTTGAGGCTGGCGCCGGTGCAGAGTAGGGCCAGCGGCAGCGTCATGTTGGCGAAGTAGTTGCCCGTTGTGATCACCAACTGGGGCAGCTCGATACCGAGCAGGCCGAACGGCAGGGCGGAAAGAATGGCGATGATCAGCGGGTTTTTGGCGATCCCCTTGAGGATCGGCTTGATCCCCTTGCCGCCTCCCAGACTGCGGGTCAGGGTGATCACGGCGAGTATGTTGTAGAGCACGGTCACCGAGCCCACCAGCAGGGCGGCGGCGCCTATCCCCTCGGCGCCATAGGCGTTTTGCACGTAGGCCAGCCCCATGATCCCCATGTTGCCGCGAAAGCTGCCCTGTACGAAGATGCCGCGCTGATGCCGCTCCGGGATGAAGCGGGCAGCCAGTGCCTCAAGGATCAGAAAGCCGGCTAGGGTGCCGAGCAAGCCGTAGAGGATGAGCCAGGGGCTCGGCATGGTGGAAAAATCGGTGCGCACCATGCTGAGGAACAAGAGGGCCGGCAGTGTGACCTGAAACACCAGACGGGAGGCGGACTCGACGAAGCTGTCGGGCAACAGACCCAGCTGCTTGAGCCAGATGCCGAGCAGCAGCACCACGCAGATGGGGCCCGTGATGGAGAGGGAGAAGTGCAGACTGGCCAAGAGACTCATAATGGATGTCCTGTGCGATAGACGGGGCCGGTGATGGAGAGGAAGAAGATCAGACTGGCCAGCAGACTCATGATGGATGTCCTGTGCGATAGACGGGGCCCGTGACGGAGAGGGATAGAAGCAGACTGACCAACAGACCCATGATGCGCGTCCTGTGCGATGGCGAGCGGCACGACGTTCGCCGGGGCAAAAAAGGCATTCTAACGCCATGGGCTTGTATTCACAGGGCTTAATCACAACAATGTGGGCAATTCCACCGCCGAGCCTCCTGTGAGCCAATTCATGGACAAGAAACTGACCATCCTCGATATCGCCCGCCTCTCGGGCGTCGGCAAGTCGACCGTCTCCCGGGTGCTCAATCAGGATCCCAAGGTGAAACAGGCGACCCGTGAGCGGGTGGAGCAGGTCATCGCCGAACACGGCTTCGTGCCGAGCAAGTCGGCGCGGGCCATGCGCAGCCAGAGCCAGCAGGTGGTGGGGATCATAGTCTCCCGGCTCGACTCCAGTTCCGAGAATCAGGCGGTGCGGGGCATGCTGGAGACCCTCTACCGGCGTGGCTATGACGCCGTGCTGATGGAGAGCAAGTTCTCCCCCGCCAAGGTGCAGGAGCATCTGGCTGTGCTGGATCGGCGCGGGGTGGATGGCATCATACTGTTTGCCTTCAACGATCTGGACTACGACGCCATGGTGCCGCTGAAAGAGAAGCTTGTGCTGGTGGCCCGGGACCATCCCGGGTTCTCCTCTGTCTGTTTCGACGATGCCGGGGCTGTGCGCACCATGCTGGCCGAGCTGGCGACCCGCGGCATTCGCGACATTGCCTATCTGGGGGTGGATACCTCGGATCTCACCACGGGTCAGCGCCGGCTTGATGCCTATCTCGGCTACTGCGCCGAACAGGGATTGACGGCGCGCAGTGCCCTCGGCGATCTCAGCCTGCAGAGCGGCTACCGGCTGGCGGCCGAGCTGCTCACCCCCGCCACCCAGGCGCTGGTCTGCGCCAGCGACACCCTCGCCATAGGTGCTGCAAAATACCTTCAGGAACAAGGGCGTAGCGAGGTGCTGGTAACAGGCCTTGGCAACAACCCCATGTTCAGTTTCCTCTTTCCCAACGCCCTCAGCCTGGATCTTGGCTACAAGGGCGCGGGGGAGCAGGCGGCCCGCCAGCTGCTCGGCCAGATCGAGCAGGATCACCGCCCGCTGGCGACCATAGCCCCCAGCCACACACTGTGAGCCCCATCACTTAGCCCTGCACAAAAAACGCGCCTTTTGTGATGTTGACCACGAAATGGGAACGTTCCCATTTCGATCCGTTCAAATTGGCTGCATGCTAAATGGGAACGATACCAAAAACGCTCAGACCAGCAGACTGGTTCAAAAGGGCGATGCAGACCAATATCAATGGAGTCACAGAGGGAAGACTCATGTCCAAGATCAACGCACAGCAGCTTGCCACCCTGATCGACAAGATCGGCGGCAAGGAGAACATCGCCACCGTCAGTCACTGCCTGACCCGATTGCGCTTCGTCCTGAACGATCCGGCCAAAGCCGACAGCAAGGCCATCGAAACCATACCTGCGGTGAAGGGGAGCTTCACTCAGGGCGGCCAGTTCCAGGTGGTGATCGGCAACGAGGTGGAGCAGTGGTACAAGGCGCTCACCGAGGAGATAGGTGTCAGCGGTGGCAGCAAGGATGCCGCCAAGCTGGCTGCCCGTCAGAACATGAATCCGCTGGAGCGCGGCATCTCCCACCTGGCGGAGATCTTCGTGCCCCTGTTGCCCGCCATCATCACCGGCGGCCTGATCCTGGGCTTTCGCAACGTCATCGGCGACATCAAGATGTTCGACGATGGCACTCATACCCTCACCGAGATCAGCCAGTTCTGGGCTCAGGTCCACGCCTTCCTCTGGCTGCTGGGCGAGGCCATCTTCCACTTCCTGCCGGTTGGCGTCTGCTGGTCTGCGGTGAAGAAGATGGGCGGCTCCGAGATCCTCGGCATAGTACTGGGCATCACGCTGGTGTCGCCGCAACTGATGAACGCCTATGGCATTGGTCAGCAGACCCCAGAGGTGTGGGACTTCGGCCTGTTCGTCATCCAGAAGGTGGGTTATCAGGCCCAGGTCATTCCGGCCCTGCTGGCGGGGGTATTCCTCGCCTGGGTGGAGACCAACCTCAAGCGCATCATTCCGGCCTATCTCTATCTGGTGATTGTGCCCTTCGTCTCGCTGCTGTTGGCGGTGATAGTGGCCCACGCCTTTATCGGCCCGTTCGGTCGCTGGATTGGTGAAGGCGTCGGCTTCGCCGCCAAGGCGGCCATGACGGGTTCCTTCGCTCCCATAGGCGCTGCCCTGTTCGGCTTCTTCTATGCGCCCCTGGTCATCACGGGTATCCACCACACCACCAACGCTGTGGATCTGCAGTTGATGCAGAGCATGGGTGGCACCCCGATCTGGCCGCTGATCGCCCTCTCCAACATAGCGCAAGCGTCGGCTGTGGTGGGCATCATCCTTATCAGCCGCAAGGAGAACGAGCGGGAGATTTCCGTGCCTGCCGCCATCTCCGCCTACCTGGGCGTGACCGAACCGGCCATGTACGGCATCAACCTCAAATACAAGTTCCCCATGCTGTGCGCCATGGTGGGCTCGAGCCTGGCGGCGCTTATCTGCGGCTTCGCCGGTGTGATGGCCAATGGCATAGGGGTGGGTGGCTTGCCGGGCATCCTCTCCATCCAGCCCCAGTATTGGGCCGTTTACTCAGTCGCCATGCTGGTGGCCATAGTAGTGCCAGTGGTGCTAACTCTGCTGGTCTACAAGCGCCAGCAGGCGGCCGGCAAGCTGGCCCAGGCCAGCGCCTGACTCCACGCATCAGGGCGACCCGCAGGGGTCGCCCTCTCCCTTTTCATTCGAGACAAGAGCAAGACCCATGAGCCAAACACCCTGGTGGCAGAGCGCCGTGATTTACCAGATCTATCCCAAGAGCTTTCAGGATTCCGCTGCCCGTGGCACCGGCGATCTCAAGGGGATCATGGCCCGCCTCGACTATCTCAAGACCCTGGGGGTCGATGCCCTCTGGCTGACTCCGGTTTACGTCTCCCCGCAGGTAGACAACGGCTACGACATCGCCGACTACCTTGCCATCGATCCCGCCTACGGCACCATGGCCGATTTCGAGGCGTTGCTGGCTGCCGCCCACGCGCGCGACATCCGCATCGTGATGGACATAGTTGTCAACCACACCTCCACCGAGCACGCCTGGTTCAAGTCGGCGCTGGGGGACAAGAACAGCCCCTACCGCGACTACTACATCTGGCGCGATCCGGTGGATGGCGGCGTGCCCAACAACTGGCAGTCCAAGTTTGGCGGCAGCGCCTGGGAGCTGGATCAGGCCACCGGCCAGTACTATCTGCACCTGTTTGCCCGCGAGCAGGCGGATCTCAACTGGGAAAACCTGGCGGTGCGTGCCGAGGTCAAAAACATCATTCACTTCTGGGCGCAGAAGGGGGTGGACGGTTTCCGCCTCGACGTCATCAACCTCATCTCCAAGGATCAGGCGTTCCCGAACGACGAGATTGGCGATGGCCGTCGCTTCTATACAGACGGGCCGCGTATCCACGAATTCCTGCAAGACGTTAGTCGCGATGTCTTTGCCCCCGTAGGGGCCATGACGGTGGGGGAGATGTCATCGACCAGTCTGGAACATTGCCAGCGCTACGGCGCCCTCGATGGCTCTGAGCTCTCCATGGTGTTCAACTTCCACCATCTGAAGGTGGATTACCCCAACGGCGACAAGTGGACGAAAGCGCCGTTCGATTTCCTCGAACTCAAGCGTATCTTCAACCACTGGCAGAGCGGCATGCACGGCAAGGGCTGGTCGGCGCTGTTCTGGTGCAACCACGATCAGCCGCGCATCGTCTCCCGCTTCGGCGACGAGGGCGAGCATAGGGTAGTGGCCGCCAAGATGCTGGCCAGCACGCTGCACGGGTTGCAGGGCACCCCCTACATCTATCAGGGGGAGGAGATCGGCATGACCAATCCGGGCTATCAGTGCATCGACGACTATCAGGATGTGGAGAGCCGCAACATCTTCGCCATCAAGCAGGCGGAAGGCATGGCGGAGGCCGAGATCCTCGCCATTCTCGGCGCCAAGTCCCGCGACAACTCCCGTACCCCCATGCAGTGGAGCGCCGCTCCCAACGCCGGTTTCACCCAAGGTTCGCCCTGGCTCAAACCTGCCGCCAATTACCCCGAGATCAACGCCGAGGCCGCGCTGGCCGACCAGAACTCGGTGTTCTGGCACTATCGGGATCTCATCGCGCTTCGCAAGGCACACCCCATCTTCACACAGGGGGATTATCAGGAGCTGCTGGTGGGTCATCAGCGGATCTGGGCCTATACCCGCAGTGCCAACGGCCAGACCCTGCTGGTAGTGAGCAACTTCTATGGCGAGCCGACGGAGTTCGTGCTGCCTGCGCAGAGGCTGGCTGGCGAGGGGCGTCTGCTGCTTGGCAACTACCCCGATAGCCCGGCTCGGCCGCAGTCCTGTATGCTGCGCCCTTATGAATCCCTTATCTGGCTGGTGGAATAGACGATGACACAGGCAACGCCCATGGTGGCAACAGAGGCTCGGCAAGCCGTATGTGGCCCCGAGTGGCAGAAGATGGTGGCGGGTCAGCCCTATGATGCGGGTGACCCCGAGCTCAAGGCGGCGCGCGAGCGCTGTCGCTTCCTCTATCACAGCTTCAACACCAGCTGGCAGGAGAAACCGGCGCGGGACGCCCTGCTGCGGGAACTGCTCGGCAGCCGCGGCGCTTCCTGTGCCATCAACCCGCCCTTCTTCTGCGACTATGGCGCCAACATCTTCGTGGGGGAGAACTTCTACGCCAACGTCAACTGCACCATCCTAGACGTGTGCGAGGTACACATCGGTGACAACGTGCTGCTGGCGCCCGGGGTGCAGATTTACACCGCAGCCCACCCGGTGGCGGTGGTGCCGCGGGTGGCCGGAGTCGAGTTCGGCAAGCCGGTGCGCATCGGTAACAACGTCTGGATCGGTGGCAGCACCGTCATCTGCCCCGGCGTCACCATAGGGGACAACAGCGTCATAGGTGCGGGCTCTGTGGTCACCAGGGATATCCCGGCCAACGTGGTTGCCGTCGGCAATCCCTGCAAGGTGCTGCGGCCCATGACGGCAGAGGAGCTGGCGGGCTGCTAGTGCTTCTGTCAGCGCGTACTTTCCAACACCAAGGGCAGGCTCTCCTGCCCTTTTCTTTGGCCGTTGTTCGCTGAACTCGGGATGTACATCCATTTCAGATTTTTTGAACATCTAGGCCAGTTTATCTCGCTAACAAAGGTCGGCAGAGGTGTTTAATATTCACTCAACGCTTAGGCAGGAACGCCAAGCGGCCAAATAACAGGTCGTTCCAGGCTGTGACACCATCAAACGGGGTGTCGGATGTCGGTGAAAGAACAACATACTATTTGAATAACCTCTTGCACGGATGCATTGATTCAGGCCGACACGGCCTTGGCAATGACATAAAAAACAAGAGAGTGAATGAACATGAAAAACGTAATCAAGATGCTGGCCGTTGCAGGCCTGATGACCGCCGGTTTCGCCCAGGCTTCCGTCCCCGCTGACTTCAATGCCGCGCCGGGCGTGCTGTTTGTAAACTGGCATGCGACCGCCGCCGTGGATGGCAAGGCCAACCCCATGCTGGAAGTGCGTGACGAGTCTGGCGATGTCGTGGCCTCAGTCCACGCCAATCTGGTAGGTACCCAGCAAGTTCGCATACCAAGCCGCGCTCAGGGCAACCTGACCGTCAGCCTGGGTGAGCAGAGCAGCGACTACCGCATCCCGTTTGGTATCGGCAGCGGTAAACAGCGCTAATTGTCGTTATCCACTCGGTGGCTGATCAGCAAGGTCATTGGAGTGAGGCAATGTCTGGGTTGTTTGAGGTTGCTCGTACTTTTGTCGCAGTCAATGCTGAGCGAGTGATGCAATTCAGCCCAATAACAAAGGCGCCATAAAGGCGCCCTTGTCATTTCTGGTGATGGCTGACCATAGAGCGGATGCTGCTGTGGCCAGGGTGCTATTGCGTAAAGACGGGGCCAAAACCTGAACCCCACAGAATGGCCGTGGTTGCCAGCACGCAGACCAGCAGCACCAATCCGACCGTTACTACAGAGCTGGCATAGATGAACCCTTGCTCCTTGGGGATGTGCATCAGTATTGGCACGCCGACGTAGAGCAGGTAGATGGAATAGCTCAGCCCTATCAGGCCAATGATCATGACAAACCAGAGGTGCGGGAAAAAGGCCGAGAAGCCAACCATAAACAGGGGGGTAGAGGTATAGGCCGCCAGTTCGAGCGCCGTCGTATAGCTGGGATCAGAGCCAAAGGTGTGTCCCATCCAGTGTGCCAGATAGGCCAGTGCAAACACGCCAGCGATGAGCGCAATATACATGGCTACCGATAGCATGAATGCACTCTCTGCGGTCAGGGTAATGGGATCACCCACACCGATACTCCAGCCGATGTGAACGGCGGAGTAGTAGGCGCAGACCGAGGGGATAAGGGCCACGACAAGAATATGGGTCAGACTGTTTCTGAAGCTGTCGTGACCTTCGTCTATGGTATGCCATTCGGTGTGAGGATGGGCATACAATCCCCATAAGTGATTTAATATCATAGCGTTATTCCTTCTCTACTTGAGTTTGTGGATCGTCGTATCCCGTTTTTCTCCTCTGTATCAGGTTGGCATCACCGGGTGAGCCATTCATATGCAGCCGCCACTGACAGTTTTAAATAAAGCTGTCCCAGCCCCCCTACGTCAAGGTTCCCACCTCCAATCCCTGCTGTTGATGTTTATTGCCATCCTGTGAGCCATGAATTGATACAAACTGCTCTGATGAGTCCAGGATCATCGACATCATGGTGGCTTTTTCAAAATATGGACTAATACTTGTTTGTGAGAGTGATTTTAATAAATTCATTATTTTCATATAGTTATATGCTTTACTTGGCGAGGTTTGCGGTCCTTTCCAGCGTGCACAGGGAGTGCAAAGTGGGAAAAAGTGCGATCAGGCATGGCGTGTGGATGATGTGCCTTGCTGGCAAGAGCGTTTTTGCCAGCGAGATAACATTCAACATGACGCGGGGGGTGACGGCCATCAGTCAGCAGGTCTATGACCTGCATATGACCATCTTCTATATCTGCTGCCTGATCGGTCTGCTCGTCTTTGGCGCCATGCTCTGGTCCATTATCCATCATCGAAAATCACGTGGCGCCCAAGCCGCCCAGTTTCATGAGAGCACCCGGATTGAATTGTTGTGGACTGCCATTCCTGTGCTGATCCTGGTGGCGATGGCCACGCCGGCCACGTCGACGCTATTGAAGATGGAAGATACTTCCAAAGCCGATCTGACAGTGCTCATCACGGGATCTCAATGGAAATGGCACTACAAATATCTGGAGCATCCGGTGGCCTTTTACTCCTTGCTGGCGACCAGCAAGAAGCAGATCTCCGGCGATCAGCCCAAGAGTGACACCTATTTACTGGAGGTCGATCAGCCGCTGGTGCTGCCTGTGGGTAAGAAAATTCGCTTCTTGATGACATCGGATGATGTCATTCACTCCTGGTGGGTGCCCGCCTTTGCGGTAAAGAAAGATGCCAATCCCGGCTACATCAATGAGTCCTGGACCAGGATAGACAGGCCCGGCACCTATCGGGGGCAATGTGCCGAGCTATGCGGCAAGGATCATGGCTTCATGCCCATAGTGGTGGTCGCCAAAACCGCCGAGGAGTTTGAGGGCTGGATTGCCAGAACGGCGGAAGCCCAGGCTGCTGCCAAGGCTCAGCAGCGGGAGCAGGCCAGTACGATCATGACCCTGCCGCAGGCCATGGCGTTGGGAGAGAAAATCTTTTTGGGTCATTGCTCGGCCTGCCATCAGCCAGGAGGAACCGGATTACCCGGGATCTTCCCAGCATTGAAGGGCAGCAAGATCACTACCTTGGCGGAAAATCGTGCCCAGCACCTGAACCTGGTCCTGCATGGCAAGAGCGGGACCGCCATGCAGGCATTCGGCAAGCAGCTCACGGTTCAGGAGCTTGCCGCCGTGGTGACTTATGAGCGCAATGCCTGGGGCAACAACACGGGCGATGTCATTCAGGCTGCGGATGTGCAGTCCATTCTGAAAAATGACAAATAAGGAGTCGGCATGAGCGATGGCATCATCGAGACCCTGCACGCAGGCCACTCCCATGGACCGGCAGCAGGCCTGAGGCGCTGGTTATATACCACTAACCATAAAGATATTGGCACCCTCTATCTGCTCTTCGCCCTGACCATGTTTTTTACCGGTGGCACCATGGCCATGGTGATCCGGGCCGAACTGTTTCAGCCCGGGTTACAGCTGGTCGAGCCCCTGTTCTTCAACCAGATGACCACAGTACATGGTCTGGTCATGGTCTTTGGCGCCGTGATGCCGGCGTTCACCGGCCTGGCCAACTGGTCGATCCCCATGATGATTGGGGCCCCTGACATGGCCCTGCCCAGGATGAACAATTGGAGTTTCTGGATCCTGCCGTTTGCCTTTCTGATCCTGCTGTCGAGTCTGTTCATGGATGGTGGTGGGCCGAGCTCGGGTTGGACCTTCTATGCCCCCTTGTCGACCAAATACAGCGGCAACAGTACGGCGTTGTTTGTCTTCGCAATCCATATCATGGGCATCTCATCCATCATGGGGGCCATCAATGTCATCGTCACCATCTTCAATTTACGGGCACCTGGCATGACCTGGATGAAGATGCCGTTATTTGTATGGACCTGGTTGATCACGGCTTTTCTGTTGATTGCTGTGATGCCGGTATTGGCAGCGGCCGTCACCATGGTATTGACGGACAAGTATTTTGGTACCAGTTTCTTCGATGCCGCAGGAGGGGGGGATCCTGTGATGTTCCAGCATATATTCTGGTTCTTTGGTCACCCTGAGGTGTACATCATGATACTGCCCGCCTTTGGCATAGTATCCAGCATTATTCCCACCTTCTCTCGCAAGAAACTCTTTGGCTATCGCTCCATGGTTTATGCCACCAGCAGCATAGCGATATTGTCTTTTCTGGTCTGGGCTCATCACATGTTTACGACGGGACTGCCCGTGGTCGCCGAGCTCTTCTTCATGTACGCCACCATGTTGATCGCGGTGCCGACCGGTGTGAAGGTATTTAACTGGGTGGCGACCATGTGGCGAGGTTCCTTGACGTTCGAGACCCCCATGATGTTTGCCATCGCCTTTATTACCCTGTTTACCATAGGCGGTTTCTCGGGGTTGATGCTGGCCATGATCCCGGCCGATTTCCAATATCACGATACCTATTTTGTCGTGGCCCATTTTCATTACGTATTGGTTACCGGGGCGGTATTTTCCATTCTCGCTGCGGCCTATTACTGGCTGCCAAAATGGACCGGCCATATGTATGACGAGCGACTGGGACAATGGCATTTCTGGTGCTCGCTTATTTCGGTCAATGTGCTGTTCTTTCCGATGCATTTCGTCGGCCTGGCGGGCATGCCTCGCCGGATACCCGACTATGCACTGCAATTCGCAGACTTTAATGCGCTGATCAGCGTTGGTGGTTTTGCTTTCGGGTTGTCACAGTTGCTGTTCGTCTGGGGTGTCATCAAATGCATCCGTGGTGGCAATAAGGCTACGGCACAGGTGTGGGAAGGTGCGGAAGGGCTGGAATGGACCTTGCCCTCTCCGCCCCCTTATCACAGTTTCCAGTCACCACCAGATATCAAGTAGGAGGCGCATATGACACAAATCAATCATGGGCCTCTGCTGAAAAAGCTGATCCTGGTCATCACCGTCATGTTTGGTTTTGCATTTGCGTTGGTGCCGCTGTATGACGTTCTTTGCCGGATCACAGGCCTCAACGGCAAGACCGCCGAGCAGCCGGCCAGCGCGGATCGCGCCGTGATCGATAGCAAACGTACCATACAGATGGAGTTTCTTGCTCATGCGGACACCCAGATGCCATGGCAGTTTACTCAGGAGACAGATCGGCTATCGATACGGCCTGGCGAAATGAAACTGGTCAATTACCGGGTATTCAATCCAACGGATCGCACCATGATTGGCCAGGCTGTCCCATCCGTTTCCCCCGGACCCGCCGCCGCCTATTTAAAGAAGGTGGAATGTTTTTGCTTCCATCGTCAGGAATTGCGGGCAGGGGAAAGCAAGCTGATGCCACTCAAGTTCTATGTCGATCCCGCCCTGCCCTCCGACATCAACACCATCACGCTCTCTTATTCGCTCTATGACATTACGCAGTCCAAGCCAGCCGATGCGTTGGCGCAGAGGAAATAATCATGGCCAAGGTGAACTCGCATTATTACGTCCCTGAGCAGAGTCATTGGCCCATTATCGGCGCCCTGGCACTGTTTCTCCTGGCCTTCGGTGCGGGCCATCTGGTGAATGAAATAGCACACAAGCAATCGGGCATTGGCCGCTATCTGATGATGGCGGGCGTCATATTGCTGGTGTTCATGTTTTTTGGCTGGTTCCGTCACATTATCCATGAGTCCATGACTGGGTTGTACAGTCCCCAGATGGATCGCTCCTTCAGGCAAGGGATGGTCTGGTTCATCTTTTCCGAAGTGATGTTCTTCCTGGCATTTTTTGGTGTGCTGTTTTATGCCAGACAACTCGCCATGCCATGGCTGGACGGTGCAGGAAACAAGGCAATGACGGCGCAGCTGTTGTGGCCGGACTTTTCCGCGCACTGGCCCATGCTCAAGACCCCGGGGGGCACCCAAACCCAGGCCATGCCCTGGCATGGGATCCCGCTCGTCAACACTCTGGTGTTGCTGAGCTCTTCCGTGACGCTGCTGTTTGCTCATACAGGGTTGGAGCAGGGTAGAAGAGAACTGCTCAAATGGATGCTGCTGAGCACAGTGTTGCTTGGCCTGACCTTCTTGTGGCTGCAAGGCTATGAATACATGCATGCATACCGGGAGCTGGGTTTGCGGCTGGACTCCGGAATATATGGCAATACCTTCTTTATATTGACCGGCTTCCATGGTTTGCATGTCACCCTGGGGACTGTATTCCTCCTGATCATCTGGCTGCGCATCGTGCTGAAGGATCATTTTACCGCCGAGCGGCACTTCGCCTTTCAGGCCGCCGCCTGGTACTGGCATTTCGTTGACGTTGTCTGGCTATGCCTCTTTGTCTTTGTATATCTGCTCTGATATTCGTCTAGTAGGGGCGTGGATTGGGCTCAATCCAGCCCATTGCCAGCGAGAGCAGCAAGATGGCGACCACCAGCAGAGAGAACAGGACGCGGCGACCCAGTGGAACCGACATCTTCTGAGCTGCCTGACCCGTGCTCAACATCAGCCAGAGAGCATGGAACAGCTGTCCTATGATGAGCAGCAACATGAGCACCAGCACTATCTTGATCAACATGTTAGGGCCCTCCAAAAGATGCGCGACATGGCGACGTGGCATAAGCAGCGACCATTCCATCACAGGCGCTGGATCCTGCTGATATTCACTCTGGGTGTGTCTGCCGGTTTGTGCAAGCTGGCACTCTGGCAATGGCAGCGCGCGGCTGAAAAGGAGGAGTGGCTGGCCCGTGTGGCCACCCTGCAGCAGGCGGTGCCATTGACGCTGACCGAGATCGACTGGCGGCAGGCCGAGCGTCTGGACGGTGCACCATTGCGGGGAAAGGTGGAGTGGGTGGCCCCCTATATCTGGCTGCTGGACAATCAGCTGGTCGCGCACGAGGCCGGATATGATGTGCTCATCCCGGTACGCGCCGACAGCCACTCCCCCCCGTTGCTGGTGAATCTGGGCTGGCTTCCTGCCCCTGCGCAGCGTCAGCAGTTGCCACTCCCCGTCATTCCGGCAAGGTTCGAGCTTAACGGCCTGCTGCGGATCAAGCCCGGCGGCTTCTTGCTGGGACAGAACATAGAAGCGGGTCCCTATCCGAACCGGCTGCAAGCCATCAGGGTGGATAGCCTGAACCGGATCAGTGGCTTGTCCCTCGTCGATGCCGTTTTTTACCAGCAGACGTCTCCTTTTATCTACCACTATCAACAGCATGTGATGCCGCCAGAGAAGCACAGGGCCTATGCGGTGCAGTGGTTGGGACTGGCGCTGGTAACGCTGTGTGGCGGTTGGGTGTTGAGCAGGAGGTCCGATGGATAAGTGGAAGGTGCCTGTCGCATTTGCGTTGGTGATCCTGTTGCCTGTGGTGCTGGCCGCACTGACGTTGCGACAGGGCTGGTATGAACCCGGCACTCGCAACAAGGGACAATGGCTGAGCAAAGACGTCTACCTGCTGCAACCACTCCCGTCGAGCCAGACCAAATGGCGGCTGGTTTATCTGGAGGCCAGGCAGTGTGAGGCTGTATGTCAGCAGGTACCGGTGCTGATGCAGCGGATCCGGAGCGCATTGGGCCGCAACCTGGACAAGCTGGCGCTAGTGCAACTGGTTGATGAGCCAGCGCCCGAGGCAGGCGCAGAGATCAAAACGGGGGACATCATGCTGGTGGACTCACAGGGGTTGGCCATACTGCGTTACGAGGTGCCGGCCAACACGGCGCAGTGGCCGCTGTTTGGCAAGGCAGTGCTGTCGGATGTGCAACAGTTGCTCAAATATCAGCGAGGCCCTGAATGAAGAGTCAGAAGATGCTGGCGTCGATCGCCATCGCCCTGGCGACGCTGGTCATACTGCTCGGTGCCTATACCCGGCTGACCGATGCCGGACTCGCGTGTCCCGATTGGCCGGGTTGTTACGGCTCCCTGGCCGTCCCTCAATCTGCACATATCGATCGAGCCGCCCAGCTCTACCCGGAGAGCCCGCTGGAGCCCCACAAGGCGCGCAACGAGATGGTGCATCGCTATTTCGCCGGTGCATTGGGTTGCGTCATCGGGAGCCTGTTCATGCTGAGCTGGCGTTGCGGACAACGCCTGCGCCGCATCGCCAGCGCGTTGCTCATTCTGGTGCTGGGTCAGGCCATGCTGGGCATGTGGACTGTGACGCTGGCCCTGCATCCTCTGGTCGTGATGGCTCATCTGCTGGGTGGATTCGCCATCCTGACCCTGCTGTGGTTGTATCGGGTCAACGTGACGGCCGACCCCGCCAGGGCAAGCCCTGTCATCTGTGGTCAGGGCTTGCCCTGGCTGGGCAATCTGGCGTGCGCCGTGCTGCTGGTGCAGATTGCCTTGGGTGGCTGGACCTCGGCCAATTATGCCGCCATGGCTTGTGTTGAACTGCCGGTCTGCCAGGATGGCTGGCAAAACCAGCTGGCATGGGGAGAGGCTTTTCATCTGCCCCTGGGTCATGGCAGCTATGAGTTTGGTGTGCTGGGCAAGGAGGCGCGTCAGACGATCCACATAGTTCACCGCCTCGGAGCCCTGGGCACTGTCTTGCTGGTCGGAGCCTTCGCGCTCGGGCTGATCCGCCAGGGGCACCTCTTGCGCCCCCTGGGGGTATTGTTGCTGGCCTTGTTGCTCATGCAGATAGCCCTGGGGCTGGCGAACGTCCATCTGGCCCTGCCACTGGCCAATGCTCTCGCGCACAACCTGGTGGCGGCACACCTGCTGGTGTGTTGTGTGCTGGCCCGTGGGCGGCTCTCTCGCCCCCATCTTTCCCCCTTGCTGTCGCCCGGGGCGATCAGGAGTCAGACATGAACAGCAAGTCATTGGCCCGCATCATAGACATCCGGTTGCTGCGGGACTATTACCAGCTGACCAAACCCAAGGTGGTGGCACTGCTCCTGCTGACGGCCTGGGTCGGCATGTTGCTGGCTGAGCCGACGGTGGCCTCGCTGGACAACATGGTCTCCGGGTTGGTGGGGATAGGGTTGTTAGCCGCGGCGGCGGCGGCCATGAACCATATCCTGGACCGTGGCATTGATGCACAGATGCGCAGAACGCGCTGGCGACCGGTCGCCACTGGGCGGATCGGCACCAAACCGGCGATGGCGTTTGCGCTCTGGCTGGCCCTGCTGGGGTTTGCCTTGCTTTATTGGGGCGTGAATCCCCTGACCGCCTGGTTGACCCTGGCCAGCCTGTTTGGCTATGCGGTCGTCTACACCCTGCTGCTGAAGCGGGCCACACCACAGAACATAGTCATCGGCGGGCTGGCGGGAGCCATGCCGCCGCTGCTTGGCTGGACCAGCATCACGGGGCAGCTCTCGGCCGAGCCCTGGTTGCTGGTGATGATCATCTTCGCCTGGACGCCCCCGCATTTCTGGGCGCTGGCGATCCACAGGCGTGATGAGTATGCCGGCGCCAATATTCCCATGCTGCCTGTCACCCATGGCATCGAGTTCACCAAGACGGCCATCCTGTTCTATCTGCTGATGCTGACCCTGATCTGCCTGTTGCCATACCTGATCGGCATGTCTGGCCTCATCTATCTGCTCGGCAGCCTGGTGTTGAACCTCTTGTTCTGCTGGCACGGCTGGTTGCTGAAGTACTCGGAGCGGCCCGGTCAGGCGATGCGGACTTTCCGTTTCTCCATCTACCACCTGATGCTGCTGTTTGGTCTGCTGATCCTGGATCACCATTGGCTGTGGCGGCTGTCCTAGGGAAAGCCATCTGCCTTTGAGTTTCAGGGGCTTGGGATGGGGACAATTCAGGGGCGTAGTGCGGGGGAAACGGCTCAAGTGACAAGGCTGGCCCAGGGCCAGCCTTGTCGTTTTCAGAGCTTGACCATGATGTGGCGCGGCACTGTGTAATCCTCCAGCGCGTAGAGGGAGAGATCCTTGCCGTAGCCGGACATCTTCATGCCGCCGTGGGGCATCTCCGAGGTGAGCATGAAGTGGGTGTTGATCCAGGTGCAGCCATATTGCAAGTGGCTGGCCACCTTGCTGGCGAGGCCGAGATCACGGGTCCAGACCGAGCTGGCGAGGCCATAGTCCGAGTCGTTGGCCCACTGCACCACCTGCTCTGCATCGTTGAAGCGAGTTACCGACACCACTGGACCAAACACTTCGCGCCGCACTATCTCATCCTCCTGGCGGGCGCCGACGATCAGGGTCGGCTCGAAGAAGAAGCCGTTGCCGGGGCGGATCTTGCCTCCCGCAGTCACCTCCACATGACCGCTGCTCTGGGCCCGCTCGACGAAGCTGGCAACCCGGTTGCGCTGCCTGTCCGAGATGAGCGGCCCCATCTCCACCCCCTCCTCGCGTTGACTACCGACCTTGATGGAAGCCACCGCATCCGTCATGGCGGCGACAAACTTGTCGTAGATCTTGCCCTGGGCGTAGATGCGGCAGGCTGCGGTGCAATCTTGCCCCGCGTTGTAGAAGCCGAAGGTGCGAATGCCTGCCACCACGGCTTCCAGATCCGCGTCGTCGAAGATGATGACCGGCGCCTTGCCCCCCAGCTCAAGGTGGGTGCGCTTCATGGTGCGGGCGGCGCTCTGCAGTATCTTCTGGCCGGTGGCGATATCGCCGGTCAGGGACACCATGCGCACCAGCGGATGCTCCACCAGTGGTGCCCCCACGCTCTCACCCCGGCCACAGACGATGTTGATGACGCCGCGGGGGAAGAGCTCGCTGGCGAGCTCGGCCAGGCGCAGGGCAGTGAGCGGAGTCTGCTCTGAGGGCTTGAGCACTACCGTATTGCCGGCGGCGAGCACGGGGGCCATCTTCCAGGCCGCCATCATCAGCGGGTAGTTCCAGGGTGCTATGCTGCCCACCACACCTATGGGATCACGGCGGATCATGCTGGTGTGCCCCTCTATGTACTCCCCCGCCAGCGGCCCCTGCAGGCAGCGGGCCGCGCCGGCGAAGAAGCGGAAGCAGTCCACTACAGCCGGCAATTCGTCGTTCAGCACAGCCAGATAGGGCTTGCCGCAGTTGAGGGATTCGAGCGCCGCGAACTCCTCGGCGTGGCGCTCTATGGCATCGGCGAGGCGCAACAACAGGTTGCTGCGCTGGGCCGGGGTGGTGCGGCTCCACTGGGCGAAGGCACGCTGGGCGCCGTTCACCGCGCGGTTCACCTGCTCGAACGAGGCTTCGGGCACGGAGGCGAGCAGCTCGCCGGTTGCGGGGTTGAGGATGGGCTCGGCCGGGCCGTCTCCGGTCACGAACTGGCCATCGATCAAGAGTTGGGTAGAGAGTTTCATGGTTGCATCCTTGCGCACGCGTTGAGTCATTATTTGCCACTGCCGGCGACATCCTGGCCGTCGCGGGTGAGGTAGTAGGCAAGCAGAATGGGGATAGTGGTGAAGGCCACTATGATGAGGGCCACCACGTTGGTGACGGGGCGATCGCGGGGGCGGATCAGCTCCTGATACATCCAGATGGGCAGCGTGGTCTGCTGGCCCGCGGTGAAGGTGGTGACTATCACCTCGTCAAAGCTCAGCGCAAACGCCAGCATGCCCCCCGCCAGCAGCGCCGTGGCGAGATTGGGCAGGATCACGTAGCGCAGTGTCTGGAAGCCGTCGGCGCCAAGATCCATGGACGCTTCAATCAGCGACTGGTTGGTGCGGCGAAAGCGCGCCAGCGCATTGTTGTAGACCACCACCACGCAGAAGGTGGCGTGGCCTATGACTATGGTCCAGAAGCTGAACGGGATCTCCAGCAGGCCGTAGGCGGATCGCAGCGCTATGCCGGTGACTATGCCGGGCAGGGCGATGGGCAGCACCAGCAGCAGCGACACCACCTCCTGGCCGAAGAAGCGGCTGCGGGCTATGGCCCCCGCCGCCAGGGTGCCGAGCACCATGGCGGCCAGAGTAGCCAGCCCCGCCACCTCCAGCGACAGCTGGATGGCGCGCCACACATCGGGTCTGTTCAGGGTCACCTCGAACCACTTCAGGGTCAGGCCGGGGGGCGGAAACTGGTAGCTCTTGCTCTCGCTGGTGAAGGCGTAGAGGAAGATGAACAGGATCGGGATGTGCAGGAACAGCAGCCCGCCGATGGCGGCATATTTCAGCAGACCGGAAGCCTGATTCACGGGTGGATTAGAGCGCATCGAAGGCTCCTAAACGTTTCGCTATGGTGAGGTAGATGGCGATGATGAGGATCGGCACCAGCGAGAAGGCGGCGGCAAAGGGCAGGTTGCCCGCCGTGCCCTGCTGCATGTAGACCACCTGGCCTATATACATGGTGGAGTTGCCAATGATGCCGGGGATGATGTAGTCCCCCAGCGTCAGGGAGAAGGTGAAGATGGAGCCCGCCACCACGCCCGGCAGTGCCAGCGGCAGTATCAGGGTGCGAAAGGTCTGTGCCGGGGTGGCGCCGAGATCGCTGCTCGCCTCGATGAGGGATCGCGGGATCCGCTCTACCGCCGCCTGGATCGGCAGTATCATGAAGGGTAGCCAGACGTATACGAAGACGATGAAGGTGCCGAGCCGCGAGAACGACAGCGAGGGGCCGCCTATCACCGGCAGGGAGAGGATGCCATCCAGCAGCCAGTCCAGCCCCAGACTGTCCGCCAGCCAGCTGATGACCCCCTCCTTGGCCAGGATCAGCTTCCAGGCATAGACCCGTACCAGATAGCTGGACCAGAGCGGCAGCATGATGCCGACGTAGAACAGGGCCCGGGTCTTGCCGCTGGTGTAACGCGCCATGTAGTAGGCGATGGGGAAGCCGAGCAGCGCACAGGCCAGGGTCACCAGCAGCGACATGCCGACGGTGCGGCCTATGACGTCGAGGTTCTCCGCCCGCAGCAGGGCGACGAAATTTTGCAGTCCGAGCTCGTGGCGTACCTGGCCGCTGAACTCATCCAGCCCGAAGAAGGCGTTGGAGAGCAGCATCAGCAGGGAGCCCACGTAGATGACGCCGAGCCAGATCAGCGGTGGGCCGAGCAGGATCCCCAGCAGCAGGCCGGGTCGACCATAGAGCAGGGTGGAGAGGCGCCGCAATGGCCGCAAGCGTGCAGGTTCTGTGATGTGGCTCATGGCAAGGCTCGCACTGTGGGGGAGGCTCATGGCTGAGCCCCGGACTCGGAGCCATTCAGACGATGAATGGCCTGTTCCGGCCAGCTGAGGCTGACCCGGCTGCCATGGGCCAGACGGGCCTGCCCCTCGTTGGGGTGGTTGACGATAAGCTCGAGCCGCTCGCCGAGATCGACCCGGTAGCGTACGAAGGGACCCAGGTATTCCACCTCGCGGATCTCCCCCGACCAGCCGGGGCTGCCGGCCTCACTGAGCCGGATCCGCTCAGGGCGCACCATCATCTGGCGCTCGTCACCGCACAGCCGTCTGGCCTGCTCCCCCTCGAACAGATTGACTGTGCCAACGAAACGGGCCACAAACGGTGTCGCCGGCGCGTCGTAGATGGTATCCGGTGCGGCTATCTGCTCTATCTTGCCCTGATTGAAGATGCAGATGCGGTCGCTCATGGAGAGCGCCTCCTGCTGATCGTGGGTGACGAAGATGAAGGTGATGCCGAGCTGGCGCTGCAAGGCTTTCAGCTCGAGCTGCATCTGCTCACGCAGCTTGAGATCGAGCGCCCCCAGCGGCTCGTCCAGCAGCAGGATACGTGGCTGGTTGATCAGGGCCCGGGCGATGGCGATGCGCTGGCGCTGGCCGCCGGAGAGCTGGCCCGGTTTGCGGCTGCCGACGCCGGGCAGGCGTACCAGCTCCAGCATTTCGTCCACCTTGCGGTAACGCTCCGCTTTGGCCACGCCCTTGAGCATCAGGCCGTAGCCGATGTTGTCGCGCACATCCATGTTGGGGAAGAGGGCATAGTCCTGGAATACGGTGTTGAGGTTGCGATCGTAGGGTGGCACCCGGGAGCAGGGCTCACCGAACAGGCGGATCTCCCCCTCGCTCGGGTATTCGAAGCCGGCGATCATCCGCAGGCAGGTGGTCTTGCCGGAACCGCTCGGGCCAAGCAGGGTAAAAAACTCGCCGGAAGGGATCTGGAAGGAGATGTCGTCGACCGCCTTCACCTCGCCATAGTGGCGGCTGATGCGGTCAAATTGTACGGCGTTCATGGAGCGTCCTTGTCTGTGCAGGGATGGGCCGGACTCCTGTCCGGCCCGCTGGGTTGCGCGCAGTCAGCTCAAGCTCAGCGACCACCCAGGATGGCGATATAGTCGGAGACCCAGCGATAGTGCAGAGGACACGCGGGTCTCCTGTTACTGGCGCAGGGGAACCGATGGATGTCGTGCTGATCAATCTGCATCAGCGACCACCCAGGATGGCAATATAGTCGGACACCCAGCGATAGTAGGGCACGCAAGTCCCCTGGCTCTTGCACTGGGAGACGGGGGTACGCCAGAAGTGCACCCGATCGAAGTTGTCGATGCCATTGGTCTTGCAGCCCTCTTTCCCCAGCAGGGCGTTGCCCTCACAGGCGGCGGGCACCACGGGCACTGAGCCGAACCAGGAGGCGAGATCCCCCTGCAGCTTGTTGTTGAGGGAGTGCTCCAGCCACTGGTAGGCGCAGGTCAGGTTCTTGGCCTCGCTGTGTACCATGCTGGTGTCGGCCCAGCCGGTGACCCCTTCCTTGGGCACAGTGGTGGCGATGGGCTGCTTGTCGGCGATCAGGGTATTGGCCTGGAAGGGCCAGGAGTCGGAGGCCACCACCCCCTCGTTCTTGAAGTCATCGATCTGGACGAAGGCATCGTGCCAGTAGCGGCCCACCAGCTGGCGCTGCTTGCGCAGCAGCTCGAGGGAGGCCTTGTACTGATCCTCGTTCAGCTCGTAAGGGTCTTTGATGCCGAGCGCCGGCTGGTGGGTCATCAGATAGAGGGCTGCATCTGCGATGTGAATGGGGCCGTCGAAGGCCTGTACCCGTCCCTTGTTGGACTTGCCGTCCGGCAGTGTCTGCTCCTCGAACACCAGGCTCCAGGAGTCGGGGGCCTTGGGGAACACCTTGGTGTTGTACATCAGTATGTTGCCGCCCCACTGGTAGGGCACGCCGTAGTGCTTGCCGTCTACCGTGTGCCAGGGTGCACTCTGCAGGCGGGGATCTATCTTGCTGTAGCTCGGGATGAGCGCCAGGTTGAGCGCCTGTACCTTGCCCCCTGCGATGAGGCGCAGGCTGGCGTCACCGGAGGCGGTCACCAGATCAAAGCCCCCCTCGTTCATCAGCGCCACCATTTCGTCCGAGGTCGCCGCCGTCTTGACGCTGACCTTGCAGCCTGTCTCCTTCTCGAAGCCGGTCACCCAGTCGTAGTTCTTGTCGGTCTCGCCACGCTCTATGTAGCCGGCCCAGGCCACGATATTGAGTTGGCCTTCACCCTTGCCGAGTTCGGTCGGGGCGGCCTGGGTCTGGCCTGCCAGCAGGGCGGGGATCAGGGCCAGGGTCAGGGGGGTCAGTTTCATCTTGCTCTCCTTGCATGATCGGAAACCATGGCGATACCGCAATGGCAATTAACATCCTGTTAACCAGTCATGAGCGTAGGAGAAGACGGTGGTAATGAGAATTTCAATTTTTAACGCCAAAGGTATCTGCTAAATCGATATCGAGTGCAGATGAATCTGAATTTCTGTGGCAAATGCGGTCGTCAGGTCTCCGGGAACGGTTAGCGAGAAACCTGCTGGCGGGCCCGCAAGCGGCTCTGATCCCGCACTATGTCGATGAATTCGCGGGCAGTCCAATCCAGCCGCGAGCCGCGCCGCCACACCAGCCCTATGTCGATGGCGGGAATGGGCTCCTTGATGGTGCGGGCCTCGACCCGTTCCTGCTCCAGTGACCAGGGGCGATAGGCAAAGTCCGGCAACAGGGCAACCCCGAGCTGGCTGGCTACCAGGCTGCGCACCGCCTCCACCGAGGCGGTGCGCAGTACGATGCGCGGCGCTATGCCATAGCGGCGCAGGCCGCCGCCGATGATCTGGTCCAGCTGATCGGCGGTCAGCGAGATCATGGGCTCCTCACCGAGCGCCTTGAGGGAGAGGGTCGATTCGGCGCAGAGCGGGTGGTTGGCGGCGAGCCAGACCCGCAGCGGTGAACGGGTCAGCAGCTCGGTATCGAACGCCTCCTGGCGGATGGTGCGGTTGGTCATCAGGATCCCCACGTCCACCTCGCCGTTGACTATCTGGTGCTCGAGATAGGGCTGTTCATCCTCCTTCACCTCGATGCGCACCGCCGGAAAGGCGCGGCGAAAGCGCCCGAGCGCTTCCGACAGGTAGTAACCGGCCACCAGGGTCGTCACGCCTATGGTGAGCTGCCCCTGATCCTGCTGGGCCACCGCCTTGAGGGACTGGCCTGCCTCCGTCATGGCGCCGAGGATGCGGCGAGCGTGCAGCAGAAACTGGTGGCCCTGGGTGGTGAGGCTGACCCCGCGCGGATTGCGCTCGAACAGGGCTGCGCCCAGTTCGGTTTCCAGCTCGCGAATGGCGCTGGTGACCGCCGACTGGGAGATGTGCAGCTCGGCGGCGGCGCGGCTGACCGAGAAACTGTCGGCCACGGCGACGAAATAGCGGATCTGGCGAAAGGTAAAATTCATCTGGGCATCCTGCCACTCGCGACTGGGGTGGTTGCCAGCTTAACCTCGAATCCCGCTCAAACAAAAGGCGCCGTGATGGCGCCTTTGTCATTGATCTCGCAACGATTAGCGGGAGCTGGCAGCGGCCACCAGCGGAACCCGGTTCACTGCCTTGCCCAGGTAGGCGAGGGTGATGGTCACTATGATGCAGGTGAAGCTGAGCCACATGTAGGGCAGGTAGTCGAGGGTAGCGACCCCGAGCACCCCGGCCATGAAGATGCCGTTGTCGCTCCAGGGCACCATGCCGCAGGTGAGGGTGCCGCCGAACTCGGCGTTGCGGGAGAGGTTCTTGCGTGCCAGCCCCAGCCGGTCGTAGTTCTTGGCCATGATCTTGGGGGTCAGGATCAGCGACACATACATGGCCGAGCCGAACACGTTGGCCAGGAAGGCGGTGCCTATGGTGTGGCTGGTCAGGCTGCCGACGCTGTTGATGCGCTTCTCGAAGGCGGCGGCGATCACTTCCAGAATACCGACCTTCTCCAGCAGGCCGCCAAAGCCCAGACCGAAGATGATCACGGCCACCGAGCCCAGCATGGACTCCATGCCACCACGACCCAGGATGTTGTCGATGAAGTCTATGCCGGAGATGATGGGGAAGGGGCTGTAGGCGGAGTGCATCGCCTTGACCGGATCCATGTCCTGAAATGCGATGGCCCAGATCAGGCCCAGCAGGGCGCCGAAGCTGATCACCGGGAAGGCGGGTTTGCGGTTGGCCAAGAGGCCCAGCACCAGCACCACGGGGACTATGGCCAGCGGCGTGATGTTGAACTGCTTGTCGAGCGCCTCCATCACCAGATTGACCTGCTCCAGGCTGACATTGCCGGAGTACTGCATGCCGACCAGGGTGAACAGCACGGCCGTGATGACATAGGAGACTAGGCTGATGGGCAGCATCCCCTTGATGTGTTCCACCACATCGACGTTGGACATGGTCGATGCCAGCACCACGGAGTCGGAGAGCGGGGAGAGCTTGTCACCGAAATAGACACCGGAGAGCACTGCACCGGCCACCAGGGGGGCGGGGACGCCCAGGCTGTGGCCAATGCCCATCATGGCGATGCCGGCGGTGGCGGCAGAGCCCCAGGAGGTACCGGTGGCCAGCGAGGTGAGGGAGCAGATGATCAGGGTCGCCAGCAGGAAGATGGAGGGGTGTATCACCTTGAGACCGAAGTAGATGATGCTGGGCACTATGCCGCCGGCGATCCAGGTGCCGACCAGGGCACCGACGGAGACCAGTATCAGGATGGCCCCCATCCCCTTGGAGACGCCATCGACGGCGGCCTGCTCCAGGGACTTGTAATCATGGCCGAGCTTGATGCCGAGCCCCATGATGACGAACCAGGCGATGAACAGCGCCAACTGGATTGGCAGGTCGAGCACGCTGGTAAACGAGAAGGCCAGGGCCAGGAAAATGGCCAGGCAGGCAAACACCTGCGACATGCCCGGTAGTCGGATGTGGTTTTGTTGGTTTTGCATAGATACTTCCTAAACTCTTGCTCGCCAAGGTCAGTCCCTCTCGTCCTGTGGATACACGTATCCCGAGGGGCCAACCCAAAAAGAGGCCGCAATCTACCACAAACCTGGGGGGACAAATCCCAACAGATTTAGCAAAAATGCATTTTTGATTGAAAAACTTACAAATTAGTTGATCTCATAACCCGTTTTTGAGTGCTCTGTTTGCCCCTATGGGACATTCGACTCTGATAGAAAAGTCCGATTGCATACTCCAAAAATACAAATGATAATCGTTATCAAATAATGCGAGAGGAGGCATCACCATGATCTGGATTGTGAGAGTCATGTTGTTGGTCGGGCTGCTGGCCGTGCTGGGCTGGGGTCAGGAGAAGGAGTACGGCATCTGGAGTCTTGGCTTTGTGCTGGCCGCCTGGGTCATGCTGGAACCCAGGCTGAGGCCTGCCCTTATCCTGCTGCCGGTGGCCGGGATGACCGGCATAGCGGCTCTGATCTGGCAGCAGCCCTGGTGAGGATCAGGGGATGGGGGCGCTCTGAACCTTCTCCTGTGCCAGCTTGAGCGACTCAATGACGTTTTTCTCCATCTCGGTACGCTTGGCATCGGTCAGGAAGTAGATCATGTCGACGTCGTGACGTATGTAGTGGGAGGGCAGCTGGTTGAGGGTCAGGCAGCAGAGGTCGGCCATCTGGTTGGCGTTCAGCGTCAGGTTCAGACCCTGTCTCTCAATCTCCTTGAGCACCAGATGCTCGTAGAAGTTGTGAATGTCGGTATCCAGTATCATATGCGTTCCTTGGCATGACGATGGGCGGTAAGTCGTCAAAAGCATAGTCATAACAAGGAGTAAAAACAAAAAGCCCATCACTTGCGTGATGGGCTTTTTATGTAATGAATGGTGCGAAGAGAGGGACTCGAACCCTCACATCCGTGGGACACTAACACCTGAAGCTAGCGCGTCTACCAATTCCGCCACCTTCGCACACTGATTTTCTCCAGCTGGTTTTTAAATGCGGTTGGAGCGCATTGCTCTGTTTTTACATGTCAGAATCATGGTGCGAAGAGAGGGACTCGAACCCTCACACCCAGGGGGCACTAACACCTGAAGCTAGCGCGTCTACCAATTCCGCCACCTTCGCACATAGTGTTACCAGTTTTGATTTACATGCTGTCTGGAGAAGCATGGTGCGAAGAGAGGGACTCGAACCCTCACATCCGTGGGACACTAACACCTGAAGCTAGCGCGTCTACCAATTCCGCCACCTTCGCACATTGTGTTACCAGTTTTGATTTACATGCTGTCTGGAGAAGCATGGTGCGAAGAGAGGGACTCGAACCCTCACACCCGGGGGGCACTAACACCTGAAGCTAGCGCGTCTACCAATTCCGCCACCTTCGCACATTCGGGTTATCAGTCTGGATTGACATGCTGTCTGATAAAAGCATGTTGCAGTATGGTGCGAAGAGAGGGACTCGAACCCTCACATCCGTGGGACACTAACACCTGAAGCTAGCGCGTCTACCAATTCCGCCACCTTCGCATCACTGCGGTGGGGGATTCTATAGAGTTTTGGAAGAGCGTCAACAGCCAAAGGGGACTTTTTTCGCTGTTGACGTTCAAAGCTGTGCTAAGGGCACAAAACTTCAGCAATTAGCGTCATTGACGCGCCAGGGCGTCCCGATACATCTGCTCATACTGGGTGACCGAGTCCGGCCAGTTGAAGCGGGTGTTCATGGCGTTGCGCTGCACTCTGGCAAACCGTTCGGGATCCTGCAGGTAATAGAGCAGGCTGCGGCGCATGGCATCGAGCAGTATGTTGGCGGTCGGATCGTTGAAGCAGAAGCCGGTGGCGTGCTCAGGATCGGCATCCCAGTCCACTACGGTATCCTTGAGGCCACCGACGGCCCGCACCAGCGGCAAGGTGCCGTAGGCCAGGCTGTACATCTGGTTGAGACCGCAGGGTTCGAACAGGGAGGGCATCAGGAAAAAGTCGGCGCCCGCTTCCACCAGGTGGGCCAGCCGGTCGTCATAGGTGTTGATGAAGGCAAACTTGTCCGGGTACTGCTGGGCCATGGCCTGCAACTGAGCGGCGAGTGAGGGATCCCCCGAACCCACTATCACCACCTGCACCTTGTGATGCAGGAACTTGTCCAGCACCGGCAGCAACAGGTGCACCCCTTTCTGCTCGGTCAGCCGGCACACCATGCCGTAGATGGGCAGATCCGCCACCGGCAGGCCGGTTTCCTGTTGCAGCGTCTGTTTGCAGATCCGCTTGCCGGCGAGGTTGTCGACGTCATAGGTGGCGGGCAGGAAGTCGTCGAAGGCCGGATCCCAGTCCTGATAGTCGCAGCCATTGAGAATGCCGCGCAGGTCGGCTGCCCGCTGCTGGAAGATGCTGGCCATGCCGTGGGCGCCCAGGTGAGTCAGCAGCTCGCTGGCGTAGTTGGGACTGACCGCGTTGATCTTGTCGGCATAGAGCACCCCGCACTTGAGCAGGTTGATGTGACCGTAGTCGTAGCTGATGCGCTGTTCATACTCGGCAATCTCGGGCATGGCCCAGAACTGCTCCCGCCCGAACACCCCCTGGAAGGCCGCGTTGTGAATGCTGATCACGCTGCGGGTGTGCTGGAAGAAGGGGTTATGGGCATGACGGGACTTGAGCAGCAGCGGCAGCAGACCGGTATGCCAGTCGTTGCAGTGCACTATGTCGGGGGCAAAGTTGAGCTGTTCGCAAGCATGCAGGGCCGCGGCCGAGAAGAAGGCGAAGCGTTCACCATTGTCGCCATAAGCCTGGTTGTTCTCGGCGTAGAGCTGGGGTCGATCGAAATATTGCGGGCAATCGAGCAGGTAGACACAGACCCCTTCCAGCTCCATCTGATAGATGCGATAGCCGATATCCGGCAGTCCCGGATGGGTTGGCAACCAGCGCGAGGCGATCAGTCTGGCCTCATCACGGCGTTTGATCGTCTTGTAGAAGGGCAAGATGATCCTGACGTCATGGCCCTTCTGGGCCAGATACAGCGGCAGGGCTCTGGCCACGTCCGCCAGGCCCCCGGTCTTCACAAGCCCCTCAACTTCCGAGGCAACAAACAGGATTTTCAGTGGGTTAATAGCCAACTCTTGCTCCCTTAGGTACCACGACGATACCGCCTTCGGATACGGTAAATCTCTCTCTGTCATGGTCCAGATTTTCACCGATCACGGTGCCGGGTGCAATTTCAACGTTCTTGTCAATGATGGCGCGTCGAATGGAACAGCCTTCACCAATCTTCACATCCCCGAGCAACACCGACTCGCTGATGTGGCTGCAGGGGCCTATATTGCAGCGAAAACCCAGGATGGAGCGCTGGATCTGGCTGCCCTGAATGAAGCAGCCGCCGGAGATCAGGGAGTTGGCAATCTTGACCTTGCAATCGTCGGTATCGACGAAGGTGGCGGGCGGCAGGGGCGGATAGTGAGTGTGCAGCGGCCACTTGCGGTTGTAGAGGGAGAAGGGGGCGTCGTCCGCCACCAGATCCATGTGCGCCTGCCAGTAGGAGTCGAGGGTGCCCACGTCGCGCCAGTAGACGTTGGGCTTCTCGCCCGGGATCACGTTGGTACTGTAGTCGTAGACATAGACGGGGGCGCGCGGGAACAGGCTGGGGATGATGTCCTTGCCAAAATCGTGGCTGGAGTTCTCCTCGGCGGCATCGCGCTTGAGCTCGCGGTAGAGCGCTTCGGTTTCGAAGATATAGTTTCCCATCGAGACCAGTGCCTGGGTGGGATCCCCCGGGATGTGCTTCGGATGTTTGGGTTTTTCTTCGAAACCTATCATGCGCCCTTCCTGATCCACCTCGATCACTCCGAAGGCGCTTGCCTCCTCGATGGGCATGCGCAGGGCGGCGACGGTCAGGGCGGCGGCCTTCTGTTTGTGGAAGGTCACCATCTGGCTCACATCCATCTTGTAGATGTGGTCGGAGCCGAAGATGCAGACGTGCTCGGGGTCGGAGATCTCGATGAAGCGCAGGTTCTGGTAGATGGCATCGGCCGTGCCGTCATACCAGCGTTTGCCCATCCGCATCTGGGCAGGAATGGGGTCGATGAAGCGGTCCGTGATGCCGACTATGTTCCAGCCCTTCTTCATGTGCAGATAGAGGGACTGGGACTTGAATTGGGTCAATACGTAGATGCGCAGGAAGTCTGCGTTGACGAAATTGTTGAGGACGAAGTCGATCAGTCGATAGCTGCCGCCGAACGGGACAGAGGGCTTGCTGCGAGTGGTGGTAAGCGGCTGGAGACGGGTTCCTTCGCCGCCTGCCAGTATCATGGTGAGTATGCCTGCCATCGTATTTCTCTCCCTGAATTTATGATATGAAAAGGTTTTCAGCTCACTGCAAAAAAACACCCCTAAAGGGGTGGTTAAACGATTGACAATTACCTTATCAGATCCCGGATGGGGCCCTCTACTTGTTTTATTACACCGGTTACACTTATTTACACTTTGCTCAGATACACCTTGAATTTGCTGTCGCTGTTGACCACTTCGGTCCGTTTGAAGTGCGTATCCAGTATAGGCTGATATCGCAGGAAGGCGTTGGCGACTATGGTCAGACCGCCATTCGCCGACAGGTATTCCGGTGCCTTGGCGAGGAAGGTTTCGGTGGCCGCATAGAAGGTCTTGAGCCCGGCGTGGAAGGGAGGGTTCGAGACGATATGTTGAAACTTTTCAGCAATGTCGGAGTAAACGTCAGAGGCATGAACCTTCCCCTGCAAGCCATTGACGGCCAGGGTGCGGCGGCTCGATTCCAGCGCCAGCGCGCTGATATCCACCATGCTGACCGCCAGATCCGGATTACGTTTGGCCAGCATTGACCCTATGACACCGGCGCCGCAACCAAAATCGAGCAGCTTGCCCCGCATCGGCGGCAGGCTGGCCAGCAACATCTGGCTGCCCAGATCCAGCTCATCGGCACTGAATACCCCCGGCAGCGCCAGCACGGTCAGTTCTGTCTCACCCGCCTTGCATTCATACCGGCTGAACCAGGCGTCCAGTTCGAATGGCGCTACCGGTTTGCTCAGCTCACAGTGATAGAGGGAGCAGCGGCGCGCCGAGTCGCGCTTGATGGGCTTGTCGCCGTAAGGGGCCAGCAGCTTGTCGGCGCCGTTGATGCCGCCGCGATTCTCACCGGCCAGAAACAGATCGGCGCGAGCCTCCAGCAGGGGGGTCATCATGGCCAGCAGGTATTGCGCCTCGGCCTTGGCCTTGGGCATCAGCAGCAGCAAAGCATCGAAACGGGGGGCGCCGCCGAGCTGGTGATCGAACTGGATGGTGTCCCCCAGTGCGGCCTGCTGACTGCGGTAGTAGCAATAGTCCGTGGTGAATACTGTCATGGATAGGGCCAGCTCGGCCAGCTGGCGGGGATAGTCATCCTCCAGCGTCCCGCAGACAAGTAGCCGCTTGCCGACAAAGAGGGCTTGGTTTCGTTCCAGCATCTGGCTGACGGCACTGACAGGGCTGCTCATCGGGTCTCTCCACACAATTTTGGGCGGCCATTATACATAGCCCCTTTCGCCTTGACATTTATGCCGTGTTCCCGAAATATGCCCAGACACCATTTTTTGACCAGAGATGATGAAATGCGGTTCAACGGGTTGAAACGAAAGCACAAGAAAAGCCTGACATTCGGGCCTGCCGACGTTCGCGCGTAACCTCTCATCCCTGAGAAGATTCAAACCCCGGTTGCGCAGCCCGTACCGGGGTTTTTTATTGCCATATGCGAGTCAACGGAGAAGGAAATCCCATGTTTCAAGGTTCGATAGTTGCCCTGATCACCCCATTTCGACAGGGCCAGCTGGATGAGGCCGCCCTGGCCCGTCTGGTGGAGTGGCACATAGCGCAGGGGACCCACGGCATAGTGCCGGTCGGTACCACGGGTGAGAGCCCGACCCTGACCCACGACGAGCATTGCCGGGTGGTGGAACTGGTGGTCAAGCAGGTGGCGGGGCGCATTCCCGTGATTGCCGGCGCCGGCTCCAACAACCCGGTCGAAGCCATCGAATACACCCGCCACGCCGAGCAGGCGGGGGCCGATGCGACCCTGCATGTGGCCGGTTACTACAACCGTCCCAATCAGGAGGGGCTCTACCACCACTTCAAGGCGGTACACGATGCGACGACCAAGCCCATCATCGTCTACAACATTCCGCCGCGCGCCATCGTGGACGTGCAACCGGCGACTCTGGCCCGCCTGGCCGAGCTGCCGCGCATCGCCGGCGTGAAGGATGCCACTGGCGACCTGGCCCGCCCCTGGACCGAGCGCCAGCTGATCAAGAAGCCGTTCGCCTGGCTCTCCGGCGAAGATGCCACCGCGGTGGCCTACAACATAGGTGGCGGCCAGGGCTGCATCTCGGTGACGGCCAACGTGGCACCCAAGCTGGTGGCCGAGGTGCAGAATCTGACGCTGGCCGGTGAGTGGCAGGCTGCCCGTGAGTTGCAGGACACGCTCATTCCGCTGCATCAGGCCATGTTCGCCGAGCCGAGCCCGGCGGGCGCCAAGTATGCGGTCTCCCTGCTGGGCTTTTGCAGCGAAGAGTGTCGCCTGCCGGTGATGCCGCTGTCCGAGGCGACCCGCGAGCGCATCCGCAGCGCGATGCAGGCATTGAATTTGTTATAAAAATTGGGCTCTGGATCGCGCTTTTGACTGCCTAGTCAATTAATGTGCAAGGTTTGCCGATATACTCGCTTGGATACAACCAAGGATGGCAGGCATGCAGGAATGGGATCCAGAGCACTTCACCAGTTTTGAACATCTCTGTGAAGTGACGCTGGCAACGGTCAGGGAAAAGACAGAAGCCGAACAAATTTACCTCTGGTTGCGGGCTCCCGAGTCCCAACTTTACAGCTTTCAGCTCGATCAGGGGCTGATCTGCCTGAATGCGGACATTGCCGCCCCCCTCAAACTCCCCGTCATCTTCATCGAACATGCCTTCGACAAGGGCCAGCTGGTGGTGGAGCAGATAGCCCCGACGACCGATGTCTGGGAGACGGTCGAACCCGAAATTCCACGCCTGCGTGCCTGCTTCCCGCTCAAACGCCAGAAGGGGCTCAAGGCCGTGGTCTATCTGGAGACTCGCCGTCGCCTCGATCGCCTCTCCCGACGCCAGCAGCAGAGCATCCAGTTGCTGATGCACTACCTGGCCGCCGAGCTGGAGAGCCGGTTGCTCGCCAGCCAGATCGATCAGGAGCGGGATCAGCGCAGGCACACCCAGGCCGACCTCATCCGCAGCCAGGCGCTGCAAGACTCTTTCCTCAGCATGTTGCAGGCGCTGCATCAGGTGGGGGTCAAACTCTCCCGTTGCGACAGCGAGCATCAGCTGCTGCACGATGCGGTGGCGCTGGCCCGTCAGGATCTGCAATTCGACCGCATCGCCATCTTCCTGGTCGACGCCGAGTTCAAGACAATGCACGGCACCTGGGGCACCAACGAGGCGGGTGAACTCATCGACGAGCACCACTTCATCAGCCCCATTCCGGAGCACCCCACAGTGCAGGAGGCCCTGCGTCGCAAGGACTATGTGCTGGTGCTGGAAGATGCGCCGCTCTACTACGAGAAGCAGGAGGTGGGGCGCGGCTGGAATGCCATGGTCTCGCTGTGGGACGGCGCCACGCCCATCGGCTGGATCGCCGCCGACAACCTGCTGTGGCGGCGGCCGCTCAAGGCGTACCAGAGCGAGATTTTCAAGCAGTATGCGGCCATGCTCTCCCAGCTGTTGATCCGTCAGCGCACCCAGGCCGCGCTGGAGCGCTTCAACCGGGAGCTGGAGCTGAGGGTCAGCGAGCGCACCATGCAATTGGCGGAGACCAACCGGGCGCTGGAGGAGGCCAACAAGCGGCTGTCGCTGCTGTCGCTGGAGGATCCCCTGACCGGCATAGCCAACCGTCGCCACTGGGATCTCACCATGCAGCGGGAGTGGGAGTGGGCCCGTCGTCACCAGGGCCTGCTGGCGGTGCTGATGATCGACGTGGACGAGTTCAAGTCCTACAACGATCACTTCGGCCATGCCAAGGGGGATCTGTGTCTGCAACAGGTGGCCAGTTTGCTGCAGGAGGCGGAGCGGCGGCGCACCAACCTGGTGGCCCGCTACGGCGGGGAGGAGTTCGTGATCCTGCTGTGCGGCCCGCAACCCGAAGAGGCCGAGCGGTTGGCGGAGCGGATTCACGAGGGGCTCAGTGAATTAAAGATCCCACATCCGGCTTCCCGAGTTGCTGATTTCATTACGGTTAGCATAGGCTTTAGCTATCTGGTTCCCTCGCTGGATGGAACATGGCAGAGCTTGACCGAACAGGCCGATCAGGCGCTCTATCATGCCAAGTCGCAGGGGAGGGCGTGTACGCTAGCCTATCGGTGAGCCCATGTTGTTACGTCGCTATCCCATCTTCAATCGTCGTCTCGCCCTCGTTGCCTATGGCATGGACTATCAGCTTGCCGACCCCGCCGAATGGACTCTTCTCGCGACGCAATGCCGTCTGCTGGCCCAGGGGCGCCAATACTTGCTGCCCTTCAGCCATGAACAACTCGATGAGCAACGCCCCCTGCTGTTCGATCAGGACACTATCCCACTGGTCGAGGCCTCGGCCGAGCGGTTGCCCGCCTCCTTTCCCGTACTGGCCCAGTGGCGCGATTATCGACGCCGCCTGGCCGTGCACGGCGCCCAGCGCGAGCCCCGCTGGTTCAACGCCTCCCGGCTGCTGGTGTTCTGGATGGGGGAGGAGGGGATCAGTCAGCCGACCGAGCACAAGCGGATGGCGCTCGACATCGAGACCTGGGGCGATTTTCTGCCGCTCAAGGAGGCGGGGGTGGACTTCTTCGCCGGCGGTTTCCTCGCGCGTCCCGAGCTGGTGAATCAGCGCGCCGCCCAGCCGGACATGAAGCTGGTGCAGGAGATACTGCAAATCATCTGCCATGAGGAGTTCTCCTTTGCCAGGGTCGCCAGCCTGCTGGAGCAGGACGCCTGGCTGCCGGGCCAGCTGATGACCTATGTCAACGCCCCCGGCTTCGATCACGCCAGCCCCATCGTCTCGGTCACGCGGGCGCTCTCCTATCTGGGGGAGCAGGAGATCCGCAAGTTCGTGCTCATCTACGGGCTGGCGCGGGTCAGTCAGCACATGCCGGAGGCCTGTACCCGCATGGCCATCGCCCGTGGCCGTTTCTGCGAGCTGATCGCCGTGACCGCACTCGGCAAGGCCGCCGCCAGCTGGGCGTTTCTGGTGGGGCTGGTGCTGGATGGCTCGCTGCTCTCCGAGCAGCTCAAGGCCCATCTGCCCAAGGATGTGAAGCGGGCGCTCGAGTCCAGCGAGGGGCCGCTCTTTCATCTGTTCCAGCTAGTGAAGACCTATGAGCAGGGGAACTGGCCGCTGCTTGCCCAGCTGGCGCCTAGCTATCAGCTGGATCCCGCCAAACTGACCCCCATCTATTTTCAGGCACAAATGTGGGGGCAAGCGTTTCTCGCCACCTAGGTCATGGCGACGGGGCGCGGCTCTGGTTAGAATGGGGACCCATTTTCAGACACAGATCCCGCACCATGACCCTCTCCGGATTTCAAGGCCTGGTATTTGACCTTGATGGCACCCTGGTGGACTCAATGCCACTGCACCTTGCCGCCTGGGCGCACACGGCCCGGGAGTTTGGTTTTCACTTCGATGCCGACTGGTTCTATGAACTCGGTGGCATGCCGAGCCGCAAAATCGCCCTGCTGGTCGCCGAGCAGCAGCAGATCGCCCTGGACCCGCTGGTGGTGACCCGCTGCAAGACGGATCACTACGTGGCCAACCTGCACAAGGTCACCGTCTTTCCGGCCATGCTGGAACTGGTTCAGCGTCATCACGGCCTTATTCCCATGGGGATAGGCACAGGCTCGCCCCGCATCAATGCCGAGGCCGTGCTGCGCAATACCGGGCTGGATCGTTACTTCTCCGTGGTGGTGACCGCCGACGATGTGGATCTGCACAAGCCCCATCCAGATACGTTTCTGCTGGTTGCACGTCGGCTGGGGGTCGAGCCGGCGACCTGTCTGGTGTTCGAGGATACGGGAATTGGCGTACAGGCCGGTCAGGCTGCGGGGATGCAGACCTGCATGGTCAGGGATGGAAGACCGGTCGACTTGCCGTATTGAAGTGAAGGGCGGTGAAACAGGCGGATCCACTCGGAGGAAGAGTGGAGTCCATTCTCATACGGGACAGACATGATAAATGAGAATGGACTCGGTCACCCTTTGACGCAGCAATGGCGTGGGGGTGATTCAGGCAAGCGCATTACTGCTCGCTGCTACCGCCGCCCTGGTTGTCATCGTAACGACCGGGGGCGCCATGAGGACGCGGCGCCATGGAGACGCGCGGCTTGCGGGCACGCTGAATGCTGACCTGGGGACGGCCGGAGTGCATGGCGATGGTGGAGATCTTGGCCTTGTAGACCAGCTGCTGGTTGCCATGGGCATCGGTCAACAGCACGCTGTACTGGTCGAAACCGCTGATGGTCCCCTCCAGCTTGATGCCGCTCACCAGGAAGATGGCGACCTGACTGCGATTCTTGCGCAACCAGTTGAGGGCAGAATCTTGCCCGTTCCCGAGGGAGAAGGCTTGCTCGATCGTGGAGTAGCTTGGGGATTCAGTTGTCATAAATTATTGTCCCGCGGAAAAAAAGTGGCGTTTGATTGTGCTAAATGGTCACTGGCTTGTCAAAGTCATTCTCGCTCCCATCCCGGATGGTGCAACGACAGTGCTGGTCGGCAGGGGCCGCTGCTGTAATAATTGGCGGCTCTGGCCCCGTGGCGGGCCTCATGCTGGGGTTTCATCTTGCATCCGGTTTCACACCAACACCTACCCACCTATACCCATGACGCGACCGCGTGCGAAGAGTGTGACCTGCTGGTGCCGGCCACCGCGCTGGCCGTCGGGGAGACGAGCAGCTGTCCGCGTTGCGGCCATACCCTGAGCCGTCATTTGCCGGAGCAGGAGCGCAGGCCCATCGCTTACGGCTTTGCGGCCCTCATCATGTTCGTGCTCTCCAACGCCTTTACCTTCATGTCGTTCTCGGCCAAGGGAGTGGGGCAGGAGATGACGTTTCTGCAGTGCATCACCACCCTGGTGGATCAGGGCTATCTGTTTCTGGGCGCCGTGCTGAGCCTGACCCTGATCGGCCTGCCGCTGGTCTACATCGGCTCCATCATGCTGGTGCTGTGGCGGGTCGACAAGGACTTGCACAGCAATGCCCTGCGCTCCCTCGGTCGCCTGCTGTGCCGGATCAAGCCCTGGCTGATGGTGGATGTCTTCCTGATCGGGGTGCTCATCTCGCTGGTGAAGCTGATGGGGATGGCCGACATCAAGATGGGCCTGTCGTTCTGGGCCTTCGTCGGCTATACGGTGCTGCTCATCAAGATGATCTCGTCGCTGGACCGGATGTGGCTGTGGCAACGGCTGTTCGGTCCGACCGAAGCCCGCGAGCTGGATGCGGATGGCGAAGCCGCTGCCATGGCGTCCGGGCTGGTAGGTTGTCACATCTGCGGCGCCCTGAGCGAAGCGGGCGAGCACAGCTGCCCGCGCTGCGGCGGCAAGCTGCACAGCCGCAAGCCGGGCGGCCTGAACCGGACCTGGGCCCTGCTCTTCACCTCTGTGATCCTCTATGTGCCCGCCAACCTCTATCCCATCATGGACACAGTTTTTCTGGGGGACGACAGCCCTTCCACCATCCTCGGCGGCGTGGTCTTGCTGTGGGCCATGGGTTCCTACCCCATAGCCGCGGTGATCTTCATCGCCAGCGTGGTGGTGCCGCTGGTGAAAATCCTGGCGCTGTTGTGGCTTTGCTATATGGTACAGCGCGGCCACGGCGCCTCGCCCCTTGGCAAGCTCAAGCTCTATCGCATGACTGAATTCGTGGGACGCTGGTCGATGATCGACGTCTTCGTGGTGGCCATACTGGCGGGCCTGATCCGGCTCGACAACCTGATGACCATCTACCCCGGCCCCGCGGCCGTCGCATTTGCGGGTGTGGTGCTGATTACCATGGTGGCAGCCATGAGTTTCGATTCCCGCCTGATCTGGGATTTACAACAAGGAGAACGCGAACGTGAGTGAGCGTAAGAAAAGGTGGAAACCCGGCTCTGATTTTCTGAGCTCGGCCGCCGCAATCTGGATGGTGCCGCTGCTGGCGCTGTTCATCGGCATCTGGATGTTGTTCCAGCACTGGTATTCGCAAGGTCCCAGCTTCACCCTGACAGTGGCCACCGCCGAAGGCATAGTGGCAGGCAAGACGGTGATCCGCTCCCGCGAGGTGGAGGTGGGCCGCATCGAGGCGGTGGAGCTCAGCGAGGACTACAGTCATGCGGTGCTGAAGGCTCGCCTGACCAATGCCGCCGCCGGCATGCTCAAGAAAGACAGCCAGTTCTGGGTGGTCAAGCCCAGGGTCGGCCGGGAAGGGGTCTCGGGCCTCGGCACCCTGCTCTCCGGCGCCTACATCGAGCTGGCCCCCGGCAAGAAAGGCAGGCCGCTGGACGAATACGCCATGCTGGACAAGCCGCCGCTGGCCTCCCAGGACGCCAAGGGGCTGCGGCTCTCCCTGAGCAGCCGGGATACCCGGGCGCTCGGGGTGGGCTCGCCCATCAACTACCAGGGCTTCACCATAGGCCAGGTGGAGGAGGCCAAGTTCCTGCCCGAGAAGAGCGAGATGCAGTACCAGATCTTCATCAACGCCCCCTATGACGTGCTGGTGAGCGGCAACTCCCGCTTCTGGATGACCCCGGGCTTCGAGGTCTCCATGAGCAGCGAGGGGATGAAGGTGAAGATGGACTCGCTGGAGAGCCTGCTCGACGGCGGCATCACCATGGGTCTGCCCCCTGGCTGGGCACCGGGTGAGCCAGCCAAGCAGATGGACGATTTCACCCTGTTCCAGGATCAGGCCAGCGTGCTGGCCGGTAGCCTGGATCAGTTCATCGACTACGTGTTCCTGTTTGAAGACAGCGTCGGTGGCCTGCACCCCGGTGCGGCGGTGGAGTATCGCGGCATCCGGGTCGGCACCGTCATCTCGGCGCCCTATCTCATCGACGAGAAAGGGGTGCAGATATTCCAGAACCGGCAGATCCCGGTACTGGCGCGCATCGAGGTGCAGCGCCTCTCCCACCGCTACGCCAACGCGGAGAAGGAGCAGTGGCGCGCCCTGTTCGGCAAGCAGTTCAAGGAGGGGTTGCGGGCGACGCTCAAGACCTCCAGCCTGTTGACCGGCGGCAAGGTGGTGGATCTGAACTTCTATCCGGATGCCCCCAAGTATCAGGCCATCAAGCTGGCCGGTTATCAGGTATTCCCGACCGTGCAGGCCGGGCTGGACCAGATCGAGCGCAAGGTGAACCAGATCCTCGACAAGTTCGTCGACATGGACACGGCCAAGACGCTGAACCAGGTGAATCACACCCTGGTTACCCTGGACCAGACCCTCAAGAACGTCAGCGCGGTGAGCGCCAATCTGGACAAGTTTACCGGCCAGAGCGCGACCCAGCAGTTGCCGGCGTCCCTGAACGACAGCCTGAAGCAGTTGCAGAGCACGCTGCAAGAGTACGATGCCAACTCCCAGACCAATCAGGATCTGCGTCAGTCGGTACAGTCGCTCAATCAGCTGATGCGTGAGTTGCAGCCACTGGTGCATTCGCTCAACGAGCAGCCGAGTTCGTTGATCTTCGATCGCGCCCGTCCCCGTGATCCCGAGCCCAAGCGAGGCCAATGATGAAAAAACAGATGATGACGCTGGCCTTGCTGGGCCTGCTGGCGGGTTGCAGTTCGGCGCCGACGGCGCTGCACTACTACTCCCTCGATGCCGAGGCGCAGCAGCCGACCACTATGACGGCACAACCGCAGCACCAGCTGGTGCTCAAGCCTGTCTCCCTGTCCGGCCAGCTGGACAGGATGAGCCTGGTCTATCAGCTGGAGGGCAAGGAGTTGCACTTCGCCGAGTACCATCGCTGGGCGGGTTCCCTCGATGCCCAGCTCGATCAGCTGACCCTGAACGGTCTCTCCAGCCGGCTGCCCGGTTGGGTGGTGCGTCAGGACGGTGCTCGCAAGGGGCCAGTGCTGACCATCTCGGTCGAGCGCTTCCAGGGGCGCCACGACGGGCGCGCCGTGCTGAGTGGCCGCTGGCGACTGCTGACGGAAGAGGGCACTGTCCTGCGTGACGTCCCCTTCCAGCAGGTGCGGGTGTTGCCGGAGGATGGCTACGGCTCCCTGGTCAGCGAACTGGGACAGGGCTGGCAACAGCTGCTCGACCAGATTGCGGCAGAGGTGCGCAAGGGCGCCTGAAACCGCGGAGAATGAAAACGGGAGGCCAGAGGCCTCCCGTTTTTTTATCCCGGCACCACAGACCCGGTGCCAAGGAGGTGGAACTTACTGCTGAACGTCGGATACCCCTTCCACCTTGACCTCGACCCGGCGATCCGGGGCCAGGCAGACGATCAGCTCACGCTTGGATTTGCTGGTGCAGCTGTCGCCGGTGACAGGGGAACCCTTGCCACGCCCTTCCACATTGACCTTGCCTGCTGGCAGGCCCTTGCCGACCAGGTAATCGGCAACAGTGTGGGCACGCTGCTCGGAGAGCTTCTGGTTGTAGGCATCCGAGCCGATGCGGTCGGTATAGCCGATCACTGTGGCGACGCCATCCTTGGGTCTGGCTTGCTCAATCTGGCCGTAGAGGTTATCCAGCGCCTGTCCACCTTCCGCTTTGAGGGTCGCCTTGTTGAAGTCGAACAGCACGTCCGAGCTCAGGGTGAACTGCTTCTCGACCACCACTGGCTCAGGCGCGGGGGCCGGAACCGGGGCCGCAACCACGGGAGCAACCTGACCGAAGCGGTAGACCACGGCGACCGCCAGCAGGCCGTTGTCCATACGTAGCCCAGTATCATCACGACTGCCATATGGTGTGGAATATTGATATTCAAGACGGGCAGCCCAGTCGCGGTTGAAGGCATACTCACTGCCTAATGCACCAACAAAGTTAAATCGACCATCTCCCCCCTTTAGGTCGCTGTTGGCTGCAGCATATCCACCACCAACACGACCGTATAGATCTAGGTTATCAGTGATAGGGAGTCCAAATTTCAAGGTCAGATGAACAAGTTGAGCCTGCACTTCATCATGGAAAGCTACTCCAGTTGTTGTGACGGCATCATATTTATATTTACCTAGATAATCATAGCCATATTCGATGCCTAGATTGCGGTTGATCTGGTATCCGGCAAACAAACCGGCCCCTAATGCATCATTTGTTTCATTGTCCAAAGCAAAATTATTGCTTTCATCAATACCATAGAAGTTGGACCAACCCAGCTTGGCGCCGCCATACCAGGTGTTGTCTTGTCCGGCAGCCTGGGCGTTGGCCGCAAGCAAGCCTGAAACCAGTAAGGTAATCAGTGTTTTATTCATGTTGAGCCTCTGCAATTTCATATTGGGGGGGAGGTTTTTCTATGTCGCCTCTCCTTATGGGTCGGGGCTTATAGCACAGCCACAACAGATTAAAGGTAGTCGCTTTCCATGGGTTCTCAAGCAACTGATATAAAACATATTGTGATTATTATTGCCGCAGTTGAGCTGTGTGATTTGATCTCTGGGGCGGGGCGGCAATAGTTAACCGAGGCAGGATCGCACCGGGGTGGGCATGAAAAACAAATGGATATGGCTGTGCTGGTCGCTGTGGCTGGCGCCGGTCTGGGCTGCTGACTCGCTGCAGGTGGTGACAGAAGACTATGCCCCCTACAACTATCTGGAAGAGGCCGAGATCAAGGGGCTGGGCACCGAAGTGGTGGAGGCCATGTTGGAGGAGGCGGGATTCGAGTACGACCTCGACATCTATCCTTGGGCGAGGGCCATCTCGCTGGCCCGCAGCCGCCCCAACGTGCTCATCTACAGCATCAGCCGCTTCCCCGAGCGCGAGGCGCAGTTCCAGTGGATCGGGGTGATAGCCCGCATCAACTTTCATGTGTTTGCCCTGGCCAAACGCGACGATATCAAGCCGTTCAGCCAGCTGTCACAGGCGCGGGCCTGGTCCATCGGCACAGTGCGCAACGATGCGCTGGAGCAGTATCTGATCGGTCTCAACTTCTCCAACCTGCAGCGCAACAACAGCAACGAGGCCAACATGCTCAAATTGTTGATGGGGCGCATCGATCTCTGGCCCGTGTCGCAGGAGGCGGCGAACTACTATGTGCGGCAGGCGGGCTATGGGCCAGACACCCTCAAGATAGTGCACGACATCGAAGACTTTACCGGGGGAGAGCTCTACGTGGCGGCGAGCCTGAAGACGGCGCCTGAGGTGATCAAGCGGCTGCAGGAGGCGCTGGCCACCATCCGGCAGAACGGCATCTATGACGGCATAGTGAAGCGCTATCGCTGATTGATGGTGTCGTGACGAGGCAAAAGAGGGGCCGACCGAGTGTCGGCCCCTTGTCATCAGTGGGCGAGGAACTCGTACTGGCTCTCGATGAAGGTGGCGGCGCGCTCGCTCAGGGCGGCGTGCACGACAGTGGTGGGGTGGACCTGATCCCAGAACATCTTGCCCTCACAGTTGAGGGTGCTGGCGCTGCGGCGGGCCATGGGGCTGGCGACGGCCTGTGCCAGCAGCGGGTTGCCGGCGATGGCGAGGCGCTCCTGCGGGTTGAAGGCGGAGAGCTGGCTGTCGGTGCTGGCGCTGCGGGAGGCAAACGGCTTCCATACATAGCTGCCACCATAGCAGGCGTTCTCCGTGTCGCTCAGGCCGAAGTTCTGCGGATCACGCAGCATCTCGGCAAACTGCTTGTCGATCTCGAACAGCTTCACCATGCCGGTGGGAGCCAGCTGGCGTGCCAGGTTCAGCAGCAGCTGGTTGTGGTAGGCGGAGACATGGCTGGCCGCCTCGACCACCTTCTGGCTGCGGGCCGAGGGGTTCTGGCCCAGATCCGGCAGGTTGAACAGCAGTATCTGCTTGGCGCCGTTCAATACCATGCGGTTGGCCGCATCGCTGATGGCGTCGCGCACCCGCTTGGCATCCTGCTCTGTGTTCCAGCCATAGGCCAGATAGTCGTTGGCGCCGACCCAGAGGATCACCAGATCGTCCGGCTTGAAGCTGTCTTTTTGCAGGAACTGGGTGACCTCGTAGTCCAGGTTGTTGATGACCTGATACTTGGGATTCCAGGAGATCTTGTTGTAAGCCACGGCGGTGGCACCGCCTTCCGCCTCGTTGGCTATGGTCAGGCCCGGGAACTGCTTGGTCAACTGCTCCAGCCAGACGGGCCCGTTGGAGAAGCGGCCCTCATAGTAGGGGGGGCTGGAGGGGAGGTAACCGCGCATCTTGCTGTACATCTTGCCGGTATCGGAGAGGCTGTCGCCAAACATCACGATCCGGGAGAAGGCGGGACGGCTGTCGGCTGCCTGAACTGTCAGCGCGACCAATCCCAATAAACACACAAACCATTTTTTCATCTTGTTGTTCTCGTTGCTTTGAAAGCAGGTGGTGCCTGCAGGCTTTTCCTCGATAGGCAAAGGTGCTGGGAAGCTGTTTTGCCATTTTGCAGGGTATCCAGCCGAATTAAATTTCGCAGCAGGCGGTGCTGATTAAATCGATTACGGTCACATCCCCTTCACCCAGATGGGGAGGCTTCACGTTTGTTTCACGCCCCGGCTTGCACACTGCTCCCGTACCCAATGACAGGAGCATGAAATGAACAAGGCAAGCGTAATCGGTCTGTTGACCCTGATGTCCATCTCTTCTTTCGCCATGGCGGCCTATACAGGCCCGCAGGAGCAGAACAAGGTGTCCGTCGCGCAGTTGAAGGATCTGGCCGATGACAGCTGGGCCACCCTGGAAGGGAAGCTGGTCAAGCACCTGGGCGGCGAGAACTACATGTTCCGTGACGCCAGTGGCGAGGTGGAAGTCGAAGTGGATCAGGATGTGTGGCGCGGCACCGAGGTGGGCCCGGACGATCTGATCCGCATCCGTGGCGAAGTGGACCACAGCTGGAACAAGACAGAGGTGGAGGTGGAGAGCCTGGAGAAGGTGGGCGCCGCTCCGCAGAGCAAGGGCGGGTTTGTCGCCAAGTAAGGCAGGATAGCCGCACGCCGGACGTAACAAGGGCGCCTCCATGGAGGCGCCCTTTTGCTGTTGGTCTGCTTAGCCGGTGCGGGCCAGCGTGCGCTTGAATCCCTTCTCGGCCTGGTTGACCTTGTAGAGATAGCGTCTGGCTTCCGCCTTGGGGTGCTGCTCGGTCAGGATCTGGTACACAGCCTCGGGGGAGAGCTGGTTGATCATGCCGGGCGCCGCCTTGCGGTCGCTGGAGAAGGTGTTCAGCACGCCGCCGGCACCGCCGTTGTAGGCCGAGATGACGGCATAGCGGCGGGAGAGCGGATCCTGGATGTCCACCAGATAGACGGTCTGCAACAGGTGCAGGTAGGCGGTGCCCACGTCTATGTTGTAGGCCGGATTGAACAGATCCTCCCGGGTCGGCTGGCCGTTCCTGCCCTTGACCCGCACGTAGACGTCCCGTCCGGCGGTGGCCGGGATCACCTGCATCAGGCCATAGGCGTTGGCGTGGCTGACCGCATAGGGGTTGAAGCTGCTCTCTGTCTTGATCACCGCGTAGATGAGGCTTTCGGCGACACCGTACTTGCGGGAGGCTTCCCGTATGATGCCGGCATACTTGTAACCCCGCCTGTCTTCGTGGTTGGCCACCATGGGGATGTCGACGAAGAAGATGGTGCGGATCCCCAGGGTGCGCTTCTTCATCGCCGTGCTGAGCAGGTAATCGGCGTAACGCTCGGCACGCCAGTCGAAGCGGATCGGCTGGCCCAGGTTGTCCAGCACCTGACCATAGAGGAAGGGCTCGCCACCGGGCAGAATTTCACGGTCGGAGTACAGATCCACTTCCGCCGGGTCGTCCGGGGTCAGCAGGGTCTCTATGATGGCGCGGCGCAGGTGGGCACGAGGGTCAAGCCCGGAGACGGTTTCCACCATGATGTGGCCGCTGGAGAAGTCGATGTGAGCCCGGCTCTTGTACTGATCCGTGTATTTGACGTAGTCAAATTTGCCCGCGAACAGCGCCTCACGCCCCCATATCTCGTTCACGTTATGGGAGAGCGCGCTGATCATGTGTTCGAAACCGCGAATGTCCTTGCCGTTGACCAGATCGTCATCCTCACTCCCGCTGGGCTTGGGGGAGGATGAGCAGGCAGAGAGAAACAGCAGGGTGCAAAGCAGCCAAAAAATTCGGCCCATAGGATCCTCAAACTGGGCGGCGGGGCCGCCCGTCATGCATGGCTGTGAACAGAGAGAGGTATAGCCGTCACTGGCTCACAGGTACAACTCATTGGTTCATAGGCCGGTCACTGGCTGTGAACCGGGAGCTGGATCGCCGTCGCTGGCTCACAAGTACAACTCATCGGCTCATTGGCTGGGAGGGGTATAACCGTCTATGGCCACTTCACCCGCTTCAAACAGGTAGCTCACCATCTCTTTTTCCAGCAGCTGACGATGCTCCAGGTTCATCATGTTCAGCTTCTTCTCGTTGATCAGCATCACCTGCTTCTTCTGCCATTCGGTCCAGGCTTCCTTGCTGATGTTGTCAAAAATCCGCTTGCCGAGTTCACCGGGATAGAGTTGGAAATCCAGGCCCGGGCCCTCTTTTTTCAGGCGTTGGCAAAATACAGTACGGCTCATGTTGACCTCTATGGTTGTAAGTCCGGGTAGGCGAGCAGGCGGGCCGTGGCGGCCGCCAGACCCACCTCTGCAGGATGGCGTAAGTTATACCAGAGTCGGTTATCCGCTTCCATGAGCTGGGGGGCCGGTGGCGCATCGATTTCAATCAGGAAAGGCTGAATATCGAGATGGAAGTGGCTGAATGTATGCCGAAATCCGCTCAGTTCCCGATAATCATGGCCGCTCAGTCCGAGTCGCTGCATCAGCCCCTCGACCTCCGTCAGCGACTCCACCTGCGGGAAGCAGTAGAGCCCGCCCCAGATCCCCTGTGGCGGCCGCTTCTCCAGCAACAGCTGGTCGCCGTGACGAATGAGCAGCATGATGCCGGCGCGGGCCGGAATGCTCTTCTTGGGCTTGCTGTTGGGGTAGGCGGTGGGCTTGCCCTGCGACAGCCCCTGGCAATCGGCCTGCACCGGGCAGCGCTCGCAGGCGGGTTTGCTGCGGGTGCAGACGGTGGCTCCCATGTCCATCATGGCCTGGTTGTAGTGGGCCACGCCGAGCTTGGGCGTGAGGCGGATGGCGAGCTCCCACAGATCGTTCTCCACCTGTTTCTGGCCGGGCCAGCCCGGCAGTGCCAGCCAGCGGGTGAGCACCCGCTTCACGTTGCCGTCCAGAATGGCGTGGGGCTGGCCAAGGGAGAGGGAGAGCACGGCGCCCGCGGTGGAGCGGCCTATGCCGGGCAGGGCCATCACCTCTTCCAGCCGCTCCGGGAACAGGCCGCCGTGCAGTTCGCAGATCTGCTGGGCCGCCTTGTGCAGGTTGCGGGCGCGGGCGTAATAGCCGAGCCCGGTCCAGTGGTGCAGCACCTCATCTATGGGGGCCTGTGCCAGGGCCTGCACGTCGGGGAAGCGGGCCATGAAGCGTTGATAATACGGGATCACGGTGGCGACCTGGGTCTGCTGCAGCATGATCTCAGAGACCCAGACCCGATAGGGCGTCTTGTCCTGCTGCCAGGGCAGGGTCTTGCGGCCGTGGATCTGGTACCAGTCCAGGATCCTGGTGGCGAAGGTGGTGTTGTCTGAATTGCTCACATGGCTCTCATGTTATTGATTAAAAAGGGGAGCTCTCAGGCTCCCTCTTGAAATGGACGCCGGCTCAGCGGGGCTGAGCCGGCGTTGTGGTCGTAACGGGATCAGCCGCGCCAGTCCTGCAGTGCCTTGAGACTGACGTTCTGGCCCGCCACCTGCAGGATGATGTAATCCTGGGCTATGGCGATCAGGGTGACGCCGGGGGCGACCTCGCTGCCCTCGCGAAACTCACGTCCGTTCAGCATCACGGCCCGCTTGGCCGGGTTGGACGAGAAGACGTGGGAGCCATAGGCCAGGGGCGGCACCCGCTGCTTCAGCTCCAGCGGCAGGGCGCTGATCGGCATGGCCTGAGACTCGCTCTGGGCCTGGGGCGCCGTCTCCTCCATCAGCGGCGTGCTGTTGAGTGCATTCATGATGCGCTCGGCCAGCCCCTGGCTGCTGTTGGTGGCAGGGGCACTGTCATTGGGGGTGACTCTGGGGCGCACCACGGGTTCCGGCAGCGGCGGGGGCAGCGGGCGGGTGATCATGGGTCTGGGTTCGACCCGCACGAACGGCGGCGTGACCACCTCTTTCACCTCCACCGTCTTCTCGATGGGGCGGTTGTTGAGCAGGTGCCAACCATAGTTGGCGCCGGCCCCCATCAGCAGGGCAAGCGGGGCCAGCAGCCACCAGATCCAGCGCCGGTTCTGCTCCTCTTCCTGGGTGACGGGCAGCCCCATCGCCGGAATATGCGGGGTGAACTGGGGCTGTTCGGCCCGGCGCAGTGCCTTGAGCAGGGTAGACATCAGGAAGCCTCCTCCGACAATGTGACCATGGGCTCATCGTTCATGGTATCCGGCGTGGCCGGTGTACTGGCGCGCTGGGACTCATCTTCCAGCTTCGGCATGGGCTCACCGGCCATCACGTTGAGGCGCAACAGGGTATTGCTGCCGGCGATGCCGTCCGGGTTCAGCCCCTGCTCGCGCTGGAACTGCTGCAACTTGTTCTTGAGCTCGGCGTCGAAGCGACGCACCTTGCGATCCGGCTGTTGCAGGGCACGGCTGAGGGCGTTGTCCAGCCACTGCACCTGGGTCGCCCCGGCATTGTTGCCGATCAGGGCGACGCCGCCCTTGGGCATGCGCCACAGCAGGGTGTAGCTGCCGCCCCAGAAGTCGGACAGCCACTGCCTGTCCACCTGCCAGCTCTGGTTGCCGATGAGCAGGTTGGCCTTGTCCGGCCCGAGATTCACCAGGGTTGCGTAATAGATGCCGCCCGTCTCGTCGGTCAGGCTGATGAGGGCCGGGTGCTGCAGGGCCTGCAGCTCCGCCAGCGAGGCGTCCCCCTCCTGGCAGCGCAAGCCGGCGCGCGGTGCGTTGTCGCAGGTCGCCTCCTCCAGCTCTGTCTGGTAGCCCCACACCTTGTAGAGATTCTGCATGGCGCTATCCGGCTCCAGCGCCTGATTGATGGCGCGGGTCAGTTGCTCCTGCTGTTCCGGGGTGTCGTCCACCTTGACCGGCACCTCCACCTTGATCACGGGGCGCTCGGGGAAGAAGCCGAAGAACTGCCAGCCCCACCAGCCGGTCGCGACCAGCAAGGCCCCCGCCAGGGCGACCATGAGGCCGGACTGCCAGGTGCCCTCGTCGCGAATGCCGCTCACCTCATAGGCCGCCAGGCTGATGTCGCCGTGCACTATCTTGTGGCTGCCACGGGCGAAGGCGGCGATCAGGGCGCGATCGCAGATGAGGTTGATGAGGCGGGGAATGCCGCCGGAGAGGCGGTGCAGGGTCTGGAGCGCCTTGGGGGTAAAGATGGGCTGGACGCAGCCCGCGACCTGCAGCCGGAAGCGCACATAGGCATCCACGTCCTGATGCGAAAGCGGCAGCAGGTGATAACGGGCCGTGATGCGCTGGGCCAGCTGGCGAAGCAGGGGCTGGCGCAACATCTGTTGCAGCTCGGGCTGACCGATGAGCACCACTTGCAGCAGCTTCTTCTCGTCGGTTTCCAGGTTGGTGAGCAGGCGCAGTTGCTCCAGCACACCGGGCAGCAGGTGCTGGGCCTCATCCACCAGCACCACGCTGCGCTTGCCTGCCGCCAGGTTGGTCAGCAGGTGGTCGCGAATGAGATCGAACAGCAGCTTGAGACCGGCGTCCTTGTCGTACGGCAGCTGGAACTCGTCGCAGATGGCCGCCAGCAGGTCACGCTCGGTCAGGGATGGATTGAGGATGTAGGCGATCTCGGTCTCGGCCGGCAACTGCTGCAACAGGCAGCGGGAGACGGTGGTTTTACCGGTTCCCACTTCCCCGGTCAGCAACACGAAGCCTCCCCCATCCTGCAACCCGTAGTTGAGGTGGGCGAGGGCCTCCCCGTGACGTTCACTCATATAGAGGTATTTGGGGTTGGGCGAGATGGAGAACGGGGGCTCCGACAGACCGAAGAACTGTGTGTACATAAGGATCCATTCCATTGTTATGGGCGGCAGGTTAAAGCCTCCCCACCGGGATGTCAAAGACCCGGGTGCCATAAGGGGGGCTGGCGCATCTGGCGGCCAAAACTGCTGTTTTTAGCGAATATGGCCTGGTTGTGATGGGGAGAGGTCAGCGTGGCTGTCGGGCCAAACCAACCGGGCAATCATGGCTGCCTGATCGCGGGGGCGTGGCGGCGCCATCGTGCCCGCCAGGCAAAACCGGTATAATCGAGGCAGGTTTATCAAGGGAGACAGAGATTGCAGACTTATCTGGTTGGGGGCGCGGTGCGGGATCGCCTGCTGGGATTGCCGCAAGGGGATCGGGATCACCTGGTGGTGGGGGCGACCGTGGAGCAGATGCTGGCGCTGGGGTTCACCCAGGTGGGCCGCGACTTCCCCGTGTTTCTCCATCCCAAGACCCAGCAGGAGTACGCACTGGCCCGCACCGAACGCAAGCAGGGCCGCGGTTACACAGGGTTTGTCTGCCACGCCTCCCCCGAGGTGACGCTGGAGCAGGATCTGCTGCGCCGTGATCTCACCGTCAATGCCATCGCCGAGGACGAAGAGGGTCGGCTGCACGATCCCTACGGCGGCATCCAGGACCTGGAGCGACGGGTGCTGCGTCACGTCTCCCCGGCCTTTGCCGAGGATCCGCTGCGCATCCTGCGGGTTGCCCGCTTCGCCGCCCGTTTCCACGCCCAGGGCTTCGTGGTGGCCCCTGAGACGCTGGCGCTGATGCGCGAGATGACCGACGCCGGCGAGCTGGCACACCTGACCCCGGAGCGGGTCTGGAAGGAGCTGGAGAAGGTGCTGCTGGGAGAGACTCCCCAGATCTTCTTCGAGGTGCTGCGCGAATGTGGCGCCCTCAAGGCGCTGTTCCCGGAGCTGGACGCCCTGTTCGGTGTGCCGGCCCCCGCCAAGTGGCACCCTGAGATAGACACCGGCATCCACACTCTGATGGTGCTGGGGCAGGCGTGCCGCCTCTCCCCCGAGCTGGCGGTGCGCTTCGCCGCCCTGTGCCACGACTTTGGCAAGGGGCTGACTCCGCCCGCCTTCTGGCCGAGCCACCACGGTCACGGCCAGAAGGGACTGCCGCTGATCCGCGACTTTTGCGAGCGTTTTCGGGTGCCGAACGACTGTCGCGATCTGGCGCTGCTGGTGAGCGATCTGCACACCCATATCCACATCGCCTTCGAACTCAAGCCTGCGACCCTGCTCAAGGTGTTTGACAAGGCGGATGCCTGGCGCAGACCCGAGCGTTTCGCCCAGCTGCTGGACGCCTGCCGCGCCGACTTCCACGGCCGAACCGGCTTCGAGGAGCGGGTCTATGCCGAGCCCGACTATGTGGCCCAGGCGCTCGGCGCGGCCCAGGCCGTGCCCGTGAAAGAGATAGTGGCCGCCGGTTTCAAGGGCGAGGCCATTCGCGAGCAGCTCGCCAAGCGCCGGCTCGATGCCATCAGCCGGGTGCGGGACGAGTGGACCTTTATCGAGGAGTAATCCATTCCTCCTCAAGATGGCACCATGAAAAAGCCCGGGTCACTGACCCGGGCTTTTTGCTGAGGTGTGTTCCAAGAGGCGCAGGCTGGGGCTGTCGGCCGAGGATGTCGCTGCCCGGGCAAGGTCCGTTCAAGGTTCGCCCGGGCCGAAACGGCCGTGGACGGGGTCGTAGAAATAGGCCTGATAGTCGAAGTCTATGTCCTTGATGAAGGGGTTCTCCAGCCGGAACAGGCGGCGGGTGTTGAGGTGGGCGAAGGTGAGTGAGGGCTTGAAGGTCTTGAGCCAGTGCGCCTGCAGCGAGCCGTCTCGCCAGGCGGCCTTGAGCCCGGCCTGTACCCGCTGGATCGCCTGCCGATTGGCATTGTGGGTGAAGAAGACGCGGGGCAGGGGGTAGTAGAAGGCTATGTTCTCATCCATGACCAGCCCTTTTATCCCCTTGTGGTTCAGCTTCTCCTGAGGCAACTCGTTGATCCCGCGGCAGAAGAGATCGAAACGGCCACGCGCCACCATCTTGAACAACTGCTCGTAACCCTCTATCTCCTGCACCCTGAACCCGGCTTGCTGCAGGATCTTCACATCGAGCCAGCCCTTGCCCTGGCCCAGGTCGAACTTTTTCAGCTGCTCCAGGCTGGTGACCCTGGCGACGGCCTCCTTCTGCTGGGGGCTGACGAAGCAGATACGGTAGCTGACGATGCCGAGATGGATAGGAAAACGCACATAGTCGACCCCCGTCATGTCACGGTCCGAGTGGTAGCTGTCCATGGCAAACAGGTTGGGATAGTGATCGAAGCGCAGGCTGATCCACATCCTGGCCAATGTCATGGGCGGGGCGGCTTGCAGGCGATAGTCGCCATGGCTGGCGCGGGTCTTCTCCAGCACCAGCCGCAGCAGCTCACGATCATAGGTGACCCTGGGATCCTGTTCGCTCTCCGGGCTCATGTAGGTGAACACAGTCGGGGCCGCGGCCGGCACGGGCAGGGCGAGAAACAGGGCAAGCAGCGGGATCCAGCGCATCGTGACCTCCTGTCGGAGAAAGAGACTCCCATGAGTGTAGTGGTTGCGCCCTTGCTAGTGGGTCGGGCTCGCCTCGCCCTGCTGCTCATGGCTCGCGGCTTCGCCGGGCCCGAAGCTGTGGCTGAGGGGGTCGTAGAGATAGGGGCGATAGTCAAAATCCATCTGCCGGAGCAAAGGGTTGTCCAGCCTGAACAGCAGGCGCTGGTCCAGTCTGGCAAAATCGAGGGCGGGTTTGAAGGTCTTGAGCCAGAGCGCCTGCAGCGATCCGTCCTGCCAGGCTAGTTGCAGGCCGGCCCGGATGCGGCGCAGGGCATGCTGGTTATCCTTGTGGCTGTAGAAGAGGTGGATGAAGGGGTAGTAGAGGGCCAGATGCCGATCGACCGTGAGCCGGGCCAGATCCCGGTGGGTTTCCAGCTCGGTAAACAGCTCGTTGGCTCCCCGGCAGAACAGGTCCAGCCGGCCCCTGGCCACCAGCTTGAACAGTCGCTCGTACCCTTCTACCTCCTGCACCTTGAAACCGGCATGACGCAAGATGTCGACATCCTGCCAGCCACGGCCCTGACCATGGCTGAACTGCTGCAGATCGGCCAGGGTGCGCACCTGTGCCACCGCCTGCTGCCGCGCCGGGCTGACGAAGCAGATGCGATACCCCAGGATGCCGAGATCCACCGGGAAACGGACATAGTCCAGATCATGAGGGTCTCCAGGGGGCGGGAAGCTGTCGATGGCAAGCAGGTTGGGGTAGAGGTTGTATTGCAGCACCTGGCGCAGCCGTGTCCGGCTCATGGGCGGGGCCGGGCGCAGCTCGTAATCGCCGAAGCTGTCGCGGGTCTTCTCCAGCGCCAGTTGCAGCAGTTGCTGGCCGTAGAGGGTGCGCAGATCCCGATCACTTTCCGGGCTGACGTGGGTCACTATGTCCACGGCCTGCAAGAGGGGGGAGAAGAGCAGGCTGCATATCAGCAACCCGAGGGGGATCACTCTGTGGTTCATCATACCGCTCACCGCCATCACATTGAGTTCAGTGTAGCGGCTGGCGGGGGAGGCTTGCCGTCCTTGGCAGGGGGAAATTGACCTCGCCTGGCGGTAGGCCGGATTACCAGAACATCTGGCCGAGCAAGGGGGCGAGCAGCACAGTCACCATGCCGGCGATCATCATCACCATGCTGGAGACGACGCCCTCCTCGTTACCCATCTGGTACGCCTTGGCGGTGCCGGCGCCATGGGCCGAAGCGCCGAAACCGGCCCCCTTGCCGAGGCGGCTGCGGATGGCGAGCAGGGTGAGCACGCTCTCCCCCACCGCCATGCCGATCACCCCGGTCAGCACCACAAACAGGGCGGTGAGATCGGTCTGGCCGCCGATGGCGCGGGTCGCCTCCACCGCGAACGGTGTGGTGATGGAGCGCATCGCCAGGCTGCGCTGCAACATGTCGGAGAGGTGCAGCCAGCGCGCCAGCAGCACAGTGCTGCCCACCGCCATGATGACGGAGGCGACGACCCCGACCGAGAGGGAGAGCCAGTGACGGTGGATCAGCTGGCGGTTCTCATAGACGGGCACGGCGAAGGCGACGGTGGCCGGGCCCAGCAGCCAGAGCAGCCAGTGGGACTGGGCCATGTAGTCCTGATAGGGGATGTGGAACAGCAGCACCACGGCCACCAGCAGGGTGGGGGCCAGCAGCAGCGGCATCAGGGGTAGTATGCGCTTGCGGCCATAGAGCCACTTGCTGGCGTAGTAGAACAGCAGGGTCAGGGCGAAGCAGAGCAGGCCAAGCAGGGTATCAGACATGACGGCGACTCCGGCGGGCCAGCTTCAGCTCGAGGCGATAGACTCTGTCCACCACCAGCGCCGTGGTACCCAGCACCAGGGTGGTGCTGATCAGCAGGACCAGCATGATGCGCCACCCCTCCTGCAACAGCAGATCCTGATAGTTGACCACGGCCACCACGGCCGGCACGAAGAACAGCAGCATCTCGGCCAGCAGCCAGCGGGCGCCGGCGCTGAACCACTGGGTCTTGACCACGCCGAGCAGGATCAGGACCAGCAGCGCCAGCATGCCGGTGAGGTTGGCGGGCAGCGGCAGATGGAAGGTGCGTACCGCCGCATCGGCCAGCAGCCAGATGGCGGCCAGCAGGGCGATTTGGAAGGGGGTCTGGAACCAGCGAATGCAGAGGGCTTTCATGATGGGTGTCTTTCTGTGAACTGGCTCACAGTATAGAGACAAGCAAAACCTGCAAAAAATGAATTTAAATTATCAAATTCATGCCAAAGAGGCATGATTAAGGCTTGCCGCCCGTGAGAGAGCACCATGGATATCCGAGCCCTGCGTTACTTTGTCGAACTGGTGCGGGAGCAGAGCTTCACCCGCGCCTCCGAGAAGCTGTTCGTCACCCAGCCCACCATCAGCAAGATGATCCGCAACATGGAGGAGGAGCTGGGTCAGCCGCTGCTCAACCGGGAGGGGCGCCGCTTCACCCTGACCGACAGCGGCCAGGTGCTGTTCAACCGGGCCCAGACCATATTGGCCGAGATGCAGCAGCTGGAGGCGGAACTCGCCGATCTGCAGAGCCTGCAATTTGGCCGGTTGGCCCTCGGCATCCCGCCCATGGTGGGCCACGTCTATGCGGATCTCATCCGCACCTACCGCAGCCGCTATCCAAGGGTGGAGCTCTCCATCGTCGAGTACGGCGGCCGGCGCATCGAGCAGGCGGTATTGGAAGGGGAGCTGGATCTCGCCATCACCATGCTGCCGACCAAAGAGGGGGGCGCCCTGAGTGCGCTGGAGCTGGATCAGTATCCCATCCAGGTGGTGTTGCCTGACTTGCCGCGCTGGCGCGCGTGCCGCGAGATCCGGCTGGAGGATCTGCGCGATGAGCCCTTCCTGCTCTACACCCAGGCCTTTACCCTGAGCGAGCGGCTGGAACAGGCGTGCCAGCAGGCGGGCTTCGTGCCCCAGGTGGCGGCCCGCAGCAGCCAGTGGGACTTTCTCACCGCCATGGTGCGCAGCGGCATGGGGGTCGCCTTTCTGCCCGAGCCCATCTGCCGCCGGCTGACCCCGGACGGGCTGGTGTTGCGGCCGCTCCTGCCCGAGCTCAGCTGGCGACTCGGGGTGATCTGGCCGAGCGAACGCTATCTCTCCCGCACCGCAGAGGCCTGGCTGGCGCTCTGCCGCGAACAGGGCTGAGCCTCATCAGGGCTCGCCGAAGCGATCCGTCATGGGGTTGTAGAAGTAGGGGCGGTAGTCGAAGTTGATGCCTTCGAGGAAGGGGTTATCCAGTCGCAGCATGCGCCTCTGCTTGAGCCCGGCAAAGGCGATGGCGGGGCCGAAGCTGTGGCGCCATAAGGCCTGCAGCGAACCGTCCTGCCAGGCCTGCCGCAGCCCCGTCTCCACCCGTTTCAGGGCCTCGCCGTTTGCCACATTGGTATAGAAGACCCTGGGCAGCGGGTAGTAGAGCAGCAGGTAGGGATCCATCTTCAGACCCCCTATGTCCTTGTGGGTCAGCAGCTCGCTGCGCAGTTCGCTCGCCCCGCGGCACAAGAGATCGAACCGGCCGCGCGCCACCATCTTGAACAGCATCTCGTAGCCATCCACCTCCACCACCTTGAGACCGGCGTGGCGCAGTATCTCCACATCCAGCCAGCCCTTGCCCTGGCCGAACGTGAAACGGCGCAATCCTGCCAGGTCATTTACCTCCGCCATAGCCGCCTGCCGTTGGGGGCTGACGAAGCAGATGCGATAGCTGACGATGCCGAGATGAATGGGGAAGCGGACATACGCCAGCCCTTTGCCATCGCGCGTGCTGCTGTAGCTGTCCATGGCAAACAGGTTGGTGAAACTGTTGAGCTGCAGGCTGAGCCGCACCCTGGCCTTGGTCATGGCCGGGGCGGGCACCAGCTCATAGTCGCCGAAGGTGTCGCGGGTCTTGTCGAGGGCGAGACGCAGCAGCTCCCTGTCATAGGTCATGCGCGGATCCCGCTCGCTCTCCGGACTGATGTAGGTGAAGCGGGTGGCCGCCTGGGCCCCCATCGGCAGGAGACACAGCAGCGTCATGACCAGCAGAGTCGCCTGTCTGCCGATCTTCATGAGGGCGACAAGGGGGAGAAGCAGGTTGCCTGCACGCACTGGCTGCGCCGTCTGGTCATTGGCGGGTCGCAGCTGGCGTCCACGCCAGGCAAACAGGGCGTGCATCACGGGCTGCCCGCCAGTGGGGTGAGTGACGCCCCGGCTTGGTGCCATGCCTGGCCATGCCGGCGGCCTGTGCGCCCCATCAGGGGTCAATGCCAAAGTCATCGCGTACCGGGTCATAAAGATAGGGCCGATAGTCGAACCCCTCCTTGGGCAACAAGGGGTTGGTCAGCCTGAAAATCTGGCGCGGCCCCAGATTGGCAAACACCAGGGAGGCTTGAAAGTGGTGGCGCCAGAGCCGTTTCAGCGAACCATCCTGCCAGGCCAGTTGCAGGCCGCGCTCGATGCGTTGCCGCTCCTTGCTGTATTGGGCATGGCTGTAGATCACATGGATCAGCGGATAGAAGAGCGCGACATGGCGATCGACCACCAGCCCGGGCAGGCCGGCTTGATGGGTTTTCCACTCGGGGAGTATCTCGTTGGCACCGCGGCAGAAGAGGGCTACGCGGCCACGGGCCACCATGCGAAACAGCGACTCGTACTTTTCCACCTCCTGCACCTGAAAGCCGTTGTGGCGCAAGATATCGGCATCCTGCCAGCCGCTGCCCGTGCCCTGGTTGAAACCTTGCAACTGGGCCAGTGTGCCGACCCTGGCCAGCTCATCCGCCCGAGCCGCGCCGACGAAGCAGACCCGATAACCGAGAATGCCGAGATCGATGGGGAAGGGGATGGCAGTGACTTGATCGCCGGGGGACTGCAGGGGCCAGCTGTCGATGATGAAGAGAGCGTTGGCCCCGGGTTCCTGCACCTCGATCCGCATTCGTGCCTTGTTCATCGGCAGCGAGTCGAGCAGCTCATAGTCGCCATAGTCGGGGCGGGTCTTCTCCAGCGCCAGTTGCATCACCTCCCGGTAGTAGCGCATCCGCGCATCCTGCCCGTTTTCGGGGCTGAGCAGGGTAAAGCGGGTGGCCGCCATCGGGGGGGAGGAGAGGAAAAGGCAGAGGATCAGCAACAGGAGTCTATACATCTCGGCTAGGCTCTACGACTTTGGTTCATCCATTATAGTCCGGCGCCCGGGGCTGCGCCCTGCCCCCGGGGTGGCTTGCCTCGCTACCAGAATGAGCCCGTCAGGACGACGCCATCAGGCTGCCCAGCTGGCGACAGAGCCGGCGCAGGGTCTGGTTGTCGAGGGCGCCAAAGCCGAGCAGCCAGCCCTCCAGACCCGGCTCGCCTAGATGGAACTGGCCGAGCGGGCGCAGGCCAATACCCATGTCATTGGCACTCTTGGTCCAGCGCGCTTCGCCGCCGGCGGGCAGCAGCACGGCGCACTGCAAGCCGGCGCCGCTGTGAACCGGGGTGAGGGCGGGGCAGTGACTGGCGAGCTCACTCAGCAGCAGGTCGCGCCGGCTCTGGTAGATGAGCCGGCTCTGGCGCAGGTGGGTGGCGAAGTGACCGGCGCGGATGAAATCTGCGGTGACCGCCTGCTGCAGCTGGTTGCTGTGGCCATCGAAGGCTGCCCTGGCCCGGCAGAAGGCATCCATCAGCGGTCTCGGCAGCACCAGATAGGCGAGTCGAAGAGAGCCGAACAGAACCTTGCTGAAGGTGCCCACATAGATGACCCGCCCCTGGCCATCCAGCCCCTGAAGGGCGGGGAGCGGCCGCTGATCGTACTGATACTCACCGTCGTAATCGTCCTCCAGGATCCAGGCACCGTGACGCTCGGCCTCGCTCAGCAGTGCCATCCGGCGAGGCAGGCTCATGGGCACGCCCAGGGGATACTGGTGGGCCGGCGTGGTGTAGATGAGGCGCGGTGCCGGATGTTGCCCCAGTGGATTGAGCCCTTCCCCGTCCACAGGCACGGGGTGGACCTTGGCACCGGCGCTCTCCATGGCGGTGCGGGCCCCAGGATAGCCGGGATCTTCCACCCAGACTGTGTCGCCGGCATCGATGAGCAGCTGGGTCGCCAGCAGTATCCCCTGCTGGGAGCTGGTGAGGATCAGGATCTGCTCCGGCTCGCACACCACGCCGCGGGACTGCACCAGATAGCTGCTGATGGCGCTGCGCAGCTCGGGCAACCCCTGCGGGTCGCCGTAGTTCATCCAGCGTTCCCCCTGCTGGCGCCACTGTTGCTGCATCAGCCGGCCCCAGAGCCCGTGGGGGAAGAGGCGGGGATCCGGCTGGCTGGAGGCAAAGGAGGCGCCGACGTGCGGCGTGTCGTGACAGGCGCCCCCCGCCGCCATCTCCCGGCCACGGCGGGAGAGTCCGGCCGCCGACTGGGGCGGACGTGGCGCCGGGCACACGGCCGCCAGCGCCACGAAGCTGCCGGCCCCCACCTTGCGCACCAGATAGCCCTCCGCCTCCAGCCGGCCATAGGCCAGCTCTACCGTGCTGCGGGAGATGCCGAGATCGCCAGCCAGCATGCGACTGGCTGGCAGCCGGCTGTGCTGGGGCAGATGGCCGGCCAGAATGGCGCCTCGCAACATGCGCACCAGTTGCTCGTGCAGCGGCAGCTCGCTGGGTTGCTGAGTGGCGAACAGGGTTGGCAGGGCGGGCATGGCTATTTCCAGGCAGACAATTGGTCTGCCCATATTGGCAAAATTGGTCGGCGTGGCAAGGCCATTATGTCGCTACATTGAGGTTCAAGGTTCGGGAACAACAGATATTGGCAATGAAAGGAGTCTGCATGTCGGAATACAGCGCCACCATCAGCTGGCAGTGCGGGGCCGGCGAGCCCTTCGTCGATCAGCGCTACAGTCGGGCCCACTGGTGGGAGTTTGATGGCGGCGTCAGGGTGCCCGCCTCCTCCTCCCCACACGTGGTGCCCTTGCCTTGGTCGGTGGCCGAGCACGTCGATCCGGAGGAGGCCTTCGTCGCGGCCCTCTCCAGTTGCCACATGCTCACCTTCCTCTGGCTGGTGGCCAGGGCGGGTTATCGGGTGGAGAGCTACCGGGACGAGGCGGTGGGCATCATGGAGGCGGACGACAGGGGTCGCCAGTCCATCACCCGGGTCACATTGCAGCCGCTGGTGCAGTTTGCCGGCGAGCGGCAACCCACCCTGGCCGAGCTGGAGCAACTGCACCATCAGGCCCATGAGGAGTGCTTCATCGCCAACTCGGTCAGGACCACAGTGATCACCAAAATCGTGCAGTGGTCACGGGAGGCTTAGCAATGAGCCATGTATTGGGTACCGGCTTGGTCAGTCCGGTCAACACAGTCGTCACCACCCGGACTCGGGTCTGGTCACAAGGAGGTTTATCATGAGTCAGGTATTGAGCAGCGGGCTGGCCAGTGCGGCAGAGGCCAGCGCTTTCTTCGAGGCCCAGCTGGCCTATCGCACCGACCCGGCCGATCTGGCTGCCGATCTGCTGGCGGGCGAGGCGCGCATCGTCGTCATCGACACCCGCTCCGCCGGCCACTATGCCGAGGGACACATTCCCGGTGCCATCAGCTTCCCCCACGCCACCATGAACCCGGCGACCACGGCCGCATTGGCACGGGACAAGGTCTATGTCTGCTATTGCGATGGCATCGGCTGCAACGGCTCGACCCGCGGCGCCTGCAAGCTGGCGGCGCTGGGGTTTCAGGTCAAGGAGCTGATCGGCGGCCTGCACTGGTGGCGCCAGGACGGCTTTGCCATCGCCACCGGCAACGAAGCGGGCGTGCAGCAAACGGGAGGGATCGCCTGTGGCTGCTGATATCCATCTGAACGAGTTCGGCCAGCCGGTCGGTGCGCCGCTGCCCGATTGGCGGGGTGCCGAGTTTCCGCCCCGCCGCCCTCTCAGCGGCTGGGGCTGCCGGCTGGAACCGCTGGATCCCGAGCGTCACGGCCCCGGCCTGTGGCAGGCCTTCAGCGCCGACAGCGGGGCCATGTGGACCTACCTGACCACGGGTCCCTACGCAGAGGAAGCGGATATGCTGGCCTGGCTGCGAGAGTGCGCCGCCAAGACAGATCCCCAGTTCTACACCATCTTCGATGAGCATGGTGAACAGCCGCTGGGGCTGGCCAGCTACCTGCGCATCGATCCCCTGGCGGGCAGCATAGAGGTGGGCTGGCTGCACTTCTCGCCGGCCCTGCAGCGCTCGCGGCTGGCGACGGCGGCCATGGCGCTGATGATGGCCAACGCCTTTGCCCTCGGCTACCGGCGTTACGAATGGAAGTGCAATGCCTTCAACCGACCCTCCTGGCAGGCGGCGCTGCGGCTCGGTTTCAGCTACGAGGGAACCTTTCGCCAGAGCCGGGTGGACAAGGGGCTGGCACGGGATACCGCCTGGTTCTCGGTGATCGACGGCGAGTGGCCGGCGTTGCAGGCCTGCTTTGCGCGCTGGCTGGCGGAGGAGAACTTCGATGAGGCCGGCAGGCAGCGGTTGCGGCTATCCGAGCTGACCGCCGCTTGTCGAGCCAATAACGACTGACCCGGCAACATAACAGAGGCCCCGTCAGCGGGGCCTCTGTCGTTTCAGGCGTTACTCATGGTGCTCGCCGATGGGAGCGGAGATCCACTTGAGCAGGGTCAGCATGTCCTGTGGCGCCACCCCGACCGAGAGGCCGCGCTTGCCGCCGCTCACCAGGATCTCGTCAAACGCCATGGCCGAGTCGTCGAGCACTGTGGGCAGCAGCTTCTTCTGGGCCAGCGGGCTGATGCCGCCGACCTTGTAGCCGGTCAGCTTCTCGGCCTCGGCCGGTTTCATCATCTCCACCTTCTTCAAGCCTGTGGCCTTGGCCAGCTGCTTGAGACTGCACATGCCCGACGAGGGCACTATGGCGACCACCGCCTGCTTGTCGTGATGGGCGACCAGGGTCTTGAACACCTGGGCTTCCGGCAGGCCGAGCTGGGTCGCGGCATGTTTGCCGAAGTCGTCGTGAGCTTCGCACTCGTAGGGGTAGAGTTTGTGGGGGATCTTGAGCTTTTTCAGCAGGTTGATGGCAGGAGTCATGATGGTTGCCTTGAATCGAATCGCATAAAAACAAGGCCAAACAGTCTGCGCCTGCCAGGCAGGGGATGCAAGCCGGTTGCAGCGGCAGGAGGTGGCACGCCCGACATTGTGAATAGAGACAGTGCCTGGGCCGTGTTGACCGCCGCCGAACCCTTGCTTCCCATGCGCCAGGTATAAAAAAGCCCGGGTCAGTGACCCGGGCTGTTTGCGGCTGCGCGTATCAGGAGAAACAGGCTTGCAGCACGTAGAAGATAGCGATGGCCAGGATGGCACCTGCGGGCAGGGTAATGATCCAGGAGACCACTATGTTGCGCAGTACGCCCAGGTTCAGGGCGGCTATGCCACGGGCCAGACCGACACCCATCACTGCACCCACCAGGGTCTGGGTGGTGGAGATGGGCAGACCCGTGCCGGAGGCGATCACCACGGTGGCGGCGGTGGCCAGCTGGGCGGCGAAGCCACGGCTCGGGGTCAGGTGGGTGATGCCGGTACCGACGGTGGCCATCACCTTCTCGCCCATGGTGGCGAGGCCGATGACTATGCCGATGCCGCCGAGCGGCAGGATCCACCAGGCGATGGTGGACTGACCGGCGATCTGGCCGGCGCTGTCGACGATGGAGACCACGGCGGAGAGCGGGCCTATGGCGTTGGCCACGTCGTTGGAGCCGTGGGCAAAGGCCATGGCACAGGCGGTGATCACCATCAGGATGCCGAATACCTTCTCCACGTTGGCGAAGTGCATCTTGCTGTCATCCTGCGGGTTGTATTGCTGGCCGCGAATATAGAGCCAGCCGGCAAATGCCACCGCGATGGAGATGACGATGGAGAGCAGGATCCCTTCGCCATCGCTCAGGTGCAGACCGACGTGGGTCAGCCCCTTCTTGATGGTCACCAGGCAGATCACCAGGGCGGTCAGGAACATGTAGAAAGGCACGTAGCGCTTGGCGTTGGCCAGGGGATCATCTGTGTTGAAGATGAGCTTCTGCACGCTGATGAACATGAAGTAGGCGATGATGCCCGAGATGGCCGGGGTGATGATCCAGGAACCGACTATGCCGCCGAACTTGCTCCACTGCACAGCTTCCGGACCTATGCTCACCACGGCGAAGCCGACGATGGCACCTATGATGGAGTGGGTGGTGGAGACGGGCCAGCCGAAGTAGGAGGCCAGGATCAACCAGGCGCCGGCCGCCAGCAGGGAGGCGATCATGCCGAGCACCAGCAGATCCGGGGTGTCGGCAAAGGCGTTGGTATCTATGATGCCGTTGCGTATGGTGGCTGTCACTTCGCCGCCGGCCAGATAGGCACCGGCAAATTCGAAGATCATGGCGATGATGATCGCCTGACGTATGGTCAGGGATTTGGTGCCGACCGATGTGCCCATGGCGTTGGCCACGTCATTCGCGCCTATCCCCCAGGCCATCAAAAAGCCGAACAAGGCCGCCACGAGCACCAGAGTAGTGCCGTAATTCGCGATAATGTCCATTAATAGTGTTTACCCAGTCAGTCGATTACGAACGAGCCAGCATCAGTTCCAGACGGGCGCCAACGCGCTCGGCCTGATCTGCCAGGTCACCTACCCATTCGAGGATCTTGTAGAGGAACATAACGTCGATCGGATTGTATTTCTGCTCAACGGCTTGCAGCTGTTGGCGCAGCCCGATCTGCATGGTGTCAGTATCGTCCTCGATAAGATCCAGCTGATGGATCATCTCGGCAACCATTTCAACTTCACGTCCTTTGAAGCCGGTTTCGAGCAGCTCATCGAGTTCTCCGATGGCTTTTTCGGCTTGGGCGGTCGCATCGATACAACGTTTGAGATAGGCCATGAAATCGGCACGCATCTCGGCAGGGAATTCCATTCGACGACCAAGCATGCGGCCGGAGATATCCTTGGCACGGTTGGCAATCTTGTCTTGCTGGGTCAGCAGCTCCAGCAGGTCGGTACGGGCGACCGGCAGGAACAGGCCGCGAGGCAGTTTCAGACGAATTTCACGCTTGAGGATGTCAGCCTCTTTTTCCAGCTGGGCTATCTGCTGCCGGATCTTCTCGGCATCTTCCCAACGGTCTTCGGCAACGGCGTCAAAGAAGGGAATGAGCTGCTCGCAGCACACGTGAACCTTGACGATATGCTTCTGCAGCGGCTTGATGGGGGACTTGGCAAAAAGCCCCAAAATAGTATTTACTGGCATGGCCAAACCTGTGTCGGTGAAAAAACACTCGATACGATTTTATGAGGGGCGCATGGTAACCGAACTGCGCCATCAATAAAACCGTGAATTAATCCTGATGTATCGCAGGCATTATATCCTCGCGCTCCACATCATGCCCCCCAAAGTTGCCTGCCAGCCCGGAATGACTATGCAAACTGAGATCGAGATAAAGTTTTTTGTCTCACAAGATATTCAACAACCACTATCCAAGCTTCTGAATTCACTTGAAATTATATCAAGCTCCCAGGTCGAGCTCGGCAATGTCTATTTTGATGCGCCGACTCTGGATTTACGTCGGCTGGAAATGGGATTGCGGATTCGTCGCAGCGATGATTTTGCCGAGCAGACGATTAAATGTCGGGGCCAGGTGGTGGGGGGATTGCATGCCAGGCCCGAATATAATGCCCCCGTACATGGCGATGTGCCCCTGCTTGCGGCTTTTCCAGCCGAGCTTTGGCCGAGTCTGGTGGTGCGCGACGACATCCAGGCCGGGCTGGTTGCCCAGTTCAGGACAGACTTCCTGCGCCGCCACTGGCTGGTCGCCTTCGAGGGAGCCGAGATCGAGCTGGCCTGGGATCAGGGGGAGATCGTCGGTTCGCTGGGCAAGGTCGCTATCGATGAGCTGGAGCTGGAACTCAAGTCCGGCGACGCCCGCGCCCTGTTCGGGTTGGCTGAGCAACTGGCCGGGCTCGGCGGGGTCAGGCTGGGGGCGCAATCCAAGGCGCAGCGCGGCTATCGGCTGGCGGGGCTCGGAAAGCCGCTGGCGCTGCAATCCTTGCCGGCGATCAATGGGACCGACGCCGCCATGCGCATCACCGCGGGTCTGCAACATTGGCAACATCACGAGCAGTACTGGCTGGAGCAGGCGGACCCCGAACAGCGACGCCAGGCGCTGCAAGAGATCCGGCAAGGGGTTGCGCTCATCGTCGATGCTGCCGCTCCACGGGCGCCAGTGTGGCTGGCGGTGCTGACCGATTTGTCGACTCATCTGGCCTTGTTGGCCCAGGCTTCGGCCGACGCCGAGTGGCAAGCGACCCTGTCGACGCTGTTCCATCGCGCCGACTATGTGCGGTTGCAACTGGCCATCGCCGCCTGGCTGCACGCTGGGACATGACATCCATGCCTTTCAGGGCGCAGCGGCGATAAACAACTGTGATAACGAAAAAGGTGAGCCTGGGCTCACCTTTTTCATGTGGGATACCTAGCCAGTCGGGGCTGTGCTCAGACCTGGGTGTAGACCTGCCCCGTACTGCGAACCATGTCCTCACCCTGGCAGAGCTGCGCCAGCCCGCTGGTGTCACAGGGCTGGCCGTTATGCTCGATACAGAATTCGAACCGGGTCTGGGACTTGACGGGAAGATGGCCCGGATTGGCAGCGGTTGCCTGCCATTGCCACTGCTGCAGCGTCTCCATGGCGGCCTCGCTGAATGTGTCGTCACTGCGTGCCAGCACGCGGATCTGCTCGGCCCGGCCCGCTTCATTGATCACGTACTCGAGCGAGGTACATCCCATCTTCTCGGCCAGTATGGCCTCCTTGGGGTAGCGGGATTCGTTCCTGCTGAGAGGGCTCCACTGGGCATTCACATCCGTGATCTTGCTCAGGGGGAGAGAGGTGAGGTGCACGCTCTGGGTCTGGTGACTGCAACCTGTCAATGCGCACAGGGCGCCCACTAAAAGAGTGGCTTTCATGTTCGCTTCCCTTCGTTCGTTTTATTGTTCCTGGCGGGGCCCGGCCCGCCGCTCGGCACTGCCATTAATAAAATATCCAGCCACGAATGAAAACCCTTTCCGGGCTGCAGGCCATAAAAAACCGCCTCGCGGCGGTTTTTTCATCCCTTTTTGACTCAGTAGTAGCCAGCGTCATCCGGATTGGGCCGGGTTTTGAAACGACGGTGCAGCCACATGTACTGCTCGGGGGCCTTGCGAACCGCCGCTTCTATCTCCCTGTTGGCGCGGGTGGCGTCGGCCAGGTCGTCACCACTGGGGTAATCGGCGAGCGGCGCCCCGATATGCAGTGTGTAACCCTCGCTGGTGCGGATGTTGTAGCAGGGCAGGGTGACGGTATTTTTCACCCGCGCCAGGGTGGCTGTGCCCGTGATGGTGGCGGCCTGTTCGACCGCGAAGTAGGGCACGAACACGCTGGCGTGGCTGCCGTAGTCGTGATCCGGCGCATACCAGAGGGCGTCACCGTTGCGCAGCGCCTTGATCATCCCCTTCACGTCCATGCGGTCCACCAGATACTTGTTGGAGGCGCAGCGACCGTGGTACTGGGCATATTCCAGCACCGGATTGGTGTTGGGGCGGTAGACGCCGACCCCGGGGCGCACCAGGCCGAAGCAGCGGGCGTTCAGCTCCAGCGTCAGGAAGTGGCAGGAGAGCAGCAACATGCCCTGCTTCTTCTCCATGGCGGCGATGACGTGTTCTTCCCCTTCCACCTTCATCAGGTTGCGCATCCGCCAATCCGGCCAGAACCAGGCCATGCCCACCTCGAAGATGGCGCAGCCTACGCTCTCGAAGTTGGCCTTGAGCAGCTTCTCCCGCTCATCCTTGGTCAGCTCGGGCATCGCCAGTTCCAGGTTGCGGCGGGCAATTTTGACGCGGGATTTCAGCAGCTTGCGGGCGAGACGACCCAGTTGACGGCCCAGCCACATCTGGCTGCGCCAGGGTAGCAATACCAGCAGCCAGAGCAAGCTGAGGCCGAACCAACTGCCCCAGTAGCGGGGGTGGAACAGATGGGGGTCGAGGCGGGGTGCATTATCGTGGGCCATGAAAAGTCTCTTGTTCGCAATCGCCATGCACCGGGGCAAGCCCGGTCGAATAAGGGGAGGCGATAAAGGCACGTGGGTATCCTGAGCGGATAGTTTTACTCGCAATCGGGGGATTCTAGCCGAAAAGCGGGGTCGGGGGCGAATGGCTATGTGCTGGTCAGAGGGGCTGCTTGCCTCTGATCCGCGTGGTGCGAACTGTAACTATGAGTTTCCTTAAATGGAAACCACAGGTTTGCTTTTTCTACACCGTAGAAAAGAGTGTGATAAAATCGGCGACTGAATTTTTCAGGTTTTGAGAGTCGATACAGATGAAGATCACCCTGCCCGAGTTTGAAAAAGCCCGCGTTCTGGTCGTTGGCGATGTCATGTTGGACCGCTATTGGCATGGCCCCACCGGCCGGATCTCGCCCGAGGCCCCGGTGCCCGTGGTCAAGGTTGAGCACATTGAGGAGCGCCCGGGTGGCGCCGCCAACGTGGCCCTCAACTCTGCTGCCCTGGGCGCCCACGCCGTACTGCTGGGCCTGACCGGTCAGGATGAGGCCGCCGATGCGCTGGCTGGCCAGATGGCTGGCGTCAAGGTCGCCTGTGATTTCGTTCGTCTGGCCGACTATCCGACCATCACCAAGCTGCGGGTGTTGTCCCGCAACCAGCAGTTGCTGCGTCTGGACTTCGAGGAAGCGTTCCACGATGTCGATGCCACTCTGCTGATGAACAAGGTGGAGCAGGCGCTGCCGAACAGCGACGTGATGATCCTCTCCGACTACGGCAAGGGTGCCCTCAACGATGTACCCGGCATGATCCAGCGTGCCCGCGCCGCCGGCATTCCCGTACTGGTCGACCCCAAGGGGACCGAGTTCGAGAAGTATCGCGGCGCCACCCTGCTGACCCCCAACATGTCCGAGTTCGAGGCCGTGGTGGGCAAGGTGAAGGGTGAAGAGGATCTGGTCGCCAAGGGACTGGAGCTGGTCAAGCGTTTCGAGCTGGAGGCCCTGCTGGTCACCCGTTCCGAGAACGGCATGACCCTGATCCGCGAAGGTCAGCCAGAGCTGCACCTGCCGGCGCAGGCCCACGAGGTCTACGACGTGACAGGTGCCGGTGATACCGTCATCTCCACCCTGGCCACCTCGCTGGCCGCCGGCATGAGCCTGGACGAGGCCTGTGCCCTGGCCAACACAGCCGCCGGTATCGTGGTCGGCAAGCTGGGTACCTCCACCGTCAGCCCGGTCGAGCTGGCCAATGCCCTCTACACCGAGCAGGAGACCGGCTTTGGCGTCATGTCCGAGGCTCAGCTCAAGATCGCCGTGCAGGCTGCCCGCCTGCGTGGCGAGAAGGTGGTGATGACCAACGGCTGCTTCGACATACTGCACGCCGGCCACGTCTCCTACCTCGCCAATGCCGGCAAGCTGGGGGATCGCCTGATAGTGGCGGTCAATACCGATGACTCGGTCCGTCGCCTGAAGGGGCCGGGTCGCCCGGTCAATTCGACTGACCGTCGCATGGCCGTGCTGGCCGCGCTGGGCGCCGTGGACTGGGTGGTGCCCTTCGCCGAAGATACGCCCCAGCGGCTGATCGCCGAAGTGCTGCCCGACCTGCTGGTCAAGGGCGGTGACTACAAGCCGAAGGATATCGCCGGTTACGACGAGGTGACCGCTAACGGTGGCGAGGTGCGCGTGCTCAACTTCGAGGATGGCTGCTCCACCAGCGACATCATCAAGACCATCCGCGAACGCGGATGAGTCAAAACCCGGCTCAGGCCGGGTTTTTTTATGTCTGGCGCGTCAGAGCGCGGAAGTGGCACCTAGCGGTACCAGCCTGCGGCAAAGCAACCGGCCGCTGGGCAACAACAAGCGCAGATAACAAAAAGGCGACCCTGAGGTCGCCTTTTTCATGACATGAGCTGCGGGGCTCAGGACTTCTTGGTGACCTTGGCGGCAGGCATCAGCCCCTGGTTCACCTCTTCCAGATCCTTCTGCTCAAGGGTGCCGGCGGCCTGCTTGAGGGAGAGGATGCTGAGGATGTAGTTGTAGCGGGCCTCGGAGAGCTTCTGCTTGGCCTGGTACAGCTTGCGGGTGGAGTCCAGCACGTCGACTATGGTGCGGGTGCCGACCTCATAACCGGCCTCGGTCGCCTTGAGGGCGCTGTCGGCGGAGATGACGGACTGGCCGTAGGCGCGTACCGAGCCGATGCTGGCGTTCACGTTGTTGTAGGAGGAGCGAACCGTGCTCTGCACCGAGCGGAAGCTGCGCTCCAGCTGCTCGCTGGCGGCCACGTAGTTGAACTGTGACTGCTTGACCTGGGAGGTGGTCGCCCCACCCGTGTAGAGCGGCAGCTTGAAGTTCAGGCCTATGTTGCCCTGATTGCTGTTGCTCTCGGGGTTGCGGATCTCGTCCTTGTAGTCGTTGTAACTGGTGGAGAGACCGGCGCCCAGATCCACGGTCGGCTCGTGACCCGTCTTGGCCAGATCGATCTGCTCCTTGGCGATGTCCTTGCCGATGCGGGCGCTGTGCAGTTGCAGGTTCTTGTCCAGCGCCAGCTCCAGCCACTTGTCGGAGTTGAACGGTGTCTTCTGCGGGGTGAAGCGCTCTGTGTTGAGCACGTCCAGCTGACGGTGGTCTATGCCGGTCAGTTCACGCAGGCTCTCGTAGCTGTTGTCCAGGGTGTTTTCGGCATTGATCTCGTCCGCCAGCGCCTGGTCGCGCTCGGCCTCGGCCTCATGCACGTCCGTGATGGCGGTCAGGCCCACTTCGAAGCGCTGCTGGGTCTGTTCCAGCTGGCGTTCCACCGCGGCCTTGTTGGCGCGGACGAACTCCAGGGTGTCCATCGCCTTGAGCACGTCGAAATAGGCCTGGGAGGTACGCAGCATCAGGTTCTGGACTTCGAGGTTGTAGGCCACGTCAGACTGGGTGGCGCTCTTCTCGGTCAGATCCAGGTTGACCCAGTTGCTGCGGCGGTAGATGGACTGATCCAGCGAGAGGGAGCCGGTGGCGTTGCTGTTGGTCTGGGTGTCACCCTTGTTTTGCAGGTAGTTCAGACCGGCACCCAGATTGATTTGGGGCAAGAGGGCTGCGCGGGATTCATTGATCTTCTCGAAAGCCTGATCACGCTTGGCCTTGGATTCCAGCAGTTGGGTGTCCTTGATCTGAGCCTGTTGGTAAATATCGAGCAGGTTTTCGGCATGGGCGCCGGCGCTGACGCCCAGCAACACCATGGCTGACAAGAGTGTTCTTTTCATAGATCGTTTTAACCTTATGTATTAACCCAAAGCTGTCGCTGGATGAAGGAGGGGTATTGTCACTGAGCAAGCTTGATTTCAGCTTAATCACTCTACTATAAGCAAAATTTTATGATAACTGTCTCTTTTCCAGCGACAGGAACGTCAAGCACGAGGGGGAGTTTTCTCCCCCTCGTGCCTAGCCAAATGCCCTGTGGCTGCTAAAATCCATCCCTCATCTCCGTCGGGAACGAGTGAATGAATGTTCATTCATGTTCTCGGATTTTATGGTCAAACCGAGCCAAGTCAAGCTGGCGGGAGTCTCGTATGTCGCAGCAAGCCTTGCCCCAAACCCGTCACTATTCTGCCGATGACGTAAAAATCATCGATAAATCATCGGGATATAACGGCTTCTTCAAAGTGAACGTCTATCGCCTGCAGCACAGGTTATTTGCGGGGGGCTGGAACGAACCCATAGTGCGCGAGCTGTTCGAGCGCGGCCATGCCGGCGCCCTGCTGCCCTATGATCCTGTGCGCGACCAGATAGTGCTGGTGGAGCAGTTCCGCATTGGCGCCATCGAGACCAGTCCCACTCCCTGGCTGCTGGAGCTGGTAGCCGGCATCATAGATGAAGGGGAAACCGCCGAAGCCGTGGTGCGCCGCGAGGCGGTGGAAGAGGCCGGGATAGAGGTGGGTCGCTGTGAGCATGCCATCAGCTATCTGGTGAGCCCGGGTGGCAGCACGGAGCGGATCGAGGTCTATGTGGGCGAGGTGGATGCCAGCAAGGCCGAGGGGATCCACGGTCTGGCGGAGGAGGGCGAGGATATCCGGGTGCACGTGGTGAGCCGCGAACAGGCCTATGCCTGGCTCAAAGAGGGGCGCATCGACAATGCGGCCTCCGTCATAGCGCTGCAGTGGCTGGCCCTCAATCACGGCGAGCTGCGGGCTCGCTGGCTGGCGGGGCGCTGAGGTGGCACTCGTTCACACCCAGACCAGGCGTTATGTGCCTGATTTGATGTCCTTGCAGCGTACCTGCGAGGTGAATTATATGGCCTTGATGAAACTGTTGCCGCCGGGCGGCACAGTCGGGGCCGAGCGCCGCTATCAGGTGGGCAACGGCCTGCAATTCCAGCTCACCGTCAGCGAGGAGAGCCGCTTCACCAGCCAGGTGATCCTGGCCCAGCACAATCCGGAATTGCCGAGCTACTTGCAGGCTCGCATCGAGATTCGTTTGTATCATGATGTGCGGATGGCGGAAGTGTGTGCGGCGCAACAGATTTCGAGGTTGCAACCACGTTATGATTATCCCAATAAAAAAATGCACCAGCGGGATGAAAAGGAGCAGGTAAATCTGTTCCTGGCCGATTGGCTAAAATTTTGTCTCAGACATGGTACCAGCCTGATAAACATCCTCTAGTTGAACTTATAAAAAGAAGCGTGATTTTGGAAACAGAGCTACCCCAGGCGCAGGACGGCAGTGTGCGCCTGTTACAAATTACTGACACCCACCTCTTCGCGAGTGCCGAGGGGCGGCTATTGGCCGTGCGCACCGCGGAGAGCCTGGCTGCCGTGCTGGAGCGGGTGCAGGCCAACGATCATCCGTTTGATCTGATCCTGGCGACCGGCGATCTGTCGCAGGATCACAGTCCGGAATCCTACCAGCGCTTTGCCAGCATGATGGCTCCGCTGGCACGCCCCATCTACTGGCTGCCCGGCAACCATGACGATGCTCCCCTGATGACCGAATACCTGCATGCGGCCGGTATCAGCGAGGCCAAGCAGCTGGTGGGCGAGCACTGGCAGGTGATACTGCTGGATACCCAGGTGCGCGGCAAACCGCACGGCGTGCTCGGCGATCACCAGCTGGCGGCGCTGGACAGTGCACTGCGCCAGCACCCCGAGCGCCATGCCCTGATAGCCCTGCACCATCAGGCGGTGCCTGTGGGTTGCGCCTGGCTGGATCAGCACAATCTCAAGAACGCCGACGACCTGTTCGCCGTGCTGGCCCGTCATCCCCAGCAGAAAACCATCTTGTTTGGCCATGTCCATCAGGAGTTTGACGAGACGCATCGTGGGGTACGGCTGATTGCCAGTCCCTCCACCTGCATCCAGTTCAAGCCGCTTAGCGATGGTTTCGCGCTGGACGAGTCAGGTCCGGGCTGGCGCTATCTTACCCTGCATCCGGATGGCCGGGTCGCGAGCCAGGTGTGGCGTCTGCCGGTGGGGCAGTTTGTGCCCGACCCCGATGCCACCGGTTATTGAGGAGGCCGCTTCCATGACCTCCGTTTTGCTTTATCTGCACGGTTTCAATTCATCACCCGGCTCGGCCAAGGCGCAGCAGATGGCTGCCTGGGTAGCGGCGCACAGGCCCGACATCGAGGTGATTATCCCGGCCCAGCCCAATACGCCGGCGGCGGCCTGGGCGGCCATAGCGCAGACCATTGAAGCGGCCAGCGCCCGTCACGGTAACCGCCTCAAGCTTGGCGCCGTGGGCAGCTCACTCGGCGGTTTTATGGCAACGAGAGTCAGTGAGTTGTATGGCTGCCGCGCGGCCCTGATCAACCCGGCGGTGCGCCCTCACGAGCTGCTCTGCGACTATCTGGGCCCCCAGACCAATCCCTATACCGATGAGCGCTACGAGCTGCTGCCGGCACACATGGACGAGCTGCGGGCGCTGGCGGTGCCGGTAACCGCCCCCGAACGGCTCTGGATCCTGCAACAGCAGGAGGATGAGGTGCTCGACTATCGCAAGGCGCTGACCGAATACCGCTTTGCCCGCCTCTCGCTGGAGTGCGGTGGCAATCACGCCTTCACCGGGTTCGAGCGCTACCCGGCCCAGATCATTCGTTTCCTCGGGCTCTAGCCATGCAACCGCCGTTGGCCGCCTTTCTGGAACAGGTGCTGGCCACGGCGCAGGCCGGCCTCACCTATTCCAGGGATCCCTTCGATATCGGCCGTTTCGAGGCACTCAGAGCGGCCACGGTCGCCCTGATTGCCAGTCAGAGCGAGCTGGATCCCGCTGCCATTGCAGCATGGATCGCCCTCGATAGCGGCTATCCCACCCCCAAGCTGGATGTGCGGGCGTTTATTCAAAACGATGACGGCCATATCCTGCTGGTGCAGGAGAGCAGCGACGGCTGCTGGACCCTGCCGGGCGGCTGGTGCGACATAGGTGACTCACCGGCCGGTGCCGTGGTGCGTGAGGTGGCCGAGGAGACGGGGCTCGCCTGTCGGGCCGTGCAGTTGCTGGCGCTGTTCGACAAGCTCAAACATCCCCATCCGCCCCAGTTGCCCCACGCCCACAAGGCCTTCTTCCTGTGCGAGGTGACGGGAGGCCAGCTGCTCACCGAGACCGACGAAACCCGGGGCGCTGCCTACTTCGCCCTCGATGCCCTGCCGCCGCTCTCCCTGCACAGGGTGTTGGCATCCCAGCTGCGTACCCTGCATGCCCATCTGCAGCAGGGGCGGCGCGAGACGCTGTTCGATTGAGATGACAGGGCCCGGCGCCCGGCGGCAAGGAGGCTGCATGATAAAACGCATCGGCAACACCCCCATTGAAGAGAAACACAAGGCCAGCTGTCACTGCGGGGCTGTGGTGCTGGAACTCAGCCTGCCGGATGGGGTGGTGGATCCGCGCCGCTGCGACTGCTCCCTCTGCCGGCGGCGTGGCGCCATCGTCGCCTCGGTGCCGCTCTCGGGCATCCGTATCCTGCAGGGAGAGGCGGTGCTGCGCTGCTACCAGTTCAACACCCGCACCGCGAAACACTACTTCTGCAGCATCTGCGGCATCTACACCCATCACCAGCGCCGCTCCAACCCGGCCGAGTATGGCTATAACCTAGCTTGTCTCGAGGGGGTCAATCCGTTTGAACTGGGGGAGGTGCCGACGCGAGACGGGGTGCATCACCCTGCGGATCGCCCAACCCGTTGAGAACAGGATGACAACCTCGCCTGCCTCTGAAGGATCAATCCGTTCGAGCTGGTGAAGTGCCACTGCGCGACTGGGTTAACCACCTGGCCGAGTGGTCTGACCGCAAGGGAGCCATCTGCTCCTGTAGCACTGGAAATGGCTGTGTTAACCTTGGCGGGTCTGCTCTGGTGCAGACCCTGGCCGACTTTTCTGCCCTTCTCTGCCAACAGGGAGCACGCTTGTGACGACCCCTTCAGCGCTGCCGGATCTGATACTGGGCGCTTCTCTCTACTTTCCACCCCTGTTCAAGGCCGTGCTGTTCGGTCTGCTTGGCTGGTTGCCTGTGCATCACCTGCTGCGTGACTGGCTCTATGGCGGGGATGTCTGGCATCCCCTGCTGATGGATCTCTCCCTGTTTATCCTCGCCGTCAGTGGCGCTTTCTGGATCCTGTTACATGGCTAAATCACCCCTCGCGACCCTCAAATACTTCTCCACCCTGCTGGTGTGCGTCCTAGCGCTGGCGGCGGGCTGGTGGCTGTGGAACTACTACATGCAGGGCCCCTGGACCCGGGATGGCAAGGTGCGGGCCGAGCTGGTCAGCATCACTCCCGAGGTATCGGGCAAGATCATCAAGATAGCGGTCAAGGACAACCAGCTGGTGAAGACGGGAGAGCTGGTCTTCACCCTGGATCCCGAGCCCTACCGGATCGCCCTCGACAACGCCAGCGCGGCGCTCGCCAAGGCCAAATCGGATCTCGACAAGGCCGAGCACGAGGCGACGCGTCGCCGTGGCTTGTCGAATAACGTCATCTCGGCGGAGGCCGGGGACGAGGCACGGCTCAATGCCCAGGCGATGAAGGCGGCCTATCAGGTGGCCCAGGCCAATCTGGAGCAGGCGCAGTGGTCCCTCGCCAAGACCCAGGTGCATGCCGCGAGCGACGGTTACATCACCAACCTGCAGACCCGGGTCGGCAACTATGCCAGCGCAGGGGTGCCGCTGGTGGCGCTGGTGGATATTCACTCCTTCTATGTGCAGGGTTATTTCGAAGAGACCAAGCTCAGGCGCATAGCGCCGGGCAAGCCGGCCGAAGTGGTGCTCTACAGCGGGGATCAGACCCTGCGCGGCGAGGTGGAAAGCATAGGGCGCGCCATTCACGATCAGAGCGTGGACGGTGGCAGCAGCCTGCTGCTCGACGTCAAACCGAACGTGCCCTGGGTGCGGCTGGCCCAGCGGGTGCCGGTGCGGATCCGCCTGCTGGATGTGCCGCCCGAGCTGGCCCTGATCGCGGGCACCACCTGCACCATCACCATAGGGGAATGAGGTGAGTGCAATCGGGTCGCTCTGGCGCCGGACCCCCTGGGGCAAGGCCAGCGGTGGCCAGTGGCGTTATGCCCTGCGCAACAGCCTGGCCATGTGCCTGTCGCTCTGGCTGGCGTTTGTCTTGCAGCTGGATGCCCCTTACTGGGCCATGACCTCGGCCGCCGTGGTGAGCTTTCCCACCGTGGGCGGGGTCATCAGCAAGAGCCTGGGGCGGGTGGTTGGCAGTCTGATTGGCGCCATGGCGGCCGTGGTGATCACCGGCCTTGGCATCAGCGATCCCTGGTTGTTCAGCTTTCTCATCGCCCTCTGGCTCGGACTCTGCACCTACATCTCCAACCACTATCAGAACAACGTCTCCTACGCCTTTGCCCTGGCGGGCTACACGGCCGCCATCATAGCCTTCTCCTGCGTCAACGTGGTCGATCCGCATCATATCTTCGACATAGCCCAGGCCCGGGTGAGCGAGGTGATCATCGGCATCCTCTGCGGTGGCCTGATGATGATGATCCTGCCCAGCACCTCCGACAGCGAGACCCTGCTGCAATCGCTGCGCAAGAGCCAGAGCCGCCTGCTGGAACATGCCCAGCTGCTCTGGCTGGGGGAGGCCAACCCGGATGTGCGCAGCGCCCACGAGGGGCTGATCGGCCAGATCCTCACCATGAACGTGCTGCGCATTCAGGCGGTGTGGAGCCACCACCGGCTGCGCCGCCACAACAAGCTGCTCAACTTCCTGCTGCACCGCCAGCTGCGGATCATCAGCCTCATCTCCAGCCAGCGCCGCATGCTGCATAACTGGCCGGAGCAACCGGCAGGCATTCAGGCGCTGCTGGCCAGCCTGCTGACCGAGCTGGGCAAGCCGGCGTGCGACAAGTATCGCATCGCCCGCCTGCTGGCTCCGTTCGCGCCGACTGCAGGGGGCGATTATCGTCACCGCACCTTCTGGCTGCGGCTGCGTCACTTCTGCTGGAGCTATCTGGAGTGCCAGCGCTGGCTGAGCCGGCTGGAGCAGTATGACGATCGGGAGTGGCCGGCCCCGCCGCGCCACACCTCCCTCACCAGCCACATCGACAGCTATGAGGCGGCCTACAACGGTGGCCGCACCTTCCTCTGCGTGCTGCTGGGCTGCGCCTTCTGGATCCACAGCCAGTGGGATCTGGGGGGGACGGCGCTGACCATGCTCTCTATCTGCTGCGTGCTCTACTCGGCGACGCCGGCGCCGGTCAAGGGGGTCAACACCATGCTGCAGGCTATTTTGCTGCTGAGCCTGGTCTGTTTCGCGGTCAAATTCGGCCTGATGATCCGCATCGACGACTTCTGGCAGTTCTGCGCCCTGCTGTTTCCCGTGCTGGTCACCATGCAGATGTTCAAGCTGCAAAAGCCCAGGATGGCTGTGCTGTGGGGTCAGCTCATAGTGCTGCTCGGCTCCTTTCTCTCCATCACCAACCCGCCGAGCTACGACTACTCGTTGTTCATCAATACCAGCATCAGCCAGGTGTTGGGGGTAATGGCGGCCGGGCTGGCGTTCCAGATCCTGCGGCCGAGCTCGGATCGGCGCAAGAGTCGCCGTATCATGCGTATCCTGCGCCACGACTTCATGGATCAGCTGGCGCCCAGGCCACAGCAGAGCGAGAGCCAGTTCGAATCGCGCATCTATCACGGCATCAGCCAGCTCAGCCAGAGCCAGGATCAGACCGCCAGGCTCTGGGTGTTGCGCTGGGGCGTGGTGCTGCTCAACTGCAGCCACATCGTCTGGCAATTGCGCCAGTGGCGTGGCGATGATCAGCCGCTCTATCTGGTGCGAGACGCCTGCATTCGCTGCCTGCGAGGGATCCTCACCGAGCGGGGGGTGCAGCATGACTCCCTCGAACGGACGCTGGCCGAGCTGCAACGCATCAGCCAGGGGCTGGCTCGTCATCGGGATCCGGCGGCGCTGGATCTGGCTGGCATGGTGTGGCGGCTGCACAGCTCTCTCTCCCAGCTGCAGCAGGCGCTGCCGGTGGCGTCAGCCGCGACCTGAGTCCGGACTTGGGCCTGGCCGGCCCCTGTCTGGATCACCCTTTCCCGCAGTCGGGTTTGTCCAAGGCCCTCCCAACGAGTAAGATTCTCCCCAAACGTCAATTCGCAAGGCCCTCCATGTCCACTCAATACAATGCGGATGCCATTGAGGTCCTCAATGGCCTCGAACCGGTGCGTCGTCGCCCCGGCATGTACACAGACACCACCCGGCCCAATCACCTCGGCCAGGAGGTCATCGACAACAGCGTCGATGAGGCGCTGGCGGGCCACGCCCGTACCCTGGAGGTGACCCTGTTTGAAGACCAGTCCCTCGAGGTGATCGATGACGGCCGCGGCATGCCGGTCGACATTCACCCGGAGGAGGGGGTATCCGGTGTGGAGCTGATCCTCTGCAAGCTGCACGCGGGGGGCAAGTTCTCCAACAAGAACTATCAGTTCTCCGGCGGTCTGCACGGGGTGGGCATCTCGGTAGTGAACGCCCTCTCCGATCGGGTCGAGGTGACGGTGCGCCGCGACGGCCAGGTCTATGACATCGCCTTCGAGCGCGGCGACAAGGTGCAGGAGCTGACCATTACCGGCACCTGCGGGCGCCGCAACACGGGCACTCGGGTGCGATTCTGGCCGCAGGCGAGCTATTTCGACTCGCCCCGCTTCTCGGTCACCAAGCTGGAGCACCTGCTCAAGGCCAAGGCCGTACTCTGCCCCGGCCTCACCATCAAGTTCCTCGACAAGAACACCGGCATCAAGCTGGAGTGGTGCTACGAAGATGGCCTCAAGGATTATCTGGTCGATGCGGTCAAGCAGTTCACCTGCCTGCCGGAGCAGCCCTTCGTCGGCGCCTTCAGCACAGAGCAGTCCGCGGTGGACTGGGCCCTGTGCTGGTTGCCGGAAGGGGGCGAGTGCCTCGCTGAATCCTATGTGAACCTGATCCCGACGCCGCAGGGCGGTACTCACGTCAACGGCCTGCGCCAGGGTCTGCTCGACGCCATGCGCGAGTTCTGCGAGTTCCGCAACCTGTTGCCGCGCGGGGTCAAGCTGACCCCGGAAGACATCTGGGATCGCTGCGCCTACATCCTCTCCATCAAGATGCAGGATCCCCAGTTTGCCGGCCAGACCAAGGAGCGGCTGTCGTCGCGCCAGAGCTCTGCCTTCGTGTCGGGGGTGGTGAAGGATGCCTTCAGCCTGTTCCTCAACAGCAACACCGAGCTGGCGGAGCAGATCGCCGAGATCTGCATCTCCAGCGCCCAGCGCAGGTTGCGCGCCGCCAAGACTGTGGTGCGCAAGAAGATAACGCAAGGCCCGGCCCTGCCCGGCAAGCTGACCGACTGCAACTGCGCCGACCCCATGCAGGGGGAACTCTTCCTGGTGGAGGGTGACTCGGCGGGCGGCAGCGCCAAGCAGGCGCGGGACCGTGAGTTCCAGGCCATCATGCCCCTGCGCGGCAAGATACTGAATACCTGGGAGGTGGAAGCCGGTCAGGTGCTCGCCTCGCAAGAAGTGCACGACATCTCTGTGGCCATAGGCCTGGACCCGGACTCCGAGGATCTCTCCGGCCTGCGCTACGGCAAGGTGTGCATACTGGCTGATGCGGACTCGGACGGTCTGCACATAGCCACCCTGCTGTGCGCCCTGTTCGTCAGGCACTTCCGCACCCTGGTCAATCATGGCCACGTCTATGTGGCCATGCCGCCGCTCTACCGGATCGACATCGGCAAGGAGGTGTTCTATGCCCTCGATGAGGACGAGAAGAACGGCGTGCTGCAGCGGGTCGAGGCCGAGAAGAAGAAAGGCAAGGTGATGGTGACCCGATTCAAGGGTCTGGGCGAGATGAACCCGAAACAGCTGCGGGAAACCACCATGGATCCCAATACCCGCCGCCTGGTGCAGCTCACCATGGGCGAGCTGGAGGAGGGGGACGAGACCCTGCAACTGATGGACATGCTGCTGGCCAAGAAGCGTGCCCCGGATCGCCGCGAGTGGCTGGAAGAGAAGGGCAACCTCGCCATCATCTAAGCCGTCGGTCACCTGCCGACCCGCATTTCAGGCGTGCCCTCTGAGGGCGCGCCATAGCAAGAGAAAAACATATGAGTGATGCTATCGAGCTCAGTCTGTTGGATGAAGTAGAGCGCCAACCAGCTCCCGAACCGAAAGAGATAATCACATGAGTGATGCTATCGAGCTCAGTCTGGACGGGGTAGAGCGCCAGCCGATGCGCGCCTTTACCGAACAGGCTTACTTGAACTACTCCATGTACGTCATCATGGACCGGGCCCTGCCGCATATCGGCGATGGCCTCAAACCCGTGCAGCGGCGCATCATCTACGCCATGAGCGAGCTGGGTCTGTCGGCCCTCTCCAAGCACAAGAAATCCGCCCGTACCGTGGGTGACGTGCTGGGCAAGTACCATCCCCACGGCGACAGCGCCTGTTATGAAGCCATGGTGCTGATGGCCCAGCCCTTCTCCTATCGCTACCCGCTGGTGGATGGTCAGGGCAACTGGGGTGCGCCGGACGATCCCAAGTCCTTCGCCGCCATGCGTTATACCGAGGCGCGGCTGTCGCGCTTCTCCGAGCTGCTGCTCTCCGAGCTCGGCCAGGGCACTGTGGAGTGGACACCGAACTTCGACGGCACCATGAAAGAACCCGTGGTGCTGCCCGCCCGCCTGCCGCACATACTGCTCAACGGCATCACAGGCATAGCCGTGGGCATGGCGACGGATATCCCGCCCCACAACGCGCGGGAAGTGGCTTACGCCTGCGCCGAGCTGCTGGACAACCCCAATGCCGGGCTGGATGCGCTGATGGCGCACATTCAGGGGCCGGACTACCCGACCAGCGCCGAGATCATCACGCCGCGCGATGACATCCGCAAAATCTACGAGACCGGCAAGGGCTCCATCAAGCAGCGGGCGGTCTGGAACGAGGAGGATGGCGACATCGTCATCACGGCGCTGCCCCATCAGGCCTCAGGCGCCAAGATCATGGAGCAGATCGCCGCCCAGATGGTGGCCAAGAAGCTGCCCATGGTCACCGACCTGCGGGATGAATCGGACCATGAGAACCCGACCCGTCTGGTGATCATTCCCCGCTCCAACCGGGTGGACATGGAGGCGTTGATGGCCCACCTGTTCGCCACCACGGATCTGGAGAAGAACTATCGCGTCAACCTCAACATTCTGGGGCTGGACAACCGGCCGCAGGTGAAGACCCTCAAGATGATCCTCTCCGAGTGGATCACCTTCCGCCGCGAGACGGTGCGCCGTCGCCTGCAGTATCGCCTCGACAAGGTGCTGGCTCGCCTGCACATCCTCGAAGGCTTGCTGGTGGCCTACCTCAACATCGACGAGGTGATCGAGATCATCCGCACCGAGGATGAGCCGGGCAAGGTGATGGTGGAGCGCTTCAACATCAGCGAGACCCAGGCAGAGGCGATCCTCGAGCTCAAACTGCGCCACCTGGCGAAGCTCGAAGAGTTCAAGCTGCGCGCCGAGCAGGACGAACTGGCCATAGAGCGCGACAAGCTCGAACTGCTGTTGGGCTCGGAGCGCCGCCTCAACACATTGCTCAAGAAGGAGCTGCTGGCAGATGCCGAGAAGTACGGCGACGATCGCCGCACCCCGCTGGTGGAGCGCGCCAGCGCGGTAGCCTTGACCGAGAAAGAGCTGACCCCGAGCGAGCCGGTCACCGTCATCCTCTCGGGTGCAGGCTGGGTACGGGCCGCCAAGGGCCACGACGTGGACGTGGAAGGCCTCTCCTACAAGGCGGGGGATGGTTATCTGGCCCACGCCTGCGGCCGCAGCAACCAGCAGGCTGTGTTCCTCTCCACCCTGGGACGCACCTATGCGCTGGAGGCTCACACGCTGCCATCGGCCCGCAGTCAGGGCGAGCCGCTCACCGGCCGCTTTGCGCTGGGCGCAGGCGAAGAGGTTCGTCATCTGGTGATGGGCAACGAGGGGGAACCTTATCTGATCTGTTCGGATGCCGGTTATGGCTTCGTCTGTACCTATGACGATCTCATCGGCAAGAACAAGAACGGCAAGGCGCTGCTGACTGTGCCGGAAGGGGGCCAGGTGATGGCACCCCAGAAGATTGGCTCGCCGGAGACCGATCTCTGCATGGCCATCTCCAACGAGGGGCGCATGCTGCTGTTCCCGCTCAACACATTGCCGGTACTCGGCAAGGGCAAGGGCAACAAGCTGATCAGCATTCCGTCCGCTCGCGTGAAGGCGCGGGAAGAGTTTATGGTGATGGCCGCCATTATTCCGCAGGGGCAATATGTCACCCTGTTTGCCGGCAAGCGCAAGCTCACTCTCAAGCCATCTGACCTTGACTACTACCGTGGCGAGCGCGGCCGCCGTGGCGCCAAGCTGCCCCGCGGTTTGCAGCGCGTCGATCGCATCGAGATTGAATCCGCTGCCGGCGCTGAGCCGGCCGCCGAGGAAAATCAGGAAGGGTGATTAATAAGAAGGGCGCGAAAGCGCCCTTCTTATTAAATTAGGATATAAACCCATATTGTATAATAAGTACATTAATCAACCTTTTTGGGTTTTATTTTCTAGGACGGTGCCTCCATATTAATTTTGTTAGAGGTAAACACAAACAAACAAATATTATGGATATTATGAATCCAACGATTTTTAAAGTGCTGTCTTCCTTTGGTGCTAAATCCATAGACTGAAGTGCTGGTTGTATAAATTCAGGAGATAGTGATGCGGAGGCGAGCACGCCAAAAAAAATTGTAATTCTCTTACTATCAATGTCAGAGGATATTTTCTCATTCAAATCCAATGATTTTCTTACACCCTCAAGCCTTTTTCTTACATTATCAATACTTTTCGCAACAAAATCACCATTTTTTACATTTTCTATGAAAGCCGCAATCTCACCATATTTTTGAGCTGATGTTAATGATGATTCAAAATTTATTATAGATAATTCCTCTTGAACTAACTCAATTGTATTTCGGCAGTTCTCTATCCGCTTTTCCGCGTAGTTATAATAAACTTTTATGTATTCTCCAATCTCATTAAGAGTCAGCGTATCCGCAATGACATTGTCAAAAGTGTAAGAATCTTGAACGTTAAGATCGTCAGTTGCATCTTTAGCCATTAAAACTAAAGAAATTGAGTCACTAAAAAAATGATTATAGTCATTGAATAATCTTATGTCTTTTGCTTTATGTAACTGCTCTGGGGCAGGGATGACTCGAGACATCACAGAGTCAACAAAATATTTATGAGAGTTCCAATTATCAGATGATTTTTTCATTTGCCTAGAATGTTCATCGATAAAAATCACTGGTTTCGCACACCAGAAAGAACCAAGAGATGTATCTTGGAAGCTTTTCGCAAACCATTTAAAATCTAACGTTACTCTCTCTTTTTCTATTGATGCAGCTAATAATGAGAGTAGATTTCTTGAAATATCAGTTATGGTTATTACATCAGTTTGTACAAGATTAAATAAAGTTAATTCTTCTTCCCCAAACTCCATTGTGTGGGGTCTTTCTAAGGATAAATCTATTATGTGGTAAAGCTCTTTTCTATTAATGAGTTTCATTAATAATGGCTCTTTAGATAACTCATGAGTTATGGCTGCTAAGAGTAGATCTTTACAGCAAAGAAAAGAAGTCACGTTTAACTGGCTTTTGTTTATTGTGTATCCTATCAACTCCTTGTTGGTATAATTATTAAATCCTGATATGGACTTGAAGGAAAGCTGGATTGTGCCATCATCATATATAGATACTAAGGGGAGATACAACTCCAAATTGTCACATCCTTCCGTGGCTATTGACACAGGATGCATGAAAAGTCGTATTTTTGGCAATGGAAATGAATAAGAGGAGTTAAATAGTCTTTTTTCTGCTAGAAGCATGTTAAGAGCTATTAGGAAGGCATAATGATAGATCTGATGGCTGTTGGATTCAATAAAGTCGCTGTGATTAGCAACACGCATACCTTGTTCATTCAATGCCATTTGTATTTTTAATGTTTCGTGTGTTAGTTTGCCATCTTTTTTATAAGATAGTGTGTTGTTACTATCTAGCGACATTAAAAATACATCTGACGATAATAATTTATTAACTGACGAGATACCTCTGAAATTCAAAATACGTGATGAGTAGATATATGCATTTTCACCGGAATATCTGTCAGGCATGCTCATCATTGTATTGTCTCATTAATTTCTATTTGTTTATTTAAATTCGGCATCCAAAAATCATTAAGATACCAATCATAATTTTTAGAGCAGTGTACTGTTGTTGGGGAGGGGACTGAAGCCTTTGAATCAGGATATGTGAGATAGGTAGGTCTGATTACTAAACATCATTAGGTGTGTGCGAAAGCAGGCTGTCGCAATTCTGCTGGCAACCCCCTCTTTTTTCCCTTTTTCCAATCGCCACTGGGCCAATGGCGCGACCTATTACGCCCCTCCCATCGTCCCTGCTCGCTAAGCTTGAAGAGGAGAGCACAAAGCCAGGAGGCCAATCATGGAGATCGACAAAGCCATCGATTTGATCGAGGCTCACGGGACCTTTCACGGGGATCACTACAGCTTCAACAGCGGCGAGTTCGTGCAGTGGTGTCGGGAGGACAACCATCAGACCCTCAGCCTAGAGCAGGCCAACAGCGAGTTGGCCCCCTTCTGCACCAGAGTGGGTTATTCGGAGCCGATCAGGGCGTGGCGTTACTACCTGACCTGAGCGCCAGGACAAGGCGAGCTTGGTGAAGGATGGGAAAGGGCAGGGGCCGGGCTCCTGCCCTTATTGCATGGATTGTAGTGGTCAACTAAATCCGGACACACAGTTAAGCCGATTCTCGGCCTCTGCTGGCGGTATCCCATCATTGTGTTGATGTGGACGCCGCCAGTTATAGTAATCCATCAGGTAGGAACTGATATCCC
>NZ_CAWQWZ010000053.1:0-206959 GCF_963899305.1 Aeromonas sp. MR19
GATTACATTGAAATGTTTTACAACCCCAAGCGCCGGCACAGTTTCAACAATGGGCTATCGCCAGTAGAGTGTGAAAAGCAATATTTCGAACGGCTCAAAAGTGTCTAGAGAAGCCGGGGCGATTCACCCGCTGCTCGAAGTAGTCCGAGCGGTTGTAAGCGCGGCGGATCTCGTTCTCGTCGGCGTGGGATAACGCCGCCTCGATGGCATCAGGGTTGAAGCCCTGCTCATTGAGAGTGGTACTCCCCAGCGAGCGCAAGCCATGGGCCACCAGTCGCCCACCATAGCCAAGCCGTTTCAAGGCTGCATTGGCGGTTTGATCGTTGATATGACTCAGGGGATCGCGGCGGCCAGGGAACACAAAGGGACGGTGACCGCTAATCGGTTTCATACGCTCCAACAGGGAGATAGCTTGCGGGGTGAGTGGGATACTGTGGGGGCGATCCATCTTCATGCGATCTGCTGGGATCTTCCACACCTTGTCTTCCAGATCGATTTCATCCCAACGAGTACCCGCTGATTCACCGGGGCGCACCAGGGTGTGTAGGCTCCATTCAATCAGGCAGCGGGTGGTGTGTTCCAAACGACCGTTGGCAATGTCTGCCATCAACAAAGGCAACTCATCTGGCTTGAGGGTGGGCATGTGTTTCTTGGTGGGCTTCCTGAACACTTTGCGAATGGCCGAGCAAGGGTTGGCCGCGAGCAATCCGTGATTCACGCTGTAGTCCAGAATCTCGTTTATTCGCTGGCAGAGGCGGCGAACGGTCTCATGCTTGCCGTCTGCCTCCAATGGACGCAGTAACTCGATCACCTTGGGGGCGCGGATTTTATCGATGGGCATGGAGCCGATGAATGGCAGCACATACATCTCAAGGGATCGCCACGAATCTGTAGCATATTCCTCGCTCACGCTATGGCGTTTGAGATCCAGCCACTTGGCGGCCATGCGCTCGAAGGTGCTCTGGCTGGCCTCATGCTCTGCTTGGGCAATGGTTGCCTGTTCTTCTTTGTGAGCCTTGGGATCAATCCCTTGGGCAAGCAGGGCGCGAGCCTCCCTACGTCGCTCTCTAGCTATGGCCAGCGTGACTTCTGGATAAGTGCCAAAGCCTATATTGGTGCGTTTTTTGTCGGCAGGGCTTTGGTACTTGAACACCCACCGTTTCTTGTCCTTTGACTTGACTCTCAGCTCGAGCCCCTGGCCGTCTGACAAGGTGTACTCCTTGCCATCGTCGTTGGCCTTGGCATCCTTCACTGTTGTGGGGGACAGCCAGTCTGATCCTGTTCTGCGTGGCTTTCTATCCATAACGTCCATTTGTACCACCAAAAATTAGTACCACAGCCTTGTGGTACATCTGATGGTACTAAACAAGCTGGATTTTGGCGACTATCTCGGATTGCTACGGACAACAAAAAACCCGCAAGACGTTGAATCTTGCGGGTTTCTGTACTTCTTCGTTCCCGGCCGGAACATTGTTTGGTGGAGCTGGGGGGATTTGAACCCCCGTCCAAAATTACTACATCCTCGGTACTACATGCTTAGTCACTCTTTACATTCGCCAACCCGCTGCGGAGAGACACGCCACGAATTGACTAGCTCGATTGGTTTTAATGCTTCCGCCCCGAGCAGGACTTCCACACGATCCTGTGAAGGATGACCTTCCGATTCCCTAGGACACAGGCAAGCTAGGGTAGAAGGGCTCAGCGCAGGTTATTAAGCTGCGAGTGCGTAGTTTTCGTCGTTTGCGACTATTTTTTTGCGGTTTGTTAACGAGGCCTACCGCACCTCGGCATGCACCTTGGGTTTCGTGAATCTTGTCGAATCCAGAATCAGCCCCAAGTTGTCAAAGCCGATTGTACGCAAAAATCCTGTCATGGCAAGGCGTTGATGGCAATCGACCGGCCTTGGCCGGTCGATTGCTGGTTTATTGGACGCCGCACGGCTGCATGCGGCGCACAATCAGCCGCGATGCTTGTTCTTCATGATGCGGGCTTTCTCCCGATCCCATTCGCGGGCCTTGGTGTCTTCCCGTTTGTCGTGCTCTTTCTTGCCTTTGACCAGACCGATCTCGACCTTGACCCAGCACTCTTTCCAGTAGAGTGCCAGCGGCACTATGGTGTAACCCTGACGGGCGGTCAGGCTCTCCAGCTTGTCGAGTTCACGGCGGCTCAGCAGGAGCTTGCGGGTGCGGGTCGGATCACACACCACGTGGCTGGAGGCGGCGTTCAGTGGCAGGAAAGTGGAGCCGAACAGGAAGGCTTCGCCCTGCAAGAAGATGACATAGGCTTCGCTGATGTTGGCCTTGCCCGCCCGCAGGGATTTGACTTCCCACCCTTGCAGGGACAGACCGGCTTCCACGCGCTCTTCGATGAAGTACTCGTGACGGGCGGTTCTGTTGAGTGCAATGGTGCTGGACCCGGCTTTGTTTTTACTGTTCTTTTTGCTCATGACGGGCGCCTTTGGCAATGATTAGGAAGGCGCATTATACGTGGGTGGCGGCGGCTGTAAAACGCGCAACTGCTCGAGTGGCGGCTTTGTGAGCGGTTTTGGGGATGATCTTGGCTGACAAGGTGATAAAATCGGCCCGATTGGATGAGGAAAGCCCATGCCCCGTATTACTCGCAGTGCCCTGGTGATGTTCAGCGCAGAACAAATGTTCAGGCTGGTCAATGATGTTCACGCTTATCCGGAGTTTCTGCCCGGTTGTGTCGGCAGCCGTGTCCATGAGACAGGCGATGACTATATGACTGCCTCGGTCGATGTGGCCAAGGCGGGGATTGCCAAGACGTTTACCACCCGCAACCTGCTCGATGCCAACCGGCAGATCAAGATGGAGCTGGTGGAGGGGCCCTTCAGCAAGCTGGCCGGCTGGTGGACCTTTACGCCGCTGGATGTGGATGCCTGCAAGGTCGAATTCGACCTCGATTTCGAGTTCACCTCCAAGCTGATCGAGCTGGCGTTTGGCCAGATTTTCCGCGATCTGGTGGGCTCCATGGTGCTCGCCTTCTCCAACCGCGCCAAGGTGGTGTACGGTGTCTGATCTGCTCAATATCGAAGTCGTGTATGCCCTGCCCGAGCGCCAGACTGTGCTGCGCATCCGGGTTGCTCCCGCCACCAGCGTGCTGGCAGCCATCGAGCAGTCCGGCATAGTGCAGAAGCACCCGGAGATCGATCTGTCGGTCAACAAGTTCGGCATCTACAGCCGGCCGGTCAAGGGGACTGAACTGCTGCAGGACGGGGATCGCATCGAGATCTATCGCCCGCTCATCGCCGATCCGAAAGAGATGCGCAAGAAGCGGGCCGAGAAGGCCAAGGAGGAGGGGCGTGCCGATGTGGTGACCGGCGGCCGGCCCAATGCCAACCGCAAGTGAGGGGACACAGAGCCGGCCTGATGCCGCACTCTGGCATGAAAAAGGCGCCTTGGCGCCTTTTTCATCACCTTGCTGAATTAAACCACCCGGCGGATCCACTGCGGGGGAGGGGCAAGGTTGCTCTGCCAGAGCGGGCTTGTTAGCCTTTGCGGCACTGATACAGGAGATAATAATGAGCAAGGTACTTGATGAGCTGCTGGCACTGCTGGCGCTCGAGAAAATCGAGGAGGGCCTGTTTCGGGGCCAGAGCCAGGATCTCGGTCTGCGGGCCGTGTTTGGCGGACAGGTAATGGGGCAGGCCTTGTCAGCCGCCAAACAGACGGTGGCCGCCGATCGTCAGGTGCACAGTTTCCACTCCTACTTCCTGCGCCCCGGTGATGCCAATCGTCCCATCATCTACGACGTGGAGAATATCCGTGACGGCCAGACCGTCTCCACCCGCCGGGTCAAGGCCATTCAGGGCGGCAAGCCCATCTTCTATCTCAACGCCTCCTTCCAGGTCGAGGCCGAGGGGTTCGAGCATCAGATCGCCATGCCGGCGGGGATCACCCCGCCCGAGCAGCTCAAGAGCGAGCTGGAGCTGGTGCGCCCCTACGAGCAGCAGATCCCGTCCGCCCTGCGCGACAAGATCATGTGCGAGAAGCCCATCGAAATTCGCCCCGTGACCCTGGTCGATCCGATCCGCCCGGATGTGCACGAGCCGCTGCGCCACGTCTGGTTCAGGGCCAACGGCCAGATGCCGGACGATCAGCGGGTCCACAAGTACCTGCTGGCCTATGCCTCCGATTTCCACTTCCTGTTTACCGCCCTGCAGCCCCATGGCGTCTCGTACTGGGAGCCGGACATGCAGGTGGCCACCATAGATCACTCCATGTGGTTCCACCGGGACTTCCGGTTGGATGACTGGCTGCTCTACGTGGTGGACAGCCCGAGCGCCAGCGCAGGTCGTGGTCTGGTGCGCGGCCAGTTCTTCACCCGCGAGGGTGTGCTGGTGGCGAGCACGGCGCAGGAGGGGGTGATCCGCCGGCGCGGTTGACCTCGGATGCCAGCCATAAAAAAAGGGAGCCACTGGCTCCCTTTTTTTATGTGCTTGCTTGCCGTATCAGGCTGCGTCCTGCTCGGCGCCGAGCGCAGTCTCGCCGCGCTGGGCGAAGCGGTCGGCCCACAGGGCGATGACGCCGTCACCTGTGACGTTGCAGGCGGTGCCGAAGCTGTCCTGCGCCAGGTAGAGGGCGATCATCAGGGCGATGGAGGCCTCACCGAAGCCGAGCATGGAGGTGAGCAGGCCCAGGGCGGACATGACGCCGCCACCCGGGGCACCCGGCGCGGCTATCATGATGACGCCCAGCATCATGATGAAGGGCAGCATGGTGTCCAGTCCCGGAATGGCCAGGTGCTCGGAGAGGAACATCACCGCGGTGGCACAGGTCACCAGGGTGATGGTGGAGCCACACAGGTGAATGGTGGCACACAGCGGCACGGTGAAGTTGGCGATGCCGTCGCTCACGCCGTTGTTCTTGCTGGCCTGCAGGGCGACCGGGATGGTGGCGGCGCTGGACATGGTGCCGAGGGCGGTGAAGTAGGCGGGCAGCATGTTCTTGATGAGCATGACGGGTGAGCGACCCAGCGCCAGCCCGGTGCCGACGAACAGCACGGAGAGCCAGAGCCAGTGCATGACGATGGCCATCACCAGCACCACGCCGAAGGTCTTCAGGGTGGCGAAGACGGTGCCCTCGACCGTCATCTCGACGAAGACGCCGGCGATGTAGAAGGGCAGCAGCGGGATGATCACCTTGGCCAGCAGGCGGTCTATGATGTCGCGGCCCTGATCGGCGACCCGGCGCAGATCTGTGGCCTGGGTGGCGCTGATGCCGATGCCGAACACGAAGGCGGCGGCCAGGGCCGACATGACCCCGAACAGCGGCGGTATCTCCAGATTGACGTAGGAAGTGAGCTTGATGGCGGCGGCGGCCGTGGGCTCGGCGGCTGTGGTCAGGCGCGGGATCAGGTTGCTGGCCACGGCAAAGGCGAACAGGCCCGCCAGTATGGTGGAGCAGTAGGAGAGGGCGACCGTCTTGCCCAGCAGCTTGCCGGAGTTCTTCGGCAGGCTGGCGATGCCGCTCATGATGAAGAACAGGATGATGAGCGGAATGGTGAAGGTGATCAGCTGACCTATGACTGTCTTGGCCGTAAACAGCACGCGTGCGACCCATTCGGGGGCGTAGAGACCGAGCAAGAGACCGGCCAGGATGCCGGCAACCAGTTTGAGGACAAGTTTCATAAGTAAATCCAGGTGTTAGTGTCTGATTTGTTATTTAATTTTGATTTTAATGCCGCTTTTTAACACAAACGCCGCATCTTGTCTGCCATCACCTGGTTAACTCCGAGTTAAATATTGTTATCTGGATGATGGATCACGGGGAATGGGTCCCTTGAAGCGACGGCGGCGATATTGATGCAGGGTGGGAGCGAGCTCGGGGAGTCGGATCAGCAGGGCATGCAGCCAGCGGCCGTGCACGGCATCCTCGCTGCACCAGCTCTGATGCAGGGCAAACGGCAGGGGGGCGATCAGTTGTTGCAGGCGGGCCTCATCGAGCCGGGTCTGCAGCGGATATTCGTCTTGTGAGGAGGCCACGGCGCAGCTGTGCTCGCCCTCGCCATAAGGGAAGGAGCAGTAGAGCGGTGCCCGGGGTTTGAGCAGGCCGGCGAGATGCATCAGGGCGGGGGCAAGCTCTCCCTCGGCCAGGCAGGGCAGCGAGCCGCTGGCCCAGATGCCGTCAAAGGGCAAGGCGCTGTGCATCTGCTCGAGGCGGCAGACCCGCACCGGTTGGCCGCTGCGGCGCGAGGCGAGCCTGGCCTGGGCCAGGCTGGCATCAAAGGCGGTGACCATGAGGCCTTGTTGCCGGAAAAAGAGCAGATCCTCGCCCGCTCCGCAGCCCGCCTCCAGCAGATGGGCCCCGCTTGCCAGCAATATCAGAAAGCGCTGACGGGCAGACAGGGTGTCGGCATCCGCCACAGATGGCAGACTGGGGGAGGCATTGTGACCGGGCAGCGGCGATGCAGATGATTGACTGATGGAGGCATCATGACTGGGCTGTGGCGATGCAGATGGTTGACTGGGAGAGGCATCGTGGTCGGGCAGTGGAGATATGGACATGGCAGGCACCTTCTTTCGGGGGCGCTACTCTAGCAAATTTGGCGACGGGCTACCAAAGCGTCGTGCCGTGAATCTGTACTGCCAGGCAGGAGAGCGGTTCTGTGGTGGCGTGCAGGAGCAAGGAGCGGGGCCAGCGGCGGGCTGGCCCTCGGCTATCAGGTGCGGCGGGCGGCCGGGCCGGTTGGCAGGGCTATCAGGGCAAACAGGCTGTCGAGCAGGAAGTCGGCCTCCCGGGTCAGATCGATGCGCTCCGGGAAGTGCAGCCAGTTGATGATGTAGCCATCCAGGGTGCAGTGCAGCAGGGTGGCGGCCCGCTGCAGATCCAGTCCCTGGGGCAGTTGGCCGAGGCGCACCGCATTGGCCAGGGTGGTCTCCAGATCCCGGAAGAAGTTGGCGGACTGGCTGCGCATGTGCTCGCGCAGCGAGATGGCTTCCCCTTCCAGCGACTCGAGATTGAACATGATGGTGAACATCTGCTGGTGGGCAGGATTGGTGCTGATCTTCACCAGCACCTCCTTGAGGAAGCTGCGCAGCTTGCCGAGGGGGTCCGGCTCCTGTTCGGCGACACAGGCGTCGAGCTGATGGGAGAGCGGTTGACACAGCTCCTCCCACAGGGAGACGAACAGCTCCTCCTTGTTCTTGAAGTGCCAATAGATGGCGCCACGGGTCAGATCGGCGGCCCTGGCAATATCGGTCAGGCTGGTCTTGGCCAATCCTTGCGAACAGAACAGATTCAGGGCCGTACTCATGATGTGGCAGCGGGTCTGCTGCGCCTCTTCTTTGGTTCTTCTGGCCATCGACATCTGCGCCTTGTAAAAGTAAAAAAAGTCACTTACATACATTTATGAATGTATGTATATTGCCTCATCTTTCCGATTTTACCAACAGGGTCATACAAAACCTGTGGTTATTCATTGATTGACAGAGGCTCAGGTTCTTCATGCATAAACATATTCTCGCACGTTCGGTCGGCCTTGCCCTGCTGGCAAGCGGTCTGCTGACAGCTTGTGGCGAACAGGGCAGTGCCCAGCAAGGGCCGGGTGAGATGCCACCCGCCGCCGTGGATGTCGTCACCCTGCACACAATGCCGTTGCAGCTCACCTCGGAGCTGACCGGCCGCAGTGCCCCGCTGCGGGTCGCCGAGGTGCGTCCCCAGGTGAGCGGCATCATTCTCAAGCGCCTCTTTACGGAAGGCAGCGACGTCAAGGCCGGCCAACTGCTGTACCAGATAGACCCCGCCGTCTATCAGGCCAGCGTGGCCAGTGCCAAGGCCAATCTGGCCAAGGCGCAGGCCAACGAGCAGAGCGCCCGCCTCAAGGCCAAGCGTTATGCCGAGCTGGTGAAAGTGAAGGCCATCAGCAGCCAGGAGTACGACGATGCCGACGCCGCCTGGAAGCAGCAGCTGGCCGAGATAGGGGCCGCCAAGGCCGCCGTGCAGAGCGCCAACATCAATCTGGCCTATACCCGCATCACGGCCCCCATCAGCGGTCGCATCGGCAAGTCTGCGGTGACCGAGGGTGCCCTGGTGACGGCCCAGCAGGCCGACAGCCTCACCTCCATCCAGCAGCTCGACCCCATGTATGTGGATGTGCGTCAGTCCACCGCCGATCTGCTGCGCCTCAAGCGTCAGGTCGCCGCCGGCAAGCTGACCCAGGGCCAGCAGGATGGCGCCAAGGTGCGCTTCCAGCTGGAAGATGGCAGCAGCTACAGCGAAGAGGGCTCGTTGCAGTTCTCCGACGTGACCGTGGATGAGACCACCGGCATGGTGACCCTGCGGGTGATAGTCCCCAACCCTCACCAGCTGCTGCTGCCCGGCATGTTCATGCGCGCCACCCTGCAAGAGGGCGAGCGGGCCGAGGGGCTGCTGGTGCCGCAAACCGCCGTGACCCGCACCCCGAAAGGCGGTGCCACCGTCATGGTGGTGACCGCGGACAACAAGGTCGAGCTGCGGGAAGTGCAGTTGAGCCGCATCGTCGGCAGTGACTGGGTGGTGGAATCCGGTCTCAAGACGGGCGAGCGGGTGATCGTCGCCGGTCTGCAAAAGGTAAAACCCGGGGTTGTCGTGGCGCCCACTGAACAGGCTGCCACCGAGCTGTCTGCCCAGACCCCGGCCAACAAGTAGGATGGAGTAGTCGCCTCATGGCACGATTTTTCATAGACAGACCCATTTTCGCCTGGGTGATCGCCCTGGTGATCATGCTGGCGGGGAGCCTGGCCATCATAGGCCTGCCGATCGCCCAGTATCCCAGCATAGCGCCACCCGCCGTCGGCATCTCCGCCAGCTATCCGGGCGCCTCCGCCAAGACGGTGGAAGACTCGGTGACCCAGATCATCGAGCAGAACATGACGGGGCTGGATCACCTGCTCTACATGTCTTCCCAGTCTGATTCGTCCGGCAATGTGTCGGTGACCCTCACCTTCCAGGCCGGTACCGATCCCGATATCGCCCAGGTACAGGTGCAGAACAAGCTGCAGCAGGCGATGTCGTTGCTGCCGCAGGAAGTACAACAGCAGGGGATCCGGGTTCAGAAGACCTCCAGCAGCTTCCTGATGGTGGCGGCCTTCATCTCCAGCGATGGCTCCATGAACAACGATGACCTGGCCGACTACGTGGTGGCCAACATCAAGGAGCCGCTGAGCCGTCTGGACGGGGTCGGGGACATCACCTTGTTCGGCAGCCAGTACTCCATGCGGGTCTGGCTCGATCCCAACAAGCTCAACCGGGTACAGATGACCCCGATTGATGTGCAGACCGCCATCAAGGCGCAGAATGCCCAGGTGGCGTTCGGCAAGCTGGGCGGCACGCCTTCCGTGACCGATCAGCAGTTCACCGCCACCATCATGGGGCAGACCCGTCTCTCCAGCGTGGCCGAGTTCAACAATATCTTGCTGCGGGTGAATCAGGACGGCTCCAAGGTACGGCTGCAGGATGTAGCCCGGGTTGAGCTGGCGGGCGAAAACTACGACGCCGATGCGCTCTATAACGGCCAGTCCACCGCGGCTGTCGCCATCAAGCTGGCGACCGGTGCCAACGCGCTGGATACCGCCGAGAAGATCCGCGGCAAGCTGGATGAGCTCTCCGCCTATTTCCCGGCCAACATGGAAATCGTCTATCCGTACGACACCACGCCGTTCGTGAAGATCTCCATCGAGGAGGTGGCGCAGACCCTGATCGAGGCGATCTTCCTGGTGTTCTGCGTCATGTATCTGTTCCTGCAGAACTTCCGCGCCACCCTGATCCCGACCATAGCCGTGCCCGTGGTGCTGCTGGGGACCTTCGGCGTCATGTCGGCGTTCGGTTTCTCCATCAACACCCTGACCATGTTCGGTCTGGTGCTGGCCATAGGCCTGCTGGTGGATGATGCCATCGTCGTGGTGGAGAACGTGGAGCGGCTGATGAGCGAGGAGGATCTCTCCCCGCTGGAAGCGACCCGCAAGTCCATGACCCAGATCACGGGTGCCCTGGTGGGTATCGCCCTGGTGCTGTCCGCCGTGTTCGTGCCGATGGCCTTCTTCGGCGGCTCGACGGGTGCCATTTATCGCCAGTTCTCCCTGACCATAGTCTCGGCCATGGTGCTGTCGGTGCTGGTGGCGCTGATCCTGACCCCGGCGCTCTGTGCCACCCTGCTCAAGCCGATCAAGCACGGCGAGTTCGGTGCCCAGCGCGGCTTCTTCGGCTGGTTCAACCGGGCCTTCGATGCCGGAGCCAACCGTTACCAGAACGGCGTGCGCAAGGTGGTCAAGCAGGGGGTGCGTTACGGTATCATTTATGCCGCCATGCTTGCGGTGCTGGCCATCCTGTTCATGCGCATGCCCACCTCCTTCCTGCCGGAAGAGGATCAGGGGGTCATCATGTCCATGGTGCAACTGCCGGTCGGTGCTACCAAGCAGCGAACCGAGGTGGTGCTGGCGGACATGCGCGACTACTTCCTGAAGAACGAGAAGGATAACGTCGAGGCCGTGCTGACGGTGGCGGGCTTCAGCTTCGCCGGTAGCGGTCAGAATAGCGGCATGGCGTTTATCAAGCTGAAAGACTGGAAAGAGCGCGACACGCCGGAGCGCAGTGCCAATGCCATCATAGGCCGCGCCATGGGCTATCTGTTCAGCATCAAGGAAGCCCAGGTGTTTGCCTTCAACCTGCCTCCCATTCCTGAGCTCGGGACGGCCACCGGTTTTGACTTCTACCTGCAGGATCGCGGCGGGCTGGGGCACGAGAAGCTGATGGCGGCGCGCAACCAGCTGCTCGGCATGGCGGCGCAGGATCCCAACCTGGTGCGGGTGCGCCCGAACGGGATGGAAGACACACCGCAGCTCGACGTCAAGATTGACTACGAGAAGGCGCTGGCGCAGGGGCTCTCCATCAGCGACATCAACAACACGCTGGCGGCGGCCTGGGGCTCTTCCTACGTGAACGACTTCGTCGATCGCGGTCGGGTCAAGAAGGTCTACCTGCAGGCGGATGCGCCGTTCCGGATGAACCCGGAAGATCTCAAGCTCTGGTATGTGCGCAACAGCGCGGGCCAGATGGTGCCCTTCTCCGCCTTTGCCAGCACGGAGTGGAGCTTTGGCTCGCCCCGTCTGGAGCGCTACAACGGTGTCTCCGCCATGGAGATAGTGGGTGAAGCGGCGCCCGGCAAGAGTACCGGTGATGCCATGGCGGCCATAGAGCAGATGGTGAAACAGCTGCCGGAAGGCATCGGCATCGAGTGGACAGGTCTCTCCCTGCAGGAGCGCCAGGCGGGCTCCCAGGCGCCAGCCTTGTACGCCATCTCCCTGCTGGTGGTATTCCTCTGTCTGGCTGCCCTGTACGAGAGCTGGAGCATTCCCTTCTCGGTGATGCTGGTAGTGCCGCTCGGGGTGTTGGGCGCCATTCTGGCGGCGACCATGCGCGGGCTGGAGAACGACGTCTACTTCCAGGTGGGCTTGCTCACCACCATAGGGCTGTCGGCCAAGAACGCGATCCTGATCGTCGAATTTGCCAAGGAGCTGTATGACAAGGGGATGGGTGTCAGCGAAGCCGTGGTGGAGGCAGCCCGGTTGCGGTTGCGTCCGATCCTGATGACCTCGCTCGCCTTCATCCTCGGCGTGCTGCCGCTGGCCATCAGCTCGGGCGCGGGTGCCAGCAGCCGCAACGCCATAGGTACCGGTGTGATGGGAGGCATGATCAGCGCGACCGTGCTGGCCATCTTCTTCGTGCCGCTGTTCTTCGTGCTGGTGACGCGCTACTTCACCAAACACAGTACACGGGAAGAGCGGGCCGCCCTTGCCAAGGAGACTCATCATGACTAAGACGATCGTCGCCTTGAGCGTGACACTGCTGCTGGGGGGCTGTTCCATGGCCCCTGACTATCAAAGACCCGCGCTGCCGCAAGGCGCCTCCTGGCAGAGCAATCAGGCGGAAGGGGAGGCGGTTGCCTCCCCCTGGCAGCAGCAGTTCCTTGATCCTGCCCTGCAGAAACTGATCGCCACTGCGCTGGAGAACAACCGGGATCTGCGTATCGCGGCCCTCAACGTCGAGGCCTATGAGGCCAGATACCGCATCCAGCGGGCGGCCCAGCTGCCGACCCTGGCGGCGAATGGCTCAGGCACCCGCCAGCAGGGATCGGACGATCTCAGCAGCACGGGGCAGGGGACTATCAGCAGCCAGTACGATGCCAACATCGGCATCACAGCCTATGAGCTGGACCTGTTCGGCCGGATCCAGAGCCTGAAGGATCAGGCGCTGGAGACCTATCTTGGTCAGATCGAGACCCAGCGCAGCACCCAGATTGCGCTGGTCGCCTCGGTGGCCAACGCCTATCTCACCCTGCTGGCGGATCAGGAGTTGCTGGCGCTGAGCGAGGCAACCCTGTCGACCGAGCAAGAGAGCTATGGCCTGACCGAGCACAAGTATCGCCTGGGCGTGGCCTCAGAGATGGAGCTGGCGCAGGGGCGTACCGCGCTGGAGAGTGCCCGGGTCAGCCTGGCCCAGTACCAGCGCCAGGTGAAGCAGGATCGCAACGGTCTGGCCCTGCTGCTTGGCAGCCAGGTACCGGCACTGGACGGTCAGCCAGCGACCCTGGCCGAGGTGCAACTGGCGGCCATCCCGGTCGGCGCACCTTCCAGCCTGCTGCAGCAGCGCCCGGATATTCTGGCCGCCGAGCACAGTCTGAAGGCGGCCAATGCCAATATAGGTGCGGCGCGCGCGGCCTTCTTCCCGACCATCTCGCTGACCGCGACGGCGGGCACTGCCAGCAATCAGCTGAGTGGCCTGTTTGATGGCGGGACCGGGACCTGGTCGTTTATCCCCCAGATCAACCTGCCCATCTTCGATGGCGGCAAGCGTATTGCCGATCTCGATGTGGCCGAGGTGAGCACCAGGCAGGCGGTGGCCAGCTATGAGAAGAGCATCCAGACCGCCTTCAAGGAGGTTGCGGATACGCTCGGCACCCAGGCTGATTACCAGCAGCAGTTGCAGGCGCAGCAGGCACTGGTCGAGGCCAACCAGACCTACTTCAAGCTGGCGGAGTTCCGCTATGAGCAAGGTGTGGACAGCTATCTGACCCGGCTCGATGCCCAGCGTTCGTTGTTCAGTGCCAAGCAGGGGCTGATCAGCACCCGTCTGGCCCAGCTGACCAACCAGGTGGCGCTTTACAAGGCCGTGGGTGGTGGTTGGCAAGCCCCCGGGGCGAGCGCGACGGCGAGTGTTCAGCAGCAGTAGCCATCACCTCCCAGCTTGCGTTATCGTATAGCCACAGGGCGAACCATCCGGTTCGCCCTGTTTGTTTTCATACACATATGAAACCTTGATGACATAATACGTCGTGCGGGTGTTGCCGCTGCCAAGTGCCGAGTGGGCAGGAACGCCGGCAAGCAAGGTAAATGGACCTGTAGTCGTTACTGTAAAAACGATGGCACACTTGCCATAAACCACCGAGGTGCGGATCGACATCATGACCTGAATTAGTGCTAACGTTCTGTTTGCCACACCTTTTACTTCAGTATTGATGGGACCAAGGCTAAGGTGGGTAACTTATGAATCCGATCTGTAGGCTGAAGCAGGACATTTCCTGCCAGGTTTTACCCTGGTGGATTAATGAACAGATGGCAGATCCGACACTTTTAGGAGTGTTGTTTTGACTGTTCAAGCTGCCGGGAAAGGCGCTAGAATCCAGACTTTGCCTTTGTGGTACTGTGATATTGCATGGCTGCTTCTGGCAAGACCGCCAGATTGAATTTGTAAAACAAGTCGAGATCTTGTCATCAGGGACGGTGGCAGACTTATCCCACGCTGGAGGGCATCATGGCCAACAGCAGACACAATCTGGTTAAAAGCAGCAAACTGGGGGCTGTAACTCAGGGGCGGTAGCTAATGTGGTTCTCCTGATTAGAGTGAGATATCTGCTTGTCAGCGACATTCAATCTCAATGTTTCCGCCATTTTAATTATTTTTATCTAAAAAATAACTTTTCTATTAATTTCAATGGCATGCCTATGAAAACTCTTGTCACTGGTGGCGCTGGCTTTATCGGGTCGGCGGTTGTTCGTCACATCATTGGGCATACCCAGGATTCAGTCATCAACCTCGATAAACTCACTTATGCAGGTAACCTGGAATCGCTGGCCGACGTGGCAACCAGTACTCGCTATGCCTTTGAACAGGTGGATATCTGCAACCGTGGTGAACTGGACCGGGTGTTTGCCCTGCATCAACCGGATGCCGTGATGCACCTAGCGGCAGAAAGCCACGTCGATCGCTCTATCACAGGGCCCGCTGATTTCATCGAGACCAATATCGTCGGCACCTATGTGTTGCTGGAAGCCGCCCGCGCTTACTGGAACGATCTGGATGAGGTCCGCAAGGCGGCCTTCCGTTTCCACCATATCTCCACCGACGAGGTGTATGGCGACCTGCCCCATCTGGATGAGGTGAGCGCAGGTGAGGCGCTGCCGCTGTTTACCGAAACCACTCCTTACGCCCCCAGCAGCCCCTATTCTGCTTCCAAGGCTTCCAGCGACCATCTGGTGCGCGCCTGGCGCCGTACTTACGGTCTGCCGACCATGGTCACCAACTGCTCCAATAACTACGGCCCTTATCATTTCCCCGAAAAGTTGATCCCGCTGGTGATCCTGAATGCGCTGGATGGCAAGCCGCTGCCGGTGTATGGCAAGGGCGATCAAATCCGCGACTGGCTCTATGTGGAAGACCATGCTCGCGCGCTCTACAAGGTGGTGACCACTGGTGTGGTGGGGGAGACCTACAACATTGGCGGTCACAACGAGAAGCAGAATCTGGATGTGGTCTACACCATCTGCGATTTGCTCGATGATATGGTGCCCAAGGCTGGTTCTTACCGCGATCAAATCACCTATGTGGCGGATCGCCCCGGCCATGATCGCCGCTATGCCATCGACGCCAGCAAGATGAGCGTCGAGCTGAACTGGCAACCGCAAGAGACTTTCGAGTCGGGCATTCGCAAGACAGTGCAGTGGTATCTGGATAACCAGCAGTGGGTGAACAACGTCAAGAGTGGTGCTTACCAATCCTGGATTGAACTGAACTACGGGGAACGTGCCTGATGCATATCCTGCTGTTTGGTAAAAATGGCCAAGTAGGTTGGGAGCTGCAGCGTGCACTGGCTCCGCTAGGGCATATTACTGCCGTCGATTTTGATTCTGCGGACTATTGTGGCGATTTCAGCAATCCGGCGGGCGTGGCTGAAACGGTACGGCTGGTCAAGCCGGATGTGATTGTCAATGCGGCTGCCCATACGGCAGTCGACAAGGCGGAGAGCGAGCGGGAGTTTGCCGAACTGCTCAACGCTACCAGCGTGGCGTCGATCGCTAATGAGGCGGAAGCCTTGGGCGCCTGGCTGGTGCACTACTCGACCGACTACGTATTCGACGGTAGCGGCGAACGCCCCTGGGTCGAGAGCGATCAGACCGCCCCGCTCAACGTCTACGGCGAAACCAAGCTGGCAGGGGAACAAGGCGCAGCCCTCTGCTCTCGTCACCTGATCTTCCGCACCAGCTGGGTCTACGCCGCCCGTGGGGCAAACTTTGCCAAGACCATGTTGCGTTTTGGCACAGAGCGTAGCGAGATGTCAATCATCAATGACCAGTTCGGCGCCCCGACCGGTGCCGAGTTGCTGGCCGATTGCACGGCCCATGCGATCCGTGTAGCGCAGCACAAACCTGAAGTTGCCGGGCTATACCATCTGATCGCCTCTGGGACTACCACCTGGTTTGACTACGCCCAGCTGGTGTTTACCAAAGCCAGAGAGGCCGGCGTTGAACTGGCGGTTACGCAACTCAATGCGGTGCCGACCAGCGCCTTCCCGACTCCGGCCAAACGCCCCCATAACTCCCGCCTTGATACCAGCAAATTCCAGCGCACCTTCGATCTGGTGCTGCCGGACTGGACGATCGGTGTAGAGCGGATGTTGACCGAGATCTTGGGCAAGTAAATCACTGGCCAGGGATGTATTCAATGCATCCCTGGCTGGCAGGGATAAAACAGAAAGTTGTGGCCTCAAGCTACCCTTTTCTTTTGAAGTTTAAAAAGTAAGAAACAAGCATCATGACCAAACGTAAAGGTATTATTCTGGCCGGTGGCTCTGGCACCCGTCTCTATCCGGTCACCATGGCGGTGAGCAAGCAGCTGCTGCCCATCTATGACAAGCCGATGATCTACTACCCGTTGAGCACCCAGATGCTGGCCGGTATTCGCGATATTTTGATCATCAGCACGCCGCAAGATACCCCCCGCTTTGAGCAATTGCTGGGTGATGGCAGTCAGTGGGGCCTGAACCTGCAATATAAAGTACAGCCAAGCCCGGACGGGTTGGCACAAGCCTTTATTCTGGGTGAAGAGTTCATCGGTTCAGACCCTTGTGCGCTGGTGCTGGGTGACAACATATTCTACGGTCACGATTTGCAGAAACAGCTGGAGGCGGCTGCGGCCAAAGAGAGCGGCGCCACCGTCTTTGCCTATCACGTGAATAACCCTGAGCGTTATGGGGTGGTGGAATTTGATAAGCAGGGCATCGCTATTTCACTGGAGGAGAAGCCGTTGGAGCCCAAGAGCAATTATGCAGTGACGGGCCTCTATTTCTACGACAACAGCGTGGTGGAGATCGCCAAGGGCCTGAAGCCGTCGCCGCGTGGTGAACTGGAAATCACCGATGTGAACCGTATCTACCTGGAGCAAGGCAATCTGTCGGTGGCGATGATGGGCCGTGGTTATGCCTGGCTTGATACCGGCACCCATGAAAGCATGATTGAAGCGAGTAACTTTATTCAGACTATTGAGACACGTCAGGGGTTGAAAGTCGCGTGTCCAGAAGAGATTGCCTATCGCCAGAAGTTTATCAATGCCGACCAGGTCCGTGAACTTGCCGCACCGTTGGCAAAGAATGCATATGGGCAATATTTGTTAAGAATGGTTGCCAAAGCCTGATGTTATATGGGGGGAGGGAATATGCTCCCCTAATCAAGATTGAATTTGGTGTGGATACACAGATGAATGTAATCAAGACCGCTATTCCTGACGTGCTTATCTTTGAGCCAAATGTATTTGGCGACGAGCGTGGTTTTTTCTTTGAAAGTTTCAATCATAAACTATTTGAAGAGGCGGTAGGATATCTGGTGACTTTCGTGCAGGATAATCACTCTAAGTCTTCAAAAGGGGTATTACGTGGCTTGCACTATCAGTTGCCTCCCCATGCTCAGGGTAAGCTGGTTCGCTGTGTTGTGGGTGAAGTGTTTGATGTAGCGGTAGATATTCGCAAAAGCTCGTCGACCTTTGGGCAATGGGTTGGCGTTACTCTATCAGCTGATAACAAACGACAGCTATGGATCCCAGAAGGATTTGCACATGGCTTTCTTACAATGAGCGAAATAGCCGAGGTGCTTTATAAGGTCACTAATTATTATTCATCTCAATCAGAGCGTATAGTAAGTTGGTGTGATGAAAAAATTTCTATTAGCTGGCCTGAACTGAAGAATGTTAGTTCTTATATAATGTCAGAAAAGGATGCCAATCCAATTTATTACAATAGTCAATAAAGGTGTTAAAATGTTTTCAGTAAGTGAAAAATGCGACAATATATTTCCTATAGTGGAGTTTGATAAGAGTTATGAATAATAGGAAAAAAGAAAATTATAATTTATTTGATTTCTTTCATATTATATATAAATACAGAGAGCTTTTTTTTAATTTAGCAAAAAGGGATGTGTTTTCTAAGTACCAAGGGTCAATTATAGGTATTCTCTGGTCATTAATAACTCCTATTGTGATGTTAGCTGTATATACCTTCGTATTTAGTGTTGTTTTTAAGGCCAGGTGGCCTGGGGGGAGTGATTCAAAGACAGAGTTTGCTCTAGTATTATTTTCCGGACTTATTGTTTATAACCTTTTTTCAGAATGTGTAAATCGAGCTCCTGGGCTAATAGTCTCCAATGCTAACTTTGTCAAGAAAGTTATATTCCCATTAGAACTTTTACCACCAGTAGTGTTGTTATCATCTTTGTTTAATTTTTGTGCAAGCTTGGTGGTTTGGATTACGTTTTATGTTATGGTATTTGGGTATGTAAACCCGTCAATATTATTGGTTCCTATCGCAATAGTTCCCTTGATATTCATTACATTGGGTATTTCATTTTTTCTAGCCTCACTAGGGACGTATCTGAGAGATATAGGCCAAGTGGTTGTATTAATCACAACAATGATGATGTTTTTGTCTCCAATTTTTTATCCTGTATCATCTTTACCTATTGACTATCAATTTGTTATGAAGATGAATCCATTGACATTTATTGTTGAGCAGGTAAGGGCCCTGATGATTGTTGGGGTTGGCATTGACTGGATCGCATGGTTTGGATGGCTGTGTTTTTCACTATTTCTGTTTTACTTAGGATATTTTTGGTTTAAAAAAACAAGAGACGGTTTTGCTGATGTCATATAATCCATCCATAGTTGTTTCAAGTATCTCAAAATGTTATGAGATGTATACCAATCCGAAAGATCGGCTGAAGCAGATCTTTTCTCGTTCGGGGAAAAAATACTATAATGAGTTTTGGGCATTAAAAGATGTTTCATTTGAGCTCCAAAAAGGAGAAACTGTTGGGATTTTAGGACGAAATGGAAGTGGTAAAAGCACACTGCTGCAAATAATAACCGGGACACTGCAACCCTCTTTAGGGCATGTGCAAACCAACGGTATTGTTGCTGCGCTTTTAGAATTAGGATCTGGCTTTAATCCGGAGTTTTCAGGGCGAGAAAATATATATTTAAATGGCTCAATATTAGGTATCTCCCGTGAAAAAATGGAACGTAAACTGCCCGAAATAATAGAGTTTGCTGATATAGGGGAACATCTAGAGCAACCAGTAAAGACGTATTCAAGTGGTATGGCTGTCAGACTTGCCTTTGCTGTTCAAGCATGCATTGAACCAGAAATACTGATAGTTGATGAAGCCCTTGCTGTCGGAGATGAGAAGTTCCAGAGAAAATGTTATGACTATATAGAAAGGCTACGTCTCAATGGTTGTAGCATATTGCTTGTGACTCATTCGACCGCAACTATAGAAAAATTCTGTCAAAGAGCAATATTGTTACATAAAGGCGTTGTTCATGGTATTGGGCAGACGAAAGATATAATAGATCAATACCATGCATTGCTCTATTCAGATGAAAGTACTTATTTAAGGTTTTTGAACCAATCCAACAGTTCCGAATATGGAAAATTAGAATCCTATTCTGAGGATAAAGTAATACAGCAAGAGCATATTAATGACTCTTGTCCTTCAGAGCTTAAAGTTGTATCAGCTGCATATATAAGAGATTTTTCAATAAAGGACCTCAGTGGACAAGTAAAAGAATTTTTCTATACTGGTAATAGAGTGTTTTTTGATGTTTTTTTTGAGGTGCTAACACCGATTAATGAAATTCAGGTCGGCATCTTAATTCGAACTGTAGAGGGGGTCAGTGTCTTTGGTACCAGTACGATGTATCATAGTAAGAATATTACTAAAGCACAACCGGGTGAAAAATATAAAGTTACTTTTAATATAAAAGTTGACTTATGTCCAGGGACATATTTTGTGACATTTGCAATAGCGGAAAAATTGCTGAATTTAGAAATGTCCTATCTTGATAGGAGAACGGATGCGTTGATATTTAAAGTTGTACAACCAGAGTTAAAAAGTAGTGGCATTGCATCTTTAGATACAGAGGTGACTATCAATAGCTAATTGTAGGTGTTACTTATATGAAAATATTGATTATTACAGATAAATTTATATTAGGAGGCTTGGAAAGCCAAATTATCGGTTATGTAAATCATCTCTCATCTTTAGGGCATGAATTATATCTAGCTGTTGGTGATGGTGACCGTAATTATATTACTAATAGTGGCTTCAAAGACGTAGAGCATTTAGGTGAGTTAAGTAATAAATTAAATTCATATGAATTCATAAAAATAATTGAAAATGTTAGGCGCTGTATATCAGAATGGGAAATAGATGTGGTACATACACATCCTTTTATATCACATATTATAGGGGGGGTTGCTGCTAAGTTAGAAAAGAAGATGCATGTAATAAGTCTACATGGCCCCGCATCAATACCAAACTATTTTGGTTACATATATATACTTTTATTTAAGTATATTATACTGCCATCTGCAGAAAAAATAATATGTGTTTCGGAGGAAACGCGAGACTTATTACCATTAAGTCTTTTGAAAAAAGAGAAATTATTGATTTGCAGAAATGCCGTAGATATACACAGTTTTATACCTTCAGAGAATGCTACTCAAAAGTTATCTCTATATGGTCAGTGGGTTTTTATTAGTAGATTAGATGAAGAAAAATCTACTGGTTTGATAGATTTTGCTATAAAGGCAAAGTCAATCGGTATTACGGGGCTCACTGTTATAGGGGATGGACCATACAAAGTCGACTTAATGTTAAAGCTAAACGAGTTATCATTATCAGATTTTGTAGAACTCAAACCTGCAAGTTTAGATATAAAGAGCAACATTCACAAATATTCGGGTGTCGCTGGTATGGGGAGAGTTATTTTAGAGGCTTGTGCTTCTGGCAAACCTGCATTTTTAGTTGGCTATGATGGAGTGAAAGGTGCAGTACAGACTACTTTGCTTTTACATGCAAGAAGGGAAAATTATTCTGGACGGGGGTTAAATAACATATCTGCTGAGGAAATGCGTAGTGACTTAAACACTACCTTTCATGAAGGAAATTTAAAATATAACAGGTGCTATATATATAAATATGCAAATGAAGCTAACGTATGGGGGACTTTCATAAATGAGTTGACGAAAGCCAATATTACAGAAGATATTTTATTGGTTGATTTATTTGTTAACTTGAAAAAATCAAATGATTACTTTGAGTTATTTAATAGTAATCACCTGTTGTTAAAGTTATCTGAAGTTATATATGTACAATATGAAAGTCTTAGTTTGCAACAGCGGCAATTATTGCCATTAATTAACAGTATGTCCATTAATAATAATGATGTTTTAATTGAAGATTATAAAAAACAACTTAAACAAGCACGTGAATATATAGAGGACAAAGAGGTTTATATTGCAAAATTAAAGGCGGAGTTACAAAATATAATGTCTGTAAGGGATATAGATAGTTCTGTAATCGTCAATAATCCTTAATTTTAAAAGTTTATATCCACCGAGTCGAAAATTTAGGTAAAATACTATGTCATTTTCACGGTATGTTAAAAGTGCCAGCTATCTAGTAAAAAGAGCTATTCCTGTATATAAAAAAAGTGGCGTTAAAGGTGTAACTAGAATTGCAGCCAAGTGGATCAATAGAAGATTAAATGGGGTTGAGTATAGCCATATCACAAGCCCTATTAAAATTGTTCATGAAAGTGCTGGCACCAATATTGGTGATGATGTAGTAATTATCTCAGGCGTCCCATTTGATGATGTTGGTGGTGGACAACGTTCAGCTCAGTTAGCGCGAGCGGCGGTAAAAGCAGGCAGGAAAGTTGTTTACCTTTATATCTATAAAAAGTTTGACTTCGAAAAAGGATGTCACCTAGACTCGGAGGTAAGTATTCAAGGCATTGAGCACCTCTATATTAATAGCATAGATGCTACTACTCTTATGGAGAAAATATCGTCTACGGCAACACTTATTATTGAGCATCCTCATCCGGCTGCATTACCTTTTTTCGAAAAGTTTAATCAACGTGGTTTAAAGACAGTTTTTGAGTTAATTGATGATTGGGAGACAAGTTTAGGTGGAGACTGGTTTGATATTAATATTTATCAACGTTTCATTACTGAATCAGTGCTTGTCGTAGGGACAGCAAAAGTTCTTGTTGAGAAGTTGAAGCAAAGGGGGAGAGCAGATGCTATGTATTTACCTAATGCTGCAAATGAATACATTTTTGATAAATACAAGCGGTTCGTAAAGCCAATCGATTACCCATCAGGATTTGATTTCATTGCATTGTATTTTGGCTCTCTTTATGGGGAGTGGTTTGCATGGGATTATCTTGAACATGCTGCCATAAATAATCCTAAGACTGCCTTTATTCTTATTGGTGATAAACCACAAGATAAAAAAATAAATGACTACCATAATATAATATATCTCGGTGCAAAGAATATCGAAGAATTACCTAGTTACTTACATTACTGTGATTTCACATTATTGCCTTTTGTTCCTGGTAAAATTTCGGATGCCGTTTCTCCCATCAAAGTGTTTGAGTATCTTTTTATGGGTAAGAAAGTCGTTTCTTCATTTCTTCCTGAAATTGTTGATTATCCAGGTGTGTGCATTGCTAACGATAAGAAGGAGTTTAGTGATCTCTGTAAATCAGTATTGTTAGAAACAAATACCCTTGATGTCACTCAAGCTAATGATATTTTTATTTCTAATAATTCTTGGTTTGCTCGTCTTGACAAGCTAATGCCATCATCCAAGCCTGAGTATTCTAATGCAGTCAGTGCGGTAATATTAATTCACAACAACGCAGGAATTATTGGTAGGTGTCTTACAACTTTAATCGAGCATTGTAGTTCTTATCTTAAAGAAGTTATAGTTGTAGACAATAATAGTAGTGATGGTGGATATGAGTATGTAAGAGACAATTTCCCAACAGTGAGAATCGTTAAGAATCCTATTAATGGATGCTCATCTGGTAGAAATCTGGGGGCCTCGTTAGCAACTGCTCCATATATTGTATTTTTCGATTCTGATCAATGGTTCACTTCTTCCTCATGTTTTGAGGAAGCGTTATCACTTATGAACCGAGATGTCATGATTGGTGCAATCGGATGGGGTGCTGGGTGGTTTGATAAGCACCGCTCAGATTTGGGGGGTATGATAACAGATTATTGTCCTAATAGAGCTATGAATTCGACAGCAATCCAAGTAGGGTATCGCAGTGACATAGGATATCTTGCAACTTGTGGTATGTTTATGCCAAAATCTATTTTTTGTTCTATAGATGGATTCGATGTAAAATATGATCCTACATGTTTTGAGGATACAGATCTTTCTTTCCAGATAAAAAATATTGGATTCAAAATATGCTATAGAGATCTATCTGGTATTAGACATCAACCGCATCAAACCACGAAGGCAAATTCAGAAAGCGATTTTTATGTAAATCTTTTCAATCGTAATGCATCCTATTTTAAAAATAAATGGGGTGAAAATAGCGATTTCTTTTTGGATTATACTGGAGAATAATAATATGAAGAAAATAATGTGTGTTGTTGGGACTCGGCCTGAAGCAATTAAAATGGCTCCAGTGGTTAAAGCTTTACAGAAATCTGATGACTTTGATGTTGCCGTTCTTGCGACGGCCCAACATCGTGATCTCCTAGATCAGGCTTTTGCCCTGTTCAACATTCAAGCTGACTATGATCTTAATGTGATGACTCCGGGACAAACGTTGCCAGAACTGACATCACGTCTAATGTTGAGCATAGATAAAACACTGGATGAGGCGAAGCCCGACATGGTTATCGCGCAGGGTGATACAACAACAGTGTTTGTTACTGCTCTTGCATGTTTTTACAAAAAGATACCGTTTGCTCATTTGGAGGCAGGATTAAGAACTCACGATCTCTATTCTCCTTTCCCTGAAGAGGCAAATCGGGTACTGGCAGGTCACTTGGCATGTCTGCATTTTGCACCAACATCTGTCTCCAGAGAAAACCTACTTCGTGAGGGGATTCCACAAGAGCAGATTATTGTAACTGGAAATACAGTTATTGATGCACTGCTTGAAACAGCCAAGACTGACTTTGATCTTGGTATAGAGGTTCCCAAAGATAAGCGTATTGTATTGGTCACTTCTCATCGAAGAGAGAACTTTGGCCAACCAATAGTCAATATTTGTAATGCGATTTTGGAATTAATAGAAAAGCATGAAGATATTTATGTGCTTTTTCCTGTGCATCCAAACCCAAATGTCCGTGAGGTAACTGATCGTTATCTGCGAGGGCATGAGCGTATTCAGCTTGTATCCCCGTTTGATTATGGCCCCTTTGTAACGGCAATGAAGTCTGCTTATCTTATTCTTACTGATTCTGGTGGCGTGCAAGAGGAAGCTCCCGCGCTTGGTAAGCCCGTGCTGGTTTTGCGTCGCGACACAGAGCGTCCTGAAGCTGTAACAGAGGGCGTTGTTAGATTAATCGGTACTGAGACAGTGGACATTGTTCGTGAGGCTTCTCAGTTATTATCTGATCGAGTTGCATATGATAAGATGGCAATTGGTGCATCGCCTTATGGGGATGGAAAAGCTAGCCAGCGTATTGTAGAGATAGTAAGAAATTACTTTAACAGCAAGCCTGTATGAAACTAGTTTATATATCACCCGTACCATGGAGTAGTATAAATCAACGGCCCCACTTTTTTGCGAAAATGGCAATTACGTATGGTGTTGATGAGTTGCTATGGGTCGATCCATATCCCAGCCGATTTCCTAATTTTGGAGATCTTCTTCCGGGGCGTCATGCCCCGGAACCATCAGACTTTACAAATATAGAAAACTTGGAGGTTATTTCTGCTGGTGCTTTGCTTCCTTTAGAACCCATTAGATTATTATTTTATTTTTTCAATGGTAGTCGCATAACTAAAACTATTAACTCGATTCTTGAATTTGTCGGAACAGCACAAGCGAGTATTGTTATAGGTAAGCCATGTCGTCTTTCTCTTGCATTGCTCAAAGCAAGGCGCTGGGACTTTTCCTGTTATGATGCTATGGATGACTTTCCATCTTTTTATAATGGGTTATCAAGAAAGCATATGGCTATGATGGAAGCCAAACTGACCAAGGAAGTTGATATCATAATGTGTTCTAGTCATGAATTATATGACAAGTTTGTTCATGACAAAAAGTTGCTAGTCTTAAATGCCTGTGCTGATGGGTTAACCAAAGAAGAAGGTACTGACAAAGGTCAGGAGCATACTTTTGGTTACATTGGAACTATTGCCAGTTGGTTTGATTGGCAATGGGTGATAGAGCTTGCCAGTTTAAATCCAGCATCGTCTGTTCATCTATTTGGCCCGGTTAAGAGCAGAGTTCCGAAAACTTTGCCAAAAAATATTATTTTGAAAGGCGCAATACCTCATAGTCAAGTCATGCTAGAAATCTCTAAGTTTGATGTGGCAATAATTCCTTTTATGGTCAATGACATTACTAAGTATGTTGATCCTGTAAAATACTATGAATATGCGCTTGCAGAAATACCTATTATCTCGACTAACTTTGGTGAAATGGCATGGCATCATAGAGAGATTCGAAGTCAAAGCAATTGCCCCTATTCTGTGCCTGTCGAAGCGTTATTTTTTTCGCATGACCATATGAAATCTGGAGTCCCCAGATGGAGCAATCGTTTCGCTGTGTTATATAATGAGGTTTTTAAAACTTGCTCTTAGTCTCAATGGTTTTATTTAATCCTGAAATGGGATTGTTAAGCACCGTGTTAGATAAATTTTCTGATGCATTAGATTCAGCTAGTAGTCACAATTTATCCACGAAGTTAATCGTTGTCGATAATAGCATCAACCCATCTCAGAAAATCAAAGAATATATAGAGTCTATCCGATGCTTTAGCTCAGTACAGAATATTAGTCGTGTAGATAATCCGGGCTTTGGTATCTCACATAACCAAGCGATTCGCTATGGTGAAGGCTTGAGATATCATCTCATCCTCAACCCCGACCTTGAGGTCGATCCTGATGCACTTAAAAACGCGCTTGAATTTATGGAACGACATCCTGAATGCGGATTATTGACGCCTTTCGCTACATGGGAAGATGGTGAGGTACAACGGCTTTGCAAACGCTATCCAACCGTATTTGATTTATTGCTGCGTGGTTTTGCTCCTGCGAGTGTGAAGAAGTTATTCCAGACACGCCTGGCAAAATATGAGATGGCAGATCAGCTCAACGATCATGATGTGCTGTGGGACCCACCCATTGTCAGTGGTTGTTTTATGCTGTTTCGCACAGATGTTTTGCAACAGCTCGGAGGGTTTGACTCTCGCTTTTTCCTCTATTTTGAAGATTTTGACATCAGTTTGCGGGCAGGAAAAATCAGCCGGATTGCTTATGTTCCTCAGGTTAAGGTTGTCCATCACGGTGGTCATGCATCGCGCAAAGGCTGGCGTCATATCTGGATGTTTGGGCGTTCAATGGTGACTTTCTTCAATATTCATGGTTGGCGTTGGTGGTAATGGCAGATATCAAAAGTACAGTCTTGGTTACCGGTGCCAACGGATTTGTAGGCAAGGCGGTCTGTGAACACCTGCTTCGGTGTGGGGCGAATGTAAAAGGTGCGGTGCGCAGTAGTCCGCTCGCTTCGTACCAGGTTCAGGCTCCCCCTTTGACCGCTGATGCAAACTGGACAGCTCAATTGCAACAGGTGGATGTGGTCGTTCACTGTGCAGCCAGGGTGCATGTGATATCTGATACCGTGACAGATCCCCTGGCGGTTTTTCGAGCGGTGAATACCGAGGGTACGTTCACTCTTGCCCGGCAGGCGGCTGAGGCTGGGGTAAAGCGCTTCATCCTTATCAGCTCGATCAAAGTGAATGGCGAGCATACCGAGCCAGGTAAGCCATTTGATGAAAATGTGCTGAGTCCGCCGGAGGATCCCTATGGACGCTCGAAGTATGAGGCGGAACAGGGGCTGATGGCGCTCGCGAAAGAGTGTGATATGGCTGTTACCATCATTCGTCCTCCTCTTATTTATGGGGAAGGGGTGAAGGCTAACTTCGCCAGCATGATGACGTGGGTGCGCACAGGGATTCCGCTACCTTTTGCCCGTTTGAACAATGCGCGCAGCCTGTTGGCATTGCCAAATCTGTGTGACTTCATTGCAAATGTGATGGAACACCCTGCCGCAGTGAACCAGGTTTTTCTGGTTGCAGATCCGGTCGCGGTGTCGACATCGCAGTTGTTGGCGGCGATTGCTGATGCAGAAGGTGTTGCCTGTCGGCTGTTTTATCTCCCACCAAGAGTAATAAGAGGGCTTGGCCGTTGTTTGGGGATTGATGCCAAGCTACAACGGATTTATGGCTCTCTGGAAATGGATACCGGTAAGGCTCAGAGCAGATTACAATGGTCGGCACCCTATTCGCTCTCTCAGATCCTATCTCTGATGGCATCTTCCCATAGTGAGTCGTCTTGATGCTGGCATTTGTTTTGTTGTTGATGTTTTGTCTGTTTCTTTCAATCACCATGACCGGCCTGCTCAGGCGTTACGCCCAGACCCGCTTGCTTGACCAACCGAATCATCGCAGTTCGCATCAGGTGCCCACCCCGAGAGGCGGTGGAATGGCTATCGTGGCAACCTTTCTGCTGGCTGCCCCTTTGCTTGTTGCCCTGAACCCACTGCTATATGGCATATCCCAGAGCAGCTTCGCATTGATATGGGCTGCGGCTCTTGGGATTGCACTTGTGGGTTTTATCGATGACCACATCTCCCTCAAGCCCCGAACCCGCCTGATTGTGCAGAGCATTGCGGCAGCTTTGGTGGTATCTGCTGTTGATGGTTTGCCAGAGCTGACTTTCTTTGGCTGGCAGATGGATCTCGCCTGGTTCGGTTATCTACTGGCCTGGCTAGGGGTGATCTGGTTTATCAATCTGTACAACTTTATGGATGGCATCGATGGTTTGGCGGCAGGCGAGGCTGTTGTCGTCTGCCTATTCATGGCGTTATTTCATTATCTGGTTGGGGGTGAGTGGTCCTCTGCTGGCTTGACTCTGCTACTGGGGGTCTCGGCTGCGGGCTTTTTGTGCTGGAATTTTCCGCCAGCCAGGATCTTTATGGGGGATGGTGGTAGTGGTTTTCTTGGCTTGATGCTGGCTTCCCTGATGTTGCTGGATGCCGCTTCCGCTCCCCAGTTCTTGTGGGCATGGCTCGTCATGCTGGGGGTATTTGTGGTTGATGCTACCTGGACGTTGCTGAATCGCTATCGTCTGAAGTGTCGTCTGAGCGAGGCTCATCGGACACATGCATTCCAATATGCGGCGAGGCGTTGGCAGAGCCATCGAAACGTGACATTGGCTGTGCTTCTTATAAATAGCCTCTGGCTTGCGCCGATCGCTGTCATGATTGTATTGGGCCCGCTCGATGGCGTTATCGGTCTGGTCATTGCCTACTTGCCGTTAGCTTGTCTTGCGTATCACCTGAATGCAGGAGTACCAGAATGAGAAATGAGCTTTTACCCGGTGGTAGCTGGCTACTGACCGGCCTGGGCTCCATGTCACGTGCCAGCAAGCGTGCCGTATCTGTCGCCGTTGATATGATCCTGATCACAATGACCTATTGGGGGGCGTACTGGATCCGGCTTGAACATAGCTGGCCAATCAATAGTCCCCATCACTGGGCACTGCTGGGCGTAATTATTATCGTCAGCATTAGTGTGTTTGTGCGGCTGGGGCTATATCGCGCGGTGCTGCGATATGTCAGCTTTCGAGTGCTCTGGACAATCTTGCTGGGAGCATTTCTTTCAACCTGCTTCTTCGTTATCTCTGCGTTTTATTTCGATATCTTTCTGCCTCGAACGGTATCGGTTATCTATCTATCCTTTCTAGTGCTACTGGTAGGTGGTGTGCGGTTGTTTTTCCGGGCGCTGCTCAATACGACCCGTTTAGCGCGTATCCAAGTGTTGATCTACGGTGCGGGCTCTTCGGGACGGCAGTTGCAAATGGCCTTGTTGCAAGGCAATGAGTTTTATCCCGTCGCCTTTGTTGACGATGATCCCGCCAAGCAGGGGTGTGTGATCCAGGGATGTACCGTTTACCACAGCGTTCAGCTTCCAACCCTGATTGACCACCATGGGATACAGAAGATCTTGTTGGCCATGCCGAGCAGTACTAGGGCTCGTCGTCAGGAAGTGATCAATGCGCTTGAGCCGCTCTCTTGCGAAGTGCTCTCTATCCCGGGAATGGCCGATCTGGTCAATGGTTCTGCACGCATCGATCAGCTCAATGAGGTCTCCATCGACGATCTGTTGGGCAGAGATCCGGTAGAGCCGGTGACCAAATTGATGGAAGCCAATATCACAGGCAAAGCGGTCATGGTGACTGGTGCCGGTGGCTCCATCGGTTCTGAGCTCTGTCGCCAGATCTTGCGGTGCCGACCATCCACTCTGGTACTGTTCGAATTATCTGAATACGCCCTCTATGTCTTGCATAAGAATCTGCGTGAACAGTGTCAGCGTGAAGGAATCGAAACAGATCTTGTACCGTTATTGGGCTCAGTACAGCGCCAGCATCGCCTCAAGACGGTGATGCAGAGCTTCAGGATCCAGACTGTCTACCATACCGCTGCTTACAAACATGTTCCGCTGGTCGAGTTCAACATTATTGAAGGGGTGCGTAACAACGTATTCGGCACTCTTTATGCGGCTCAGGCGGCCATTGAGGCAGGGGTTGAAACATTCGTGCTTATCTCCACCGATAAAGCCGTGCGGCCAACCAACACCATGGGGGCCAGCAAGCGTCTGGCCGAGTTGATATTGCAAGCCTTGACTCGCGAGAAGCACAACACCCGTTTTTGTATGGTGCGCTTTGGCAATGTACTCGGATCTTCCGGCTCTGTGGTGCCATTATTCAGACAGCAGATAGATAAAGGCGGACCCATCACCCTGACTCACCCCGATATAATCCGTTACTTCATGACGATACCTGAGGCTGCCCAGTTGGTGATCCAGGCGGGTGCAATGGGGGAGGGGAGCGACGTCTTTGTGCTCGATATGGGGCAACCGGTACGGATCATGGAGCTGGCCAAACGCATGATACGCCTTAGCGGCTTGACACTGCGTGATGAGCTGCGGCCCGATGGTGATATTGCCATCGAGGTGACGGGTTTGCGGCCGGGTGAAAAGCTATACGAAGAGTTACTGATTGGTGATGATGCCAGAGGAACCGAACATCCTAGGATCATGGTGGCACAAGAGAGCTGGCTGCCTTGGTTGCGACTGCGCCCCTTGCTGGCCTCACTGGATGATGCTTGTCACCGTTTTGATCAACAGCAAGTACGCGACATTCTGATGCATGCGCCTGCCGCATTTGAACCAACGGATGGTATCTGTGATCTGGTGTGGCTGGCCAGGCAGCAGCTACCGCCAAGTGATAATGTCGTTAAACTTCCCTCTCATAACATAGATTTTTTGCTTGCCAATCACTGATTTTTTATATTAGCACTCAGTTTGTTGTGTGTGATTTTTGAACAGTTGAGCTGATTGTGGACTAGATTGGCTACTCATTTCCGCAAACTGTAGGTAGAATGCTTCCCCACGCATTTGGATTATTCCTACATTTGGGTGTGTAAAATGCGCATATGTATAGCCAATGGCTACTCTTTTTTTTCGCTATTTTTACTAATTGCTATAGAGTCACAGATTGAAAAAACTGCAGTGATTGTTGATGTTTTTCACAATGTGGGTCGGTTGTGAGCACGCTGGGAGCTGTAACTCAGGGGCGGTAGCCATTTTGTTTATTGACTGAAAGTTTACTTTTTTGCCATTGCCATTATTGTTATGGTTAACAGTAACGCAGTTAAATCAAGAAAATACAACAAGTTAACGAGCCTTTATGCCTAAAGGCGCCTTAGGGTTGTCTCCGTTAGGCTGTAAGGGCTGAGATTGCCACGCCTCTTTTTCGCACATACTCAGAACCGCCAGCGAGGCTTTATAGGCATATGCCCCTCCTGGCTCTGTCTGCCCCACTTACTGCTTACTTCTATATGGCAAAGAGCTTGTCACATTTGTGGCATATATTTAACCTGCGGTGTTTGTGACCACTCTTCTGAATGGCATCATTTGTCACTTTTATTTACTAGCGGCTTATTTCTGCCGGTTTGTGGGAGGGCGTATAGTAAGCGGTTGAATGTAACCTAACCGCTTGGGTTATTTAATGGTAAAATTTATTATTTTTTACCTATGGTGTGATTCGTTTATGGTTGATAGCTGTTTAATGGATCTGAGTGCCGACCAGATAAAATAAAAATGTGCTCAAGTCTGCAAGGATGCCGCTTTGTGTGCAAAAGAAAGGATAATACAGGGATAAAATGATGGAAATGTCGGGTCTAGTCGCCTTCGTGGGCACTGCAATGGCTATCGCATTTTTGCGTCCGCTCGCTGGCAAACTTCAATTGGTTGACCTGCCGAACAAGCGCAAACAGCATGTAGGGGCGATCCCGCTGATCGGTGGTCTATCTGTCAGCATCGGTGTATATCTCAGTGTCTTTATGACGATGCCTCTCTCCCTTCCTATGGTAATGTTGTTGCTCTGTGCTGGTGCCATGATGGTGATTGGTGCGGTTGATGACGCACTCGATATCTCGCCCAAGTTACGACTCGGACTGCAAGCGTTACTCATCGTTGTTCTATGTCTATCAACTGAAGTCGGTTTACACCACTTTGGCGATTTGATGGGACTCGGCGACATTCACTTGCCTTGGGGTGAGGTTGTTGTCGCAGTGCTGGCGGTTTGTGCTGCGATTAATGCCTTTAATATGATGGATGGCATTGATGGACTGGCCGGCTCAATGGCCGGGATCAGTTTGGTTGGGTTGGCTACGTTGTTCAGCAATACCATGCCAGAAATGGCCAATTTCTGTTTAGTGATCGCTATTGCACTAGTACCTTATCTGGCTATCAATCTCACTATCCCACCTTTTAAACGCAAGATCTTCATGGGTGATGCAGGCTCGATGTTCTTGGGTTTCATCATCGGTTTTTTGGTGATCTATGGTTCACAAGTCACTGAACAACGCCCGGCATTCAGGCCTGTGATGGCCCTATGGCTGATGGGGTTGCCCCTGATTGACATGGTCGGCATCATGATCCGGCGTATCCGCAAAGGCCAATCCCCACTGAAGGCTGATCGCAATCATCTCCATCATATCTTGTTGCATGCCGGCTTTACCCATCGCGAGGCACTGTTGTTGATGGTAGTTACAAATCTTGGCATCGTATTTATGGGGATTCTGGCCGAAAAGGCAAAATTGCCTGAATGGTCAATGATGGCTATTTATTTGCTGTTGTTTGCAGGTTATACACTCTCCCTCAATTATGCTTGGCGAGTAGGTCGCTGGATCAAGGCCTATAAGAATCAGCTGAGCAATAATAATAACTGAGTAGTACTTCCGAATTATTAAATTCGTGTATCTGAGCGCGGGCTACAGTTGTTCTCTATGACGTATGCCTGAATATTGTATTTATGAAGTTAATATATGCTTGTACTGAAGGGCATTATTATGCCTTGGTAGTCTTTAACTATTTTAGGTGAAATTGAGATGTACATTGAAGAATGATATAAAGCCATGATGAAAAACAAATTATTAAACAATACACTCTGGATGATGCTGGAAAAAGGGAGTCGTCTAGTTATAGGTGTTTTAGTTAGCGGCCTGATGGCGCGTAGTCTGGGGCCTGATGGATTTGGTCAGCTAAATTATCTTATTTCTCTTCTCACTATAGCATCTGTTCTCAGCTCATTGGGTCTTAATCGAATAATTGTTAGAGAGGTTGCTAACCACCTTGAAGATAAATTATTCTGTAACAATACCGTTGTAACTGCATTTTATCTTAGACTGATTGTTTCCTTAGTATTATGGATCACAGTAAGTGTCATTGGGTTACTATTTCTGCCCGAAGATATGTTGTTTATCACCATTATCTTTTCCTCATTGTTTTTCATTGCCTTTGATGTGTTCGATTTTTACGCTCAAGGATCCTCAGATTTTAAAGTCATCAGCCTTTGTCGGCTAGCCACTTTCTTGGTCACTTCGTTGCTCAAGATTGGTGTCATTCTGCTTGGTGGAGGACTTGACGTATTTGTCTGGCTGGTAATGATTGAGTATTTGCTGGTTGCAGTATTTTTCTACGCCTTCTTTATTCGTAAACGTCATCTTGCGCTGACCCTCGAACAGGTTAAGGTGCGACGAGGTGTCGAACTGGTTATGGAATCTTGGCCCGAAATTATTGCTGGCTTTGGTGCGATACTCTTTATGCGCCTTGATCAGATCTTCCTACAGTGGCTATCAGGTGATGCAAGTGTCGGGATCTACTCTGCTGCTACCAGGATCACCGAGGCTTGGTATTTTTTACCTTCGGTCATTATCGCTACTACGTTTCCAAAACTGTTGTCATTACGTGGTACCTCATACGAGCGCTACTTTGAAGGCATTCGAGTGTTAATGTCTTTTTTGGTAATACTTTCTGTTGCTGTTGCACTTTTTTTCAGTATTACAGCAGACTGGATTGTTGCTTTGCTATTTGGTCCGAATTATGCCGAGAGTGCCAACGTCATCGTATTGCACACTTGGGGGGGGATTTTCCTGTGTATGGGGATTACCTCTGGTTCTTGGTTAGTGGCAGAACGCAAACTGAAATTAAATTTGCAGCGTAATTTATTTGGGCTGGCGGTGAGCGCAATAACAAACTGGATGTTGATCCCTCTTTATGGTGTTACTGGCTCTGCCATTGCAACTGTTGCTGGGCTAGGCGCTGCATTTTATTTCTTTGATCTATTGCATCCTCAGCTTAGACCTATGTTCTGGCTCAAGAGCAGTGCCTTTTGGCCAACCCATCTTTATCACTTTATTCGTGACCGGAAATACTTGAATCATGAAGCTTAAATCTATTTATCAACATCTACGCCATTCGCTTTTTAGACATAGTGCCGCATTGGAAAAACCCTTAGTTATTCAGTTTCCGGTCATTGATATTTGCAATTCACGTTGCCAGATGTGCCGTATCTGGGAGAACAAAAAAAGCCATGATATTACGGTTGATAATTTGCGCAAAGGGCTGAACAGTGAGCTGTTCAGCCGTGTTGAAGGGATTGGTTTTAACGGTGGTGAACCCACCTTGCGTGATGATTTGATTGAGTTGGTTGAGGTGGTGCTCGATCAGTTGCCTAATCTTAAACAGGTATCTCTCATTACCAATGCTTACAAGTATCTGCAAGTGATCGAGCAGATCGAAAAAATGGGGCGCCTCGTCAAATCCCGTGGCAAGCATTTCGATGTAATGATATCGCTGGATGGCTTCGGGGATGTGCATGACCGTGTGCGTGGCCGCAGCGGAAATTTTGAGAATGCTAAGAAAGTATTGGCATTTCTCAGCGATTTTGATGGGGTAGACAATGTTCGAATTGGTTGCACCGTCATTCGGGAGAATGTTTTCCATCTGGCCGACTTGTTTGAATTTTGCGCCAGTCGTGACCTGTATATCAAGTATCGTCAGGGGGTTCCCCATCAGCGGCTCTATACGGAAAATCTGCTGGATCCATATGCGCTGACCGTTGAAGAAAAATACGAGTTCGTCGAGTTTCTTGAAGGCCTGATCAAGTATTACGAACCCAGCTTGTTGCAGCGTTTATTCTATCGTTCACTGATTGATCAGATCCTGTATGACAAACCGCGAGCGGCGGGATGTGACTGGCAACATCGTGGGGCCACCATTACCGCTAAAGGTGAGCTCGCTTATTGTGCGGTTAAAAGTAAAGCCCTGATGAGCAATATTGCCGATGGGGATCCCATGCAGGCGTATTTTGGCAACCAGGCCCATTTGCACGAGATCCTCGCCAATGAATGTGCCAACTGCCACCATGACTATGTGGGCTTGCCCAGTCCAGCCGTTTATCGCCGGATAATGATGGCGCGCATTGATGAGCGTATTGGCTTTAAAGACAAGTTGCGCCGGGTGCCAGGCTTTACAACACTCAATCGTTATCGCCAACGTCATGGCTACAGCAAACAGCTCCAGTATTATCAAGCTCAGAGCGATCGCCCGCAGGTCTCCACAGAAGGCAAACAAGTGCTTATCTGTGGCTGGTATGGCACCGAGACCCTGGGAGACAAAGGCATTATCGGCGGGGTGATGCATGCGCTGAGGCGTCAGCTTGGGGAAAATACCCGCTTTGTCGTCGTAGCCCTCAATCCCTATATCAGTGAGATGACTCGCCGCCAGATGCCGGAGTTTCGTAATACCCGCATAGTGACACCAGAAGAGGGGGTCGGGCTTGCCCGCCATATGGATTTTGTGGTGTTCGGTGGCGGTCCCTTGATGGCGATTGACCCACTAGCACCCATGCAAGCCATCTTTGAGCGGGCCAAGCAGGGGCGAGCTCGTACCATTGTGGCTGGGTGTGGTGTAGGACCACTTGGGGATACCTGGCACAATGACAGCATTGCCACCATTCTGCGATTGGCTGATATCAGGGTTTACCGGGATGCACGTTCACGCGACTATGCGCAGCAAATTGGTGTCGATGCAGCGCAGGATCCGGTGGCAGAAGATCCCGCCTTTACCTGGTTGGCGAGCATCGCCGAACAACTGCCCAGCAAGACGTCAGACCCCGAGCGCCAAGTCCTGTTGCTGGGGCTACGTGACTTCCCCTATCAGGAATATGCCCGTCATATCTCGCTTGTCCAAGCGTTGGCCATCCGTGACAATTACGAGCGGGTCGTGGTGGATGCCCTGATCCAGCTGGCCGCCAAACGGCCGAATCTGGTGATCCGGCCACTGCCCATGTGCACCAATCACTTCGGGTCGGACGATCGTTGGTTCTACCGCCGCTTGTTCCGTCAGCAGTCTGCGCTTGAGGCTGCCCTCGACTACTCATTGCTGGGGCCAGAGATGGCGCCATTGCCCTATTGTGAGGCATTCAGAGCCGCCGATGCGTTGCTGGCCATGCGCTTCCACTCTTTGGTGTTTGGCCTGGGACTGGGGGTCAACTCGGTTGGCATGGACTACACCCTGGGCAAAGGCAAGGTCCGTTCGTTGGCTGAGCGCTTTGGTGCGCCCCTGCTGGGTATGACAGATCTCAAGGTTGATGAATTGGTGGCTGCGCTAGAAAGTGCTCTCGATGCACCTCCCGCCACTCCCATTACCATGGAACAGCTCAGTTTTGTCCCTGCGTTGTTGGCGAAATTGCAGGAGGCTGAAGCATGAGGATCCTGCATGTTTGCTATAGCGATCTGGATGGTGGCGCCGCACGCGCCGCCTTTCGCTTGCATCAAGCCCAGCGCAGCCAGGGGCTCGATAGTCAAATGCTGGTGATCAATAAATGCTCGGATGATCCCTTCGTACACAGGGTCTCTGGCTTGCGTCAATTGCGTATCAAGCTGGCCGCTGCATTGAGCCGCTTGCTTTTGCGCTGGCAGAAAAGCTCTAACCCGGTTCATCACTCACTCAACCTGCTTCCATCCGGCTTGCTACGTGAAATAGACAAGCTGGCCCCCGATGTGGTCAACCTGCACTGGCTGGGTGGAGAGATGCTGTCGGTGGGGGAGATTGGCCGCATAAGTCAGCCCGTGGTCTGGACGCTGCACGATATGTGGGCTTTTAGCGGGGCCGAGCACTACGACGATGATAAGCCGTCGGAGCGTTATCGGATGGGATATAGCCGCGACAGCCGCCATCAGCAACATAGTGGGCTGGATCTCGATCGCTGGACATTTCGGCGCAAGCAAAAGGCATGGGCAGGTAAGTCATTTCAGATTGTGACACCCAGCAACTGGCTGGCCGACTGCGTCCGGCAGAGTAGCCTGTTTGCCGGCTTGCCTGTGTCGGTGATCAGCAACTGTATCGATCACAACCTCTATCGCCCGCTGCCTCGGGAGCTGGCCCGTGAAGCGCTGGGGTTACCACAAGGCAAACAACTGTTGCTGTTTGGCGCCATGTCGAGCACCTCGGATCCGCGCAAAGGTTACCACCTGCTGATCCCGGCGCTGCAGCAGCTTAGTGCCGAGGGCAAGGCGAAGCAGATTGAACTGGTCGTGTTTGGCGCCAGTCGAGGAGATGCCGAACAAGTCACGGGGATCAAGACCCACTATATGGGACGCCTGCACGACGATATCAGCCTCTGTCTGCTCTATAACGCGGCCGATCTCTTTGTTGCCCCTTCGCTGCAGGATAACCTGCCCAATACGCTAGTGGAGTCTCTTGCATGTGGCACTCCATGTGTAAGTTTTAACATTGGTGGGATGGCTGATTTAATTAGCAGTTATGATATGGGATTAATTTTAAACGTCGTGTCAGCTGAGAGCTTAGCTGAGGGGATCTACACGATGCTAGAGTTAAAATATGATAAAACTACAATTGTAGAGAATTCAATTCAGCGAAGAAATGAAGATGTTATTGTACAGAAATACTCTGGATTATATAAATGAAAAATAGTGAAAAAATTATTTCTATTATTACTATCGCCTATAATGCATATGAAGACGGGTTGGAAATAACCTTAAATAGTGTGATATCTCAAAAGAGGTTCGATGTTGAGTATTTGGTTATTGATGGGGGGTCAAACGACCAGTCTAATAACATATACAATAAATATGCATCATCGATTGATTTTATTGTTTCTGAGAGAGATTTAGGTATTAGTGATGCTTTTAATAAAGGTGTTCGCAATGCTACCGGTAAATTTATTTGGTTTGTCAATGCAGGCGATTACTTGCAGAACGGGGCAATACAAGAGGTTATTGATTTCATAAATGGCAATGGCAATGGCAATGATATCATTTATGGCGATATGGTATGGGTTGATGGAGGTGATGAGAAAGTTTTGCAACCTTCATCTAACTATAAACAGAAGATTCGTTATGCTATGCCCTTTCTTCATCCATCTACAATTATGAGTTCTGAAGTATTTTCTCGTATTGGCCTCTTTGACCTTAGGTTAAAAAGAGCAATGGATTATGATTTAGCATTGCGAGCATTTCTTGCAGGATTTAATGCAGTTAAAATAAATCGTGTGCTTGCATACATGACTGCGGGGGGGGTTCATGACATAAACTATATGGCAACATTAAAGGAGGTTTTTAAAATATCATGCTTCAGTGGTGGTCGTTTTTATATTGCATTCGCGATGCTTTTATATACTTATTTAAATAAAAAATCAAAATTATTTTTGGCTTTTAAAAAAGTAGTATTTAGATGAAAGCGATCTATCTCCTCAGTCGATCTGATCTTTACTCTGGTGCGGAAAGAATGTTGGCGGTGCTGTGTCAAGCACTGAAAGAAATAAATACTGACCGAGGACTATATTTATTAGGTGCATCTCCGCAGCTACTAAATAAATGTGCACCGTATGCAAACTGCATTAAAGTGCCGCCGTTGGAAAAGGTGTCATCGAACCCTCTGCGTTTATTATGGTTTTTTTTATCTGGGTTGCGATATATAAATGCTTTCTTTAAGAATAAAAAACAAGATATATATATTTTTAATGACCTTGAGTCACTAGTTGCGGCTTGGCCCTATGCCTTATGTCAAAGGTCGTTTTTTTATCTTCACGATAGCCACAACTTGGAGCGAATGAAGGGGGTACTTGTCTGTAAGTTGATATCTATATTGGTGGATAAAATAATTGTTATTACAAATGGTAGAAAGAAAAAACTTTCCCATGCTGGTATTAACAATACGTTTTTCTTAGCCAATTGCATTGATCCTGACAGTTACTTAAATACTTTTGAAAGAAAAACTATAAAAAATGAAATACATTGTGTTTGTATCTCTCAGATTACTGCATGGAAGCGTCTTGATAAAACTATCTCTGTTTTTAAATCGTTAGCAGAACATGCACATGGCTTCTCTTGTTTTTTGCATATCTATGGACGCGCTAACCCTGATGATAAACAAGGTATGGACATCCTTGATAATATAATGAATGAAAGTATTAGCGATCCTCGAATCACTTATCATGGGTATACAAATAACAGTGGTGAAGTCTACAACAACGCCAGTATAATCATTAACATGTCTTATAATGAGCCATTTGGGTTAGTTCTTGTGGAGGCATTAAATTCGGGGTGTTATATTATCTCCTCAATGGGGGAGGGGCCAAATGAAATTATCACTAACCAACATGTTGGAATGTGTATTGAAGAAGGTGAAAATATAGATTCATGGTTTGATAATAATTTGCCAGTAATCATGAGTGAAATCATGAAATCTGCAGAGTATAGAATGATGTATGGTAGGAATTTCTCTTTTGAAAATTACAAGCTGAAGTTGAAATCAACAGAGCTTATAAAGCTATGATAAAATATTATTGGTTTATAATCGCTGTAATTTTCGCCTTCCTTAGTTCTATCAGATTTTCAATACTCCCTGAATTTCAGGTTATGCTTATATTAATAGTGTTGTGTTTTGTTAAAGATAAGCAAACCATAATTTGTACTTTGATATGTGTATTATGTACGCATACATATGCGATACCTGACATTATATATAGGGGAATGCCTGAAACATATCCAAGTATATATACTAAGAGTATCATTCTTTCTATAAAGTCGATTGACATTATTTCCATTGCCGTTGCCATATATTCCTTTCCAAAGATTTTTTTCATTAAAAGCATTAAAGGAATATCGTTATTAGCCATTCTTTTTATTGTTTCTGTTTTTGCAACAATAATGAATTTTATATTTGGCGTTAGTGATTGGTCATATGCACTGTTTTATATAAGAAGTTTTATTCTAGTGATAGGGTTGTTTGGTATTGTTTGCACCCTAGATAAGCCATTAATTATAGATTCATTATTCTATTCTATGTGGTGCTGGATAATGAAAATGATATTTATGATATTGTTCCCATCTGACAATGTTATTCTTAGGGAAATATTTGGTTTTAACTGGAAGATTTTTTTTGCTGGAGATGAATATCTATCCTTTGGTATGATGTCTGCATGCATACTTTTACTCGCATATACTTCGAACTTCTCTAGTGAGGAATTTTTTAAAGTTAGAAACAAATGTTTTTTATTTTGCTTTATTGCATTGATTCTTGCACTTATTTCACAGAGGAAAGGGTCGATACCATATTTCACTCTCGTCTTTATAATGATTTATTTGTCTGCATCATATAAAAAGCATAGGTTTTTATCTGTTCTCTATAATATGATGTTGATATTTTCCGCTTCATCTTTCTTTATACTTTTCTATTTCTTATATGATTTCTTACCGGATATAATCAAGCTTGCTTTAAACGAATACTACATATTGTATGTGTCTGCGATAGATAGTGTTCGCTTTATGTTAGATAATAATCCTCTAGGAGCTGTCCTAGGTGTGGGTGTAGCAGGTTTGTATAGAGTCATGTCTTTACCTGAATATGCTGACCATGTTTTTTCGTTCGGAAGTGAGGTTGGTAAAGAATATCGATACGCAATATGGAATTTACCTCTTGGACGGCTATCTATAAATTCAGGTATTATCGGTGTGATCATTTCATTAGTCTTCCTTTTAAGACGGATTATAATAAGTCCGTTCTCGTTTTATTTGCTTTTTGGTATTATTCCATTTTTTGCGATGTATGGTGTGACGCCTATATCTGCAATTTATGTTGGTTTTTCTCTAGGCGCCCTATATAAATGTTCTGTATCTATTAATACAGCAAAGTAAATTTATTGTTATTGTGTCCTGTAGCTCAGGAGTAAGTAGTGATATTATTCGATAATATAATAAGCAAGTTACAAAGTGGCGGTGGTGTAACTGTCTACTTTAATAATCTACTTCATGGATGTAAGAAAAATAACATTGAATATTTAGTGGCTAGTGATAGTAGTGAGTGTCATCGGTTATTTGAGCGTTATCGAAACTGTATTATTGATAGAAAAGAAGGTGTATTTCACTCCAGCTATTATCGTCTACCAAGCCAACGCAGCCCTAAAGTCGTGACAACGGTACATGATTTCACCTACGAGAAATTTGTGACGGGACCTGCACAATGGGTTCATACTTGGCAGAAAAACAGAGCAATTCGCAACAGCGACCTTATCATTTGTGTATCGCACAATACAGCTAGAGATCTGATGCAATACTGCCCAGTAGATGAGTCAAGAATTAGAGTAATTCACAATGGGGTATCTGACTCCTATCGTCAATTACCAATCAGGTCTGACTTTAATTATAATAGTGTATTGTTTGTTGGTGCCCGAGGGGGATATAAGAACTTCCATCTTGCGATTGACGCGGTTGCTGCGGTCGTGGATCTTGAGTTGCATATTGTTGGCGGTGGGGCACTGTCATCAGATGAAGTGGCTCAACTGGAGAAAAAATTACCGGGTCGATATCGTTGGCTAGGCAGGCTCAGTGATGAAGAGTTGAACGTAGCTTATAACCAAGCTTATGCTTTGCTCTATCCCTCTAGCTACGAAGGGTTTGGTATACCTGTGATTGAAGCCATGCGTGCTGGCTGTCCGGTTATTGCTGTTAATGTTTCTTCGATTCCTGAAGTCGCTGGCGAAGCGGCAATCCTGGTTGACTCACCCTCGAGTTTTGCTCTGCGAGATGCATTAAACGCCGTTTCAGAACGTCGTCAACAGTTGGTTGTTGCTGGTTTAGCCCAAGCGGCTAAGTTTTCATGGGATCGTTGTTTTGACGAAACCTTGGCTGTGTATAACGAATTACTTTAAATTACTTGATAAGTGCGGAATAAAAAATGAGCAAGAAAGTTGCATTGATTACAGGCGTTACAGGTCAAGATGGGTCTTATCTGGCCGAGTTGTTGTTAGAAAAAGGATATGAGGTGCATGGTATTAAACGTAGAGCATCTCTATTTAACACTGGGCGAGTAGATCACATCTATCAGGATCGCCATGAGCAGAATCCGAACTTCTTCCTGCATTATGGTGATTTGGCTGATAGCTCGAATTTGATCCGCTTGGTAAAAGAGATCCAACCGGATGAACTTTATAATCTGGCAGCCATGTCTCACGTCGCGGTCTCCTTTGAATCACCGGAATATACCGCCGATGTCGATGCGCTGGGGACGCTGCGTCTGCTGGAGGCGATCCGCATCAATGGGCTGGAAAAGAAGACTCGCTTCTATCAGGCCTCTACTTCTGAGCTTTATGGTCTGGTGCAAGAGATCCCGCAGCGGGAGACAACGCCTTTCTATCCCCGCTCTCCCTATGCTGTGGCCAAGATGTATGCCTACTGGATCACCGTTAACTACCGCGAGTCCTATGGCATGTATGCCTGTAACGGCATCCTCTTTAACCATGAGTCCCCCCGTCGTGGTGAGACCTTTGTGACCCGCAAGATCACTCGTGCCATTGCCAATATTGCCCAGGGCATAGAGCAGTGCCTTTACTTGGGCAATATGGACTCGTTGCGCGATTGGGGCCATGCCAAGGATTATGTGCGGATGCAGTGGATGATGCTGCAACAGGCGTCGGCGGAAGATTTTGTTATTGCCACCGGCAAGCAGATCTCCGTTCGCGAGTTTGTCCGGATGTCAGCCAAAGAGGCCGGGATTGAACTTGAGTTCAGCGGTGAAGGCATCGATGAGATTGCGACCGTGTCGGCGGTCATTGGCACCAATGCGCCCGCTGTCAACGTTGGGGATGTGATAGTGCGTATTGATCCGCGTTATTTCCGCCCGGCAGAAGTAGAAACCTTGCTGGGAGATCCTGCCAAGGCCAAGGCTAAATTGGGCTGGGTACCCGAGATCACCGTTGAAGAGATGTGTGCCGAAATGGTGGCCAATGACCTGCAACAAGCCAAACAACATGCTTTGCTCAAGGCCAATGGTTTTGATGTGGCGATTTCACTGGAGAACTGATCTATGACCGAGAAGAGCACCACTAAAAAACGGGTGTTTGTGGCAGGTCATCGGGGGATGGTCGGTTCGGCCATCTGCCGTCAGCTGATCCTTCGTGACGATGTGGAGCTTGTTGTACGCACCCGCCGTGAGTTGGATTTGACTCGCCAGGAGGCGGTCGAGCATTTCTTTGCGAATGAAGCGATCGATGAGGTCTACTTGGCAGCGGCCAAGGTGGGCGGCATCCATGCCAATAACAGTTATCCAGCCGAGTTTATTTTTGAGAACTTGGTGATGGAGTGCAATATCATCAATGCGGCTCACCAGAGTGGTGTGCAGAAGTTATTATTTTTGGGCTCATCTTGTATATATCCCAAGCTGGCTGAACAGCCGATGACAGAGGCTTCACTGCTCACTGGAACTCTTGAGGAAACAAACGAGCCTTATGCTATTGCCAAGATCGCAGGCATCAAACTGTGTGAATCTTTTAATCGCCAGTATGGCCGAGATTATCGCAGTGTCATGCCTACCAACTTGTATGGCGAAAACGACAATTTCCACCCGGAAAACTCCCATGTAATCCCGGCATTGCTGCGCCGTTTCCATGAAGCCAAACTGCGTGGTGATAGTGAAGTTGTGGTATGGGGCAGTGGTACCCCAATGCGTGAGTTCTTGCATGTTGACGATATGGCTGCCGCCAGTATTCATGTGATGGAGCTGACTGACGAGGTGTATCAAGCCAATACCCAGCCGATGCTCTCCCACATCAATGTGGGTACTGGTGTTGATTGCACTATCCGCGAGTTGGCAGAAACCATGGCCAAGGTGGTGGGTTTTGCCGGTGAGGTGGTATTCGATGTCACTAAACCTGATGGTACCCCGCGCAAGTTAATGGATGTGAGCCGCTTGGCGAATTTGGGCTGGCGTTATACCCATTCGCTGGAAGCCGGCTTGACCTTGACTTATCAATGGTTCCTGGAGCACCAAGATGAGTTTCGTAAATAACCCAAATCACTGGTTAGATAAGGCACAATTTCAACAGATAGTGGCGGCGACGCCACTTATCTCCATTGACTTGATTGTGCGTAATCAGCAGCGATTGGTGTTGCTTGGTCGGCGATTGAATCGTCCAGCACAGGGCTTTTGGTTCGTGCCCGGTGGCCGGGTGCGTAAAGACGAGCGGCTTGATACTGCTTTTATGCGTCTAACCCAAGAGGAGTTGGGGGGAGCAATCAGTCGTGGCAGTGCCAGTTTCCTCGGCCCTTATGAACACTTTTATGCCGATAACTTCTCGGGCGAAGATTTTTCAACTCACTACATCGTGTTGGGATATGAATTGGCGTGGCAAGGGCAGCAAGACGCACTGCCGGTGAGCCAGCACGATCAATATCGCTGGTTTGCTGTGGATGAGTTACTACAAGACCCTAGCGTGCATCAGCACACCAAAGATTATTTTTTAGAAAGGACATGATGTCATGTTATTGCCAGTTGTAATGGCCGGGGGCTCGGGCACCCGCCTGTGGCCCTTGTCGCGCACTCTGTTCCCCAAGCAGTTTTTATCGCTCACTAGCGCTGCCACCATGTTGCAAGAGACCTTGCTGCGTCTTACTCCTTTGGCTCATCAGCCTGCATTTATCATATGCAATCAGGAGCATCGCTTTATCGTCGCCGAGCAGTTGCGCAAGGCTAAGTTGACGCATGGCGGCATTGCGTTAGAACCGGTTGGTCGTAATACCGCTCCCGCTGTGGCAATTGCCGCGTTGCATGCCCGTGCCAAAGGTGAGGATCCTTTGTTGTTGGTATTGGCAGCCGATCATGTAATTGCGCAGCCAGCAGTATTTTGCCAGGCCGTTCAAGCGGCCATGCCACTGGCAGAACAAGGCAAGTTGGTGACCTTTGGCATTGTCCCTACGACGGCAGAGACCGGTTATGGCTATATCCGTCAAGGTGATGCTGCTGGGCTGGTGGCCAGTACGGTGGCAGCTTTTGTGGAAAAACCCAACCTTGAGTTAGCACAGCAATATCTGGCCGATGGACGCTATTTGTGGAACAGTGGCATGTTTTTGTTTAAAGCCTCTGTTTATTTGCAAGAGCTGGCACGACACCACCCACAAATGGTTGAGCAGTGTCAGCTGGCATTGCAGCTGGCGCAGGATGATCTTGATTTTATTCGTCTCGATCAAACCGCCTTTGCTGATTGTCCGGATGATTCAATTGATTATGCTGTCATGGAAAAAACCACCAATGCGGTGGTGATGCCACTTGATGCCAGTTGGAGTGATGTGGGTTCTTGGTCTGCCTTGTGGGAAGTGAGCGAGAAAGACGCACAGGGCAATGCGCTGCATGGCGATGTGTTAACTGAGCAGACCAATAACAGCTTTATTTATTCCCAGCATCGCCTGATAGCCACTGTGGGGGTGGACGATGTTGTGGTGGTAGAAACCAAAGATGCCGTGTTGGTTGCTCATAAAGGCAGGGTGCAAGATATCAAGGGTATTGTTAGCCAGTTAAAAGAGGCTAATCGCACGGAGCAACTTCAGCATCGTGAGGTATTCCGTCCTTGGGGTAGCCACGACGCTATTGCTGATGGTCAGCGTTATCACGTTAAACAAGTGATGGTCAAACCCGGTCAAAAAACTGCATTGCAAATCCATTATCACCGAGCCGAGCATTGGGTGATCGTCTCTGGATCCGCGCGTGTTACCCGTGGCGATGAGTCCTTTATCATTTCTGAAAATGAATCGACCTATATTCCGGTCGGTGTTGCACACTCAATTGAAAATCCTGGCAAGATCCCTTTGGAGATGATTGAAGTGAGAACCGGAGTTTATCTTGAAGAAGATGATGTTGTGCGTATTCCATCAACTGGGGTCGGTTATTGATGAAAGTCAGCATTATTACCGCTACTTATAACAGTGCTGCAACTATTGTTGATACCTTAGCCTCGTTAGATAGCCAAACTTATCCTGATATTGAGTATATCATTGTCGATGGGGCATCAACAGATAATACGCTTGAGATTATCAAGACCCACTGCGCACGTGTGAGCAAGGTAATTTCTGAGCCCGATCGTGGCATTTACGATGCTCTTAATAAAGGAATTTCCGCTGCAACTGGTGATGTTATTGGGTTTTTGCACTCGGATGATTTTTTTGCTTACCCACAAGCGATCCAGGATATGATAAATGTCTTTAAGTCGGATAACTGTGATGCAGTATATGCAGATCTCGAGTATGTGCAGCAAAACAATGTAAATAGAGTTGTTCGTCTTTGGCAAAGCGGTACATATAATAAGAATAAATTAAAGTATGGCTGGATGCCGGCACATCCGACATTTTATATGAAGCGTAGTTGCTATCAGAAATTTAATGATTTCAATCTGAATTATAAAATTGCAGCTGATTATGACTCTATTTTACGTTACTTATGGCGTGAGAATGTCAGTGCTAGTTACTTGCCAAAAGTGTTAATCAAGATGCGTGTAGGGGGAGTCAGTAATCGCTCGCTGGCGACCATATTACGAAAGACCAGCGAAGATATACAAGCCATGCGTAATAATGGTTTGTTCTGGCCATTGACAATTGTGTTGAAAAATTTATCAAAAATCCCGCAGTTTCTGGTTAAAAAATCATGAATAATACGCAATCTATTATTTCTCATAGTGGTATCGCCTTTGGCACCAGTGGCGCTCGTGGCTTGGTGGTTGATTTTACCCCCGAGGTGTGTAGTGCCTTTACCCATGCATTTGTTGCGGTACTACGGAAGGAGTTTGCTCCCAGGCAACTGGCATTGGCTATCGATAATCGCCCCAGTAGTTATGCAATGGCACAAGCCTGTGCCGCTGCTTTACTGCAGGCAGACATTGAGCCAATCTATTATGGGGTGGTTCCTACGCCAGCATTAGCCTATCAAGCGATGCAGGACAATATGCCATGTATCATGGTGACCGGTAGTCATATTCCTTTTGAACGCAACGGTTTAAAATTCTATCGACCCGATGGTGAAATAACCAAAGCTGACGAGTTGGCTATACTGGCGGCAGAGGTTGAATTTGACGCCTTGCCTGCCTTGCCGCAATTAGTAGCTAGTCCCCGAGCGGCAGAAAATTATTGCAAACGTTATTCCTCCTTGTTTTCTAGCAATATGTTGACTGGCAAATGCATTGGTATTTATGAGCATTCCAGTGCAGGGCGCGAACTCTATGCTCCATTGTTTGAATCTTTGGGCGCAGACGTTATTCGTATCGAACGAAGTGATCACTTTGTGCCGATTGATACTGAAGCTGTGGGGGAAGAGGATAAAGAAAAAGCGCGTCGCTGGTCTACCGAGTATAAACTTGATGCAATTTTCTCTACCGATGGCGATGGGGATCGGCCACTGGTTGCCGATGAAAATGGAGAGTGGTTGCGAGGTGATATTTTAGGTCTGCTTTGTGCCGACCAGTTAAATATTGAAGCGTTAGCGATTCCTGTGAATAGCAATACCGTGATCGCCAGCTGCGGGAGATTTACCAAGGTATTATTAACTAAAATCGGTTCACCTTATGTAATCGCGCAATTTGCTGAACTAACCAAGGAATTTAAGCGAGTCGCCGGATTCGAAGCCAATGGTGGCTTCTTGTTAGGCAGTGATATTGAACTTGATGGTAAACCGCTTGCTGCTTTACCGACCCGTGATGCGGTATTGCCATTCTTGATGCTGTTGGCTGCCGCTGGTAAAGGGGCTATATCCCCCTTAGTGGCTGCATTGCCTGCACGGTATACCTATTCCGATCGGATCAAAAACTTTGCTAGCTCTCGTAGCCAGGAAATATTAACCCAGGGGATTTCCAATCCACAAGCCTTGCTGATGCGTTTCGGTTTGGTGGATAATCAAGTAAATGGGATTGATACGACAGATGGTCTTCGCATGAAGCTTGATGGTGGTTGTGTTATACACCTGCGCCCTTCTGGCAATGCTCCGGAATTACGGTGTTATGCAGAAGCGAGTGATATGAATCATGCTCAGTTACTTGTAAATAGCATATTGGCAAAGGTTTTGGATAACTGACAATCAAGTAATCACCCTTGACTCCTACCTGGGTATTTTTTACTTTGTTGTGTGACTGGGGCTAGAGACTACCGGCTGTATTAGCCCCTTATTATTCCTTTAATATTACCTACTGCCAGCTAACATAGTTTCTGAGCTATTTATTATGCTGCTTGCACCAGCCTTCCTCATCGCTTCAGAAGTAGGCTAAACAACATCCATCCCATCGATAGTTGCAAAATGTCGTGCGGCATATGAAAGCAACCAAGTTACTCACTTGAACATGAGTAACATCGATGCTTTGTGATATCATGCCACAGTTTTGCTCGTGGGTATCATGGCATTAGTTTTTTATTGGTTTTGGTGGAATAAATAAAAATGAAACAGAAGGGATTGCTGCTCTCGTTGGTATTGTTCGGGTTGCCAGTCTTGGCTGCACCGCAAGTGACGCCAGAGATGATGGCTAAATTTAAGCAGCTATCTCCTGCCCAGCAGCAGGCTCTGGCTGCTCAATATGGTATTGACCCATCCCAGTTTGGGGGGGCTGTCGGGGAAAGCCGTGTGACACCGGTTAATACAGCCCCAGTGGCTGCCCCGCGTGAAGTGGATTATAGCCAAGCATCTCAGCGGCCTTTAGTCGCGGGTGTGGCGCAAGAGGGCGCGTTGCAGCCCTTTGGCTATAGCGTGTTTGCCGGTGAACCTCTCACTGATGCTCCCGTTGTGGATATGCCGGTTGCCGATGATTATGTGATGGGCCCGGGCGACGAAATCCGGGTGCAGCTCTATGGCAAGGAAAATGCGAGTTATAGCCTTGCGATCGGTCGTGAGGGGTTTATCGATTTTCCATCCCTTGGCCCTATTGCAGCCAGTGGCCAGACCTTCCAGCAACTGCGTACTGAACTGGAAAACCGGATCAAAGAGCAAAAAATTGGTGTAGAAGCATTTATCAGCTTTGGTGCTCTGCGCACCATGCAGGTTTTTGTGATGGGCGATGCCTATCGCCCCGGCGCCTACAACGTCAATGGCATGGCAACTGTTACTCAGGCCCTGCAAGCCGCGGGTGGTATCGATACGGTGGGGTCGCTGCGCAAGATACAGGTTAAGCGGGCAGGGCAGAAAGTCATCGATGTTGACCTCTACAAGATGTTGGTATGGGGTGATACCAGTCAGGATATCCGCCTGCGTTCCGGTGATACCGTGTTTATCCCTGCCAAAGGCAGTGAAGTGAGCATCGATGGTCTGGTTAAACGCCCAGCCATTTATGAACTGAGTGGTCCTGCGGCCTTGGTCAATGTACTGGGACTGGCCGGTGGAATGAAAGCCGCCGCGTTGAAAGAAGTGTCAGTTACCCGTTATGGCGAAACCGGGATGCGGGTATTCAACCTGAATCTGTCAAATCAACATGATCGTCAGTTTGTCGTGCGCGATGGTGACAAAATCACGGTCAAACCGAGTAGTACTGAATATAGTCAAGCGATCGTGGTAAAAGGTGCAGTCGTTCGTGAAGGAGTCTTCAGCTTCCAGCCGGGGATGCGGATCAGTCGTGTGCTGCAAAGTGCTGATCGAGATCTGACATCGGTCACTGACTTGAACTATGCCTTGATTGTACGTGAGGTGGATGCCCAACGTAATATCGAGGTGCTGCAATTCAATCTGGGGCGTGCGTTGCAAATGCCGGGTGGGGAAGATGACATTCGCCTACAGCCGCGAGATCAAGTATTGATCTTTAGCAATGATACGAAAGATCGTTTACAACAACTTGCGGATGAGCAGATTAATTATAAAGATATCAACAATATGGCTCGGCAGCGTATTCAGCAGCAAGGAGATGCAATTGATTCTAGTACCGGGGCCGATGTCAGTCGTGCTGAGCTGAATAAAGACGCAAAGATGACCTTAAACAAGGTCTCTGGTACCACTGAGGTTGACGCTGCTGTGGGGGCGTCTCGTCAGGCGCTACTTGCTCCAGTTATTGAGCGCTTGAAGTCACAAGCAGCACAGGGCAGGCCGGTACAGATAGCTGAAGTTCGCGGTGAGGTGAAGTATCCGGGGGTCTATCCTTTGACCTCCTATAGCCGTACCCATGATTTGATCATGGCTGCGGGTGGTTTTAACGAACAAGCAAATGTGATCGAGCTTTCCCGTATTAGTGAACGAGGGGATGATATTGCAATTGAAAATCAGCGCCTGGATTTGGCAACTGCAAATCGGGTAACCGGTTCGCCGTTGGTGCAATCAAAAGACAGCTTGAATGTCTTGCCACACCCTCAGTGGCGTGAAGAGGCAACCGTTCAGGTATTTGGTGAGGTTAAGTATCCGGGCACCTATACGGTTCGTCGTGGTGAGAGTCTTCAAGAGTTGATTCAGAGAGTGGGTGGTATTACTGCTTATGCTAATCCGAACGGTGCAGTTTTTGCCCGTGAGGCGCTGCGCAAGCAGGAAGCAGAACGGATTGCTTTGCTGCGTGATGAGCTAAAGCAAGAGATAGCGACGATGACACTGAGGCGTCAGTCAAGCATTGCCAACTATACCAGCTCTCCTGCCGAGGCGATGACGGTGGTTAATCAGCTGGAAAACAGCAAGGCTGTCGGTCGGATGACCATCGATATGCCGGCGATCTTGTCTGGAGATAAGCAGGTTGATGTGATGCTGCAAGATGGCGACAAGCTTTATGTGCCAGCGTTGCAAAATGTGGTCTCTATTCAGGGAATGGTGCAGTTCCCCTCTTCCCACGTTTACGATGGCAACTTGAGTGTTAATGATTACTTGAGTCGTGCCGGAGGAACCAAGAAACAGGCTGATACTGACCGTATCTATGTGATCAAGGCCAATGGTAGTGTGATGCTGCCAGGCGATAGTTGGTTTGGTGGTCGCAAGAGCCTGGAGCCGGGTGATACCATCGTGGTACCAGTTGATTCTGATTATCTGGATAACCTGAGTATTATGACCTCTGCAACCCAGATCCTTTACCAACTGGGTGTCGCGTGGAGTGCAATCAAGTAATGGTATCGTTCATTTGACAACCCATTCAGTCAGGTGGTGAAGGCCGCCTGACTCTTCTGAGATCCGGTTTGTTATGACACAAGTAAAAGAACATCCTCCCTTACCATTGGCAATGAACGGGGGGGGGGAAGATGAAATAGATCTGCGTGAATTATTCGCGGCGCTTTGGCGTGGTAAGTGGTGGATAGTCTCCAATATCTTTGTTGGTGCGGTAATAGCTGTCATGGCAGCAATATCAATGCCAAATATTTATCGCTCCGAAGCTTTGCTTGCACCTTCTGCTGAGCAGCAAGGAGGGGGGCTTGCTGCCATGGCTGCCCAGTTTGGTGGTCTTGCCAGCTTGGCTGGCGTAAATCTTAGTGGTGGCGGTGGTCCGGACAAGACGGCTATTGCGGTCGAGATCGGGAAATCCCGTCAGTTTCTCAGTCACTTTATTCGTCAACATCAGCTGGAAGTGCCGTTGATGGCCGTCGTCAAAGCAGACAAGGCGACAGGTGAACTGGTAATTGATGAAGACATCTACGATGTCGTCAGCAAAAAGTGGGTGCGTGAAGTTCCTTCTGGAAAGTCTGTTGAACCAACGGATTGGGAGCTGATTAAGGTATTTCGCGATGTTGCCAGTATCCGTCAGGATGCCAAATCAGGGTTGGTCACTGTGGCGGTGGAGTATTACTCTCCTGGGCTCGCCAAGCAGTGGGTTGACTGGTTGGTGGCCGATCTCAATGAAGCTATGAAGCTGCGTGATCAAACTGATGCGACACGCAACATTACCTATCTCAAGGCACAGCTTGAGAAAACCCCGGTCGCAGATATGCAGAAGGTGTTCTATCAACTGATCGAGGATCAGACCAAAACCTTGATGTTGACTGAAGTGAATCAAGAATACGTGTTTAAAACCCTTGATCCTGCTGTGGTAGCTGAGGAAAAAGCGAAACCAAAACGGGCGTTGATCGCTGTATTGGGGACTCTGCTTGGCGGCATGCTAGGTGTTATGATTGTGCTGGTGCGCCATGCAATCGGTCGTCCACATCGTCACTGATGAGAGGGCTCATCTGGGCGACTCACTCTGGTCAATTGGTCTGTTTCAAGATATCCTATTAGTACTTTAAGTCATGTTTAAATAAGGAAATTAGTAATGAAAAAATCAGCGTTGACTCTGGCTGCTTTGTTGGTTCTCTCTTCAAATGCATTTGCTGCTGAAGAAGCGACAGGAGCTGCTGCTGGTTCTACCAGCGTAGCTGGTACTGCGGCTGTTGGCACAACTACTCTGGTTGCTGTGGGTGTCGGTGCTGCCGCACTGGCTGCGGTTGTTGTTTCTAATGCAAATGACGACTCCACCAGTACTAGCACTACAACTTCTACCAAGAAGTAAGTTTTTCTACGTTGCAATAAGGCTGCCATATTGGCGGCCTTATTTTTGTCACTTTGCAATTATTTTCCAATTCCACTGAGTGACCCGTCTATGTTTTCTCTTCGTTTTTTTATACTTTTGGGGTTGTTACTCTTGAGTGGCTGTTCCAGCATCAGTTCTGATACCTATGCAACGCTCCGCTATGCCTTTTGGGGGGTTGATGATGTGGAGGTAACGACTGAAAAAGTGCGTGAGTTGCCTTATGCCAGCGCCTATCTGCAGGTGGGGGATAACCCACAGGCATTGGTAGTGCTTGCGTTTGCAGACCCTGATGGTTCATTGAGCTGGGTGAGTTCGGATAATAAGATTTTTGTTACCAAGTCAGGTCGGCTGTACAAGACGGTGGGTTTGGAAAATGATCTGTATTTAGTGGCATCATATTGGCCTGATCCATTGCAAAAAATGGCAGATGCACCTGATGATGTTTTGAATCCCGATGCTATGCGTTGGCAATATAATGCCGAATGGGAAAAGGACTATGTGAGTGGATATAAAATGCAGACTAAGTTTATATCCGCTGTACCGGAAAAATTGTTAATCCTTGATAAATCACATGATGTTATGTTGATTGACGAGCTGGTCAGTGTTGGACAGAGTCAGAACTCTTGGCATAACTACTATTGGTTTGAGCGTAGTACTGGCAGAATATTAAAAAGCCAGCAGCAATTGGGGCCGAATTTGCCGGTGATTGAAATGACCATATTAAAGCCGTACGCATTATGAAAAGATACCTGATGATCGGTCTAATACCATTTTTTGCTTTGGCCCAAGCTGATGTAAACGTGATTTTTGAACGTCATTCTACAGCGAAGATTGAGTTTCACGATGGAGCCAGACTTGCAGACCTGTTATTTAATGTTCAATTGCCTAAGGATATCTATTGGCGTACTGCACAAATAGCTAATGAAAAGACAATAACAGCGTTCCAGACGACTAAAGAGAATTTGCTCAAGGATCTTAAAACACTCCAAGTATTTTGGATGCGAGAGGGTGACAAAGGCGCATTGATCCAGTCAACTCAGCAGTTACTACAAGAGCTGGATAAAATTCCTGTCAGTGGCCGTTTGTCAATAGAATTAGACCCAGCTAAGTCCAGAATTGATCCGAATGGTGATCCACTGTTAAAAGGACAATACACCCTTTTTGTTGCTTCAAGACCCGACTTTATCTACTTCGTGGGACTGATTAACGGTCGCAGTAAACAGCCTCTTCAATCTGGTGCTAGTTTGGCAAGCTATTGGCAGGATTATCGCTTATTAGCAGGTGCTACGCAGAATGAAGCATTCCTGATACAGCCTGATGGATCTATCAGCCTGGTTCCTGTAGCTAATTGGAACAAACTGCATCGTGAACCCATGGCGGGTGCTACGCTGTTTGTCGGTTTTGATCCCCAGCTCCTGCCTGAGCAGTATAGAGATATCAACATTCGCATTGCCAATCTGCTTGCTAATCGAGTACCAGAATAATGTTGCCTAAATTGAAATATATTGCGATCTTTGTTTCAGGGGCTGTTTGTGCTGCAGAGTCTGTTATTGATCCTTATGGTCCCTCACAAGGGGATTTCGGCGGGGTGGGTTTGCTTCAAATGCCTACTGCACGAATGGCCAAAACAGGTGAATTCAGTGCCAACTATGTTGATAATGACCAATATCGTCGATGGTCTATCTCTGCGCAGCCATTTGATTGGTTTGAAGCGACACTAAGATACACTGACGTAAGAACAAAAAAATACAGTCCGTACGAAGATTTTAGTGGTGATCAAACCTATAAAGACAAAGGGATGGATTTCAAGTTCCGTCTTTGGCAAGAATCTCACTATTTGCCACAAGTGTCAGTGGGCTTTAGAGACCTAATGGGGACAGGCCTATTTGACAGTGAGTTTTTGACGGCTAGCAAACGGTATGGCCCATTTGATTTTACTATCGGTATCGGCTGGGGAAATATGGCCGAAAGCGGCAATATTAAAAACCCATTTTGTGAGTACAAAGATAGCTGGTGTCAAAGGGATGCTGGCTATTCCGGTAGTGGCGGTAAGTTTGAAGTTGATAGCTTATTTCATGGGCCAGCAGCACTCTTCGGTGGTGTTGAGTATCAAACGCCATGGCAGCCACTTAGGCTGAAGCTGGAATATGATGGAAATGATTATAGCAAAGAGTTTGCAGGCTATATTTCTCAAGACTCACCTTGGAATGTAGGAGCTGTGTATCGCGTTTTCGAGAATCTAGATAGTCATCTCAGCTGGCAAAGAGGAAACACCTTGATGTGGGGGGTGACTTTTCGGACTAACTTTAATGATCTGAAACCGGCCCATATTGACCAGCCGAGACCCATTTATCAGCCAGACCTGGTTCCTGCCACCATGACTGACGTGAAGTGGCAAGCGTTAACCGCAGATTTGAAAGAGAATGCTGGTTGGCAAGATGTAGAGTTTTACACAACTACCGATTCCGTGACTGTCATCGGTACACAGAGCAAGTATCGTGATGAGAGTGAGGCGATGAAGAGAGCCTCTTTGTTAGCCGCAAATTATTTGCCTAGTACAGTCGATGAGCTGAATGTCGTTGAACGTAATGCGAACTTCCAGTTGCAAGAAACCCGCATCGATCTCCCATCTGTTCGTCGTGCAAATGTGGTACAGGTATTGGGAGAAGAGCAGCATGAAAAATCGACGGTACAGGCTGCAGGAAGAATTCATGGGAAACCCCTCTATGCGTCTGATCGAAAAGCTTTTTCATACTCTTTTGATCCAGATCTAACTCAATCATTTGGTGGCGCCGAATCTTTCTATATGTATCAGTTAGGCATTAATACCAATGCTGATTGGCGTATAAATGAAAACAACAGTTTACAAGGTACGCTGTTTGTCAATCTGGTGAATAACTACGATGAGTTCAATTATAAATCCCCTCCTCCAGATGGTGATGCTTTGCCGCGAGTTCGGACGTGGATTCGTGAGTATGTAGATTCATCCAATGTATTACTCAACAACCTGCAGTTAACCCATATGCAACCATTTTCTCAAGATTGGTACGGGCAAGCTTATGGTGGATATTTGGAGATGATGTATGCCGGCGTCGGGAGTGAGGTGCTCTATCGTCCATATGGTCAGACTTGGGCTGTTGGCGTTGATGCAAATTGGGTGAAACAGCGAGACTGGAACAACACCCTGAAAATGGCTGATTACGATGTGATGACCGGACATGTTACTGCTTATTGGCAGTTACCATTCATGAGTAATGTCACAGCCAAAGTCGCCGTGGGTCAGTATTTGGCTGGTGACAAAGGCGCTACATTAGACTTCTCCAAACGGTTTGATTCGGGCGTTATCTTGGGGGGATATGCAACATTTACAGATGTCTCTGCGGACGAGTATGGTGAAGGTAGCTTTACTAAAGGAATTTATGTCACGATACCCTTTGATTTGATGCTGCTCAAACCAACAACCGCGAAAGGAAGCATTGGGTGGGTTCCTTTGACACGGGATGGAGGCCAGATGTTGAGCCGCAAGAGTGGTCTTTACGGCTTGACAGAGTTGCAGTAATCGAAAATTGCCATAGGGCTTAGAACTTTTTTCATAAAACAGAGCGAGCAGTTGTAAGCTGCTCGCTCTTTTATTATCTACCCAATATATAGGGCAATCTGAAGAAATTATGCTAGGAATGCATGATGATTAAATACATAAATGGTGTGTTTGGCGTACTTTTTATCGCTTATTGGTTGCTGGGCATGCACTTTTTCATGCACAACCCCGGCGGGGCCGGGCTCTATTTGCCGTTCAATGCCTGGGGCTGGATCTTCGCCAGCCTCGTCATAGGCCTGGGGTTGTGGCAGGTGACGCTGCAACAGCGGCTGGTGTTCTCGCCATTGCAGGCCTGGCTATGGTTTGGTGGATGCTTGCTGTTGCTGCCCATGACTTATCCCGGTTTCGAATTCAAAGACTATGCCATTCCCCGGTTGCTGGGGTTGTTTGCCGGTCTGCTGTTTCTGTTTTGTCTGTACCAATGGCAACTGGCTCGTCAGGCCCGTGACAAGCTGCTCTATTTGCTGCTGGGGGCTGTGGCCATAGAGGCGCTGCTTGGTTTGGTGCAGTACTACCTGCTGACCCCCGGCAACTGGCTCGGTTATGACACCCGGGCCAATCGCCCCTACGGCATCTTTCAGCAACCCAATGTGATGGCAACCTTCATGGCGACCGGGCTTGCGCTGGCCAGCTGGCTGGAGCTGCGCGGCAATGCCAATGCCTGGCTACGAGGGCTGCGTTATGGGGTGATCCTGGCGGCCAGCCTGCTGCTGGTGGTGTTGCAATCCCGGGTAGGACAGCTGGGTGGTTTGCTGGCCCTGCTGCTGCTCGCGCCACAACTTTATCGCCAGCAGCAACTGCGCAGGGTTCTGGGGCTGGTTGGGTTGGGCATCGCCTTGGGGCTGATATCTCAATACGGGATCAGCGGTGTCAAACGTGGGCTCGAGGCCTATCAATCCGGTGGCATGCGCTCAATCTACTGGCCCTATGCCGCCAAGCTGATTGCCCAGTCTCCCTGGGTTGGCTGGGGCTACGGCAGCTTTGAAACCACCTTTTTGCACCACTATATGGCCGACAAGGCGCTGAACCCGGCCATGGTACAGATTGAATACAACCTCGATCACCCCCACAACGAGTTTCTCTACTGGGCGGTGGAAGGGGGATTGGCCCCCATGATCGGCATGGCGCTGATGGGCGGCGCTTTGTTGTGGCGAGTGGCCAAAGCCGGTTGGGTCAAGGGGCCGGCGCTGCTGGCGCTGGTGACCCCCATACTGCTGCACACCCAGACCGAGTATCCGCTCTATCATGCCATCGCCCTCTGGTGGGCCCTGCTGCTGCTGATCCATGTGCTGGATGCGGAGGTGGAGGAGGGGCTGCAGGCCTCGGGCCGTGCCAGCTGGCGCGAATATATCTATCGCCCCTGGCTGTTGTTGCGCTTCGTGGCCATCACGATTCCTCTGCTGGTCGTGCCCTTCATGCTCACCGCCATTCATACCGCCTGGGTGGTGACCAAGTATGAGCGTGGCGGCTACAAGGAGCCGACCCTGTTACTCGACATCGTCAATCCCATGGCCTGGTTGACCCGGGTGGAGTTTGACGTGAACTCGGTGCGACTCATGGTGGGCTTGCAGGCCGACAACAAGGCGGAGCTTGAAGCCTATCTCGACTGGGGCCAGGCCTTTGTGCGCCACACCCCCAGATCCAATATCTACGCGAACATGGTGCTCGCGCTCGGCGCGCTGGGGCGGCAGGAGGAGGCAAGGGCGCTGCGAGCGCAAGCCCTGATGCTCTATCCGGGTGATCCCTTGCTGACCGGCTCGGCCGCCAGCTCAGTGGCCACGGCGCTTGAGCGCAAGCGCTCCTCTTGATGTTGGCTGTCGCGGGTAGGCCAGGTTGTGCGATGTTTCATCAACCGCCTCACGGCTTCGCAAAAATGGTTGCCTCTGCTGGACGGCAGAGGCGCCATGGCTAAGATAGTGGCCTCAACGTCTTGTTTTAGAAAGGGAGTATGAAATGGAGTTAGTGCTAGGCCCATTGGAGGCCCGAGTGATCGGCGCTCTGATCGAGAAAGAGATCTGCACGCCGGATCAATACCCCCTCTCCCTCAATGCCCTGGTCAATGCCTGCAACCAGAAGAGCAACCGCGAGCCGGTACTGGAGCTCTGTGAGCTGGATATCCGCGCCGTAGTGGATGAGCTGATCCGCAAGCGTCTGGTGGTCAACACCGCCGGTTTCAATGCCCGGGTGCCCCGTTATCAGCACCGTTTCTGCAATACCGAGTTCGGCACCCTCAAGTTCAGCGAGCAGGAGCTCGGCATCGTCTGCGAGCTGCTGTTGCGCGGCCCGCAGACACCGGGCGAACTGCGCTCCCGTACCAACCGCCTGTGCAGCTTCGATGATGTCACTCAGGTGGATGCGGCGCTGGCCGCCCTGATTGAGCAGGGGCCCTATGTGGTCAAGTTGCCCCGTGAACCGGGCAAGCGTGAATCCCGCTATGCCCATTTGTTCAGCGGCGAGGTGGATCTGCAGGCGCTGGCCGAGGCATCCCCAGCCAGCAGCTATGCGTCCCCGGCGGCGGACAGGTTGAGCTCGCTGGAGGAAGAGGTCGAAACCCTCAAGTCACAGTTGCAGGCTCTGGAAGCCCGTCTGGCGCAGCTGGAAGGCTGACACGTCGGCACGTTTACCCCCAAAGAGGCGCTGCGGCGCCTTTTTTATTGCCATTTCGCCGAGGTTGCCGCCTCTTGCCATCCCTCGGCGCTCACCCCTGCTCGCCGCGTTCTATGAGCCAGTCGGCTTTTTTTGAGTTATTTCACGGTTAAGGGTCGAGCCGCCGCCGCTTTCCCGTTAAAATTCCGCTTTTGCACCTGCCCGTGAGTCTTGATGTCTGCGTTCACCCTCTCTTCCGATTGTTATGCCCTGCTCAGTGAGCTGCAGTTGCAGCGCACCGCCAGTACCCGCTATTTGCAAGAACAACTGCAAGCACAGCAGCCGCTCGGGCGGGCTTTGATCGACAAGCTGAGCCAGTTGCAGTTGCAGGGGCTGGTGCGGCTGCGCGGGGAGCAGCAGTGGAGTCTGACGGCAGAGGGAACCCTGGCGCTGATCCTGGCGGTGCGCTCGGGAGCCTGCCCCATGCCGAACTGGGCACGGGTGCCCTCGGTGACCGGCCAGGAGATGGCCCAGGCACTGGTGCGCGAGCTCTGCCTTGGGGAGGCGGGTCAGGTGCCGACCTACTACCTCGCGGCCGATCTGCTGAGCCTGCTCGATGTGCCCGAGGCCCATCGCCTGCTGCCGGGATCCAGTCCGCAATGGCAGCAACTGATGCTGATGCACTTCGCCCTGCAAACCCTGCTCGATGCCGAACCGGGTGAGCAGTGGCCGCTGGCATCGGTCGCCAGCGCCTGTGCCCCCGAGCTGACCCGCCTGAGCGAGGGGTTCGCATCCGAGTGGCAATGGCTCTGTGGCGACCTGGCAGGCGAGGTAACCACTCACTGGCCCGCCTTGCAGCAGTTGGCGGAGCAGGGGGCGGAACAACCCCTTGCCGAGCGGTTGCTCGGTGCCCTTGGGCAGTGGCAGGCGGAAGGTGGTCAGGGTCAGTGGCCGCTGATGTTCGGCGGTCTGCTCTGGCTCGGCTGGCTGCAACAAGCCGACCCCGTGATCGCCAGCGAGCAGCGCAAGAAGTGGCAGCGCAGTCTGGGCAACCAGTTTCCGCTGCTGGCGGATCTGCTGGGCCAGTGGGCCGGCGATCGCCACGGCCAGGCGGTCGGTCTGTTCGATACCCTGCAACTGCCGCTGGAGGAGTTGCACTGGGGTTATCTCTGGCTCGATCTCTGCGCCCTTGCCCGGCATGGTGAGCAGAGCCCCCAGGTTGCCATCCTGCACAAGTGGGATCTCTCCCACGTGCTGGAGGCCGACCCTCATCACAGGCTGATGGCCTTCTGTCAGGATCTGCTGCGGCTCCTGCTGGGGCAGGGGGCGCAGCGTGCACCGCTGCAACAGCTGCGCGCCGCCAACGGGGAGGAAGAGACGGACGAACAGGACGGGGAGGACAAGACGCCCGCCTCGGCCAGCTGGCTCAACTGGCTGCAGGGGCTGGGACGCTCCAGCGGAGTGCGCAAGGCACAGGAGCGGCTGGTGTGGCTGCTGCATGCCGAAGGACCCGAGCTGGAGTGCAAGATCCAGAAGCAGAGCACCAAGGGGGAGTGGACCGCCGGTCGCCGGGTCGATCCCGCGCTGCTCTCCACCCAGTATGCCGGCCTGCTCGACGAAGAGGACTGGGCGCTGGTGCGCACCCTGCCCCGGGTCATGGGCCATTTGCCGCGAGAGGCCTGGGCACCGCTGGCCAACCATCCGCGCCTGTTCAATGCCAAGGGACAAAAGCTGCAACTGGCCATCAGTGCGCCCCTGTTGCAGATCGTCACCCTGGAGCAGGGCATGGGCGCGGTACTGAGCCCGGCCGCCGCCGCGCGCGGGGCCCACATACTGCCGCTGGCGCAGGACTTGTGGCAGCTCATTCTCACCCCCCAGGCGCTGCTCGATCGCCTGCCCGCGCTGGAATCCATTCCCCCCTTGTCGGCCGAGGGCTTAAGCGAATTGCAGCGTACCCTGGATGCCATCCCGGGCCTGCCCTGGCACAGCCAGGTGGCCGGCCTGACAGGCAATGCCGAGCTGGCTCCCTGGCCTGGCGTTCCCTCGGTCCAGCTGGATTGGCAGGATGGCCAGCTGGCGGTCAGGCTGGTGACCCGTCAGGGCGAGTTGCCGCCACTGCCCCTTGGCAAGGGGGAGGCCATAGTGCGGCAGGGGATCAAGGATTATCACTACTGGCAGCGGGACCTGGCCGCCGAGAAGGTACAGGCCCAGCAGCTGCGCAATTCGCTGCCCATCGGCCTGCCCGGCAGTGAGTGGCTACTTCAGGGGGAGCAGGCGCTGGCACTGGTCAACGCCCTGCCCGAACTGGTGGATGCTGGCGTGGTCATTCACTGGCACCAGGACAGCGCGCGCCTCAAGAGTCTGGATGAAGCAGCCCTGAGCCTGCGCATCGAGCGGCGCCAAGACTGGTTCCAGGTGGAGGGGGCACTGGCCCTCGATGAGCACCAGATCCTCGACCTGCGCTTGATCCTGCGCCAGATGACGCCGGGCCAGCGCACCGTCCAGCTCGACGAGAAGACCAGCCTGATGCTGAGCGACAAGCTGGTGGAGCGGCTCACCATGCTGGGCGCCATGCTGGATGAAGAGCAACGCATCAACAACAAGCTGGCCTATCCGCTCACCCGCCTGCTCTCCGTCATCACCACTGAGGGGGATGACGCCTGGCACTCCCTGCAACAGGAGTGGCAGCAGGAGGTGGAGTGTCCGGCCGAGCTGCTGACGCCGTTGCGGGATTATCAGAAGGACGGGGTGCGCTGGCTGGCGACCCTGGCCCATCATGGTTTCGGCGCCTGTCTGGCCGATGACATGGGTCTGGGCAAGACCCTGCAGGCACTCATAGTGCTGCGCATGCGCCAGCACCTGGGCCCGGCGCTGGTGGTGGTGCCAAAGTCAGTGGTCACCAACTGGCAGGAAGAGGTGGCGCGCTTCGCTCCCGAACTCGAGGTGGTGGTGTTCGAAAATCCCTCCGAGCGGGAAGGGGTGATCCGCGATGCCAAGGCCGGCCAGGTGATCCTGATCAACTACGGAATGCTCGGCAGCCTGGCGGAGGCGCTCAAGTCCCGCCGCTGGTCGAGCATGGTGCTGGACGAGGCACAGCAGATCAAGAATGCCGGCACCCAGCGTGCCAAGCTGCTGTTCCAGCTTGAGGGCGATTTTCGCCTCGCTCTCTCCGGCACCCCCATCGAGAACCACCTGGGGGAGCTGTGGAGCCTGTTTACCTTTATCAACCCAGGGCTGCTCGGCAGCCTGGGCGAGTTCAAGCGCCGCTTCGGCAAGGCGGTGAAGGATCCCCAGCACATGGCGCTGCTGCGGGCTGTGATCAGCCCCTTCATACTGCGCCGCCTCAAGCAGCAGGTGTTGACCGAGCTGCCGGACAAGACAGAGATCATTCATCACATCAGCCTCTCCCCCGAGGAGCGCCAGCTGTATGAGGCCACCCGGCGGGAGGTGGTGCAGCAGGTGCAAAGTGCCGATGGCCGCGCCCTGATGCATGTGCTGAGCGGTCTGACCCGGCTGCGTCGGCTCTGCTGCTCCCCCGAGCTGGTGATGCCCGAGTGGTCCCAGACCAGCAGCAAGCTGGACGAGGCGATGGCCCTGCTGGACGAGGCGATCGGCAACGGTCATCGGGTGCTGGTGTTCAGCCAGTTCGTCGATCTGCTGAGCCTGCTGCGTGCGCGCATTGAACAGAAGAAGTGGGATTACTGCTATCTGGATGGCGGCTGCTCCGCCAAGTCCCGCCAGGACTCCATACTGCGCTTCCGGCACGAGCCGGTGCCGCTGTTCCTCATCAGCCTCAAGGCGGGGGGCACGGGCCTCAACCTGACCCAGGCCGATACCGTGCTGCACCTGGATCCCTGGTGGAACCCGGCGGTGGAGGATCAGGCGAGCGATCGGGCCCACCGCATGGGGCAGACCCAGCCGGTGACGGTTTATCGGCTGGTGTGCGAGCAGACGGTGGAGGAGAAGATAGTCGCCCTGCACGACGAGAAGCGGGCGCTGGCCGATGGCCTGCTGAGCGGCCAGTCCGAAGTGCGCGGGCTGGATGTGGAGAGCCTGCGCGCCCTGCTGATGGGCTGATCAGGCGGAGGTTGTGCACAAGGGGGGATCGCCGGCAGGCGATCCCCCCTTTGTTTATGTCTGTGGCTGTGCAGGAGCTCCTGTCGAAGAGGCGGACCGCTCAGCCAGGCCCGCTGGCATCTTGCCGCGCCATCTGCAGAGGCTGGGCAAGGGGAGTCTGCCGGCTTGCAGCTACCCCTGATAGAGGTAGAGGTGCAGCCGCTCTATGATGGGCTCACCGCCAATCTTGCGATCCCGCCGCGCCTGCCGCAGCTTGGGCGGGTAGTGGCCAAGGTGGGTGACGGCGGGCTGGGTGTCCGAGCAGAGCAGCAGGGGCAGGCTCGCCTTGAGCTGCTGCTTGCGGGGTTCCCTGTCCTGCCAGAGCAGGTTGATCATGGGATGGGTCTTGACCGGTCGCCGGATCCTGAGCTCGGCATCGGCAGGCAGGCGGCGAAGGTCATAGACCTCCTGATCCACCATCTTGCTCCACTCCTCGTTGTTGGAGAGCGCCGGAATGTAGCAGCGGCTGCGCTCCAGCATCTCCAGCACCTGCTCCCGGCTGAGGCGGTTGATGCTCTGCTTGTCGGCCCAGGTAAAGCCGAGGGAATGCAGCTCTCCTTCCAGCAGGGTCAGCTTGCGGTAGACCTGCAGGGTGATCACCCCGGGCAGGGCCCTGTGCACCAGCTCGAACTTCTCATCCCGCCCACCGGCCTGTTGCACCAGTTCCTTGAAGGCGAGCTTGCGGGTGTTGACCTCTTCGATCAGCGGGCGCAGCTGGCTGGCGCTGGCGGCAGAAAAGCGCAGCCAGCCCGGCAGGCGGTGGGTGGCCTTGGTGGAGCAGCCGGGGCGAGCACTGTGATCCCGGTAGGCCGCCAGGGTGGCCGCCAGCGCGGCCTCACCGCCCAGATAGCCCACCTCTATCTGTTCGATGGGCTCGTGCTCCTGCCCCTGAGGCACGGCGGGGAGGGGATAGACGTGGGCCTCCAGCAAGGGGAGCTGCGCCAGTTGTCGGGCCAGGCGGGCCAACGCCTCTTCGAGCGCGTCCATCTGTTGACGCAGGGCGGCAGTCGGGGTAAATGTGTCCATCGGCGTGTCCTGTGGTCGCCCCTGTCACACCCTCCACAGGGGCTGGCAGAGACGTGGCTAAACTACTGTATAAATAACCATACCAGCATGCCGAAAGCGCGCCAAGCATCTCCTTCGCAGTGCGCCTGGCGAGGGTCAAAAGCGATAGCCATTTGAGTGTGTTTATTTTGTATCTATCTGTTAAATAAGGATCAGCAAAAGATCTCTTGATTAACAACTGGATGTAAATCTCAGGTTGCCAGCCTCGCCTTGAGATCCCGTGACTGCATAGCCAAGACAAGAAACTGCATAGTTAGAGGTGCGCCATGCAGGAGAATATGCTGCCGGTCTTTCAGACGGAATAAAATGATTATTTAATAGTTTAAAATCAATCTGTTAGGTTTTAAAGATTGACGATATTCACCATTAGTTTTACTAATGTCTTGTATCAAAATTCGTCAATTGAGTCGGTTGTCCCTCCTGACTAAGCTTTGCGCAACAAATTCGCACCCCGCGCAGACATCATCAAGAGGAGCCACATCATGGCCAACATGACTTATACCGAGACCGGTTACCAGCATTCCAGCCAATCGAATCTGGTTGCTCGCGTCAAAATGACAGTGCTGACCTGGCTGGAACGCAGCCGCAGCCGTCGCCAGCTCTCCGAGCTGCCCGAGTACCTGCTCAAGGACATCGGCCTGAACGAATCTGATCGCTATCAAGAGACCACCAAGCCGTTCTGGCGTGGTTGATCAGCCGGGCATGGATGCCTCGTTTTTCTGCTGACCCCGATCTTGCTGTGTCAACCGGCCTGACGCCGGCGCTTGAATGATTGCCCGATATTTTCTCGTCCCTGTCGCTTCATTTCCCCTTCTCGCCGTTCCCTCGTTCACCCCATGCCCGCCGACTTGTCATTAACTGTCGCCACATTTGTATCCTTACTGTTTGAATTTGTTTAAAAACTGATTTTAAGCCCCCGTGCCTTGCGTATAATCCGCCCATAGCGTTCCTGACAAAAGGGTGAGATGGATGATTCCCCAGCATGACTTTTTGGCCCTGACTCGCCGCCATGAGTGGCAGCTTGAGCCCTTCACATTTGACCTGCCCGGTGGCTCACGGGTGAGCGTGTGGGATACAGGCGTGCTCTGCCTGGAACCCGCGAAAGGGGCCGATGATAGGCCGGGGGGGCGCAAGGACATAGTGCTCTCCTGCGGCATTCACGGTAACGAAACCGCCCCCATCGAGATCTGCAACCAGCTGCTGACCCGGCTGCTCAGCGGTGAGCTCAGCGCCCGTCATCGGGTGCTGTTTCTGTTTGGCAACCCGGCCGCCATGAACCTGGGGTTGCGGGAGGTGGAGGAGAACATGAACCGGCTCTTCTCCGGTGCTCACAGCAAGGGGGAGGGGCTGTGCAACCAGGAGCGCATTCGTGCCATGCGCCTGGAGCAGCATGTGAGCCGCTTCTTTGCCGATCCCGCGCGACCCCGTTATCACTACGACTTGCACACCGCCATTCGCGGTTCGCGCCACGAGAAGTTTGCTGTCTACCCCTTCCCTCATGAGCGGCCGTACTGCAAGGAGCAGGTGCAGTTCCTCGGTGCCTGCGGGGTGCGCACCATTTTGCTCTCCAGCGGCCCCACTACCACCTTCAGTTATTACAGCTCGCACAGCCACGGTGCCCATGCCTTCACGGTGGAGCTGGGCAAGGTGCGTCCGTTTGGTGAAAACGACATGACCCGCTTCATCGAGACCCGTCAGGCGTTGCAGGAGCTGGTGACCCAGGATGAGGTGGTGCTAGAGCCCTGGCAGGCGGATGACTTCATCATCTTTGCCATCGACCGGGTGATCAACAAGCGTTCGGAGCAGTTTCGTTTCCTGTTTGCCAGCGACGTGGACAATTTCACCGAATTTCCCCAGGGTTTCGTGCTGGCCGAGGATGGGGAGCTGCGCTACACGGTAGAAAAGACGCGGGAGGCTGTGATCTTCCCCAACGCCAATGTGGCCATAGGCCAGCGCACCGTGCTGCTGGTGGTACCGACCCGCTTGTGGGAGTGATCTGACCCCTTTTTGGGCCCTCTGCCAGCGCGCCATGCGGCTGGTGGCGCCCCTTCATCCTCGTGGGATTGATCCCGCAACCGCCCGAACAGGGAGCCCGAAGCGGCTCCCTTTTTCGTCTCTGCTCAGCCGAAAAGTTCAATGTCTTTCTGAAATTAAAGAAGTTTCTACTGGTCTTACCTGGTTAAATCACATTGCTCTTTAGTTAACATCTTATTTACATTCTAAGGGTCACCTCATGGTGGTGACGTTGACAACGGCAAGGAGCCAGTTATGACCCATGTCGACATCCCTTTCCTTCGTTACCTCGATGAGGAAGGGCGCCCGGTCGCGACACTGCCGACCTGGCTGGACAAGGCGATACTGCACACCTTCTACCGCAACATGGTGATGGTGCGCAGCTATGACAAGAAAGCAATCGCGCTGCAGCGAACCGGCAAACTCGGCACCTTTCCCTCCCATCTGGGAGCAGAGGCGGTCGGGATAGGCGTCGGTCTCGCCATGCAGGAGCAGGATGTCTATGTGCCCTACTACCGGGACATGCCCACCCTCTACGTGCGGGGCGTGCCCATGGAGAAAAACCTGCAATATTGGGGCGGGGATGAACGGGGCTGTGTCTTTTACAAGGCCGATGGCGAGCTGTCGGAGGACCTGCCCATCTGCGTGCCCATCGCCACCCAGATCACCCATGCCGCCGGCATAGCGGCGGCCTTCAAGTTGCGCAACCAGCCTCGCGTCGCCGTGGTCACCATAGGCGACGGCGGCACCTCCAAGGGCGACTTTCTGGAGGGGCTCAACTGTGCCGGAGTCTGGCATCTGCCCATGGTGATGATCATCAACAACAACCAGTGGGCCATCTCGGTGCCGCGCAAGTTGCAGTCGAGTGCGCCCACCCTGGCCCAGAAAGGGATAGGGGCCGGGGTACGCAGCATTCAGGTCGACGGCAACGATGTGGTGGCCGTCTATGATGCCACCCGCATCGCCGTGGAGCGGGCGCGCACCGGCAAGGGCCCGACCCTCATAGAGGCGATCAGCTATCGACTGGGGGATCACACCACGGCCGACGATGCGACCCGCTATCGCGACGCCGCCGAAGTGGAAGCCGCCTGGGCTAGGGAGCCGGTCAAGCGGCTGCGCCAGTTCATGGCCGGACAGTGCTGGTGGGACGAACATCAGGAGCAGGCGCTGCTGGCCGAGGCGAGCCGGGAGGTCGATCGCGCCGTGGCTGCCTATGAAGGCACGGCCCCGCAGGCACCGGAAACCCTGCTCGACTATCAGTTTGCCGAGTTGCCCAAGGATTATCGCGGCCAGCGCCAGCGCATCATCGCCAAGGGCATGCAGCGTCACGCCGGGGAGGAACGCTCATGATCGATGAGATGAGACTGCAGGATGCCGTCAAGCCAGCGTGGCGGGATGACATGACATGCAATGGGAATGGGGTGATTGATGACGCCGCGTCGGGGAGGCTGCATGAGTGAAATGACACTGCTCGAGGCGATCAATCTGGCGCTGCATCACGAGATGGAGCACGACCCCGATGTGGTGGTGCTTGGTGAGGACGTGGGGGTCAACGGCGGGGTGTTTCGCGCCACCGTCGGCCTGCGCGACAAGTTTGGTTTCAAGCGGGTGATCGACACGCCGCTGGCCGAGGGACTGATTGCCGGGGTAGCGGTCGGCATGGCGACCCAGGGGCTCAAGCCGGTGGCCGAGTTCCAGTTTCAGGGTTTCATCTTCCCCGGCATGGAGCAGATCATCTGCCAGGCGGCGCGGATGCGTAACCGCACCCGTGGCCGTCTCTCCTGTCCCATCGTTTACCGCTCCCCCTATGGCGCCGGCATCCACTCGCCGGAGCACCATAGCGAAAGCGTCGAGGCCCTGTTTGCCCATATTCCGGGCCTGCGGGTGGTGATCCCCTCCAGTCCGAGACGGGCCTATGGCTTGCTGCTCTCGGCCATTCGCGACCCGGATCCCGTGATGTTCTTCGAGCCTGATCGCATCTATCGCTCGATGAAGTCGGACGTGGTGGATGACGGTGTCGGCCTGCCGCTGGACGTCTGCTTCACCCTGCGGCCTGGACGGGACATCACAGTGGTCGCCTGGGGAGCCTGCATCCAGGAGGTGATGCGAGCGGCGAGCCTGCTGGCTGAGCAGGATATCCAGTGTGAAGTGCTGGATCTTGCCACCATCAAGCCGCTGGACATGGAGAGCATTCTGGCCTCGGTGCGCAAGACGGGCCGTTTGCTGGTGGTGCATGAGGCGTGTGGCAGCTTCGGGGTGGGCGCCGAGATAGTGGCGCGGGTGACCGAGGAGGCGTTGACCTCCCTCAAGGCGCCGCCAAAGCGCCTCACCGGGGTGGATGCAGCCGTGCCCTACTACCGCAACGAAGAGTATTACCTCATCACCGAGCAGGATATCGCGGACGTAGCTCATCAGCTGATGGAGAAGTGGCTATGAAATTTTTCAAATTACCGGATCTGGGCGAAGGCTTGGCCGAGGCCGAGATAGTCGAATGGAAGGTGAGCGCCGGCGATACGGTGAGTGTCGATCAGGTGTTGCTGTCGGTAGAAACCGCCAAGGCTCTGGTGGATGTGCCTTCGCCGGTGGCGGGGGTGATCGCCAGGTTGTGCGGGCAGGAGGGCGACATACTCCACATAGGCGCGCCGCTGGTTGAGTTCGAAGGGGGCGAGGATGACGGCACAGTCGTGGGCAAGGTCAGTGCCCATCAACAGCATATCGAGGATCACTTCGTGGTGGGTGCCATAGCCCCGGGTGGCAGCCTGGTACAGGCCATGCCTGCCGTGCGTTTGCTGGCGCAAAAATTGGGGCTGGACATAGACCGGATCAAGGGCAGTGGCAGCGCCGGCATGGTGACAGAGCAGGACGTGCAGGCGGCATTCGAGGCTCAGCAAAGCAGCGGCAACGAATTCCTCAAGGGTTCGCGCCGGGCCATGGCCAAGGCGATGGAGCTTTCCCATCAGACTGTGGTGCCGGTCAGCATTACCGACGAGGTGGATCTGCGTCACTGGCGGCCGGATGAGGATGTGACGGTACGCCTCATCAAGGCCATAGGCGTCGCCTGTCGTGCCGAGCCCTCCATGAACGCCTGGTTTGACGGCGATACGCTCTCAAGGCGGCTGTTCAGTGAGGTCAACGTCGCCATTGCGGTAGACTCCCGGCATGGGCTCTATGTGCCCGTGATGGAGAACGTGGCTGAGCGGGAGGGGGCAGACATCCGGCAGGGGCTGGATCGCATGATCGCCGATGTGAAGGCGCGCGCCGTGCCGCGGGAGATGCTGCAGGGGGCGACTATCACCCTCACCAACTTCGGTGCCATCGCCGGTCGCTATGCCAGCCCGATAGTGACGCCACCTCAGGTGGCCATCATAGGTGCCGGCAAGTTGTTCGAGAAGGTGGTGTTCATCCACGGAGAGGCTCGTCCGGTCAGGGCACTGCCATTGTCGATGACGTTTGACCACAGAGCCTGCACTGGCGGCGAGGCTGCACGCTTCCTCAAGGTACTGGTTCAGGCACTGGAAGCACCCGCGCTATAAACCCTTGTGCCCTGCCGTCGGCAGGGCACAAATTTGTTTGCGTAATCCCCAAAGCCACGTATAATCTAAACCAGCTTGAAAGGGCGAAAGTTATGTCAATGAATATGATGTTTTACATCTTTTCCTGTTGTTCATAAGTTAATCCCGTTTTTGAGCTTTATCCGCTGAAAAGCATAAGTAATTATTTTGAATACAGGTTATAGATATGTCTAACATGATCACCGGTACCGTTAAGTTTTTCAACGAAACCAAAGGTTTTGGCTTCATCCAGCAAGAAAACGGCCCGGACGTTTTCGTTCACTTCAGCGCTATCAGCGGTAACGGTTTCCGTACCCTGGCTGAAGGTCAGCGCGTACAGTTCTCCGTGACCCAAGGTCAGAAAGGCCCGCAGGCTGAGAACGTAACTGCTCTGTAATTCTTACAGAATTTAAGAAAGCCGTGGTACCTCTGGTTCCACGGCTTTTTGTTTATGGGTGCCTTTTAGACTAGTATCGACTTCACTTTCGCCGCCATATATCACCATGACCCCATCACTCCTGCTGGCCGCCAGCCTGCTCATCTCCACCAATACCCAGGCTCAGAATGTTTTTGCCACCGAAGCGAAAGCCGTGTGTCAGCAGTTTGTACACGTTCGCCTGGGAAGCAGAATTGTGCCCGATGAGATCAAGGCGCAGCCTTTGCCGAAACGGGAAGGCGAATGGATGGTCGATGGCAAAGTAAAAGGACCCGAAGGTCCTTTGCTGTTTGCCTGTCTGTTGCGGCAGGGCTCGCGCTGGGAGTTGCTCAACTTTTCACTCTGGGCCCCGCAGGCGATCAAAGCGGTTTGAGTGCGACTATCAGGTGCTGCAGATGCTCAACCATGGTCATGCCAAAAGGAGTCAGGTAGCCGCCATCTTCTGCGCTGATGAGACCTTGCTGATGCAGGCGTACTGCCGCTTGGCACAGCTCGTCGGACATGTCACTGCGCAACTTGATCCCCAGGCTCATGTTGGCCGGATCAAAGCATGCCAGTATTTTCAAGTCGTTTACAAAGTCGTTAGAAATCTGGTCGATCCCAATCATGAATGCACTCCTTACGCTAAAGATGTATGCAAACTAGCATTCCCGGATCCACTTTAGTGGGCGCTGGTTCAAACTATTGGGCTTTCTCTGGCGCCACCCTGCCTGAACGCTGTTTTTTTGGGCATTGCCCTCCGATTTGAGCCGTGAAAATGTGAGTCCGCTCGCTAGCGTTCAAACATGGTAGGATAGGGCCCTCCTTTGTCTTTCTGGCCGAGCACAGCATATCGGCCTTCCAGTTCAAGGCGCCCCTCATGGTAAAGATCACGCTAGTATCACTGCTCCACTCTCTTGGCCCCCGTTTCCCTGTTTATCCCACCTCCCTGTTGCTGCCGCTGCTCGACCAGCATCATGGCGATGTCTGGCTGCCCGCGATCAAGGGCGCTGATGTGGCTGCCTTGCGTCAGCATGGCAAGGGGGCGGCTGCGCAAACCCTGGCGCCGTTGACGGCGGGCTGGTGTGACTTTGCCGCCAGCGATGTCGGGGCGACCCCCGAGCTGGATGCCCTTGCCAACTATGACACCGAGATGATGGACAACCTGCTGGTGTACTGGCATGGCCCGGCCAAGATAAACAGCCCGATCACCGATAACCTGTTCGAGCTGCGCCGCGAGGTGGTGGACGAGGCCCACGGCAGCAAACTGGCCAGCTCCTGGGAGCAGCAACAGCAGTTGCGGTTCGAGCAGATCATGCAGGGCGTGCAGGCGGGACGGGATCAACTCTGCTTCGTCGAGGTGGAATCTGCCTACTGGTTGCGCCAGCGTTGCTGCGAGACGGTGGAGATCACCCTGGTGACGCCTGAACTGGGTTGATATCGGCGAAAAATAGGTGACCGATCTCTCATACTGGACAAGCCGCCAGCAAGATGTGAACATGGCGCCCTTTATTGAAAGAGAGACTTGGCCAATGAGCTATGAATTGAGCGAAACCGAGCGCAATGCTGCGCTGCAACTGAACGCCGACTACCGCTACGAGCACTTCATCAGCAAGCTGGTCGAGCACGAAGAGCTGTTCGTCCTGACCGACGAGCACGGCGTCATGATGCTGACCACAGACGATGAAGATTGCATTCCGGTATGGCCGCACCCCGAGTACGCCCAGGCGTGGGCCGAGGGTGAGTGGGCCGAGTGCAAGCCGCAATCCATCACCCTCAAGGTGTGGTTGGAGCGCTGGGTCGACGGCATGGAGCAGGACGAGCTGTGTGTTGCCGTGTTCCCGACCCCGGATCAGGAAGGCATAGTGCTGGAGCCGGCCGACGTGGCCGACGCCATTGCCGAGAAGCAGGCCAAGCGCGCCTGATCGCGCCTGAGCTTCCTTTGCAACCCTGGTTGCAATAAAAAGACCCCGCCAACGTGCGGGGTCTTTTGTTTTCGGCCCTGATGGACTGTGTCCTTTTGGGGACTAGGCCATGGCAGGGCGAGCCGCCTCAGCGCTGCTGGTAGCTTGTGTCTGTCAGGGTGACGGCGGGGAAGGTCTTGCCGCTCTCGATGGCCGCCCTGGTTTCTGCCTTCGCCTGCTCGTCAATCCAGAACAGGCCGCCATAGCTGTAGCCGCTATTTCCGCCATCGAGGGGCCAGTAGAGCAGCTCGCTCTTGGGGGTTGCCGGCACCTTGGGCAGTTTTATCCAGCGCCAGGCCCCTTCCCGGGTATAGGGCACCTGATAGGCTGGCACGAAGCTGGCCAGCTCATAGAGCCGCTGCTGGATCTGCCGTGACAGGGCCGCCTTTTTGGCAAAATCGAACTCCTTGTCGTACTGCTCCACCAGTGCCGTGATGGCCCCGTCATCTATGTTCATGATGTTGTTGGTCTGGGGCTTGTTGGCATTGACCTTGTGAAAATGCTCCCAATAGGCGGGGTAGCGGCCGGAGCTCCAGCCCATCCAGGCGCTCTGGTGCTTCTTCTCCAGCATGGATTTGAAGCCGGCCGAGGCATCCATCAGGTTGAGTTCGAGATTGAGCCCCGCCTTCTTGGCCTCTTCTCGCAGCAGGGTGAGGCGTTGGGCATGCTCCGCCGTGGTGTAGGTGATGCTCAGGGTCAGCGGCTGCCCCCGCTCGTTTTGCAGGGTGCCGTCCGGTCCAGCGTTGGTGAAACCGGCCTTGGCGAAGTAGTTGCGCGCAAGCTGGGGATCGAACGGGCGAGTCTTGAGCTCAGTGTTGGTGAAGGCGCCCTGGCCAGATCCATAGCTGTTGAGGCGCTGGTAATCCCCTCGCAACAGGGTGGCGAGCATCTTGTCGAGGTTGAGGGCATGCTGGATGCCGAGCCGCACATTGATATCCTTCAGCAGCGGGTCGGCTGTGTTGAGATAGAGTCCCATGGGGGATTGGGGGGTCTGGTTGTAGAACCAGCGCCGCTCGATATAACCCTTCTCGAACTCGGCGGTTTTGGTCTTGTCGTGCCACCAGTTGGGCATGACCAGCGGGAAGGTATCCAGCTCGCCGCGCAAGAAATGCTGCCAGGCGATGTTCTGATCCCGCAGTACCTTGATTTCTATCTTGTCCGGATTGAAGCGGTGCTGGAGGTAGCGTTCATCGTTGCCCCACCAATCCTGGATCCGCACTAAGCTGACCGACTTGCCCTTCTTCACCTCGCCGAGCTGATAGGGGCCCGTGACCGGCAATATCTTCCAGTTGTACTCCTTGACCCAGTTGGCGGTGAGCTTGATGGCGTGGCTCGGCTCAGGGCTGAACGGCAAGGACTCCAGCAGATCCTGGCGGCTCTTCTCGCTGCCGCTGGTGATGGCCAGGGTGCGGTCATCGAAGCGGGTCACGTCGGTTATCTGGGTGCTGTAGTAGTTGTTGTACCAGGGGTCGCTTATCTCCTTGCTGCGCATCATCTTGAGGGTAAACACCCAGTCATCGGCGGTGACGGGTTGGCCATCCGACCAGCGCGCCTTGGGGTTGATGCGAAAGTAGAGAGTCTTGTTGTCGGCGCCGAAGGCCCACTCGTTTGCCAGCATGGGCATGGGGTTGCCGGTGACTGGATGGGTGCTCAGGAGCGGCAGGTTGGTCTCCCTGACATAACCGGCAAATCCGCCGTTGGAGTCGGGGCCGAATTTGCGCAGGGTCAGGGGAAAGCTGGTCATAAAGGTGTGGAAGGTGCCGCCCCGTTTGGCAGCCGGATCGGCGTAGACAGGATCCGCGTTGTTGCTCTCCCACTTGAGGTCCACAGGCAGGCTGGCGCTCCAGCCAAGCGGGCTCCAGCACAGGATCAGGGTGATGGCGGCAGTACGAATAAGGGATGGGACCGGGCTCACCCCGGCTGAGGCTGTCGATGGCATATCCATGCTCTCTCCTGATGGTCTGCTTCCTGCAGGTCACACGCTGGTGACGCCAGTCCCGATGGGGACTGGCTCATGATGGAAATTTTCCCCAGCCGGGTCAATGGCGGGCGGAAAATAACCGGGTGACCATCAAGGCGCCGTCTCTTGCTTGAACCAGCGCAGCCGGCCACCCAGCAGATGGACCACGAAGCCGAGCAGCACCAGGCCGGAACCCAGCCACTGCAAGGGGGTCGGGTGTTCGTCGAGCAGTAGGGCGGCCGCCACCATGCCGACACAGGGCACCAGCAGGGAGAGCGGCGCCACCTGCGCCACCGGATAGCGCATCAGCAGCCGCCCCCACAGGCCGTAACCCAGCCAGGTGGCGACAAAGGAGAGATAGAGCACACACAAGAACCCCTGCCAGCTGAAGTTGAGCAGGCTGCTGGCAATCAGTTCCGGCCCTTCGAACAGCCAGGAGAGCGCGAAGAAAGGCAGTATGGGCACCAGCCCACCCCAGGCGATAAGGCTCGGTAATGGTGTTTGATAACGCAGCCCAATCTGGCGGTTGATGACGTTGCCAAGGCCCCAGCAGGCGGCCGCGCACAGCGTCAGCACGAAGCCGAGCAGGGTCAGGTTACCTTCACCGTGAGTGGCGATGAGATAGAGGCCTGCCCCCGCCAGCGGCAGCGCCACCCAGTGGTGGGGCTGCCAGCGCTCCCCCAGCCAGAGCATGGCGAACAGCAGGGTGAACACCACCTGGGATTGCAGTACCAGCGAGGCCATGCCCGCCGGCATGCCGAACTTCATGGCGCAAAACAGGAAGGCAAACTGGCCCAGGCTGATGGCGCCGCCATAGGCCAGCAGCCAGCGCCAGGGCATGGCGGGCCTTGGCACCAGCAAGATGGCGGGAAAGACCACGCCGACGAAGCGCAGCGCCCCCAGCAGCAGCGGGGGTATCCCCTCCAGCCCCCACTTGATCGCCACGAAGTTGAGTCCCCAGCAGAGGATGACCAGGGCGGCCAGACATTTATCCTTGGTTTGCATTCAGCTTCCTTGTCATCAGAGGAATGGCGATCCGCATTGCACGGGCGGATCGGCAAGGGGACGAGCATACCCTTGAGTGGGTGGCTGGCGTCAAGCCGCCAGGCGGGGCATGGCTTTAGGCTGCGAGCCGCAATGACAGGTTCAGGCGGTAACGCAATGCAGGGTTATGCTGCGGGCCGCGATGGCGGCCCGCATGGGGGCGGGCAGGGCATCGTCGGTGACCAGCACGCCGATCTGACCCGGTGTGCCAAGCTGGCTGGGGTGGATGGCGCCAAACTTGCTGCTGTCGGTGATGACCACATTGGTCATCCCCTTGGCCAGCACGCTGTTGACCACGTCGGCCCGCATCATGTCGCGGCTGGTAAAGCCCACCTCGGGGTGAAAACCATCGACCCCGATGAAGGCCTTGGAGAAGTGCACCTGCTCGATACAGAGGCGCGTCAGCGGCCCCACCACACTCTCGCTCTGATGCTGGAACAGGCCGCCGAGCAGCACCACCTGGGCCGGCGTGTCCTTGAGCAGATGGGCGATATAGCTGCTGATGGTGATGATGGTGACCCGTTTGTGCAGGGCGAGGTGGCGGGCCAGCATGGCGTTGGCGCTGCCCCCTTCGATGAAGACAGTCTCGCCGTCTTCCACCAGCTGGGCGGCCCGCTCGGCGAGGCGCTCCTTGAGCAGGTAGTTGATGTTCATCCGGGCATCCGGATCATCGGTCTCCAGCGCCATGGCCGAGCCGTGCACCCGCTTGAGCAGCCCCTGTTTCTCCAGCGCAGTGAGGTCGTTGCGCACCGTCACCTCTGACACCCCCGTGTGGCGGGACAGCTCGGCCACGCTCATCTTGCGAGCCTGATGGACCAGAGTGAGGATCAGTTGGTGGCGTGGATTCATGGTGCGCTCGCATGCAAGGTGGTGGATAGCGGCAAGCCACCCGTGGGGTGGCTTGCCAATCATATGACGTCACAGGCGCCATGGAGAGGGCCCCGTCAGAGACTGTGCTCGGTGCGGGCGATGATATCATCTTGCGCATCCGGGGATAAGGCGGTGAAGAAGGCCGAATAGCCCGCCACCCGCACCACCAGGTCCCGGTACTGATCCGGATGGGCCTTGGCCGCCAGCAGTGTCTCCCGTGAGACTATGTTGTACTGCACGTGCCACCCCTTGTGCACCTCGAAGAAGGTGCGCAGCAGGCTCATCAGCTTGGTTTTGTCCCGCTCGTTTTCAAGGCTGGCCGGACTCAGCTTCTGGTTGAGCAGCACGCCGCCGAGGATGGCCGCCGTGGGCAGCTTGCCGATGGAGTTGAATACCGCCGTGGGCCCGAGGCGATCCGAGCCCGAGGAGGGGCTGGCGCCTTCCGCCAGCGGGGTGCGGGCGTGGCGGCCATCCGGGGTGGCCAGGGTGCCCGCACCAAACGGCACGTTGGCCGAGATGGAGGAGGTGCCCGCATAGTAGGTGCCGCCGATGGGGCCACGGCCGAAGCGGGTGTTGTGCAATCCCTTCAGCTCGTCGATGTAGCTCTGGTAGGCCTGCACCAGCAGCATGTCCACCTCGTCCAGATCGTTGCCATATTTGGGGGCCGCATGGGTGAGGCGCTGGCGCAGCTGCTCACCCTCGAGCCCGGCAAAATCCTGCTCGAGCGCCTCGGCCAGCTCGCGCTGATCCACCACGCCCTGCTCGAACACCAGTTTCTTTAGCGCCGCCAGGCTGTTGCCCAGGTTGGCTATCCCCACCTGCAGGCCGGAGACCCAGTCATAGACGGCGCCCCCCTCCTTGATGGTTTTGCCGCGCTCGATGCAGTCATCTACTAGCGTGCTGCAGAGGATGTCGTGGGCCTGCGCCTCCAGCACGCTGTCGACCACGCAGTCGATCTCGATGGATTTGCGGGTGAAGTAGCGTACCTGCTCGTCCCAGCGGGCCATCACCTCGTCAAAATTGCCAAAGGTCCCTTCCCGCAGCGACTGGGATTGGGGCAGGAATACTTGGCCAGTGGTGGCATCACGGCCGCCATCGAGGGCCGCCAGCAGGATGCGGGCGAAGTTGATGAAGCTCATGCCGGTGCAGCGGTAGCCCCACTTGCCGGGCACTGCGGTTTCGATGCAGCCGATGGCGGCGTAGTGGTGGGCATCCTCCACGCTCACCCCGAGCTTGATGAACTCCGGGATCACCACCTCGTCGTTGTTGAAGGCGGGCATGCCAAAGCCGCAGCGGATCACCTGAATGCAGGCGTCGAGGAAATCCTCGCTCATTCGTGCGTGGTAGCGCACCGAGAGGTTGGGCTGGGTGGATCGCAGCTGGCCGCAGGACTCCAGAATCGCGTAAGAGAGGCCGTTGACCGCATCATGGGCTGCGCCATCGCGCCAGTTCTGGCCGCCTATGGTGACGTTCTGGTAGAGGGGGCTGCCGGCGGAGGCCTTGGAGTGGGTGCCGGAGCGGATCTTGTTCACCTCCAGCAACTTGAGCCAGCACCCTTGCAGCAGTTCGATGGCGCGGGGGCGTGACAGGGATCCTGACAGTTCCACCTCGCGGCGATACCAGGGGTAGAGGTATTGATCCATCCGGCCAAACGACACCGAGTGGCCGTTGGATTCGATCTGCAGGATGAGCTGGATGAAGTAGCAGAGCTGCAGCGCCTGCCAGAAGGTCTCGGGGGGCCGGTGGGCTATGTGGGCGCAGTTCAGCGCCATGGTCTCAAGTTCGCTTCGGCGCTCGGGGCCCGGCTCTACCGTGGCCATGTCACGGGCAAGAGTAGCGTAGCGCCCGATATGATCGCTGACCGCCTCCAGGGTGATGGCGACGGCATGCAGGAACTGCTCGCGCTGCAGATCGGCCCAATCCGCCAGATCCAGCCGACTGCGCCGCTCGGCCACCTTGGCCTTGAAGCCATCGAGACCCAGCGTGAGCAACTCGTCGTAGTTGACCGCGAGGTGGGCATCCCCCGAGGTCATGTTGCCCTCGGCCTTGATGATGCCGCTCTCCAGCAGTGCTTTCTGCTCGTCGGTAAAGAGGCCGAAGCAGCGATCCTGCACCGTCTGGCCGCGCCAGAAGGGGGTGAGGGCGTGGATGATCTCCTTGTCGGTTTCGCTCACCGCAAAACCGGCGCCGGGTCTGTCTGCCAGCTCGTCGATCTCCTTCTCAATCCAGCCCACAGTGTATTCGGGGAAGAGCGGCGCCGCCCGCACCTGACTGGCCTGATTGCCGACGATAAGCTCCTCGTGCTTGATCCAGATGGTGCGTTCCTTGAGGTGATGGGCCAGCGCCAGGGCGCGGCGCACCGGCAGCGGCCGGGCGAGGTGAGCCTGATAGGCTTGCGTGTAGTGGCGGGCACGCTCGGTGCAGACCGGCGGCTGAATGATGTGGATCAGGCTCTCTTTGTGGGCGCGGATCCGCGGGCTGAGGCTATTGAGGTCGAGCTGGGTCATGATCTTATCCTCTGGTCACAGGGGTCAGTCCCTGACGTTGGGCGTATGCGTGGGCAAAGCTGAGTAAATCGGGGTCGTCGAGCTGTGTGTCCGGCGCCAGATAGGGCAGATCCAGCAGGGCATATTTGCCCATCCCCAGAGTGTGGTAGGGGAGGAAGTGGATCTCCTGCACAGTGCCGAGGCTGGCGGCCGTGTCTGTGATGGCTTCGATCGATTCGCGGTCGGCATTGAAGCCGGGAATGAGCGGCACCCGGATCTGCATGGGCACGCCGTATTCGGCGAGGCGTTTGAGGTTAGCGATGGGCAGCTCCACCTTGCCGCGAGTCCAGTTAAAGAAACGTTCTTTATCCACGTGTTTGAGATCCGCCAGCACCAGATCCAGTGAGGGGAGGCTTGGCTCAATTTGGTGCCAGGGTACATGCAGGCAGCTCTCGACCGCAGTGTGCAGCCCTTGTGCCTTGCAACGGGCCAGCAGGGCGGCGGCAAAGTCGGGCTGCATAAAAGGCTCGCCGCCGGAGAGGGTGACGCCACCGCCGCTGCGCTCGAAGAAGGGACGATCCCGCAGTATGGTGTCCATCAGGGTGTCCAGCGTTTCATCCCGGCCGCACACCTGCAGCGCTTCGCTGGGGCAGAGGCCGCGCAGCCGTTCCATGTCCTCGGCATTGAGGGCTGAACGGGTGAGCTGGATGCCCTCGCTGTCACGCAAGATTGCCGGACAGGTCTGGCTGCAGAGCCGGCATCCCTCGATGCACTGGCGCCGGTCGAGTAGTATGTCCGGCTTGGGAGAGCGGCTTTCCGGGTTTTGACACCACAGACAGGCCAGCGAGCACCCCTTGAGAAACACCAGGGTGCGAATGCCGGGGCCATCGTGAGTTGAATATCGTTGCAGGTCGAAAATCATACCGCCTCCTTCTGTTTTTTCATTCTATTTGCTTTCATTCGAAAGTTGATTTGATTTCGATCAAGCAATTCGCAGATGTTTTGTCGCTAAAATGGCGACATATTGAACATCCCGTTAAGGAGTTAGAGATGGAGCTGTATCTCGATACCGCCGATGTGGCGGCAGTGCGTCGCTGGTCACGGATCCTGCCGTTGGCCGGTGTGACCACCAATCCTTCCATTACTGCCGCCGGTGGATTGCCGCTCAAGGCGCTGCTGCCCGCCCTGCGCGACGTGCTGGGCCCCAAGGCTCGCTTGTTTGCCCAGGTGATGGCCAAAACCGAAACCGAGATGGTGCGCGAGGCGTTCGCCCTGCGTGAGCTGGACCCGGATCTGGTGATCAAGATCCCGGTATGTGAGGAGGGGCTGGCGGCGATCAAGAGCCTGACAGCCAATGGCGTGCCGACCCTGGGCACGGCTGTCTACACCCCGCTGCAGGGTTGGCTGGCGGCTGTGGCTGGCGCTGAATATGTCGCCCCTTATGTCAACCGGCTGGATGCACAGGGTGGCGATGGCATAGCCACGGTGCAGGAATTGCAACAGCTGTTGGCGCTGCATGCACCGAACAGCAAGGTGCTGGCTGCCTCCTTCCGTACCCCGCGCCAGGCGCTTGACTGCCTGCTGGCTGGTTGCCAGTCCATCACACTGCCGCTCGACGTGGCCGAGCAGTTGCTGAAGGTACCTGCAGTGGATGCGGCATTGGCGAAGTTTGATCAGGATTGGCAGCGGGCCTTTGCCTGAGGTCAGCAGCCGGATTGAGGGAGCCTAGAGGAGGGGCGGCGGGCGGACTAAGCTATAGAGACAACCCGGTGTGACGGGCTGATGTCGATGGCTTACCGGAGGTGCCTCATGAGCGACCATACCCTGCTGCCCCATGGTGAAGATCTGCGCCGCGCCGTGCGCTGGCTCAGCGAGCACCATCAACACGACATCCGGGCCATCGAAGAGGCCTGCATCCGCTTTGACCTGTCACCGCTGGATGAGGAGTTTCTCATCCAGCATTGTGTCGAGCGGTCCCGGGAGGGGGGAACCAACTAGACGAAGTTGGCGAGGCTGATGCCGAACTCCTTGGGATCGACCGTGCTTTCTATGCTCTCCTGAACTCCCGACTTCGCCAGATCCAGCCACTGCACCTCGAGGTAGTGGCGCTGGGTGGCGTGATAGATCACCTTCACCACCGGCTTGAGCGGCTCATGAGGATTGCGCTGCATGACGATGGCCAGCCGCTGGTTGGAGAGTTGAACCAGAGTTCCCACCGGATAGACCCCCATGCACTTGATGAACTTGGTCACCAGCCCCCGATCGAAATGGTGGTCGGCCCCCTTGAGCAGGATCCGGAATGCCTGGGTCGGCTGCATTCCCTGTTTGTAGACCCGATCCGCCGTCACGGCGTCGTAGACGTCGACGATGCCGCTCATGCGGGTATGGAGGGAGAGCTGATCTCCCTTGAGGTGGCGGGGGTAACCCGTGCCATCGAGCCGCTCGTGGTGATTGGCGGCGACTTCCAGCATGGTGGCCGTGATACCGGGGGTATGGCTGAGGATGTCGTAACTGTGCACCACATGCTGGCGCATCACGGTGAACTCTGCATCGGTCAGCTTGCCCGGTTTGTTGAGCACCTCGTCCGGGGTCATGATCTTGCCCACATCGTGCAGCAGGCCCCCCAGGGTCAGCTCCTTGAGCACGCTGCGATCCAGGTCCAGATAGCGGCCGAAGTTGGCCAGCAGTATGGCCACGTTCATGGAGTGCTCCATCAGGTAGGCATCCTTGGCGCGGATCCGGGCCAGGCAGAGCATGGCATCGCCGTGGGTGAACATGGTGTCCACCATCTCTTCGGCCACCGCGGCCAGCGGCGTGATGTCGATGGGCTCACCCGCCTTGAGCTGACGGATGAACTTGCCCTGCAGCTCGCGGGCTTCCTGATAGAGGCGGCGGATCTTGAGTTCACGGCCCTCGCCGTTGGCACTGCCTGCCGGGCGTTGGGATGACGCGGACAAGGCGGCCGGGTCGGGGGAGATGATCTGCTCTATGCCGGCCAGCTTGCTGCGGGCGAGATCCACGCGCACCGTGAGCACACCGCGCCGGACCAGATCATCGATCTGCTGACGGGTGGTCACCAGCCCCATCTGGGCAATCTCCATGCCGCCTGTCTGGCTGATGATGGCGATCACATACATGCCGGCTTGCAGCTGGTTGACGGGAATGACGGGATGAGGAGTGTGCGACTTCATACGGCTTCCTGACTTTATTATTATGCGTAACGTTAGACCCTCTGCAGGCAGTCTAACACCCGCGCCGGGCTTCGTCATGACGACATGGTCTGCATCGCCACCGCTTAGTGCTGGAGTTGTTGGCCTCGGCCTATATAATGGCGCCCCTTTATTGATGGACTCTGAGGTTGTGCATGCGGCTCGATAAATTTCTTTGCGATTGTTCCGATTTGACCCGGTCCCTGGCGGGCAAGCTGATCCGGCAGGGAGAGGTCACGGTGGACGGCATAGTGGTCAAACAACCCGCTTTTCACATCAACGAGCAGAGCCAGATCGAATTTGACGGCGTCACGCTGACGCTGGATCAGCGCAATCGCTACTTCATGCTGCACAAACCGGAAGGGTATGTCTGCTCCAACGAGGACCCGGATCACCCGACCGTCTTCTTCCTGATGGACGAGCCCGCCATGGGCAAGCTGCACGTGGTTGGCCGACTCGATCTCGACACCACGGGTCTGGTGCTGGTCACCGACGATGGCAAATGGTCCCACCGCATCACCTCGCCGCGCCATGAGTGTGCCAAGACCTATCACGTCTGGCTGGCCGACCCCGTGCACCAGGATGCCATCTCCTTGTTTGCCGATGGTGTCTTCCTGCGCAACGAATCCGAGAAGACCCGTCCCGCCCAGCTGGAAATTCTGGGTGAGTGCGAGGCCCGCCTCACCATCCATGAAGGCAAGTATCATCAGGTGAAGCGGATGTTTGCCTCCATCGGCAACAAGGTGGTGGGGCTGCATCGGGAGCAGATCGGTACACTGGTGCTGGATGACGCGCTGGCACCGGGCGAATACCGCGAGCTGACGGCCGAGGAAATCGCCCAGTTCTAGTCACCCGACCCGGCCATCAAGAGTCGATTACGACGCCATGGGGTTAATCGAACCCATGGGCAGAACTTGGTCGCAGGTTCGATTGGCCAAGCCTATTCGGACGAGCGTGTCCAACCCCAGCGTTGACGTCGGGCCGTCTTACCCGGCTCCCAGCACCATGGTCGTCCCCAGGGTGGCCAGCAGGGCGCCGGCCCAGGCCGCCAGCGAAGGGCGCTGGCCCGAGTGCCACCACAGCAGGGGCAGCAGAATGACAGGGGTGGTGGAGGAGAGGATCGCCACCATGCCGACGTCTCCCTGACGCAAGGCAACCAGGATCAGCGTCATCCCCATGGCCATCGCCAGGAAGCCGTTGATGCCAATCATCCCCAACACCTGACGGTTGATGGGGTTGTGCGGCAGTGACAGCGGCACCCGCAGTGCCCGCAAGGTACAGTGGGCCAACAGGGCGCTGCCCATGCGGATGCCGGAGGCGCTCACCGCATCCACGCTGCCGCTCATCATCACGGGCTTGGCGATGATGGCGCCCAGACTCTGGCAGAAGGCGGCCGTCAGACCCAGACCTATGCCGATGGCGAGATGCCCGCGCACCTGTTCCCACTCGTTGTGCTGATTGCCGCCACGCCGGCCGAACAAAATGGCGAGCATGACGCCGGCAAACACCAGCAAGGCCCCCACCAGTCGCCAGCCACCGAGCTGCTCGCCAAACAACCAGAGGCCGAGCAGGGCGGAAAAGAGGGCATGGCAGGAGAACAGCAGGCCGCTGCGCCTGGGGCCCAGCCGGTTCATGCAGGCAAACAGGGCGGTATCGCCGACGAAGATGCCGATAAGGCCCGACAATGCCAGCAGGGGCAGGGCGCTCTCGGTGAGAGATTGCCAGCCGCCGGTGGCTAGGCTGACGGAGCCCAGCATCAGGCTGACCAGAAACATGCGCCAGCGACTGTAGGCAAACGCCCCCAGGTGACGGGCTGGTTTGACGGAGATCAGGGCCGCCACTGCCCACAAACTGGCCGCCGCCAGCGCCAGCCACTCATACCCCATAACAACTCCTGAAAATGTAGCTAAATCGAAAGACGCATCAGGCCGTTACCGGCGACAGCCATTCGCACTTCATAAAAAACTACAGAAAAAAATAGCCCGAAAGACTCCATCTCTTGAGCAAGCCCGATACAATACGGGGCGTCTTCGGGGATAACAAGCGCAGCATCATGCATTCGTATTCAGGCGCGCTGCCGGCCTTCCCCCTTCTTGAAATAAAGTGAATTGAACGAGGTTTATGTCATGGTTTTGTGCCCCGCTTCCCGGCCAGCCCGTCGCTGGCTCTCTCCCTTGCTGCTGGGTCTGTTGATGGCCCCTTCAGTGCAGGCCACCACTGTGTCCCAGGAGCCCGCGTTGTCGGACCGCCAGACCCTGGTCAAGGGCAACGGCGCCGAGCCGGAATCCCTCGACCCGGCCCAGATCCGCTCCGGTTTTCCGGGCGAGGTAGTGCTGGTGGACTTGTTCGAGGGGCTGGTGAGCGAAGATGGCCAGGGCAAGATAGTGCCGGCCCAGGCCCAGCGCTGGGAGACCAGCGAGGATGGGCTGGTGTGGCGCTTCTTCCTGCGCCCGCAGCTCAAGTGGTCCAACGGCGAGCCGCTCGGCGCGCAGGACTTTGTCTATGCCTGGCGGCGACTGCTGGATCCGGCGCAGGGCTCACCTTCCGCCGGGCTGCTGCTGGCGACCGGCATCAACAATGCCCAGTCCATCTACGCAGGGGCGCTGGATCTCAATACCCTGGGGGTGGAGGCCGAGAGCGAGCAGATCCTGAAAGTGACCCTGGAGCGGCCGGTGCCCTATTTCCTGCAGCTGATAAGCCAGCGTCCCTTCGTGCCGGTCAACGAGAAGGCCATCAACCAGTTTGGCAAGCAGTGGACCCAGCCAGGCAAGCTGGTCAGCAATGGCGCCTACAAGTTGGTGAACTGGGTGCCCAACGAGCGCATCGAGGCGGAGCGCAACGTCCAGTATTGGGACGATGCCCACACCCGGATCCAGCGGGTCACCTATCTGCCGCTTGCCTCCCAGCACGCCGAGCGGCTGCGTTACGAGGCGGGCGAGATCCAGCTTACCAACAAGGTGGCGCTGGAGTATTACCAGAAGACCAAGGAGGCGACCCCCGAGCGGATCTGGGGCCTGCCGCTGCTCGGCACCTATCTCTATACCTTCAACCTGCGTCGCCCCGAGCTGCAGGATGTGCGGGTGCGCCAGGCGCTGGCCATGACCATAGACCGCCATTTGTTGACCGAGAAGGTCAGCGGCCAGGGTGAACAAGCCGCCTGGTCACTGCTGCCCACCATGCCTGGCTATGAGGCGCTGAGTTCGCCGCTGGCCTTGCAGGATCAGCCGACCCGGCTGGCCAGGGCGAGCGCGCTGCTGGCACAGGCAGGTTACAACAGCGCGCATCCCCTCAAGCTGACACTGACCTACAACACCTCGGAGAATCACAAGAAGCTGGCACTGGCGGTGGCGGCCATGTGGAAGCCGCTGGGGGTGGAGGTGGCGCTCAACAACATGGAGTGGAACGCCTATCAGGTGGCCAAAGACAGCGGGGACTTCATGCTGGCCCGCTCCTTCCTGTTCGGGGATTACGTGGAGCCCTCGTCCATGCTCAACAGCTTCCGTTGCCAGGATCCCCAGAACGAGAGCGGCTACTGCAATCCGGCCTTTGACGGTCTGTTGCAACAGGCCTCAGAGACCCTGGATGGTCACGTCAGGACCGGGCTCTACCGTCAGGCCGAGCAGTTGCTGATGGACGAGATGCCCGCCATTCCCGTCTATCACTACAACCAGATGCGGTTGGTGAATCCCACCCTGCGTGGCCTGCCCGTTCAGAATCTCAAGGGGGCGATCGCCACCAAGGATCTCTATTTCAGCCAGCCGTGAGGAGCGTGTGATGAAGATTGCCATTATTTCGGACCTGCACGGCAGCCTGAGTGCCCTGGAGCAGGTACTTGACCAGCTTGCCGCCTGGCAGCCGGATCACTACCTGTTGCTTGGCGACGTGCTCAACCACGGCCCGCGCAACCCGGTCCCGCCGGGTTATGCCCCCGCCGCCGTGGCCGAGCGGCTCAATCAGCTGGCGCCGCACATCATGGCGGTGCGTGGCAATTGCGACTCGGAAGTGGATCAGATGCTGCTGGATTTTCCCATGATGGCCCCCTACAACCAGTTGCTGGTGGATGGCCGGCGCTGGTTTGTCAGCCATGGTCATCTCTATCGCCCGGAAGCTGTGCCACTGCCGGCAGGCAGTCTGTTTATCAGCGGCCATACCCATATGCCCGTGTTGCAGCGGGAAGGGGAGCTGGTGCTGATGAATCCGGGATCCATCTGTTTTCCACGGGGAGAGCTGGCGGCAACCTATGGCCGCTATGAAGACAGGGTATTGAGCATCCATGCCTGTGCAGATAGCGAGGCCTTGCTGCGTCTGACCTTGTAAGGTGTGTGACGAAGGCGCGGATCAGGGATGGCAGTGAGGATAAACTGGAAGCGGAAAGAGAAAGAAGAGAGAGATCAGGCCTTGATGCCGAATGAGCGGGTACCGGAGCGGGTATTACCCTTGGCGTCATAGGTCAATGAGTTGCGATCGCGCAACTTGCTGAGGAAGCTTGCCAGGCGGCGGTTGGAGACGATGCTGAGCTCGAGCAGGCGACCATTGAGATCATTTTGTTCCTGGCAGGCATCGAGCTTTTCACGCAGAAGATGCATCTGCTCGGGAAAGGCATTCAGCTGTTGTTGCAGCTCGGGCAACTGGGCCAGGGTCTGATCCAGCACTTCAATATCGGCAAGCAGTTTCTGCTTGCGCTCTGCCAGCTCGGGCAGCGCCAGTGCCTGGTGCTGCCTGAGCAGGTTGAATTCCTCCTCCAGCAAACCTTGCATCTGGGAGAGGTATTCGTCTTGGGTATGCAGCAGCGAAGGTAAATCCATCATCCCAGCAGCTTGTCCAGATTGGATTCAAAGCTGAACATCTTCTTGGCCACAGCCTCGCTGTTGACCTGATATTCACCATTGGCCACGGCTTTCTTCAAGCTCTCGACCCGGCTTTCATTACCGGTAGAGGCTGAGTTGAGGTTTTTCTGCATCTGTTGCAATTGCTGCGCCTCATTGGTCAAGGAGACGGAGTCGGTCTTGACGGTCGCCGCACGGTTGTCGGGGGACGAGGTCGCTGGTTTGGTATTGGCACCCTGGCTGCTACCGGTGTTTTGCAACCGATTGTTCGCTAGGTTGTTGATATTGTTGATAGCCATAGTGTTTACCTTCGTCTGCTTTGCTGTTCGCTTACCTGTTTATCGGTGACGGTCGTCAGAACTTTAGAAAAAAAGTAACCTAAAACATTCAGAAGGTGACCACAACGGCGCCGACCGCGCTGACTTTTCCCTGCACCGTTTTTCCTGAACGAATATTGACGAGTCTGATCATGTCTCCGAAGCTGCCATCTTGCAAGGCTCGGGCCATGGTTTTGATTTGCATGCTGCTATTTTCTGCACTGAGTGTGACCTGATCGCCTTTGCACACCACGCAGACCTGGGTGAGCCGTATGGGCTGACCCGGTTTGAGCTCCCGCTTGCTGCGCACGCCTATGAGGGGGGTCGGATCGCTGAGATAGTCACCACGGATCAGCGTCTGATCCTGATAGGCCAGCGTCAGCATGCCTTCGCTGAGGATGTCGCCCTTGGCCACCGGCGCCGAAACGGTCACATAGGCCTTCTGTATGCTGACCCGAACCGGCAGATAGAGATCCCAGGGTTTATCCTCCTCGCATTTGAGGTAGACGGTAGTGTTGCGACGCACCTCCATCCTGGCGGGGAAACTGATGGTGAGATGCTCTTCGCAGCGGGTCAGGGGCAGGCGTTCCTCGATGGAGGCGGCTTGTACCTGTGCCTGGGCATCGAGCGGAATATCGAGCTGGCCGAGCACAAACTCTTGTGCCATTTCTTGCAGATAGCTGGTCACCTCGGATGCCGTGGCGTGAGAAATGCCGCAAAACAGCAGTAAGGTGAGGAAAAGTCTACTAATCATTTTCGCTCGCAGGCCGATAAGTTGTTCACGCATATCACCATATTTAACTATGCTTGCTTCAGAATTCGTTTGTAGTGACATCGATAGTCTGACGCAAGCCAACACGCATGCATGATTAGTGCCAAGCGTTTTTAGGGAGTGTTTATGGCCAGTATTCTGGACTCGGTCAACCAACGTACCCAGCTGGTGGGACAAAACCGGTTGGAGTTATTGTTGTTTCGTCTCAATGGACGTCAAAGATTTGGCATCAACGTATTCAAAGTGCGTGAAGTGTTGCAATGTCCCCCCTTGACCGTCATGCCCAAGCTGAACTCCTGCATTCGCGGGGTTGCCCATATTCGCGGCCAGACCATCTCGGTGATCGATCTCAGCATGGCGATGGGCAAGCGTCCTATCGAGGACCTGACCAAGTGCTTCATCATCATCTCCGAGTACAACCGTTCCATCCAGGGCTTCTTGGTGCATTCTGTCGAGCGCATCATCAACATGAACTGGGAATCCATTCTGCCACCCCCCAAGGGGGCTGGTCGCATCAACTACATGACGGCGGTCACCGAGGTGGATGGCGAGTTGGTGGAGATCCTGGACGTTGAACGCATCCTCAACGAGATCTCGCCGGTATCGACCGAGGTTAGCAAAGAGCTGGTGGAAGCCAGCGTGGATCACCCAACCCTGGGACGTCCCGTGCTGGTGGCAGATGACTCTTCCGTGGCTCGCAAGCAGGTACAACGGGCCCTCGAGGCTATCGGCGTGCAGTGCGTGCTGGCCAAGGATGGGCGTGAGGCGCTCAACATGTTGCTGGAGATGGCCAAGAATGGCCCCATCAAGGATCAGATTGCCCTGGTGATCTCGGACATCGAGATGCCGGAAATGGACGGTTATACTTTTACCGCCGAGATCCGCAACAATCCCAATCTCAAGGACTTACATGTTATTCTGCACACATCCCTCAGTGGGGTGTTCAATCAGGCCATGGTGCAGAAAGTCGGTGCGAACAATTTCATTGCCAAATTCCAGCCGGATGAATTGGCCAAGGCCGTACAAGGCGCACTCTAATCAAGAAGAACAAACTGCATGAAGACACTTTCGGACGACTTATACAAACAATTCAGCAACTTTCTGGCAGTACAGAGCGGGATCGTGCTGGGTGACAACAAACAGTATCTGGTCAAGAGTCGGCTTTCGCCCTTGATGACTCAGTTTGGTATTGAGAGTCTGTCTGATCTGGTTACGCGAGCGATGAGTGTGCGTGAGCGCGACCTGAAAATGGCAGTGGTTGATGCCATGACCACCAACGAAACCCTGTGGTTTCGGGATACCTATCCATTCCAGTTGCTGACGGACAAGATCTTTCCTGAACTCGGCAAGAGCGGCCGCCCGATCAAGATCTGGTCGGCAGCGTCCTCGTCCGGCCAGGAACCCTATTCCATCGCCATGACGGCGCTAGAGCAGCAGGTCAAGAAGCCGGGCACCTTGCCCGGTGGCGTGCAGATCGTGGGCACGGACATTTCCAGCACCATGCTCAACCAGTGCAAGGAAGGGGTGTACGACAGTCTGGCGCTGGCCCGCGGCCTGTCGCCGGAGCGCAAGAAGCTGTTCTTCGAAGCATATGGCGACAACAAGATGCGGGTGGTGGAGCGTGTCAGAAAATTGACCACCTTCCGGCCGCTGAACCTGCTGGAGAGCTACAGCCTGCTCGGCAAGTTCGACATCATCTTCTGCCGCAACGTTCTCATCTATTTTGCGCCGGAAGTGAAGTCCAAGATCCTCAACCAGTTCGCAGCCAGTCTCAATCCCGGCGGTTATCTGATGCTGGGGGCTTCCGAGTCACTGGCCGGTCTGACCGACAGGTTCGAAATGGTCCGCTGCAATCCCGGCATCGTCTACAAAGTCAAATAATCCCCGCCTAAATCCCCTTTGGCACACCTCTTGCTAATAATTTATCAAGCAGGAGGTGTGCTATGGCAATTTCATTCGACAAGGCATTTGGTATTCATCAATACGCGCTGAGCGTTCGCTCCAAGCGTGCAGAGGTGTTGTCCAGCAACATTGCCAACGCGGATACCCCAGGTTTCAAAGCCAGGGATATCAACTTCTCACAGGCACTGGAAGAGGCCCAGCATCAGCAGGGGTTCGGTCTGGCGACGACCAGTGAGAAGCACTTTGCCTTGCAGTCGGATGCCCCTGGCCTGACGCAGTACCGCAATCCTCTGCAGCCCGACACCGGTGATGGCAACACGGTAGACGTGCAGCAGGAGCGCAGCGAGTTTTTGCGCAACAGCCTTGAGTACCAGACCTCCCTCGAATTTATGAATAGCAAGATCAGTGGCCTGCTGAAGGCGCTGAAAGGAGAACAGTAATGAGTTTGTTCAAGGTCTTTGACATTGCAGGCTCGGCCATGAGTGCACAGTCTGTTCGACTCAACACGGTGGCCAGCAACATGGCCAACGCCGACAGCGTCAGTTCCAGTGTGGAAAATACTTACCATGCCAGGCGGCCAATCTTTGCCGCTCAGCTGGATCAGGCCATGTCGGACAAGCAGGCATCCGTCGGGGTCGAGGTGAAGGGGATTGTCGAGAGCGAGGCCCCCTTGCTCAAGGAGTACAACCCGGGCCACCCCATGGCTGACAAGGATGGCTTTATTTTCAAGCCCAACGTCAACATGGTGGAGGAGATGGCAGACATGATCAACGCCTCACGCAGTTATCAGACCAATGTGCAGGTTGCCGATTCTGCCAAGAAGATGCTGCAGCAGACGCTTCAGCTTGGCAAGTCCTGATAGGGGTAAGCACAGATGGTAGATACAACCAATAATGTGAACGGCATCAGCCGTACCACATCCCAGACCACTGGCACGACGACGACGCCCAAGAAAGAGCTGGATCAGGCGTCGTTTCTGAAGCTGCTGACCATGCAGCTCTCTTATCAGGATCCGTTCAAGCCGGTGGACAACGCCCAGATGCTGTCCCAGATGACATCGATGTCGACCTCGGAAGGGATCACGAGTCTGTCGACCCAGATGGGCAATCTGAATACCTTGATGACCTCCAGCCAGGCGCTGCAGGCTTCCGCTCTGGTGGGTCAGAACGTACTCATTCCCTCCAACACCGGCTATCTGGAAAAAGATGGCAAGATCTCCGGAGTGGCTGCCGTCGGCGACAAGACAATGTCGAACGTGAAAATCACGGTGGAAGATGAAAAAGGGCAGGTTGTCAAGACCTTCTCCCTTGATGGAGAACATCAGGGTAACGTGGCCTTCAGCTGGGATGGGACCGACAAGGACGGCAAGCCCGTCAAAGAGGGCAAGTACCAGATTAAAGCGACCGGCACAGTGGCCGGCAAATCAGAGAGCATTTCGGCCTTGACCTATGGGCGAGTAGAAAGCGTCACCCTGGGTAATGGCACCTCTCCCACCCTGGTTAAATTGAAAGGACTCGGGGCCATTTCTCTGGGGGATATCCTGGAGATTGCCGGTACCAATTCCAACCAGACCACACCACCAACGACCAAGCCTACAGCATCGATCTAAGGAGCTGGATATGTCATTTAACAATGCCTTGAGCGGTGTCAACGCGGCACAAAAAGATCTGAACGTCACCGCCAACAACATTGCCAACGTCAACTCGATCGGCTTCAAGGAGTCGCGAGCCGAATTTGCCGATGTGTATGCGAACTCGATCTTCGTCAATGCCAAGACGCAAGTCGGTAATGGTGTGGCCACGGGGGCTGTTGCGCAGCAATTCCATCAGGGGGCGCTGCAGTTCACCAACAACTCGCTGGACCTTGCCATTCAGGGCAACGGTTTCTTCGTGACCTCGGACGGTCTGACCAATCTGGATCGCACCTATACCCGGGCCGGGGCCTTCAAGCTCAATGAAAACAGTTACATGGTCAACAACCAGGGCCATTACCTGCAGGGGTATGAAGTCAACGTGGATGGCACGCCGAAGGCGGTGAGCATCAACGCCACCAAGCCTATCCAGATCCCGGATCGGGCTGGTGAACCCAAGCAGACAACTAAAATTGAGGCCAGTTTCAACCTCAAGTCTGACTCAACACAGCAGGCCGCTGGTAACTCTGCCGCTGATGCTTCAACCTTTGATCCCATCAATGATCCGAAAAGTTATGCCTCATCGACGTCGGTTACTATATATGACTCCTTGGGAACACCTCATGTTATTACCCAATATTTTGTTAAGGAAGCCGATCCGGCGGATGTGACCAAACCGGCCAGCCCAACAGCTTGGCGCATGTATATGTATGAAGGGAACAAACCAATAGATGTTGCCGGTGGTGTGCCGACTACAATGGCAACAGGTAAGCCAGCAGCCCCGTTGAGCGCTCAAATTACATTTGATAAAGATGGCAAGATGGTGACACCGACTACACCGGCCACCATCAAGACGATAGCACTGGGGACTCCGGGGGCCGGCATCATCAACAACGGTGCTGATGCCACCCAGCAGGTCGAGATCCAGCTTGCTACTGTGACTCAGTTCTCCTCTCCGTTTGAAGTGAACAAGTTGACTCAGGATGGCTCCACCGTCGGGCGTCTGACCAAGGTAGAGATCACTCCGGATGGGATAGTGTCTGCCACCTATAGCAATGCGACGACGGTCAAGGTTGCCATGGTTGCCATGGCCAAGTTCGCCAACTCGCAAGGGTTGACCCAGGTGGGTGATACCTCCTGGCGCCAGTCCTTGCTCTCCGGTGATGCCCTGCCGGGTACTCCCAACTCGGGTACTTTCGGTACCATCAAGTCCTCCTCGCTGGAGCAATCCAACGTGGACCTGACCTCCCAGCTGGTGAACCTGATCACGGCGCAGCGCAACTTCCAGGCCAACTCCCGTTCGCTGGAAGTGAACAGCTCGCTGCAGCAGACCATACTGCAGATCCGTTAAGTCATAACATGATGACAAGGGCGCCTCGGCGCCCTTTTTCTCGGCATTTCCCGCCTGTTTTATCTCCCCCCTTGTATTCCTGAGCCGGTATTGGCACTCAAATTGCAGTTCTCTCTCCAGAGTCATCAGTTTGACGGAGGATCCCATGGATCACCTGCTTTACATCGCCATGTCCGGGGCCAAGGAGAACATGAACAGCCTGGCTGTGCGTGGCAACAACCTGGCCAACGCCAACACCATAGGCTTCAAGTCTGACTTCGAGCAGGCGCGCAGCATGCAGGCGTTCGGCGAAGGGTTGCCCTCCCGGGTGTTCGCCATGACGGAGCGGCCGGGTCAGAACCTGCAGCATGGCATGCTGATGACCACGGGTCGGGATCTTGACGTGGCCGTTGACGGTCAGGGCTGGATCGCGGTGCAGGATCCCAAGGGGGGCGAAGCCTATACCCGCATGGGCAACCTGCAGCTGAGCGCGACCGGCAACCTGCAGACCTCTACCGGCCTCAATGTTGTGGACGATGGTGGCCAACCCATAGTGCTGCCGTTGCCGATGGAAAAGATCGAGATCAATCGGGATGGCACCATCAGTGGTCGTCCCGAAGGCGCCGCGGCCAACCTGCCCGAGGATTTCCAGCGTATCAAGCTGGTAAAGCCTGCCGCCGATGCGGTGGAGAAGGGGCAGGACGGCTTGTTTCGTCGCAAGGATGGCCAGACTGAAGCCGCCTCGGCCAATGTCGGCCTCATCGCCGGCTCGCTCGAGGGCAGCAACGTCAACGTGGTCGATGAGATGACCAACCTTATCCGGTTGCAACGTCAGTTCGAAACCCAGGTCAAAATAATGAAGACCGCGGAAGAGAACGACGAAGCCCAAACCCAGCTGCTGCGTATCAGCTAATCAAGGAGTTTTAAATGAACCCTGCACTCTGGATCAGCAAGACCGGCTTGGATGCACAGCAGACCAACATCGCGGTCACCTCGAACAACCTGGCGAACGCCAGTACCGTGGGTTTCAAAAAATCACGGGCCATCTTCGAGGATCTGCTTTATCAAAACATCAACCAGCCCGGTGGCCGCTCGTCGGCGGATACCGAGCTCCCGTCCGGCTTGATGCTGGGTGCCGGTGCCAAGGTCGTTGCCACCCAGAAAAACCACAGCCAGGGCAACGTGCAGACCACGGACAACTCGCTGGATTTGATGATCAGCGGCCGCGGCTACTTCGAAATCCAGTTGCCCGATGGCAGCGCAGCCTATACCCGCAACGGTCAGTTCACCCTCAATGATGAAGGGACCATAGTCACCCCGGGCAACGGCTATCCGCTGCAACCGGAAATCCAGATCCCCGAGAACGCCCAGAGTGTGACGGTGGGAGAGGATGGTCAGGTATCCGTACAGCTCAAGGGGGACGGGGCATCCCAGGTGGTGGGCCAGATCAACACCTCTGACTTCGTCAACGCCTCCGGCCTGCAACCCATGGGTGAAAACATGTTTGTCGAGACCCAGTCCAGTGGTGCCCCCATTCAGGGAACTGCCGGTGCGGACGGGCTCGGCGTCATCAAGCAGGGCATGCTGGAAACGTCCAACGTCAACGTGACCGAAGAGCTGGTCAACCTGATCCAGGCCCAGCGGGTCTACGAGATGAATTCCAAGGTTCTCTCGGCGGTGGACGGCATGATGTCCTTCCTGATCCAGCGTACCTAAGCGGGTGATGGACACCATGATCTCATTTTTGATCTCGCGCACATCGGTAGGAGGCGCATGATGAAAACCATATGGATGCTGGGGCTTTTGGCGCTGGGGGGCTGTAGCAGCACCCCCAACACGGCCAAGCCAGATGACCCCGAATTCTCCCCTGTGTACGGGGAGTCTGAGCCTGTTTCCGTCAGACCGACCGGGGCCATTTTTCAACCGGATCAGGTCAACGGTATCTATTCGGACATCAAGGCGCACAAGGTGGGCGACATCATCACCATAGAGCTGGCCGAGTCGACCTCTGCCTCCAAGAAGGCCAATACCCAGAGCGGCAAGGACAACAAGCTGAGCCTGGATCAGGTCTCACTGGGTGGTGTGCCGGTCACGGCAGGTCCTTATGATCTGTCGGCGTCGCTGGGCCAGAACAGCGCCTTCAAGGGGCAGGCCAAGGCGGATCAGAGCAACAGCCTGCAGGGCAATATCTCGGTCAGCGTGGCCAAGGTGCTGCCCAACGGCAACCTGATAGTGCGCGGCGAGAAGTGGATCATGCTCAACAATGGCAACGAATATATCCGGATCACCGGCATGATCCGCCCCGAAGATGTGACGTCCGAGAACAGCGTATCGTCACAACGGGTCGCCAATGCCCGTATCCATTACGGCGGTACCGGCGATCTGGCCAACAGTCAGGAGCAGGGGTGGCTTACCAGCTTTTTCAATGGCCCCTGGTGGCCGCTCTAGGAGATGTTATGAAGTCACTCCGTCTTGTGACCCTGCTCTGCTGCCTGATGCCCTTGGGAGTGGCCCACGCCTCCCGTATCAAGGACATCAGCTCGGTGGAAGGGGTACGTAACAACCAGCTGATCGGCTACGGTCTGGTCGTCGGCTTGCCCGGTACCGGCGAGAAGAACAACGCCTTCACCGAGCAGACCTTTCGCACAATGCTCAACAACTTCGGCATCAAGGTGCCGGACAACATCAAGCCCAAGATCAAGGACGTGGCGCCTGTGGCCATCCATGCCGATCTTCCCCCCTTCTCCAAGCCGGGCCAGACCATAGACGTGACGGTATCGGCCATCGGCGAGTCCAAGAGCCTGCGCGGCGGTACTCTGCTGCAAAGCTTCCTGAAGGGGCTGGACGGGCGTGTCTATGCGGTGGCGCAGGGTAGCCTGGTGGTTGGCGGTCTGGGCGCAGAGGGGGCCGATGGCTCCAAGGTGGTGGTCAATACGCCGACCGTGGGCCGCATCGCTAACGGCGCGACCGTGGAACGGGAAGTACCGAACTCCTTCAGCCAGGGCGATACCATCACCTTCAACCTCAATCGACCCGATTTCACCACGGCCCGCCGGCTGGCGGACGTGGTCAACGATCTGGTGGGCCCCAACACGGCGCAGGCACTCGATGCGACCTCGGTCAAGGTCTATGCGCCACGGGATCCGGGGCAGCGGGTCTCCTACCTCGCCACCATCGAAAATCTGGAAGTCGACCCGGCCAGCGAGGCCGCCAAGATCATAGTCAACTCCCGTACTGGCACCATAGTCATCGGCAGCCAGGTGCGGCTCAAACCGGCAGCCATCAGTCATGGCGGCTTGACGGTCACCATCGCGGAGAATCAGCAGGTGTCCCAGCCCAATCCGCTCTCGGGCGGTCAGACGGCGGTCACCAACAACTCCACCATCAACGTGCAGCAGGAGCAGGGGCGCATGTTCAAACTTGATACCGGCGCGACCCTGGATGATCTGGTGCGGGCGGTGAATCAGGTCGGGGTGGCACCCGGCGATCTGATGGCGATCCTGGAGGCGTTGCAACAGGCGGGCGCCATCGAAGGTCAGCTGGTCATATTGTAACAAGCGGCAAGGGGTTGCCACGGGCGGCAATGAGGTAAGCAAAATGGCAGAGTTCGACACCAACAGCGGCGTGAATATGGGCATGGTGCAGGATATCCAGAATCTGGATCGCCTGCGCCAGCTGAGCCAGAGCAAAGAGGGCAAGGCCGATGCGCTCATGGCCGCCTCTCGCCAGTTCGAGTCCATCTTCACCCAGACCCTGTTTCAGGGCATGCGTCAGGCCAACCAGGCTTTGACCCAGGACAACCCCATGAACAGCAGCTACACCCAGTTCTACGAGGGTATGTTGGATGAACAGCGGGTCGCAGACATGACTAGCAAGGGAGGCATGGGGCTGGCCGAGATGGTAGCCAAGCAGCTCTCACCCGAGACCTTTACTCGTCACGATGGACGTGTGCTCAAGATGCCGCAACGCACCGAACGGGTCTACAAACCCTACCAGCCACCCACCTCTGCTCCTAACGATCTCATCTCCGCCTCAAAAGTTGGCAAAGATTTTGCTGACAAAGAGATGAGTGCCGATGCCCAGCCACTGGCCGTGCCGCATCGCCCCCGTCGCACGGTTCCCCCCATGGGGTCCGCGCAGGGTGTGCAGGCTGCACAGGGAACCAAGGCGCTGGACAAGACGGCGCAAGTGTTTGAAACCCCGGAAGAGTTTGTCAATCGTCTGATGCCGCTTGCCAAGAAGGCAGCGGACAAGCTGGGGTTGAGCCCGGCGGTGCTGGTGGCCCAGGCTGCGCTGGAAAGCGGCTGGGGCAAGCGGGTGATCAAGGACGGGGAAGGGCAGGTGACTCATAACCTGTTCGGCATCAAGGCCGATCCGCGTTGGGAAGGTCCCAAGGCGGTGGTCAGCACCCTGGAATATGAGCAAGGGGTGGCCTCGCGCCAGAAGGCATCGTTTCGCTCTTACGAGTCGTTCGAGGAGAGCTTCAACGACTATGTCGATTTCCTGACCTCAGGCTCCCGTTACAAGGGTGCCTTGGCCAAGGTGGACAACCCGGACCGTTACTTTGAAGCCTTGCAACAGGCGGGTTATGCCACTGATCCCCAGTACGCCAGGAAACTGAAACAGGTGTTGCGCAGTGATGCCATTGCTGGCTACTCCGCTACCACCAACACAGAAATGGAGCTGTAAGTCATGGCAAGCGATCTGCTTGGAATTGGTACCTCGGGTGTGATGGCCCAGCAGCGACTGCTGCAGACCACCAGTAACAACATAGTGAACGTCAATAGCCAGGGCTATGTGCGTGAACGTACCCTGATCTATACCAATTCCGTCGGTCTGGGCACGGGCGACATGCTGACCGAGCGGGTCATCAATGCCTATGCCCAGGGTGAAGTGCGTCGTGATACCTCCGCCTATTTTGCCTCGGCCACCCGCTACGAGCAGTTCTCCAATACCGATACCCTGCTGGGGGACACCAGCAACAGCGTCGGTGCCGCCATCACTTCCTATTTCAAGGCGTTTCACACCGCCAACGAAGCGCCGGCCGACATTGCCGGCCGCAAGACCACCCTGAGCGAGCTCAGCGGCATGGTCAACCGCTTTCATACCCTGTCGGCCCAGCTGGACAAGCAGACAGACACCATCAACACCACCATAGGTGACGAGACCAAGCGGGTGAACGGCCTCATCAACAGCATCAACGATCTGAACCAGGCCATCATCCGTACCCAGGGCTCGCCGGAAGAGAACCTGATGCTGTTCGATCAGCGGGATGAAGCCATCCGCCAGCTCTCCGAGAAGATGGAGATCCGCACTGTGCCCCAGGCCAATGGCAGCATGCTGGTCAACATGAGCACGGGTCATTCCCTGGTACTCAATGGCGGGGGAGTGGCCCAGTTCAGCGTCGTGCCGGGTAATCCTGATTCCCGCGAGTCCGAGTTGCAGCTAACCATGGGGGCCAACAAGGCTACCATCAATGAAAAAGACATAGGAGGTGGTGTAGGTGGTCTGTTCTCCGCCCGCCGTGATCTGGAGCCGGCCAAGCGCGAACTGGGTCAGTTAGCCGCGGCCATGGCCGATGCCATGAACCAGCAGAACCGGCTGGGCATGGATCTGGATAACGAGCTGGGGGGGGATCTCTTTTCCCTCGGCGTCAGTGACGGCCTGCCTTATGGCCAGAACACAGGTACGGGCGCCGCCAAAGTCAATTTCGTGCCCGGCAAGGGCAGTGAAGTGACCACCTTCGATTACGAGGTGCAGTTCAGCAGCGCCACAGGCTATGAGGTATTTTCGCTGGACAAGGATGGCAATCGTACCTCGCTGGCGACGGGCACCACGCCCCCGGCCAAGTTCCAGCTCCCAGGCCATGGCATCGAGATTGACCTGTCCGGCACGCCGGCGGCAGGGGATCGCATCCTGCTGCAGCCGACCAAGCGGGCGGCCGCCGGCTTGGGGCAGCTTGCCACCCGCCCCGAGGATCTGGCGCTGGCATCGCCCCTCAAGGCGGACAAGAGCAAGAACAACTTCGGCTCTGCCGAGATCAAGCTCAACGGCATCTTCAACACCAGCACTGGCTCGGGGTTTGGTACCAATACCCTGGATCCGACGGCTCCCCAGGTGGTGAAGGTCGACAACAGCGGCAACTACGAAGTCTATGCGGCGGATGGTACCACTCTGATAGGAGTGGCACCGGCCTCGAGCAAGGGCCAAAACTTGATGTCGGCCATCGTGAATCCCTTCCCGGCCGGGGCCAATGTCTACGCCAATCCGCAGCAGACACCCGGCTACGAGTTCAGTATCACCGGGACTGTGGAGCCCAAAGACAGCTTCACCCTGAGCTACAATCAGGATGGTTTCGCCGATAACGCCAATGGCTTGGCACTGGCCGAGCTGCAGAACAAGGATCTGGTGCGCAAGAGCACCAATACGGGCACCAGCAATGACAAGATGACCTTCAACGAGGCCTATTCCGGCCTGGTGACAGGGGTGGGCAACAACACCAGCCAGGCCAAGACGCTGCTCAAGGCCAACGAGGCCAAGCTGACCCAGAGCACCAGTATTTTCGAGAGCGTCTCCGGGGTGAGTCTCGAGGAAGAGGCGGCCAACCTGATCCGCTACCAGCAGTCTTATGCGGCATCGGCCCAGGTGGTCAGCACGGCCAAGACCATCTTCGACACCCTGTTGTCATCAGTGAGGTAAGTTCATGCGTATCACCACCAACATGGTCTATAACCGGAATATCTCTTCCCTGAACAACGCCAATGAAAGACTGAGCACGGCTTATGAACAGCTGCAGAGTGGCGATAAATTCAAGACGTCGGGAGAAGACCCCTCCGGCATGAGCCAGAAGATGGCGCTGACCAAGGAGATAGACCTGTTCAAGCAGTATGGCGTCAATGGCAGCCTGCTTGAGAACAGCCTGGGCCATGAAGAAACGGTGCTGACTGCACTCAATACCGCCATGACCAGCGCCCAGACCCTGATCCAGAAGGCGAACGACTCGGCGGTGGGGTCCGATGATCGCAAGGCGATCGCCAGCGAGCTGGAAGGCTTGCAAAAGCAGATGTTCGATCTGATGAACAGCAAGAACTCCCAGGGCGAATTCATTTTTGGTGGCAACCAGAGCAAGACCCAGCCCTTCGTCAAGGATGCCAGCGGCAATTACCTCTTCCAGGGGGATACGGGCCAACGCAATATCCAGGTCTCTCCGACGGTGCAAATCGCGGCCAATGACTCCGGCTTCAATCTGTTTGAAATCGTGCCGACCCGCAGGACCAGCAGTGCGGGCAGCGCCAATATTCAGGTCGGAGTGGCCGATCAGGGCAACTTCGACAGCTTTTATCGCAACAACTATGACCCTGCCCTGGCCAGCAACCAATATACGGTGACCACGGCGGCGGGCGCACCGGATACCTATGAGATACGGGATGGCGGCGGCACCCTGCTGCAAAGCGGTGACTATGTGGCAGGCAACAAGATCCCCTTCAATGGCCTGGAGTTGACCCTGGATCTGCCCGCAGGGGGCGCCGCGCAAAACTTTGTGCTGGATCCGCCCCAGAACAACAACATTCTGGATGGCATGTCCGACTTCATTACGGCGCTGCAGGATCCCAACATCACCCCGGACACCTTTCAGGTGAAGGTGGCGGATGCCACCTCCCACATGAAAAATGCCCGGCTGAATGTCGATCAGGGGCTGGGTGAGATTGGCGGCAGAATGAACAGCCTGGAGCAGGTACTGGGCTCGAACGAGGGGCTGAGTACCCTCAATCAGCAGGCCAGGGCCAAGGTTTCCGAGGCGGACTTGTATGAAGTCATTGCCGCCTTGTCCAAAGAGGATGCGGCCTTGAGCGCCTCCCAGCTCTCCTTCAGCAAAATAAGCAAACTGACCCTGTTTGACTATATTCGCTGATATTTTCCACCCCTGTTCAGCGCATTTCGGGACGCAATGAACAGGGGGGCCATCCGTATCTGGTTTGCCCCGCCCCGATATATCCTCGTTTAAATCCTCTTTTTCTCCAATTGTAACAAGCTGTTGCAGTGGGCCATTTAGCCCTCCCTGTCGGGTTGACTCACACAGCGCATTCGATAATCATTCAGCCCGCACAACAGAGGGTTGTGCTGATTTTTTGTTGCAGCATCTCGTTAGGCGAGGCTCCTGTATAAACAAAGGCCACTGATCTCACGACGTCGAGAGACGCCCAAGCTCAGGACAGTTTTCATCGGATTAAGGTGTAAACCCAAGTGGCTTCCGGCATGCCGGATACGTTATACAGTGCTAAAGCTGGTACGTGGGGATGATGACACGCCGGACGGCGTCATTTCCTGCCTATTACTCGTCAATCAAATTGCTGTTTTCTTTCAGACAGCGACCGGATATCCGATCGCGCTCAGGCTTAGCCTGAAATCACATGAGGTCATTTGTGATGAAGAAAACACAGACTCTACTCAATCGTCATCAACTGCTCGATCTGGCCGCCCTGCAGGGCTGGCTGGAGAATAATCTGGATCCGGTTCAGCGTGCCGATCAACTGCTGACCCTGCGTCCGGAAGAGCTCAACTGCATCTTCGATACCCTGCCCATTGCCGAAGGTGCGGCGCTGCTCAGCTCGTTGTCGGCCGATTGTGCCGGACGTTTGCTGATGCGGCTGCACGCCAGCATAGTCGGCCTGTTGCAAGGGGCCATGCCCCGTCGCGACATGCTGGCCATACTGCGCCGGCTCGGTAGCAGTGATCGCACCATGCTGCTCTCCCGCTTCCCGGAGCCGGTGCAGTCCACCTTCTACTCCCTGCTCGACTGGCCGACCGAATCGGTCGGTGCCAACATGCGCCATGAATTTTTGGCCATCGGCGATCAGGAGACGGTGGGCAGTGCCAAGCAGCTGATCCACGATGCCTGGGACAACGCCCAGTTGTTCCAGCACCTCTATGTGGTCAACACCGAGAATCGCCTGCTCGGCAGCATAGCGCTCAAATCCTTGCTGATAGCGGATCCTCTGCTGCCGGTCAGCGAGCTGATGGACAGGGATGCGGTACGCATCAATGCCCGGGCGGATCAGGAGCTGGCGGCACGCCTGCTGATCGACCGCGACATCTCGACCTTGCCGGTGGAGGAGCAGGGCAAGCTGGTGGGTATCTTCCATGTGGATGATGCCGCCGACATCCTGGAACTCGAATCCACCGAGGATGCCGAGATGCAGGGTGGTTCCTCGCCGCTCGATACTCCCTATCTGCAGGCGACCCCCTGGCAGTTGTGGCGCAAGCGGATCGGCTGGCTGTTGATCCTGTTCGTGGCCGAAGCCTATACGGGTACTGTGCTGCGGGCGTTCGAGGAGCAGCTGGAAGCTGCCATCGCGCTGGCCTTCTTCATCCCGTTGCTCATAGGTACCGGCGGTAACAGTGGTACCCAGATCACCACCACCATAGTGCGCGCCATGGCGGTTGGCGAAGTGAGCATGCGCAACCTGGGGACTGTCTTGAAGAAGGAGCTCTCCACCGGTCTGCTCATCTCGGCGGCGATTGCAGTGGCAGCCTGGATCCGGGCCTGGAGCCTGGGCGTCGGTCCCGAGATCGGCATGGTTGTGACCTTTACCATCATCGCCATCGTGCTGTGGAGCGCCACTGTGGCATCCATTATCCCCATGGTGCTGCGTCGCTTCCGGATTGACCCGGCTGTGGTGTCTGCCCCCTTCATCGCCACCCTGGTGGACGGTACCGGCCTTATCATCTACTTCGAGATGGCCAAGTTGTTGCTGCCCGAGTTGCAGTAACCCGCACCTGACGCGGATGAGTCAAATAGCAAAAAGGCAGCCTGGGCTGCCTTTTTGCTTGTCTGCCTGCCGAACAGGCGGGATCAGCTGAGCTGAAACAGCAGCGGCCAGCCCTGCTCCTGACAATAACGGTGCTCTTTCTCCAGGTTCTGGATCAGCAGGCGGTTCTCGTCGCACCAATCGATCGGCAGGGTGACCACCAGCTGATCTTCGGCGGCCTGTACCTTCCATTCCGGCAACAGGTTGTCCTGGCGCCTGTGGTGCGCCGCCACGGCGAGGCGCAGGATGCGAATGCAACGCAGCACAGTCTGCTCGTCGTGGTTGGGCAGGGGAGGGAGCTCGGAGAGTTTGAGCCCCTTGCGTTGAAACCGCACCAGAGCCGCCAGCAGGGCCTGATCGTCCTGGTTGAAGCCGGGCAGATCCGTGTTCTGCAAGATGTAAGCGGAGTGGCGATGGATGCCGCTGTAGTTGATGGCCAGACCAATCTCGTGCAGTCGCGCCGCCCAGCCGAGGATGGCGCGGTAGGGCTCCTCCGGCATCTCCCAGGGACCGCTCAGCGCATCGAACAGGGTCAACACGCTCTGCTCGACCCGGTTGGCCTGACGCTTGTCGATACGATAGTGGGTGGACAGCGCCAGTGCGGTGCGCTCGCGAATGTCGTGGTGCTGCAAGCGTTCCTCAAATTCGTACAGCAGCCCTTCGCGCAGGGCGCCGTCAGAATACTCCATCCGATCGATCGGCAGGGAGGTAAAGAGCCCGAGCAGTATGGCCACGGCGGCGGCAAACACCTCCTGGCGCTCCTCGGTCAGGCCGGCAAGCTTCAACTGATCGACCCGCTTGTGGTCGAGCATCTCCCGCTTGAGCCGCTCCAGCCCCGCCAGCGTGATGGCGCCATCGGTCCAGCCTTCCCCCTGCAGCACGTCGCGCACGGTGCGGATCGAGCCGGAGCTGCCGAGGCAACTCTGCCAGCCCAGCTTGCGATACTGGTTGATGATGGGGGCGAGCTGATGCTGGGCCTCCAGTACGGCATTGTTGAAAGCCTTCTCGCTCAGCTTGCCGTTGGCAAAGAAGCTCTGGGTGAAGCTGACACAGCCCATCTTGCGGCTGGTGAGCGCCTTGTGATCGAAGCCTTCGCCTATGATGAGCTCTGTGCTGCCACCGCCTATGTCCACCACCAGTACCTGGCCTTCGATATGCTGGGTATGGGCAACCCCCTGATAGATGAGGCGCGCCTCTTCCTGACCACTGATGATCTCGATGGGATGGTTCAGCACCTTGGTTGCCTCGCTCACGAATTCGCGGGCGTTGCTGGCGCGGCGCAGGGTATAGGTGCCGGCAATGCGGATCTGATCCGGCTTGATGTTGGTCAGTCGTTCGGCAAACAGGGCGAGGCACTCGAGCCCCCGGCCCATGGCTTCCACCGACATGCGGCGCTGTGCATCCATTCCTTCCGCCAGCCGGACCCGCTCCTTGATGCGATCGACGATCTGCAGACGTCCCTCGTTGAGGCGGGCGATCACCATGTGAAAACTGTTCGAGCCAAGATCCACGGCGGCGTACAGGCTATTGTCCATTGTTTGACTCTATGCGTTTGAGGTAGTCGTAAATCGCGACCTGAGAACGGATCTTGCGGCGGTTGCCCCGTTTCACATACGCGTTTTGCTGGTCTGCATCTATGACCCTTGCCTTGCAGGTGTCGCTGAGCTGCAGTTGCAAGATATCCAGGATGCGCTGCTTGAGGCGCTCGTCGTAGATGGGGGTCCCCACCTCGATCCGGCCATCTATGTTGCGGCTCATCCAGTCGGCACTGGAGATATAGAGCTGGGGGTTGCCCTTGTTGTGGAACACCATGACCCGCGGATGCTCGAGGAAGCGGTCTATGATGCTGATCACCTGGATGTTGTCGCTCAGACCCGGCACGCCGGGGCGCAGGGCACACATGCCACGGATGATCATCTGGATCGGCACCCCGGCCTGGCCGGCGGCATAGAGCCGGTTGATGAGATCCCTGTCCACCAGGTTGTTGATCTTGAGGGTGATGCCGCTGGGCTGGCCCGCCTTGGCGTTGGAGAGCTCGTTGTCGATGAGTCGATAGAGCTGACGGCGGCTGTTGATGGGGGAGACCAGCAGGTGGTTGAACTTGTAGCGCCGATAGGGGTACTCGATGTATTCGAACACCCCCTCCACCTCGGCTGTGATGTCCGGGTGGCGGGTCAGCAGGGAGAAGTCGGTGTAGATCTTCGCCGTCTTCTCGTTGAAGTTGCCGGTGCCGATATGGGCGTAGCGCACCGCCTCGCCATGTTCGTGGCGAGTGATGAGGCAGAGCTTGGAGTGGATCTTGAGGCTCGGCACCCCGAACACCACCTTGACCCCGGCGTCGGTGAGAATGTTGGCCCAGTCGATGTTGGCCGCCTCGTCGAAACGGGCGCGCAGTTCGACGACGACCGTCACCTTCTTGCCGTTGTTGGCGGCATCGATGAGGGAGTGGATGATGCGCGACTTCTTGGCGACCCGGTAGATGTTGATGCGAATGGCGCTGACCGCCGGATCGAACGCCGCCTGGCGCACCAGCTCGGTGAAGTGGTGGAACTTGTGGTACGGGTAGTAGAGCAGTATGTCCTGCTTGGCGATGGCATCGAAGGCGTTGACGAAGCCGTCAAAGTCGCGGCAATCCAGGGCCGGCAGTTTGGGGTTTTCCAGATAATCCCGGCCCACGTTGGGGAAGCCGATGAAATCCTTGAAGTTGTGATAGCGTCCGCCCGGCATGATGGCGTCGTAGGAGCTGATCTGCAGCTTGAGCTTCAGGAAGCTTATCATGGCGGCGGGCATCTCCCGCTCGTAGACGAAGCGCACCGGCATGGCGGTGAGCCGCTGCTTCAAGCCGTCACTCATCTTGTCCACCAGGCTGAGATCCAGCTGGTCGGAGAGATCATATTCGGCATCCCGGGTCAGCTTGACCGCGTAGGCGGCTATCTCGTCGTAGTCGAAGAAGCCCTTGAAGATCTCATCGAGACAGAAGCGGATGACGTTGTCCAGTATGATGATCTGCTTCTTGCGGCGGGTGCCTTCCGGCGGCAGCTGGAAGAAGCGGGGCAGATCGTCGGTCGGCACTTCCACCAGGGCGTACTGGATCACCTGGCCATTCTTCTTCATCTCTATGGCCAGATAGGTGTACTCGTCCTTGAGGAACTTGACCGGGTTGACCTCCTTGTTGAGCAGGATAGGGATGATGTGACGCAGCACCTTCTCCCTGAAAAAGACCCGCAGCCACTGCTGGATCGACTCGGAGATCTGGCTCTCGTTGACCAGGAAGATGTTGTGGCGGGCGAGCGCTATCAACAGCTCCTTGTAGGTGTTGTCGAACGCTTCGCCGAGCGCCATCACCTTCTGCTGGATGGCGCGCAGCAACACCTTGGCCTCGTCGTCGCCGCCGTGCACCTCGTTGATCAGGATGCGGCGCTTGACGTCCGACACCCGCACCTTGAAGAACTCATCCTGGTTGGAGGAGAAGATCCCCAGGAAACGGACCCGCTCTATGAGGGGCACCGTCTTGTCCATTGCCTCTTGCAACACCCGTTCATTGAATGAGAGCCAGCTCAGCTCTTTCTCTTCATACTGCTTGTCGGTGCTCATGTGATGCCTCTGTGGTCGGGTCGCGTCTGCGCGGCAGTAATGGCGTGAAAATATGACAGTGTGATGACCAGCCGCTCAGTCGGCGAACGCCTGGTCTATGTCGACCACCAGATCGTCGGAGAGAGACTCCAGCGCTGTGATCAGATCGTCGAGTTCGAGCTGGGGCGGCAGGGCCACCAGGGCATGGGCATAGAAGAGCGGGGCGCCGGAGTGGGGGGCCGGCTCGCAACCCGTGGTGAGGTCGGACACGTTGATGTTGAGCTGGCGCAATATGCTGGCCACTTCGTGGACTATGCCGGCCCTGTCGTTGCCGGTGACGCTGAGCATCACCTGACGCTCCGGCTCCTGGCTGGGCTGGCCTTCGGCAAAGCTGACGGTGAGGCCGGGCAGCATCACCAGCGCCTCGCACAGGCTGCGGTAGTGCTCGTCGGGTACTGTCACGTGCAGGATGCCGGCAAATTGCCCCGCCAGCTCGCTCATTGAGCTGCCCAGCCAGTTGCCCTGCTGCCGAGTGATGATATCCGCCAGACTCTCGACTATGCCGGGTTTGTCTGTGCCTATCACTGTCACGACCAATTGCTTTTGCATCCTGCTCTCCTTGGAATTGGGTTTCTGTAGCATTGTGCCTGCTGTGACAGGCCATATGAAGCCCCGCCCGGCGTAAATAGGGTGAAAAAGCGCAGAAGGGAGGGGGAGGGCCATGTTTCAGCGCTGCCTGCCACTGGGCCCCTGTGGTAGAGTGATGCCCCTCTTTTGTTTTGTGAACTGGATAGTGCGCTCATGAATACCCTTGTCGTATCGGGATTGGTGTTGTTGGTGCTGCTCCTGCTGGCGGTCTTCTGGACCCGAGGCAAGAAAGGCAAGCCGTTGCCCTATGATGTGCAGGAGACCCTGTTCAGTCCGGCCGAGCGCTCCTTCCTCGGCGTGCTGGATCTCGCGGTCGGTGACAAGGCCCGGGTGTTTGCCAAGGTGCGGGTGGCCGATGTGCTCACCCCTGAGGCGGGCATGGGCAAGAGCAAGTGGCAGCAGGCGTTCAACAAGATCAGCGCCAAGCACCTGGATTACCTGCTCTGCCACCCGGCCGATCTCTCCTTCATCTGCGCCATCGAACTCGATGACAGCTCCCACCGCCAGCAGAAGCGCAGAGCCAGGGACAGCTTCCTCAAGGCTGCCTTCGACAGCGCCGGTTTGCCGCTGCTGCAGATCCCGGCAAGCAGCCACTATCAGGTGGAAGAGCTGCGGGATCTGATCCTGCCGCTGCTGATCAAGACGACCGCGCCGCTGGCCGACGATCTGATGCCGGGCGAGCGTCGCGAGCCGACCTTCAGCCCCCTGTTGCTCGATGGCGTCGACACGGAAGAGACCCGTCATGGCGGCCGCTCGCCTTCCAGTTCCTCGACCATGTCGACCGTCACGACCCCGGTCAGGAGTGCCCTGGTCTCTGCCACAGACAGCGAACTGGTGGACAACCTGTTTGCCGAGGTGGACGACGAAGAGGACGACCACCCGCACCAGGCGCCTCACTGCCCTCGCTGCGATGCCCCGTTGGTCGAGCGGGAGGCCAAAAAAGGGCCTCATGCCGGACGCCTGTTCATGGCCTGCAGCCGCTTCCCCGAGTGCCGCTACGCCGCGCCTCACACGAACGCCCGTCACTGACCCCCTGTCGCCGTTCCCGGCCTCGTCATGGGGCCGGGAACGGGTGGCCGCTCGTCCCGTCTCTTGCGCTTGTCTGCGCCTCTCATCAAAAAAAGAGGCGACAAAATTTATCTTATTCCGCAGTTGCGTCGATAAACTTAGGTTAAATGCGACAATTTTTGACAATGCGTCGGAATTTTGGCACTTTGTGCCTCCTGCATAAAGTGCGTGGCTAGACCACATAAGCACAATAAAACAATAAGTTACGTCGATTATAAGAGGGATGTATATGATGGCGATGGGAGTATTGATTGTTGATGCCGATGCGCAGCGGCGCCAACAGTTGGGCACTGTGCTCTCGTTCATGGGGATCCCGTGGCAGGAGATAGTCGAGAACGAGCTGGATGTGGCCATCGAGTCGTCCGGCCCGCTGCAAGGGGTGCTGGCGGGAACCTTGACCGGCCGTTCGCTGGATGAGCTGCTGACCAGCTTTCCCCGGGTGCCCTTCCTGTCTCTGGTAGAGGCGGATTTCCCCAACAGCAACTTCATCGGCGTCGCCGAAGCTCCCTTCACCTACGAATCCCTCACTCGCCATCTGCACTTCTGTCAGGCGTTTGTCTCCCTGCATCCCCGTCAACAGACTCACGACAAGGGCCAGGCTCTGCTGCGTCTGCTGGTGGGCAAGGGGCGGGGCATCCAGGAGGTGCGCCGTCTCATCAGCCAGGTGGCGGAGACAGAGGCCAACGTGCTGATCCTGGGGGAATCCGGGACCGGCAAGGAGGTGGTGGCCCGCGCCATTCACGAGCTATCTCCCCGCAGCGGGGGCCCCTTCGTGCCCATCAACTGCGGCGCCATCCCGGCCGAATTGCTGGAAAGCGAGCTGTTTGGCCACGAGAAGGGCGCCTTCACCGGCGCCATCGCCGCCCGCCGGGGCCGCTTCGAGCTGGCCCAGGGCGGCACCCTGTTCCTCGACGAGATCGGTGACATGCCCTTGCCGATGCAGGTCAAGTTGTTGCGGGTGTTGCAGGAGCGGCTGTTCGATCGGGTGGGGGGTGGCAAGCCGATCCAGGCGGACGTGCGCATCATAGCGGCCACCCACAGAGATCTGGAGGCCATGATCCGCACCCAGGGCTTTCGTGAAGATCTCTACTACCGCCTCAACGTCTTCCCGATTGAGACGCCGCCGCTGCGGGATCGCATCGACGACATTCCCCTGCTGCTGCAGGAGCTGCTCAACCGCCATGCCGAGCAGCATCAGGGCATCATTCGCCTGACCCAGCGGGCCCTGGAGTCCCTGATGCAGTACCCCTGGCCCGGCAACGTGCGCGAGCTCTCCAACCTGCTGGAGCGACTGCTCATCCTCTACCCGCAGCAGATAGTCGACGTGGCCGACCTGCCGAGCCGCTATCGTCTGCTGCCGTGCGAGCCGAGGGATGAACGGCTGACCGAGATGGACGAGCGCGACGCGCTGGCCGCCGTGTTCCAGGATCCCCCCGAGCTGGAACACAGTGCCAGCCACTCCCGTGCCATGCAGCTGCCGGAGGAGGGGGTCAATCTCAAGGAGATGCTGGCCGACCTCGAGGTGGAGCTGATCCGCCAGGCCCTGGAGTCCCAGGACGGGGTGGTGGCCCGCGCCGCCGACTTGCTCGGCATGCGTCGTACCACCCTGGTGGAGAAGATGAAAAAATACGGGATGAGCAAGGAAGTATAAGGGTCAAAGCCTTGACGCCTTTATTCAACGCTTTGATTTTTAGTGATAATTTTAGTGGCATGGAAATTGAATAACCTGACCCAATAGCCAGTTTGAGGTCAGCTTTATGACAGCCCAGCAGCAAGACAATCCACTCCAGTCTCACGAGGTGAGCCAGCTCTACGCCATCTTCCAGGCGCTGCCGACCGGTGTATTGCTGCTCGATGGCGAGGGTCGCATCACCCGTGCCAACCCCGCCGCCCTGGCGCTGCTGGGGGAGCCGCTGGAAGGCCAGGCCTGGCGCCAGATCATCGCTCGCTGTTTCCAGCCCCGTGAGGATGATGGTCACGAGATCTCCCTGCGCGACGGCCGTCGGGTGCAGCTCTCGACCCAGCCGCTGCCGGATCAACCCGGTCAGCTGGTGTTCATCACGGATCTTACCGAAACCCGCAAACTGCAGGACAGAGTCAACCACATGAAGCGGCTGTCTGCCCTGGGCAACATGGCCGCCTCGCTGGCACACCAGATCCGCACACCGCTCTCCGCCGCCATGCTCTATGCGGCCAACCTGGCCAACCGCACCCTCAAGCCCGAGTCGCGCAGCCAGTTCCAGCAAAAGTTGATGGATCGGCTCAAGGATCTGGAGAAACAGATCAACGACATACTGCTGTTCGCCCGCAACGGTGACAATCAGGTGGTGACGCCCATCTCGGTCCAGGGATTGCTGGCGGAGGTGCAGGCCGGTGCCGAGGCATTTTGCAACCAGCAGGGCTGTGAGCTGCACATGGAGGCGCCCGAGCCGGATCTCTGCCTGCTCGCCAACAGCAATGCGCTGGCGGGGGCCATCAACAACCTGATTGCCAACGCCCAGCAGGCGGGGGCCACCTCGCTGCTGGTGAGCGCGGTGCGCAGCGGCGCCCGGGTGGAGATGCGCATTCTCGACAATGGCAAGGGGATGCCCGCCCACCTGCTCAACCAGATTTTCGAACCCTTCTTCACCACCCGCTCCCAGGGCACAGGCCTGGGTCTGGCTGTGGTGCAATCCGTGGTACGTGCCCATCAGGGGGAGGTCAGCGTGGCCTCAGTGCCCGCTGAAGGCACCTGCTTTACTCTGTCGTTCCCCCTGCATCAGCAAGCGGTGCAGCTTGGAGGTGTCGCATGACTCAGGCCCGTATTCTGGTCGTGGAAGATGACAATGGCCTGCGCGAGGCGCTGGTGGATACCCTGTTGCTCGGCGGCTACGAGTGCCGAGAAGCGGACAGCGGCGAGCGCGCCTTGCTGACGTTGTCGCGCCAGAGCTTTGACATGGTGATCTCGGATATACAGATGGGGGGCATGGATGGCCTGACCCTGCTGGCCAACATTCGCCAGCAATATCCCCAGGTGCCTGTGCTCTTGATGACCGCCTACGCCAACATAGACGGTGCCGTGCGCGCCATGCGAGAAGGGGCCATCGACTACCTCGCCAAGCCGTTTTCGCCCGAGGTGCTGCTCAACCAGGTCAGCCGTTATGTACCGGCCCAGAAGGTGGAGAAGCGCGCCGTGGTCTACGGGGATCCCAAGACGGCCGAGCTGTTCCAGCTGGCGACCCGGGTGGCCCGAAGCGAGGCTACCGTCATGGTGACAGGCCCGAGCGGGACGGGGAAAGAGGTGCTGGCCCGCTACATTCACGACAACTCCAGCCGCGCCGAGCAGACCTTCGTCGCCATCAACTGCGCCGCCATCCCGGAAAACATGCTGGAGGCGACCCTGTTTGGCTACGAGAAGGGGGCCTTCACCGGCGCCGTGCAGGGGTGCCCAGGCAAGTTCGAACAGGCTCAGGGTGGCACCTTGCTGCTCGACGAGATCACCGAGATGGATCTGGGGCTGCAGGCCAAGCTGCTGCGGGTCTTGCAGGAGAAAGAGGTGGAGCGGCTCGGCAGCCGCAAGCTGATCCCGCTGGATGTGCGGGTCATCGCCACCAGCAACCGGGATCTCAAGAAGGCGGTGCAGGACGGCCTGTTCCGCGAGGATCTCTACTACCGTCTCAACGTCTTCCCGCTGCGCTGGACCTCGCTCTGGGAGCGGCCCGGCGACATACTGCCGCTGGCGGAGCACCTGCTTGCGCTGCATGCCAGCCAGCAGGGGTTGCCGACGCCGCAGCTGACAGACGCAGCGCGCGAACGCCTGTTGGCCCACCCCTGGCCCGGCAACGTACGGGAGCTGGACAACGTGGTGCAGCGTGCCCTGATCCTGAGCCCGGATGGGCTCATCGGCTGCGAGCACCTCATCCTGGAAGAGGTGGACGAGGAGGAGATCCGCTTCACCGGCGGTGAGCGCAGCAGTGGCAGCGAGCATCTTGGCAGCGAGCTCAAGCAGCAGGAGCACCAGATCATCCTCGATACCCTGCAAGACTGCAACGGCAGCCGCAAGGCGGTGGCCGACCGGCTCGGCATCAGCCCGCGCACCCTGCGCTACAAGCTGGCCCAGATGCGGGAGGCGGGGATCGATCTGCCCGCCTGAGTTCGGAGTGGGCATCGCCTGGAGCCTGGCGACCCGGTGCCTTTATCCGCGTGGCTGGCGTGCCCTGCCAGGGAACTGTCATGGTCTTGGCGGTCTGGCTCGATTATCATGGGGTCCTCGGCGCTTTGTGCCTGGACCCTGTTTTTATTGGTAGAGCAGGGGAACCTGGCCTCAACAAGGGACCATTATGATCTCTCATCGGAAACTCGAAACCCTACTCAACCATCTGCTCGAACCCCACGCCATCAAAGACTATTGCCCCAATGGCCTGCAGGTGGAGGGGCGCGAGCGCATTCGCAAGGTGGTGACCGGTGTCACCGCCAGCCAGGCCCTGATCGACGCGGCCGTGGCCGCCGATGCCGATGCCATCCTGGTGCACCACGGCTATTTCTGGAGCGGCGAACCGGCCCAGATCACCGGCATGAAGCAGCGCCGCCTCAAGACCCTGCTGACCCACGACATCAACCTGTTTGCCTACCATCTGCCGCTGGATGTGCATCCTGAGGTGGGCAACAACGCGCAACTCGCCAAGCTGCTGGACATCAAGGTGCGCCGCGGCCTGGAGCCCTGGAACAGCAAGAGTGTCGCCATGGTGGGCAAGCTGGAACAGCCCATGAGCGGCAGCGACTTTGCGAAGCTCATCGCCGAGCGGCTCGGTCGTGAGCCGCTCCATTGCGGTGACAGCGGCCCCGCGCTTATCCGCTCCGTGGCCTGGTGCACCGGCGGTGGCCAGAGTTATATCAGTCTGGCGGCGGAGCAGGGGATCGATGCCTTCATCTCGGGCGAAGCCTCCGAGCAGACCATTCACACAGCCCGTGAGATGGGTATGCACTTCTACGCCGCCGGCCACCACGCCACCGAGCGTTATGGCATCAAGGCGCTGGGGGAGTGGCTGGCGACCGTGCACGGGCTGGAGGTGACCTTTATCGACATCGATAATCCGGTTTAAGTCCTGCGCCGGCCGATGGCCGCTGTACTGCAAAAGACAAAAAAGGGAGGCCGCAGGCCTCCCTTTTCACATCTCGGTGTTTCCGCTACTCGCTGGCATAACCCGCCGGGCCAAGTGCGGCACCGTCCAGCAGGACGGCATCACCTTGCATTCTCAGCCTTCCCTCGCAGAACCACTGCACCACCAGCGGGTAGATGCTGTGTTCCTGCACTTGCACCCGGGCAGCCACCTCGTCCGCGTCATCCCCTTCGAAGATGGGGACGCGGGCCTGCAGGATCACCGGGCCGCCATCCAGCTCTTCGGTGACGAAGTGGACGCTGGCACCGTGCTCGCTGTCACCGGCGTCGATGGCGCGCTGGTGAGTGTGCAAGCCCTGGTATTTCGGCAGCAACGAGGGGTGGATGTTGATCATCCTCCCCGCGAAGTGGCGCACCAAGGGGGCGCTCAGGATCCGCATAAAGCCGGCCAATACCACCAGGTCCGGCTTATAGTCCGCCATCAACGCCTGCAGGGCGAGGTCGTAGTCATCCCGGCTGGCAAACTGCTGCTGGGCCAGAATGGAGGTCGCCACTCCGGCCTCTTTGGCGCGAATCAGACCATAGGCATCGGCCTTGTTGCTGATGACGCCGACCACCTCGCCGGCAATCTTGCCGCTGGCGCAACTGTCGAGAATGGCCTGCAGGTTGCTGCCGCTGCCGGAGATCAGCACCAGAATGCGTGTCATCGGGCTCATCGGATGATGACCTGCTCCTCGCCATCGGCAGCCTTGGCGATATGGCCGATGTGCCAGGCGTTCTCGCCTTCCGCCTTGAGCAGGGTCAGGGCCTTCTCCAGCTGGGAGGCAGGCAGGGCTATGATCATGCCGACGCCGCAGTTGAAGGTACGGTACATCTCGTGGCGGGTGACGTTGCCGGCCTGCTGCAACCAGCTGAACACCGCCGGCCACTGCCAGCTCTGCTCGTCGATCACCGCCTGGGTGTTGGCGGGCAGCACGCGTGGGATGTTCTCCCAGAAGCCGCCGCCCGTGATGTGGGACAGGGCGTGGATCTCGCACTCCTTGATGAGCTTGAGCACGGGTTTCACATAGATGCGGGTCGGCTCCAGCAGGGCGTTGGCCAAAGTGGTGTCACCGAGTGGCTGATGCACGTCTGCCTTGGAGACTTCCAGGATCTTGCGCACCAGGGAGAAGCCGTTGGAGTGGGGGCCGCTGGCGGCCAGGGCGATCAGGGCATCGCCGTCACCGACCTTGCTGCCGTCGATGATCTCGCTCTTCTCCACCACGCCGACACAGAAACCGGCGATGTCGTAGTCTTCCCCTTCATACATGCCCGGCATCTCGGCGGTTTCGCCGCCCACCAGGGCGCAGCCGGACTGCTCGCAGCCCGCACCTATGCCGGTGACCACGGCCGCGGCCGTGTCTACGTCCAGCTTGCCGGTGGCATAGTAGTCGAGGAAGAACAGCGGCTCGGCGCCTTGCACTATCAGGTCATTGACGCACATGGCCACCAGGTCGATGCCGACGGTATCGTGCTTTTTCAGATCGATGGCGAGACGCAGCTTGGTGCCCACACCGTCGGTGCCGGAGACCAGTACCGGCTCCTTGTAGCCCGCAGGGATTTGACACAGGGCCCCAAAGCCGCCAAGACCACCAAGGACTTCAGGACGACGAGTGCGCTTTGACACGCCCTTGATACGTTCAACCAGTGCATTGCCGGCATCGATATCTACGCCAGCATCCTTGTAGCTCAGTGAGGTTTTGTCAGTCACGCGTATTCCCCGTCATATAAAGAAGTGGAGGGTAAAATTCGGGGCGTATTCTAACAGTGGCCGGGTAAAAGCAGAAAGGAAATCGTTTGCGCGTTTTTGCGTGGAAAAGCTCTACAAGCGGTGGCTTTTGTTGTATGATTCCGCGATTTTTTTGCGGCAGTTAGAGGAGATAATAATGAAAGTCGTTGAAGTCAAACACCCCCTGGTCAAACACAAGATCGGGCTGATGCGTGAAGGCGATATCAGCACCAAGCGTTTCCGTGAACTGGCCAAAGAAGTGGGCAGTTTGTTGACCTACGAAGCGACCTCTGACTTCGAAACCGAGAAGGTTACCATCGATGGCTGGAACGGGCCAGTGGAAGTTGACCAGATCAAGGGCAAGAAGGTCACAGTCGTGCCTATCCTGCGTGCCGGTCTGGGCATGATGGATGGCGTGCTGGAGCACATGCCGAGCGCCCGCGTCAGCGTGGTCGGTATCTACCGCGATGAAGAGACCCTGCAACCGGTTCCCTACTTCGAGAAGATTGTCAGCAACATCGAAGAGCGTCTGGCACTGGTCATCGACCCCATGCTGGCCACCGGCGGCTCCATGATCGCCACTATAGACCTGCTGAAGAAGAAAGGCTGCCAGTCCATCAAGGTGCTGGTGCTGGTTGCCGCGCCGGAAGGGATCAAGGCGCTGGAAGCCGCTCACCCCGATGTAGAGCTCTACTGCGCCTCCGTCGACAAAGGTCTGAACGAGAAAGGCTACATAGTCCCGGGTCTGGGCGATGCCGGCGACAAGATCTTCGGTACCAAGTAAGTTGATGTATTGACCCGCTTCCCACGTGGAAGGGGTGATCGGAGCCGGCGCCTCGCCGGCTCTGCTGTTTATCCCCCTCCAGCTTGCTGCAATGCGCGCCTTGCCGCTACCATAAGCACCATCTCCCATTTCGAGACTCTTCTCATGTTCAAACGTGTTGTGACCGCCCTCTGCTGCGGCTTGTCATTCATGGTCTCGGCCGCTCAGGTGACCGATCTCTATCAGGGCAAGGCGCCCACCAGCGGTGACATGGTGGCGGCCCAGTCCCAGGCGTTGGGGGATGTGCTGGTCAAGGTGACCGGCAAGCGGGATATCCTCACCCAGCCGGCCGTGGTCAAGGCGCTGGCCGCCCCTGGCGACTATGTGCAGCACTACGGCTATCAGGACCTGGGGCCGGTCAAGTTTCTCAAGGCCGACTTTGACGTCGCCAAGGTCAACGCCCTGATCTCCCAGAGCAAATTTGCCCTGCTTGGGCCAGCCCGGCCTCAGGTGGCCATCTGGCTGGTGATCAATGAGGGAGAGCGCCGCGTCCTGCCGGATCAGTCCAGCGATGGCTGGGCCGCCGCGCTGCGAACCCAGAGCCAGGCCATGGGCCTGCCGGTCAGCATTCCCTTGATGGATCTCGATGACAACATGGCGGTCAATGCCACCGATGTCTGGGGCCGCTTCGCCGATCCCATCCTCAAGGCGAGCCAGCGTTATGGCGCCGAGATGGTGGTGCTGGGCAAGCTGACCCCGGAAGGGGAGAAGTGGAGCATAGACTGGGGCCTCTATGGACCCAAGGCCGGTGGCGAGCTGGCCGAGCTGACCCGCGGCAGCGGCAGCGGCACCCAGGCCGAGGTGGCGCAGGGATTTGCCGATGGGCTGGCGGCCTGGCTGGTACAAAACTATGGCGCACGCATCTCGGGTGTCGCCTCCAGCCAGACCCTGGTGGTGGAAGGCTTGTCCGGCATAGACGGCATGATCACGGTGCAGAAGATGCTGCAGGGCATGGCCAGCGTCACCAAGGTGGAGATAGGCAAGCTGGAGGGGGACAAGGTCACCTTCAACCTCGCATTGCAGGGGGACAAGGCCGAGCTCATCCGTGGCTTGCAACTGGAGAGCCGGCTGCGCCAGATTGATGATAATGACAGCGGTTTGCGCTACCAATGGTCGCAGCCCTGATCATTTCTGCCTTGTACCAACCGCCCGGCCAAGTCCGGGCGGTTCTCTATCTGCCTTTGCGATGATACACTCAGCCACAAATGTCACAGTCAAAGCCCAACGAGTGAAGCAACCGGCCCAACTGTCTTTAGCCGTACAATTACCGGATGATGAAACCTTCGTCAGTTTTTATCCCGGCAACAATGCTCATCTGATCACCGCCCTCAAGAATGCGGCCATCGGTCAGGGATCACCTTTCCTCTATTTCTGGGGCGCCAAGGGATCGGGACGCTCCCACCTGCTGCACGCCACCTGCGCCGAGGTCAATGCCCGCGATGCGGCGGCGGCCTATCTCTCCCTCGATCAGTTCGAACAGCTGGATCCCAGCATGCTCGACGCCCTCGAAAGTCTGCCGCTGGTCTGTCTGGACAGTCTGGAAGCCATCGCCGGCAATGCGCTGTGGGAGCGGGCCCTGTTCGATTTTTACAATCGCTGGCAGGAGAAGGGCGAGGGTACTCTGGTGGTCACGGGTTGCAGCGCACCGCGCAAGCTGGGGCTGCAGTTGCCGGATCTTGCCTCCCGCCTCGACTGGGGGGTGAGTTTCCATCTCGACGAGCTGGATGATGAAGGCAAGCTCAGTGCCCTGCAGCTGCGTGCCGAGCTGCGGGGCTTCAAATTGCCCATCGATGTGGGCCGCTTCCTGCTCAACCGACTCTCCCGCGACATGCGCACCCTGCTTACCACCCTCAATCAGCTCGATAACGCCTCATTTCGCGCCAAGCGCAAGCTCACCATCCCCTTCGTCAAAGAGATCCTCGAACTCTGAACCGACGGTGACCGCCTGTCTGCGCTGCATCCTTGAGCGGCGAGCAAAAAGAAACCCCGGCACCTGGCCGGGGTTTTTGTTCGAGCTCGGTGGCTCGCATGCAGTTATCAGTGGAACTGATCTTCTTCGGTGGAACCTGTCAGCGCTGTCACTGACGATTGGCCACCCTGGATGACGGTGGTCACCTTGTCGAAGTAACCCGTGCCCACTTCCTGCTGGTGTGCCACGAAGGTGTAACCACGGCTGGCGGCGGCAAATTCCGGCTCCTGCACCATCTCGACGTAGTGCTTCATCCCCTCGCCACGGGCGTACTGGTAGGCCAGTTCGTACATGTGGAACCACATGTTGTGGATGCCCGCGAGGGTGATGAACTGGTACTTGTAACCCATGTCGGACAGCTCCTGCTGGAAGCGGGCGATGGTGGCATCGTCCAGGTTCTTCTTCCAGTTGAAGCTGGGGGAGCAGTTGTAGGCCAGTATGGTGTCCGGGTACTGCGCCTTGATGGCTTCGGCAAACTTGCGCGCCTCGTCCAGATCCGGCTTGGCGGTTTCGCACCACACCATGTCGGCGTAAGGGGCATAGGCCAGACCACGGGAGATGGCCTGCTCGATCCCCGCCTGCACCTTGTAGAAGCCTTCTGCGGTGCGCTCACCGGTCAGGAAACCGGCATCGTAAGGGTCTGCATCCGTGGTCAGCAGATCGGCCGCGTTGGCGTCGGTACGGGCAATCACCAGGGTAGTGGTGCCGCAGACGTCGGCTGCCAGACGGGCGGCGACCAGCTTTTGTACCGCTTCCTGGGTGGGGACCAGCACCTTGCCGCCCATGTGGCCGCATTTCTTCACCGAGGCCAGCTGATCTTCGAAGTGCACGCCGGCGGCGCCCGCTTCAATCATCCCTTTCATCAGTTCGAAGGCGTTCAGCACGCCGCCGAAACCGGCTTCGGCATCCGCTACGATCGGCAGGAAGTAGTCGATGAAACCGGCATCCTGCGGACCCACCTTGTTGGCCCACTGGATCTGGTCGGCACGGGCGAAGGAGTTGTTGATGCGCTCCACCACGGACGGGACAGAGTTGGCCGGGTAGAGGGACTGATCCGGGTACATGGTGGAGGACAAGTTGTTGTCCGCCGCCACTTGCCAGCCGGAGAGGTAGATGGCCTCTATGCCCGCCTTGGCCTGCTGCACCGCCTGGCCGCCGGTCAGGGCGCCGAGACAGTTGACGTAGCCTTTCTTGGCGCTGCCGTGGATCAGTTCCCACAGTTTGTCGGCGCCGCGCTGAGCCAGAGTGTGCGCCGGCTGCAAGCTGCCGCGCAGGTTCACCACGTCTTCGGCGCTGTAGCCGCGCTTGATCCCTTTCCAGCGGGGGTTTTCTGCCCAGTCTTTCTCGATAGCCTGGATCTGTTGCTCACGGGTCAGTGCCATATCAGTTCCCTCTTTCATTGATTTCACGTTTCCATTGACTTGTTATTGGCGGGCTCCGCTGGGGAGGCCCGGAGTTCAGAGCCGCTCGTAACCGGGCAGCGTCAGAAAATCGATCAGGGTGTCGGCGCAGGTGATCTGCTCCATCAGCTCGCTCGCCTCGGCAAAGCGCCCCGCTTGCCAGCGGGCATCGCCCAGCTCGTGTTTGACCACCTGCTGCTCCTCGGCCAGCATCTGGCGGAACAGCGCCTTGGTCACCACCTGGCCGTTCGACAGGCTCTTGCCGTGGCGGATCCACTGCCAGATGGAGGTGCGGGAGATCTCGGCGGTGGCCGCATCTTCCATCAGGCCGTAGATGGGCACGCAGCCGTTGCCGTTGATCCAGGCTTCCAGGTATTGCAGGGCGACCCGGATGTTGGTGCGCATGCCCGCCTCGGTGCGCTCACCCTCGCAGGGGGCCAGCAGGTCGGCGGCCGTGATGGGGGCATCCTGCTCGCGCAGCACGCCGATCTGGTTCCTGGCGCCAACAGGAATGGTGGCGTTGAAGACCGCCATGGCGGTGTCGGCGAGGCCGGGGTGGGCCACCCAGGTGCCGTCGTGGCCGTTGTGGGCTTCGCGTTCCTTGTCCGCCTTGACCTTGGCAAACACCTGCTCGTTGACGGCCGCATCCTTGGCCGGAATGAAGGCGGCCATGCCGCCCATGGCCAGCGCGCCGCGCTTGTGGCAGGTCTTGATCAGCAGCCGCGAATAGGCGGAGAGGAAAGGCTTGTCCATGGTGACTACCTGACGGTCCGGCAGGACCCGATCAGGGTGATTCTTCAAGGTTTTGATGTAGCTGAAGATGTAGTCCCAGCGGCCGCAGTTGAGCGCGACTATGTGATCCTGCATCTGATAGAGCAGCTCATCCATCTCGAACACCGCAGGCAGGGTTTCGATGAGCACGGTGGCCTTGATGGTGCCACGGGGCAGGCCAAACTTGTCTTCGGTCCAGGCGAACACTTCGCTCCACCAGCGTCCTTCCAGATGGCTCTGCAGCTTGGGCACATAGAAGTAGGGGCCCGAGCCCTTGGCCAGCAGCGCCTGATGGTTGTGCAGGAAGTAGAGCGCGAAGTCGAACAGGCCGCCTGGGATGGGGGCGCCATCGAAGGTCACATGTTTTTCAGGCAGGTGCAGGCCACGCACCCGACAGATGAGCACGGCCGGATCCGGGTTCAGGGTATAGGCCTTTCCTTCCGGACTGGTGTAGGAGACGGTGCCGTTGACCGCATCGCGCAGGTTGATTTGCCCCTCGATCACCTTGTTCCAGGCGGGAGCCAGCGAATCCTCGAAGTCCGCCATGAATACCTTGACGTTGGCATTGAGGGCGTTGATCACCATCTTGCGCTCGACCGGTCCCGTGATCTCCACACGGCGGTCCTGCAGATCGGCGGGGATGCCGCGAATGGTCCAGTCACCGGCACGGATGTGGGCGGTTTCCGGCAGGAAGTCCGGCAGCTCGCCGCCATCGATGCGGGCCTGGCGTGCCACACGTTGTTTCAGCAATTCCCCTCTTTGGGGCGCGAAGCGTTCCACCAGTTCGGAGACCAGAGCCACCGCGTCCGGCGTCAGAATTTGCGCGTATTCGGGCAGCATCTCGCCCTGGATGCGAAGGCGGGCGCTGCAGTGGGTCTGAGCCGGTGCCGACATAAGGTTCACTCCTTTGAGAATTACATTTTGAACTTACTAACTACGACTAAAGTCGATCCCTGTTCTTTCAAACTTCCCGTAACAACGGGATAACACGATTCATAAGGTGCGAAATATTGCCCTGTTCGTCAACCACTTTTTTAAAACGCCTGTTTTTGACCGGTGGTTAAGATGATGTTTTTAATAGATTTATGTGATTAGCGCAAAAGCTCTATGCAGATGGTTATGCGCTTGTTTTCCGCCCCCTGATGGTGGTGTGATCCAGTAGAGGGAATGCAGCTTGGTATGTAACTTATTACGTAATAAAATTACAAATGCAAAAACAAATCCCGACCTAACTCCAAGCTTTCAAAAAACAGCTGTATGAAATGAGATCGGCGATCCCAGTGAATATCCAGCTCCTGCCAACATTGGTTAGTGAACGTTTGTTTAAAACTTGGATGGCGAATGGGGGCCGAATGGGATTTACCCCACCAGTGAGGGGAAAGTGACGAGCAATAACGTAGGTTTGTATCACCTTGGCCTGACAGCCAGCAGAGGGAGGGGAGGGTGATGAGTAGTGAATGAAACTGGTTATGTTCAGTTTTTCAGCATTTTATTGTTATTTGTATCAGCGGGCCTTCCTGGCCCCTCGGGAGGATGAAAGGGTGGCGAAATTCACGGCTCAGCGACCACACTCTCCTGTTGCGTGCGGGGGATCCCTTGAGGGGCGGGATCAGTAATCGTCGTCCGGTGCCGCCAGATCGACCACGTCAAGACGCACTATGGTGCCGTATTCAGTGCCGTATTCGTTATCACCGAGCTCGACGTTCGGTAGTGGCAGGGGGGCCAGATCGGGTTGTGCGTCAACTGCTTGCGTCATGGGTGCTTGCCTCGTTGGATTGCAAGCCGGTTGGTGACTCCATCACCCGGATTTCCACCTCCCTGTATCCATTGCCGGCGGAAAAGTGGCGTATCCTAGCGATACTCGCCAGCGGTTTCAAGTGGTTCTGTATAAAAAACATGCCGTCGATAGTGATGGCTCTGTGGGCAAGGCGTTTGGCAGGACAATAAAGATGGGAAGCGGGAAACGAGGCAAAAAAATAGCCCAGTCGCGAGACTGGGCTATTTTCGGGGAAAATGGTCGGTGTGAGAGGATTCGAACCTCCGACCCTCTACACCCCATGCAGATGCGCTACCTGGCTGCGCTACACACCGACGAGGTCAGTCTGAGCTGACGGAAAGGAGTCTAATGATATGGATCGGTTGGTGCAACTCCTTTTTTATCAGGGAGATGCCGACTGCTTCTTTATTGCGCAACCAAGATGTAGCTTGGGCCTGCAGGTGAGATTTGGCATAATCGCCGCCCCGTGTTGCGGTGCGTGCATCCACTGCCAGGCGAGCAGCCTTGCCGGGTGATCGCGTATGTCGTCATCTGCCGCCGGGCAGGGGCCGGTTCGGGATAACCGCATCCGGGTAAAGAAGAGACGGATGAGCGATCAGTCAGGCCGGGAAGCAGGACAAACCGTCATGAACAAGCTGTCGAGAGAGGACAAGGGCGTGGAGCCATCAGAAATCGCACCGTGCTTGGGGCATGGCGAGCAAGACGAGCGCTGGATGCGCCACGCCATGGCACTGGCCGCCAGGGCCGAGGGAGAAACGGGTGAGATCCCGGTCAGCACGGCGCCAATGTTCAAGGCACGAAGGCAATATAAAGAGGTAAGGGCGTGACGCCATCAGAGAATGCTGACTCCTTTGAGCAAGCGCAGCAAGACGAGCGCTGGATGCACCACGCCATGGCGCTGGCTGCCAGGGCCGAGGGGGAAACGGGTGAGATCCCGGTCGGCACGGCGCCAATGTTCATGGCGCACAGGCAATATAACGACAAAGAGGTAAGGGCGTGACGCCATCAGAGAATGCTGACTCCTTTGAGCAAGCGCAGCAAGACGAGCGCTGGATGCGCCATGCCATGGCACTGGCCGCCAGGGCCGAGGGGATAGGCGAGATCCCGGTCGGCGCCGTGCTGGTGCTGGGGGACGAGGTGGTCGGTGAGGGGTGGAATCGCTCCATCAGCGCCCATGACGCCTGCGCCCATGCGGAAATCATGGCGATCCGCGCCGCCGGTGTCCGGCTGGAGAACTACCGGCTGCTCGATACCACCCTCTATGTGACGCTGGAGCCCTGCTGCATGTGCGCCGGCGCCCTGATCCACAGCCGGGTCAAGCGGGTGGTGTACGGGGCGCAGGATCTCAAGACAGGGGCGGCCGGGTCCGTGTTCGAGATATTGCAGGACCCGCGCCACAACCACAGGGTCGAGTTGACCGGCGGTGTGCTGGCGGAAGCCTGCTCGGCCCAGCTGTCGGCCTTCTTCAAGCGTCGCCGCGCCGAGAAAAAGGCAGCCAGGCAGGCGCTGCAACAAAGCGGCGGCCCCGCCGTCTGACACCAAGGGGGAGATCCGCCTCGCCCCCTCGCTTGATGCCTTTATATATCCTCATATAAAACAGCGGGTTGGTACTGCTACTTGCTGACAACGTCCTGCCTGAATGCCCCCCAAAATAACCTCTTCACAGAGGGCCTCGATGTAACAAAACTGTCATGCAACCGCCATATAATGCCGCCAAGCCTAGCTCACATTGAGGTCTTGCATGTCATCGGAATCGATAAACTTGGGTATGGCGGGCAGTAGAAAGCGCCGTATCAAGGATAAGTTGGCCAAGTACGGGGTCACCACGGGTGGTGCCCTGGTGCTGGTGGCCCTGTTGCTCATTTTCTTCTACCTGCTCTATGTGGTGAAACCCATCTTCAATGGCGCCACGATGGAGCCGACCGCGTCGTTCACGCTGCCCGTTGCGGGCAAGACCGCCTGGCTCGGGATGGAGGAGCAGAACGAGATTGGCTACCGCTTCAGCGACAAGGGGCTGGTCAACTTCTTCGCCGTCCAGGGGGATGGCAAGGTCAAGGTGGGGCAGGCGCTGGGTCAGGCCCAGGTCGCGGGTGACATCACCACGGTCGCGCCGCCGGCACCGGGTCAGAAGCTCATCGCCTACGGTTTTGCCGATGGCAAGGCGCTGGTGATGCAGCCCTACTTCAAGGTCTCCTATCCCAACGACGTGCGGGTCATAGAACCCAGCCTGCAATATCCCTTCGGCGAAGCACCCGTGGTGATAGACCCGCAAGGAAAAGCGTTGCAGCTGATGGTGTTCGAGGCGACCAAGGAGAAGATGGCCACCGCCGCCGTGACCGAGGATGGCCGCGGCGTGATGACGGTCATGAGCGGCGAGGAGAACTTCCTCTCCGGCGAGGTGGAGTGGAGCGCCCAGAACTACAGCATTCCCTCCCTGCCGCGTCATGTGGATCAGCTGTTGCTGACCCCCAATCTGCGCATCCTGTTCGTGCGTGAGGGCAACCGTCTCTCCGTCTACGACATTCACAACCTCAATGACATCTCCCTGCGCAACGTCATGGAGATCAATGCCCCCAACGCCAACGTGACCCGGGTCGAGCTGCTCTCCGGTGCCTCCTCCCTGCTGGTGGGCAACGACAACGGTGTCATCTCCCAGTGGTTCGAAGTGGCCAAGGACGGCAAGCGCCAGTTCACCCCCATTCGTGACTTCAAGGGCGATGGCCCGGTCGACTTGCTGACCCCGGAGCACTTTCGCAAGGGCTTCATCAGCGCAGGCAAGGATGGCACCGTCAGCTTCTTCCACGCCACCGGCGAGACCAAGCTGCTGAGCGAGAAGGTCGAGGGCGGCTCCCTGTCGGCCCTGGCCATTTCGCCACGCCACAACGTGCTGCTGATGCAGCAGGGGGATGGCTTCAAGCTGTTCGCGGTGGAGAATGAGCACCCCGAGGTGACTTGGTCTGCCCTGTGGCAGGAGGTGTGGTACGAAGGCTACCCTGAGCCCCAGTATGTGTGGCAATCCACCTCCGCCAGCAATGACTTCGAAGCCAAGCTGAGCCTGGTGCCGCTGGTGTTCGGCACCCTGAAAGCCTCCTTCTACGCCATGATGTTTGCGGTGCCGCTCGGCGTTGCCGGCGCCATCTACACCGCCTACTTCATGTCGGCCGGGCTGCGCAAATACGTCAAGCCGACGGTCGAGATCATGGCGGCACTGCCGACCGTTATCCTGGGCTTCCTGGCGGGTCTCTGGCTCGCTCCCATCATAGAGGGGGCGCTGCCCGGGGTGATCCTGCTGCTGATCCTGCTGCCGATGGGGATGCTGCTGACCGCGCTGGTGTGGAACTACCTGCCGGAACGCGGCCGGTCGTGGCTGCCTGAGGGCTGGCACGCCATCCTGCTGATTCCCGTGCTGCTGCTGATCGGCTGGGGCGCCTTCGCGGTGAGCCCGCTCATCGAGAACGCCTTCATGCACGGCGACTCGCGCATCTGGCTGACCCATGAGATGGGTATCAAGTTTGACCAGCGCAACTCCCTGGTGGTCGGTATCGCCATGGGCTTTGCCGTCATCCCCACCATCTTCTCCATCGCCGAGGACGCTGTCTTCTCCGTGCCCAAGCATCTCACCCAGGGTTCGCTGGCGCTGGGGGCGACCCCCTGGCAGACCCTGAGCCGGGTGGTGATCCTCACCGCCAGCCCGGGCATCTTCTCGGCGGTGATGATGGGCCTTGGCCGCGCCGTTGGCGAGACCATGATAGTGCTGATGGCCACCGGCAACACCCCCATCATGGACTTCTCCATGTTCCAGGGATTGCGCACCCTGGCCGCCAATATCGCGGTGGAGATGCCGGAATCGGAAGTGGGCAGCTCTCACTATCGGGTGTTGTTCCTCGCGGCATTTGTCCTGTTTGTGTTCACCTTTATGTTCAACACCCTGGCCGAGTTCATTCGTCAGCGGTTGCGTGAAAAATACAGCTCTCTGTAATGAGCCGTTCCATCAAAAGCGGCGTTCTGTATATGAACAAGGAATCGATAATGGGTAAGTGGTTTAAATCAGGGGCCCCCTGGATCTGGATGACCGGCGGTGCCGTCAGCCTGAGTCTGGTCGCGGTACTGGGTCTGCTGCTGCTGATCGGCTGGCGCGGTCTGGTCTACTTCTGGCCTCACCCCATCTATGAGTGGCAGCTCGAAGACGCCAGCGGCAACAAGAGCGTGCTGATCGGCGAGATCAATGACCGTGAACTGGTGCCAGTGGAGCGGCTGCGCGCCGCAGGCTTGCCGCTGGAGGGGGAGGAGCGCGAGCTGCTGACCCGCTATCTGGTCAAGACCGGCAACCGCGAGTTCGTCGACCTCGATTTTCGCTGGGTGCTGGAGACAGACATCAAGTCCCAGAGCCTGCCGACCGAGCTGGCCATGGTGGAGCGTGCCACCAACGGCAACTTCTACGGCTACATAGTCGGGGTCAAGGAGGACGGCCGCGAGCTGAGCCAGGATCTGCATCCCGCGCTGCAACGGGTGCTGGCCCGTGCCAACGATCTCTCCGAACAGGCTGACGATCTGCAAAAAGGGGACATAGGCAGCATCAACTATCAGCTGGAGCGGCTGCGCCTGAAAGAGCGCAAGGCCGAGCTGGACGACAAGCTGACCGATCAGCTTAAAACCCAGCTGGCCGAGCAGCGTCAGGCCCTCAATGACAACTATCAGGTGCTGGAGAAGCAGCTCTTCTCCCTGCGTGCCCAGGCGGACAGAGACAGCATCACGGTCAAGGACATGCGTGGCGAGCTGGTGGTCATGCCCATGTCCAAGGTGCTGGACGTGGTATGGCCCAACGACATGAGCCTGCTGGCCAAGGTGGGCTACTGGTTCCACCAGATCGGCAAGTTCGTCTCCGATGATCCCCGCGAGGCCAACACCGAGGGCGGCGTATTCCCGGCCATCTTCGGCACCGTCTTCATGGTGTTCCTGATGGCCATCATAGTCACGCCGCTCGGCGTGGTGGCGGCTGTCTACCTGCACGAGTACGCGGGCAAGAACAGCCTGACCAAGATCATCCGCATCGCCGTGATCAACTTGGCGGGTGTGCCCTCCATCGTGTACGGCGTGTTCGGTCTGGGCTTCTTCGTCTACACGCTCGGCGGCTCGCTGGATCAGCTGTTCTACCCGGAAGCGCTGCCGAGCCCGACCTTTGGCTCCCCCGGCGTCATCTGGTCGGCGCTGACCCTGGCCATCCTGACCCTGCCTGTGGTGATCGTCTCCACCGAAGAGGGGCTGGCCCGGATCCCGAGCACCATTCGCCAGGGTTCGCTGGCGCTCGGCGCCACCCAGGCAGAGACCCTGTGGCGCATCGTGCTGCCCATGGCGAGCCCGGCCATCATGACAGGTCTTATCCTGGCGATCGCCCGGGCGGCCGGTGAAGTGGCGCCGCTGATGCTGGTGGGGGTGGTGAAGCTGGCGCCGACCCTGCCGATGGATGGCAACTTCCCGTATCTGCACGTGGAGCGCAAGTTCATGCACCTGGGCTTCCACATTTACGATGTGGGCTTCCAGAGCCCCAACGTCGAGGCGGCGCGGCCACTGGTGTATGCCACCTCCTTCCTGCTGGTGACGGTGATCGTTGGTCTCAACCTGACGGCCATCGGCATTCGTAACCATTTACGCGAGAAGTTCCGTTCTTTGGAGCATTGATGATGAACCTGACGGACATCACAGGCATTCGTAACCACTTGCGGGAAAAATTCCGGTCGCTGGAACATTAATCCAGCTACCCCAGACTGATATTGAGGCAAGGGACGGGCGGCTGCCCCCCTTGCCAGTCAAGTGTTCCGGCCGCTGGCACATCAAGATGCCCGCCGCCATCGACTGATTTGAGGTAACAGATGATCAACGTAACGACAGCTTCCACCCAGCACACTGCGCTGGACCTGCTCAACCTGAGCCCGGAGCAGACCGCGCTGGAGGTCAAGGATCTCAACCTGTACTACGGCAACAAGCAGGCGCTGTTCAACGTCAACATGAAGATCCCCAAGGGGCAGGTGACGGCCTTTATCGGCCCGTCCGGTTGCGGCAAATCGACCCTGCTGCGCTGCATCAACCGGATGAACGATCTGGTGGAGATCTGCCGCATCGAGGGGGAGATCCAGCTGCACGGCCACAATATCTACGACAAGGGGGTGGATGTCTCCGCCCTGCGTCGCCAGGTGGGCATGGTGTTCCAGCGTCCCAACCCCTTCCCAAAGTCCATCTATGAGAACGTGGTCTATGGCCTGCGCCTGCAGGGGATCAACGACAGACGCACTCTGGATGAGGCGGCCGAGCGTTCACTGCGCGGCGCAGCCCTGTGGGACGAGGTGAAGGACAGGCTGCACGACAACGCCTTCGGCCTCTCCGGTGGCCAGCAGCAGCGTCTGGTGATCGCCCGGGCCATCGCCATCGAGCCGGAAGTGCTGCTGCTGGATGAACCGACTTCGGCGCTCGACCCGATCTCGACCCTCACCATCGAGGAGCTGATCAATGAGCTCAAGAGCCAGTTCACCGTGGTCATCGTCACCCACAACATGCAACAGGCGGCGCGGGTCTCGGATCAGACCGCCTTCATGTACATGGGCGAGCTCATCGAGTACTCGAACACCAACACCATCTTCACCACCCCGGCCAAGAAGAAGACCGAGGACTACATCACCGGTCGTTACGGCTAATAGTGTGAGTGGCAGAGCAGGGGTGATAGACATGAACAGCAAGAAACAGATTACCGGTCAGTTCAACGGCTAAGGCATGCTTGGTGCAATAAGGGTTATTGGTATGAGCAAGATGAGCATCAAGAAACAGATTACCGGTCAGTTCAACGGCTAGGGCATACTCGGAGCATAAGGATTATTTGTATGGACAATATGAACCTCAATAAACACATCTCCGGTCAGTTCAATGCCGAACTTGAGAGCGTGCGCAATCAGGTGCTGGTGATGGGCGGCCTGGTGGAGCAGCAACTGACCGACGCCATCGCGGCCATCCACGATCAGGATCTGGATGCGGCGCGCAAGATAGTGGCCAACGATCACAAGGTCAACGCCATGGAAGTGGCGATCGACGAGGAGTGCACCCGCATCATCGCCAAGCGTCAGCCCACCGCGTCCGACCTGCGGCTGGTGATGGCCATCATCAAGACCATCACGGATCTGGAGCGCATCGGCGACGTGGCGGACAAGATTGCCCGCATGCTGACCGACAACGCCAACAAGCCGCAACCGCCGCTGGTATCGCTCGAGAACATGGGCCGGCGCACCATCAAGATGCTGCACGATGTGCTCGACGCCTTTGCCCGCATGGATCTGGAGGCGGCCATCGCCGTCTACAAGGAAGATGACAAGGTGGACAGGGAGTACGAGTCCATCATTCGCGAGCTGATGACCTACATGATGGAAGATCCGCGCACCATACCCCAGGTGCTGAACGTGCTGTGGGCGGCGCGGGCCATAGAGCGGGTCGGGGATCGTTGCCAGCACATCTGCGAGTACATAGTCTATTACGTCAAAGGCAAGGACGTGCGCCACACCAAGGCGGACGAGCTCAATGAGCTGCTCGGCAAGCACTGACCGAAAAATGAATAAAAAGGCGCTTTGGGCGCCTTTTTTGTTGCACTGGGTGCCAGAGTAAGATATCGCCACCCAACAGGCGCTTTTCTGCTAGAATATGCCCCCTGTGTGAGTCCCGGATGGACTCACGGTCTGGTCTCCCAGGCCCAGTTTGCCGTCTTGTGCTAAGACGGGTGTAGCAATAGGTTAATCATGAGTTTTGCCGATAGTTTATTTTTTCTGATGTTGCTGGTTGCCGGCAGCGTGTTCTTCTCTCTTTCCGAGATATCCCTTGCCGCCTCCCGCAAGATCAAGTTGCAGGTGATGGCCGATGAGGGAAACCGCCATGCCGCCAAGGTGCTGGCGCTGCAGGCCCAGCCGGGTAATTTCTTTACCGTGGTGCAAATCGGCCTCAATACCGTTGCCATCCTGGGCGGTATCCTGGGTGAGTCTGCCCTGAATCCTGCCATCAAGGGGTTCATCTCCGGCTTCTATCAAGGCCCCTGGCTCAGCCAGATAAGTTCCGCCGCCTCCTTCGTGTTCGTCACCGGCATGTTCATCCTGATCGCCGACCTGATGCCCAAGCGCCTGGCCATGACAATGCCGGAGCGGATCGCCGTGGTGGTGGTACGCCCCATGCTGCTGTGCGTGACCCTGCTGATGCCGCTGGTGTGGTTCTTCAATGGCATGGCGAATGCGTTGTTCCGTCTGCTGCGGGTCTCCATGATACGCAACGACGAGATCACCTCTGACGACATCTATGCGGTGATGGATGCGGGCGCCGAGGCTGGCGTCATCCAGCGTGAAGAGCATCAGCTCATCGAGAACGTGTTCGAGTTGCAGTCCCTCGGTGTCACCTCCGCCATGACGGCCCGCGAGAGCCTCATCTACTTCACCCTGCAAGAGGGCGAGGAGAGCATCAAGGCCAAGATCGCCGAACACCCGCACAACAAGTTTCTGGTCTGTGACCACAACCTCGACAGCATCAAGGGCTTCGTCGATGCGAAAGAGCTGCTGATCCGCGTCATCAGCGGCCAGAGCATAGACCTCAACAGCGGCTCCCTAGTGCAGAACGTCATCATCATTCCCGACACCCTCAACCTCTACGAGGCGATGGAGTACTTCAAGAACCACAGGGGCGACTTCGCCGTGGTGATGAACGAATACGCCCTTGTGGTGGGGATAGTCACCATGAACGACCTGATGAGTACCGTCATGGGCGAGTGGGCCACCCACGTGGTGGAAGAGCAGATAGTGCAGCGGGACGAAAACTCCTGGCTGGTGGACGGAGTAACCCCCATCTCGGACGTGATGCGGGCCTTCGACATCGAAGAGTTTCCGGATAGCCAGAACTACGAGACCATAGCCGGTTTCATCATGTTCATGCTGCGCAAGATCCCCAAGCGCACCGACTCGGTGAAATACGCGGGCTACAAGTTCGAAGTCGTCGACATCGACAGCTACAAGATCGACCAGCTGCTGGTCACCCGGGTCGAACCCGTAGTGGCCGAGAAGCCTGCTCAGGAATCGTAAAGGAGCTATCAAGGAGTCATGAAGATGCAGTCTCATTCCCGTGCGCTGGCCTGTGTGGCGCTCGCCCTCGCGCTGGGCGCTTGCAGCCAGAGCGCACCCCGCAAGGCCACAGCCGTTGCCAAGCCTGCCGCTCCCAAGGCGGTGGTGGTGCCGCAGCCGGATCCAGATGCCGTGGTGCAAAGTGGCGTGGCAGAGCCGAGCCCTGTGTTTGATGAAGAGTATCACGGCCCGGATCAGGGGTCCCTCGAGTCGGTGACCGCCCTGTTTGCCCGTGGCTACATAGAGTCGGCCATGCGCGAGACCATGCTGGCGGCGGTGCACAACGACTATCCGCTGCTCGGCATGCGGGATGTGCGGCTGACCGATCCTGTCTCCAAGTTCCTCACTTCCACCCATGCTGCCACCACGGCCCACGATTATCTCTATGCCGGGGTGCAGCGTCGGCTGGGTCGTCCACTGAGCCCGGCTCAGTGGGAGCAGATCTGGCGTGGTCTGCCCCAGCAGGGTCGGGTTTCCGACTGGACCAAGCAGATAAAACGGGTGCTGGCAGGGCGTTAAGCCACCAGTTCATCCTGTTGCAATGAGGCCACCCTTGGGTGGCCTCACGCTTTTCTGCCTTCTGCCTTCTGCCTTCTGCCTTCTGCCGCTTTCGCTGTTTTCCCGTCTCTGCTGTCTGCTGATGCCCTGTGATACCGATTGCCGTCAGCTCGGCTTTGTTCTATCTTATTTTGGCCGTCTAAACATCCATATGTTTTTATGGCCATTTTGGCGGTTCACTCTGAATGGGCAAGGCGACGCACAGCCACGCCAGCCATGAGAACAGCCACAGATGAAACATGCAGACAAACACAACAACAAAGAGACAGGACAGATGGAAACACAGGCATTGTGGGTACTGGACGGTGGCATGGGGCGTGAGCTGGCACGGCGGGGCGCGCCATTTCGCCAGCCCGAGTGGTCGGCGCTGGCGCTGATGGAGGCGCCGCAGACGGTGCGCGAAGTGCATCAGGCCTATGTGGCCAGCGGTGCCCGCGTCATCACCACCAACAGCTATGCGCTGGTGCCGTTTCATATCGGCGCCGAGCGTTTTGCCGCCGAGGGGGAAGTGCTGGCCGCGCTGGCTGGCCAGTTGGCCCGTGAGGTGGCCGATGCGCAGGGCGGTGCCGTACAGGTGGCGGGATCCTTGCCACCGCTGTTTGGTTCCTACCGCGCCGATCTGTTCGAGGCGGACAGAGTGGGCGAACTGGCGATGCCACTCATTCGGTCGCTGACGCCCCATGTGGACATCTGGCTGGCCGAGACCATGAGCCTGATCGCCGAGCCGCTGGCTCTCAAGGCGCTGTTGCCGGCGGATGGCAAGCCGTTCTGGGTCTCCTTCACCCTGGAGGACGAGGCGCCGGGCAGCGAGCCGACCCTGCGCTCCGGCGAGCGGGTGGTCGATGCCGTCACGGCGCTGGTTGCGGTCGGGGTGGATGCCATCCTGTTCAACTGTTGCCAGCCCGAGGTGATTGAGGCCGCGCTGACGGTAGCTGGTGCCAGATTGCAGGCGCTGGGTCGAGGGGATATTCGCCTCGGCGCTTACGCCAATGCCTTCCCGCCCCAGCCAAAAGAGGCGACCGCCAACGACGGGCTGGACGAGATCCGCGCCGATCTGGGGCCGCTGGATTACCTCGGCTGGGCCGAGCGCTGGCGCACCGTCGGGGCCTCTCTCCTCGGCGGTTGCTGCGGCATAGGCCCAGAGCATATTCAGGCCCTGGCCAGCCGGCTGCGCTAAGGAGATCACATGAAAGAGAGCAAAATAGGCCTCTGGTCCCTCACCGCCCTGGTGTTCAGCTCCATGGTGGGGGCGGGCATCTTCAGCCTGCCCCAGAACATGGCCGAGGTGGCGGGGGCCCGCGCCGTGCTGATCGGCTGGGGCGTCACCGGGGTGGGCATAGTGGCGCTGGCTGCGAGTTTTCTCTACCTGTCGCGGCTCAGACCCGAGCTCGATGGCGGCATCTACAGCTATGCCCGCGCCGGCTTTGGCGATCTGGTGGGTTTTTTCTCCGCCTGGGGCTATTGGCTCTGCGCCACCATAGGCGTGGTGGGTTATCTGGTGATCGCCTTCGCGGCGCTGGGCAGCTTCGTCGATACGCCGGAACAGGTGTGGTTCGGTGAGGGCAACACCCTGGCCGCCTTCATCGGCGAGTCCTGCATCCTCTGGGCGGTGCACTTGTTGGTGGCCCGCGGCGTGCAGCAGGCCGCCCTGTTCAACCTGGTGGCGACCCTGGCCAAGAGCCTGCCGCTGTTGCTGTTCATCCTGTTCGCCTGCTACTGGTTCGATCCTGTCACCTTCGCGGCGGATCAGCAGGGCAGCACGCTGGCTGTGCCGGTCTCCGAGCAGGTGCGCAACACCATGCTCATCACCCTCTGGGTCTTCACCGGCATCGAAGGGGCGGCCGTGCTGTCGGCCCGGGCGAGAAACAAGCGGGACGTGGGCACGGCCACAGTGCTCGGCGTGGTGCTGGCACTGCTGCTCTATGTGCTCATCTCTGTGCTGGCGCTGGGGATATTGAGTCGCCCTGAGCTCGCGGCCCTGCCCAACCCCTCCATGGCGGGGCTGATGGGCCAGATGACAGGCTCCTGGGGCAAGCTGCTGATAAGCATCGGCCTCATCGTCTCCGTGCTCGCCTCTTACGTGAGCTGGACCCTGTTCTCGGCCGAGGTGCCCTTCAGTGCGGCGCGCCACGGCGCCTTTCCGGCCATCTTCCGGCGCCAGAACCACAACGGCACTCCCATAGCGTCGCTGTGGCTCACCAGCCTGACGGTGCAGGGCTGTCTGCTGCTGGTGTGGCTGCTTGGCAAGGGGTATACCAGTCTGCTGCTCATCTCCACCTCCATGATCCTGGTGCCTTACCTGCTGATCGGCCTCTTCCTGCTCAAACTCTCTTTGAGTGGTGAGGGCAATGGCCTGATGCGGACTGTGGCCCTGGTGTCGAGCGGCTACGGCCTCTGGCTGCTTTATGCCGCCGGGGTGGAATACCTGCTGCTCTCCTTGCTGCTGTACGGGCCGGGCCTGCTGCTGTTTCTCTATAGCCGTCGTCAGCTGGCTGACGCCAAAAGACTCAGTGGCCGCGAGCGACTGCTGGCCGGGATAACCCTGGTGAGCCTGCTTCCCGCACTCTGGTCATTTGCCCATGTCTGATCCGGGCCTGTGACTGGCAATGAAAGAGAGCGCCCTGGTGGCGCTCTCTTTTTTTACTCTGCGGCAAGATTCTGATTCAGACGCTGCTGGGGCCAGCCGGCTTGCCAAACAGCACGCCGAGTTTCTGCTGCCAGGGGAGGCCACGGGCCTCGCGCAGCATGTCGCGCCACTCGTGGAAGGTGAGGATGAGCGGATTGAAGCTGCGGATGGGCTTGGTGATGCCGAAACGGCAGGGCTCGGTGGGGTCCTCTTCCACGAAGGTGCCAAACAGCCTGTCCCAGATGATCAGCACGCCGGCGAAGTTGCGGTCTATGTATTTGGCATTGCTGGCGTGGTGCACCCTGTGGTGGGAGGGGGTATTGAAGACCCACTCAAGCCGGCCCAGCTTGCCCACCACCTGGGTGTGAACGAAGAACTGAAAGCCCAGGCTGAGCAGCACGGTTGCCACCACGGCCTGGGGCGGAAAGCCGATGAGGATCATGGGGATCCAGAACAGCCACATGCCGGAGATTGGGTACATCAGACTCTGGCGAAAGGCGGTGGAGAGGTTGAGCCGCTCCGAGCTGTGATGCACCACGTGGGAGGCCCACAGCCAGCGCACATGGTGGCTGGCGAAGTGGAACAGCCAGTAACAGAGATCCTGCAGCAAAAAGAGCAACAAGATGCTCCAGAGGTTGAGTTCTATGTCGAACAGGCGCCAGCCCCAGAGGGCGTCATACAGGTAGGCGATGGCGATGGCCGTCAGTGCATCGCCCCCCTGATGCATCAGGGCCAGGGTGGCGTTGGCGAACAAGTCTCGCCACTGGTAGGTGGCGGTGGGAAAGGCCGCCCCGTGCTTGCGCAGGTAGAGCATCTCCCAGCCGATAAAGGCCAGAAAGATCGGGGAGAGATAAAGCAGCAGCAGTTGCACATCCATGTCGGGCATCCGGTTTGACCAGTTGGGTTCCAGCATACCGAATGGATTTAAAATTTCATTAACATTTCATGTCCCAAGCCGTGCAGGCCCTGCCGGGGCACAGATTCAACGGTTTGTTTTTACTGACAAATAGTGGCTGTTGATGACATGCCCTTGGATGCACCATCCCGAAGCCGGTGCCCTGTCGTCTGGCGGGTCCTCGCTTACACTGGAACAATGAACGTCCCGGTTGGGGGCTCGATGGGTGGCAAGGTGCCGGCAATGGAGGGGGGGATGAGAACGATCCATTTATATGTCATGTTCGGCCTGCTGAGTGCGAGTGCGCAGGCCAATGACAGCTTCAACAGCGAGCTGAGCCATTTCATCGGTGGCGCGGCCATGGGGGCGGGCTTTACGGCGATCGCCGATCATTACGGCTATCGGGAACAGAGAGGCTGGATCGGGTTCGGGGTTTCCACCGGGATCGGGGTGGTGGGAGAGCTGGCGTCGAGAAACGGCAAGTTCTCTGCCCTCGACGCGGGTGCCAATGCGCTGGGGGCGGTGATTGGCGCCTTTGCCACCGAGCGCTGGATCCTGGCCCCCGTAGTGCTGCCCGAGCAGCACTACGCAGGACTGATGACCCGTTATCGCTTCTAAGAACCAGCCGCGCTGGCCGCTCCACTGATGGGCATCAATAACAGAGGGAGCCATGGGCTCCCTCTTCTGCTTTCTACGGCTGTCAGCGTCAGAGCACCTGACTCAGAAACTGGCGCAGGCGCGGGGAGGGGGGATTGTCAAAGAAGTCGGTCGGCTTCTCATCCACCAGCAGCTCACCGTTTTCCATGAAGAGCACCCGATCCGCCACCTCGCGGGCGAAACCCATCTCGTGGGTCACCACCACCATGGTCATGCCCTCACGGGCCAGCCCCTTCATGACGTCCAGCACCTCACCCACCATCTCGGGGTCCAGCGCACTGGTGGGCTCATCGAACAGCATGATGCGCGGCTGCATGGCGAGTGCCCGGGCTATGGCCACCCGCTGTTGCTGGCCGCCGGAGAGCTGGGAGGGATAGCTCTCGGCCTTGTTCGACAATCCCACTTTCAGCAGCAGGGCCTTGGCCCTGTCCCGCGCATCGTTGCGCGACAGCCCGCGGACTTTCTGCGGTGCCAGGCAGATGTTGTCCAGCACGTTCAGGTGGGGGAAGAGGTTGAAGGACTGGAACACCATGCCCACCTCTTCCCGCAATTTGTTGACGTCACCCGGTTCGGTCAGAGAGATGCCATCGACCACTATGTTGCCGTCATTGATGGTCTCCAGCTGGTTGAGGGTGCGCAGGAAGGTGGATTTGCCCGAGCCGCTGGGGCCCACTATCACCACCACTTCCCCTTCGGCCACCTGGGTGCTGACGTTTTTCAGGGCGTGCACCTCGGTGCCATAGAATTTTTCGACACCTGTCGCCTTGATGATGGGATCAGTTGCTGCACGCATGTTTCACCTCCAGACGACGTACCGGGAAGGCGCGGGGCGTGCCTGTGATGGCAGCACTTCTTGGCTCCTGTTGAGCCTTGATAATGGGATCAGTTGCTGCGCGCATATTTCACCTCCAGACGACGCACCATAAAGGAGAGGGTGCCAGTCAGCACCAGATAGAGCAGGGCCACGGTGAACCACACCTCGAACGGGCTGAAGGTGGAGCTGACCACCTCGCGCCCCGCCTTGGTGAGATCCGTGATGGAGATGACAGAGACCAGGGAGGAGTCCTTGATGAGGTTGATGAACTGGCCCGCCAGCGGCGGCAACACCCGCTTGAAGGCTTGTGGCAGTATGACGTAACGCATGGTCTGGGCCGAGGTGAGCCCCAGGCTGCGACCGGCCTCCATCTGCCCCTTGTGAATGGAGCTGATGCCGGCGCGCACGATTTCGGCCACATAGGCGCCGGTAAAGACGGCCAGCGCCGCGACCCCGGCGGTGAACCTGTCCAGGTTCAGCACTGTGCCGATGAAGAAGTAGACGATGAAGATCTGCACCAGCAGCGGCGTGCCGCGAATGAGCTCCACATAGGTGACCGCCAGATTGCGCAGGGCCGGGTTGGGGGAGAGGCGGGCCAGGCCTGCCAGGGTGCCGAGCAGGATGGCGAACACGCCCGCCACCAGAGAGAGCTTGACCGTGACCCAGACGCCCCAGGCGATGGGGCCCGCGGTCCAGGTGAGTTCGGTATCCAGGGTATCGCCCCGGAAGATGGTGTCCCCTTCGGCGACCTTCACCCCTGTGCTGGCGATGGCCTGGCGTTGATTGGGGTCGAGATCGTTTTGCAGGAACAGCTTGCCCTGTTCGGCGCTGGTGGTACCGGCGACCACTGTGCCGTCAAATTCGGCCAGGTTGTTCTGTTCCGCCTGATAGGCGATGTATTGGGGGATCCGCTCCCAGCGCCAGGTGTAATCCACGGACTGAACCGCTTTATAGATGCCGAATACGGCAGCCAGCAGCATCAGCAGGAAGACGCCGTGCCAGAGCAGCTTATTGGGTTGTTTTTCCATCTGTCTTGTTGGGTTGTGCACTGTCGCAACCTCGTTGTAGTTATTTATTGTGTGGGGATCTGCGTGAAGGGGCGGCAGGCCGCCCCTTGCGAGGTTACTTGAGCTGATTCAGCCAGGCGTTGGATTCGAACCACTTCTTGTAGAGGCGGTCGTAGCTGCCGTCACCCTTGATCTGGCGCAGGTAGTTGTTGAACCAGTTGAGGGTGTCCTGGTCGCCCTTGCGGATGGCCCAGGCCAGAGGTTCGAAGGTGAACGGCTTGTCCAGGTGCACCACGGCGCCTGTGTTCTGGGAGGCGAAGATGGCGTTGTAGGGCAGGTCGTAGACGAAGGCATCGACCTTGCCATTGATCACTTCCAGCTTGGCGTCGTCCTGGGTTTCAAACTGCAGCAGGGTGGCTTTGGGGATCAGACGCTTGACCGCCTGCTCGCCCGTGGTGCCGAGCTTGACCGCGATCTTGTACTTGGGATCGTTGAGATCGCTGAAGGACTTGATCTCGCCAACCTTCTCCTTGCGCAGCACTATGGTCTGGCCCACGACTATGTAGGGATCGGCGAAGTTGACGCGCAGGTTGCGCTGGGGAGTAACTGTCATGCCGCCCATGATGACGTCGAACTTGTCGGTCAGCAGCGCCGGAATGATGCCATCCCAGGCGGTGTTGACGAACTCGACCTTCACGCCCATCTCCTTGGCGACCATCTTGGCAAGATCCACATCGAAACCTATGTACTGGCCCTGTTTGTTGGTCATTTCGAAGGGTTGATAGCCGGCGTCGAAGCCGACCCGCAGCACACCGCGCTCCAGCACGGCGTCCAGAGTGGAACTAGGCGCGGCACTGGCCAGCCCGCAAAACAGCAAGGTAGATAGAATGAGTTTTTTGATCATAAGTGACGTCTCTGTCGATGTTGTGTTCAGCCTTGAACCTGCTCCCGTGCGACTCCGTGGCACAAGAGACTGCTGCATCCGGCAACAGGCAAGACAGGATTATTGTCTTGGTTGAGGCAAAAGCCCCATATGAGATTCCATTTCCTGTGTGCTGAGTGAAAAATGTACCAAATTCCGATTGTGCCAGATGACTCAATAGGTTAGTGGCGCTTTTTCCCCGTGACTGCACTCATAAAATCACACGAAAACAACATATCTATCTAATGGAGCGGGTTCAAGTCCAAAATGTCCGCGGGACACTTTGTTACACCGAGCCCTCTCATCAGCGGTGTCAAACGTTACTCACTTTCCGGTGGGTAGCAGGAGAGGGATTCTTATGGGGCATTTTTAGCGGAATTTTATGCAACAGGTGAACTTTTATTGAGGATTTGCTCAGACGCCACTGGGTCTTGTTTTGCGCTTCAAATATACTCAGTTACCTTCGTTTAGTGGCACGGGTATGGACGCCTCAATACTGCTCAAGCTGGATGTATTCACCCTGATGATCATGGCCCTGGGTGGCTACAGCCTCGGTTTTATCACCCTCTCCATCATATGGTCGACCCACAGGGAGATCCCCGGACTCGGACTCTGGTGGTGGTCGAGCCTGTGCGCCCTGGCGGCCCAGAGTCTGTTCACCCTGCAGGCCTTCATGCCCAATCTGGCGGGGATCTGGCTGGCCAACCTGCTGATCACCGTCTGCCTCGCCCTGATGCCGCTGGCGCTGCAGCGCTTCTTCGGCAAGCCCCTCAGCTGGCGTGCCACCGCCCTGTTCATGCTGATCTATGTGCTGATCCTGAGCTGGAGCATCTTGTTCAACGAACGGATGGCGCCCCGGGTATTGCTGGCCTGCCTGAGCTACATGGTGCTGGGGGCGGTGATCGTCTTTCTCATCTGGCGGCATGGCTATCCCGCCTACCTGCCCGCCGTGCTGGTGTTCACCGTGGTCAATATCCTGCTATACGGCTTCAACCTGATGCGGATGGGGTTTCTGCTGCAGGGAGATGCCCGGGTGCTGATGGATCAGAGCGGCGTCAATGTGCTGCCCTTTCTCTCCATGCTGATGGGCAGTTACCTCTCCACCTTCGGGGTGCTGCTGCTCTGTACCCAGTATCGGGCGCTGGCGCTGCGCCAGCAGGCCAGCCACGACTCCCTGACCGGTCTGCTGAACCGGCGCGGTTTCATGGAGCGGATGGCGGCGCGGCGGGTGAGCGAGTTTGGCGCCCTGGCGGTGCTGGATCTGGATGACTTCAAGCAGATCAACGATCGCCACGGCCATGAGGCGGGGGACAGGGTGCTGGCGGCCGTCGGCGCCTACCTGGGCGGGCGGCCCGAGCTGGTAGCCAGCCGCTTTGGCGGCGAGGAGTTTGTCGTGCTGCTGCCGCAGGAGGATGAGCAAGCCCAGCAGGCGCGCTGCGAGCAGATATTGCAGGATCTGGCGGCGCTGGAGCTGGACGGCATCGGCATCACGGTCAGCATGGGGCTGGCGCGCTGCCAGCACGGCTGGCATTTCGACACCCTGTTCAGCCAGGCCGACGGCGCCCTCTATCAGGCCAAGCGGGAGGGAAAGAACCGGATCTGCCGCCTGGCCTGACGCCTCAAGGCGCCAACTCAGCTTCCGGGGCCTGGGTGCGCGGCGCCTGGGCCTTGAGGAAGGGGAGCAGCAACAGGGCCGAGACCCCGGCCGCCACCGAAATTACCACGAAGAAGCCGTTCCAGTGCCAGATCTCCATCACCTTGGCCAGCGGATAACCCGACAGCGCCGCCCCCATGTAGGCGAACAGGCCGACGAAGCCGGTGGCGGCCCCCGCCGAGTTTTTGTGGGAGCACTCGGCCGCCGCCATGCCGATCAGCATCTGGGGGCCGAACACGAAGAAGCCGATGGTGAAGAAGCAGGCCGCCTGCATCACATAGCTGAAGAAGGGCATCAGCCACAGCGACCCCACCGCCAGCAGTATCCCCACCGCGAAGATGAGGTTCATGGGCCCCCGGTTGCCGTTGAACAGCTTGTCCGATCCCCAGCCCGCCACCAGGGCGCCGATAAAGCCCCCCACCTCGAACATCGAAATGGCCGAGTTGGCGCTCATCAGGTTGAAGCCGCGCTGCTCCGTCATGTAGAGATTGCCCCAGTCGTTGATGGCGGTGCGCACCACGTAGACCAGCACGTAGCAGCAGGCCAGCAGCCAGATGTAGGGGTTGCCGAGCACGTATTTGCGCAGGATCTGGCGAGGAGAGAGGCCCGCATCCTGGGTCTGCTGGGCGATCTCCAGCGCATCCTGGCGCCACTCGCCGACCGTGGGCAGCCCCATGGCACTCGGGGTGTCCCGCAGCCGCCAGCAGAGGAACAAGCCGGTCAGAATGGCGATGATGCCGGGCACTATCATGCCGTAGCGCCAGCCGTGTTGCAGGGCTAGGGTGCTGACGATGAGCGGGATCAGGGCCCCGCCCACGTTGTGGGCCGTGTTCCAGGCCGACCACCAGAAGCCGCGCTCGGTGCGCGAATACCAGCTGGTGAGCAGCTTGGAGCAGGGGGGCCAGCCCCAGCCCTGGAAGAAGGCGTTGGCGACCCAGAGTGCCGCAAACAGCCACAGCGACGAGGAGAGGCCGAACAAGATGTTGATGACGCCGGTGGCCATCAGCCCCAGTCCCATGAAGTAGCGGGGGTTGGCGCGGTCGCTGATGATGCCTGAGAAGAACTTGGAGCAGCCGTAGGTGATGTAGAACAGGGTCCACAGCATGCCGATGTCGGACTTGTCCAGCATGCCATCCGCCAGCATGTCCGGCATGGCGAAGTTGAAGCTCTTGCGGGTGAAGTAGAAGACCGCATAGCCCAGGTACATGGTCAGCAGGATGTGCAGCCGCCAGTGACGGTAGCTGGCATCGATCTCGGTCTGATCGCGGATGAGCGGCTGGGGCGGCGCGCTTCTCATGAAGCTCAGCATGCAGGGCCTCGCTGGATAAGGGGGTCAGCCATGAGGCTCCTCCCGTTTGCGATTGGGCAGGGCCACGGTCAGCTGGGTGCCGTGAATGCAGGAGAGTTGCAGGCTGCCGCCGAGGGCCTGCACCCGCTCGCGAATGCCGAGCAGGCCATACCCCTGTGGCGTGCGGTGCTCCGGCAGGCCGCAGCCGTCATCCTCCAGCAACAGCAGCAGGCGCTCTGCCTGGCGATGGGCGCGAATGGTGACCGAGCTGGCGTTGGCGTGTTTGACCACGTTGTTGAGCCCCTCCTGACAGACCCTAAACAGGGTGACCCGCTGGGCGTCGGAGAGCCCCTCGTCCGCCAGCTGCCACTCGAGCCGGGTGACGATACCGCGGCGCTCCAGCTCCAGCTCCCGCAGCAGGCCGCGCACCGCTTGCTCCAGACTCATGTCGTCGAGCTGGCGCGGACGCAGGCGACCGAGCAGGCCGCGCACCGCATCGTAGATGCCGAGCGACAGCGTTTCGATGAGGGCGCTGCTCTGACCGACGCCGGCGTTGTCCGGCGCGAGACGCCGCACTATGCCGGCCTGGGTGCGGATGGCGGTGATGGTCTGGCCAATGTCGTCGTGCAGCTCGCGAGCCACCTCCTTGCGGATGCTCTCTTCTGTCTCCAGCAGCCGCTCTGTGAGCTGGCGGTTGTGGGTGAGCTGGCGGGTCAGCGCCTGATTGAGCTCGCGCTGGCGCTGGATGCCGGCCCCCAGCAGCAGGCCGGTCAGGCTCTGGGCCAGCAGGGAGAGCAGCAGGTCCAGCGGGTGTTCGTGCCAGGCCTGGCCCGCCATCAGGGCGACAGTGTTCATCAGGGTGGCGAGCAGCGCCCCCTGCCAGCCGTAGCGCCAGGCCATGGCCATGATGGGAATGGCGAGGCAAAACGGGGTGAAGCGCACCAGCGAGTCCGGCAGGCCGAGCTGCAGCCAGAGGCTCAGCACGAACAGCAGCAGATACCAGACCAGATGACGAAAGCGCCAGTCCACTGGTTGATCCACCAGCGCCGGCCCGAGCGGCACCCAGGTGGCGCGGGTGAGGTAGTGCCAGATCAGCATGCAGGTGGAGGTGAGGGTCAGGCCGCCGGTCAGGGTGAGCAGCAGGGCGGTGAGGCCATCTTCCCCGGCCAGATGCCAGAGCAGGGATTGCAGCAGCGCCGCCACAGTGACGGTGGCGAGCAGCACCAGCAGCTGTTGCCAGTCGTTGCGCACCTGCTGGCGGCGGGCGATGAGCAGCGGCAGCAGGGTGAGCAGGCTGCCCGCCTGGATCAGCGGCCACAGCGGCAGCCCTACCTCCTGATTGAGCCAGTAGAGCAGCAGGGATTCACACAGCAGCAGCGGCGGCCAGTAGGCGATCGGGCTTTGCAACAGCAGGCCGAGGCGCAGGCCGAACGGGAACAGCAGCACCGCCAGTATGGGGGATCCCGCCAGATGCAGGCTGATGCTCCACAGGCAAAACCAGCCGGCGGCAAAGATGAAGCTGGCCGCCAGCGAGATGGCGACATAGCTGGCGAGACGGGAGATCACCAGCTGTCCAGCATGCGGTGGGCCAGCTCCACGTTGTTGCTGACTTTCAGTTTGTCCATCAGGTTGGCGCGGTGCACGTGCACCGTCTTGGGGGAGAGGCCGAGCTGTTCGGCAATGGCTTTGACCTCCAGTCCCCGCGCCAGCAGCTGCGCCACTTCCCGCTCCCGGTTGGTGAGGGGATCCTGACTGTTGCAGGCCAGCTTGTGGGCTATGTCCGGGGTCAGGTAGCAGCCACCGTGGGCGGCGGTGCGCACCGCGGCGATCAGCTCATCCGGGCTGCAGCGCTTGGAGAGAAAGCCCTTGGCACCGGCCTGCAAGGCCTGTTCGATCAGTGCCGGACTGTCGTGCACCGACAGCATCACCACGGCGAGGCCGGAGGGGAGGCGCTTGAGCAGGTCCAGCCCGGATTGATCCGGCATTGAGATGTCGCACACGCACAGCTGCACGCCGCTGCCCGGCAACCCGGCGAGGGCGTCGGCGGCCGAGCCGAACTCGGCCACGACCTTGAGATCGGGCTCGAGATTGAGCAACTGGGCAAAACCGGAGCGGACGATCTGGTGATCGTCGATGAGGGCAATCTTTATCATGATGTCAGCCTGAAATCTGCGGCCAGGGTGCTGGCGCGGCCAACAAGATACCTGCCGCCTCGCTCGGGCTCAAGAGGAAGGGCGCATTGTGGTCGGTATGGTGGGCGCTTCCGCCCCAAAGCTTGATCGGGATCAGGGAGGGGATGGCTTTGCACCCGGCCTGGGTCGGGGAGAATACGCGCCGTCCCCGTGGTGCTCGGGTCGGCGCGTGCCCGTGGCGGCTAGCGGTGCAGCTCGCCCGCCCGTTCCGGCTGATAGACCACTTCCAGGATCTCGACCTGGATGGTGCGCCCGGCGGGGCCCGGCCAGGCGATGCTGTCGCCCACCTTCAGCCCCAGCAGGGCGCTGCCGACCGGGGCCAGCACTGAGATTTTGGACTCATCCCCCTGCACATCCTTCGGATAGACCAGGGTCAGGCAGAAGTCGTTGCCGCTGCTCTGCATCTTGAAGCGCACAGTGCTGTTCATGGTCACCACGTCCGGCGGCATGTCGGCCGGCTCGCGCATCTCGGCGCGGTCCAGCTCCTCCTGCAATGCCAGGTGCTGCGGGTGGTTGCCGAGCAGTTGCTCGATGCGATCGAGATCCAGGCTGGAAATCACGAGATGAGGTCTTTGCATAGGATATTCCTTATCAATGGGTCATATGACCAGGATGGCGGGCAAGCTGGTCGCAAAAGGGGGTCGATACGAAAAAACAGATCGGGAACGCATGCCCCCGAACGACTCGCTGTCAGGGGCGAGGGCGGGGGCTCAACGGGGTGTGAGCTGGCTTGGAAAAATCATGAACGCTTTCATGGGGATACCATAACCATTCTGGACTGCTTTGGCAATTATCCTGATAGGCTTGTCAGGGGGCCTGATAATCGTACTGCTTGATGATGCGCGCCAGGCTGCCATCGTCGCGCATGGCCAGAATGGTCTTGCGCCAGCGCAGCGCCTCGGCAGGGGGAAAGCGGGGGCTGGCGGCAAGGTAGAGAGCCGTCTGTTGCAGGGTGTCGCCGCGCACCAGATCCGCCAGCGGCAAGCCGGCCTGCTGCTGATTGTAGCGGGCGCTGTTCCAGGCCACGGCCCAGCCCTGAATACGATCCAGCGCCAGCTTGCTGGCATTGCTGACCTCCTCGGCCACCACGTCCTGTTTCACCTGGCCAAGCGGCTGGATCAGGCTCTGGCCATAGGATCCGCGCATCACCCCTATGGTCAGGCCGGGCAGTGCCTTGACCGAGAGTGGCTCGGGGTGGTGCTGGCGATGGCTGACCAGCACGAAGGCTTCGTCCAGCAGGGGGGCAATCCAGAGAAACAGCGGCTCGCGCTGGGGGCTTTTGACCGGTGGCACCAGCAAGACGTTCTGGCGATGGCGGGTCTGGCTGAGGGCGCGAGCCAGCGGCATCAGCTCTATGGTCAGCGGCTCCTTGAGGCGACGGGCGGCTTCCTCCAGCACCTCTATGGCCATGCCGCTCGGGGCACCCTGATAGGAGCGGATGACATAAGGGGGGATCTCGGCCGCGATGACCACAACGGCATGGGCCTGAATGGCCGGAAAGAGCAGGCTGCAGCACAGCAGCATGAGAACGGGAATGCGCATAGGAGACCGGATCAGGGATGAGTACACAGAGTGTAACATCCCGTTACCGCAAGTCAGCCCACCCCATTCAGGGTGGCGCGTCAGTCGAAGAAATCCCTCAGATCCAGGGTCTGGTAGCCCTCCAGCTGCTGCCAGGGCAGCTGCTTTGGCAAGGGCTTGAGGGTCACCTCCATCCGGTAGCTGCGATAGCCGTCCAGGCTTGCCGACTCCACCACCAGCGGCAACTGCCAACGGCTCGACCAGAGGATGCGGGTGCGCTGCCTGCCCTCGCGCCCTTCATACCAGCGCGCCTGCTCGGGGGCGGCCTCATCGAGGGGGGTCATCCCTTGCAGCAGGGCCGGGTTGACGAGGTAGCGGATCCGCTCCCAATCCGGCTTGAACGCCACCTGGCCATACTCTTCCTCCGGCACCTCCACCAGCTGGTTGTGCCAGCTGTCGGCGTAGCGCAGTTGCAGCTCCCCCTGTGCATCGCGGGTCACCCAGCGCGCCGCCATCTGATGGGTGAAGTGCTTGTGGCCCGGGTTGGCATCGTGGGTGGCGTGATAGGCGCGTGCCAGCGGCAGCGGGATCAGCCGCTGGCTCCACACCTGGTTGCCGACCCGCATCCACTTCTCCTGCCAGCTGTTTTCCTTGGCGATGCCATCGCTGCTGGTGACCCTGTCGTGATAGCTGATCCGGGCGGCCAGATCGGGAGTCTCCTCGGCATGAGCCTGAAAGGAGAGGGTGCTGCCAAGCAGCCATAACGGAAGTAACAGTCGCATCATGCTTGATCGCTCGAAAGAGCAGGGGGCCGGGTTCAGTAACCCGGCCCCCTGCCGCTTACAGGCCGAGCGCCTCCCGCAGTTTGCCGAACACCTTGGTGTTGTCCAGCGTGCCCTTGAAGCGGCTGCTGCCGGCGCCGTCCGCGAACAGCATCACATCGCCGCCGCCGTGGGTCTCTGAGCCCAGCTTGACGCCCGTCTCCTGCAGGTAGTCGTCCGCCATCACCTCATCACTGGTGAGGGTGGGGCGCACCGCCGGGCGGTTGGGGCCGTTGCCGAACACTAGGGTGGTGAAGGGTTTGCCATCCACGTCGTTCTGGGTCGAGCCGTCGGCGTTCTTGACCAGATCCAGCACCTTGTTGCCCTTGGCGGAGTAGCCGTTGATGGTCATGGTGTGGTCGTGGTCGGCGGTGACCACGATCAGGGTATCTTTCAGGTCCACCTTGCCGAGCGCCGTCTTGACCGCTTCATCCAGCGCCACCGCATCGGTCAGCGACCGCTTGGCATTGGTGCCGTGCAATGCGTGGTCGATGCGCCCCCCTTCCACCATCAGGAAGTAGCCCTGGCTGTTCTGGCTCAAGAGATCGATCGCCTTGGCGGTCATCTCCGACAGGGACGGCTGGGTATTCGCCGCCCCCTTGGCGACGCGGTCCAGCTCGTAGTCGAGGTGGGACTTGGGACTGAACAGGCCGAGCAGCTTGCCACTGCTGACCTTGGCCAGATCGCTCTGGGTGGTGACATAGCTGTACCCCTGGGCGGTCAGCTCGGCGGTGAGGTCCCGGCTATCGGCGCGGCCGCCCTTGTTGCTGGCGCTGTAGGGGGTCCAGTGATTGGCACCACCCCCCATCAGCACGTCCACCCCGTCCCCGAGGGCGGCGTTGAAGCCGGCCCCGCCCGGTACCGCCTGCTCGGCGATGGCATAGGCGGCATCCCGGTGGCAGATGTGGGCATAAGTCGCGGCCGGGGTGGCATGGGTCAGTTCAGTGGTGGTGACGGCGCCGACCGACTTGCCCGCCGCCTTGGCCAGCTCCAGTATGCTGGGCACAGGCGTGCCGTTGTCGCTGGTGCAGTTGTTGATGCCCTTGTTGCCGTTGGCATCCTTGGCCGGAGCGACGGCCCTGGTGTCGCTGCTCATGGCGATCACCTCGTTGTTCATCTTGACGCCCGTGGTGTAGGCCGCCATGGAGGGGGCCGAATCCGTGGTCTGGGCATCGTTGGAGAAGGTCTTGATGCGGGCGCTGCGTGGCAGCTTCATCATCTCGAGATCCCCCTCTTCGCCCACTTTGAACAGGCGGGTGGCGGTGAGCACAGTGGGGCCCATGCCGTCACCGATGAACAGGATGACGTTTTTGGCATCGCTGGCCTGCGCCTGGGCTGCGCCGCCGAGGGCGGTGAGCAGGGCGGTGCAGACGAGGGTTCTGTGCAGGTTGTTTTTCATGGTTTTTTTCATGGATCCTTTCATGGGAATGCTCCTTACAGCCCGGCTGCAGCCTTGACCTTGCCAAAGACGGCGGTGTTGTCGAGTGAGCCGTGGAAGCTGTCCGCTCCCTGGCCGATGGCGCCGAGGAAGACATCGGTGCCGCCATGGGTCTCGTTGCCGATCTCGCCCACCTTGACCACTACCTCCTGGTGATAGTCGTTGGCGGAGACGGTGGCGTCATCCAGCGCGGCGACGTTGCTGCGCGGGCCATCCACCCGGTTGTAGCCGTTGCCAAAACCGATGATGGTGTAGGGCATGCCATCGCTATCCTTGCTCGGTTCGCCTGTCTCGTAGTTCCTCACCAACCCGAGCACGCCCGGGTTGTCGGCCGTGGTCTTGCCGGTGCGCTTGGCATAGCCGTTGAGTACCAGGGTATGGTCGTGGTCGGCGGTGACCACTATCAGGGTGTTTTTCAGCTCGGGGTCGGTTTTCTTCACCTCGTCGATGGCGGCCTTGATGGCGTTGTCGAAGGCGAGGGTATCTTGCAGGGCGCGCTTGGCGTTGGTGTCGTGCAGGGCGTGATCGATGCGTCCCCCTTCCACCATCAGGAAGTAGCCCTTCTCTTTATTCTTGAGCTGCTTGATGGCAGCCAGGGTCATCTGGGTAAGGGAGGGCTCGCTGGCCGGCCTGTCCAGGTCATATTTCATGTGGCTCGCCCCAAACAGCCCAAGCAGCGGCTTGCCCGCCTCGGCCTTGTTCAGCTCGTCCAGGTTGCTGGCGAACTGGTAGCCCTTGGCCTGCATCTCGCTGATGAGGTTGCGGCCATCCTCCCGCTTGCCCTTGTCGGCTTTTGGCAGGAAGAAGCCGCTGCCACCGCCGAGCACCACGTCCAGCCCCTCTTTCAGGGCGCCGTTGTAACCGGTGCCGCCCGGCACCAGCTGGACGGCGATGTCATTTTCCAGATCCCGGTTGCAGATGTGGGCATAGGTGGCGGCCGGGGTGGCGTGGGTGACCCGGGTGCTGGTGACCACACCTGTGCCGCGGCCATCGGCCTTGGCCAGCTCCAGCAGTGTGGTGACCGGCTTGCCGGCACTCTTGCTGCAGTCGCTCTCATAGGTGGCATCGCCGTCCATGCTGATGACACCGTTGTTGCTCTTGACCCCTGTCATGTAGGCTGCCATGGAAGGGGCCGAGTCTGTGACCTGGGAGTCGTGGGAGAAGGTCTTGATGAAGGCCGTCTCCGGCAGGGTGTCCATGGTGAGACTGCCCTCTTCCCCGACGCCATAGATGCGGGCCGCGGTCAGGGTGTTGAGGCCCATGCCGTCACCGAGGAAGAAGATGACGTTCTTGGCGCCGGGTGCCTGGGTGTCGCTGTCGTTGTTGGAGTTGCAGCCGGCGGCCAGGGCGGCGCCGATCATCAATGCAAGTCCTGCCATTTTTCTCATTGGGGTTCGCTCCTTGTAAAACCTGAGCGAAGCCTAGAGGGATCAGATGACACTTTTAGTGGTTATCGATGACAATCCGGTGAAGGCAGGGTTTGAATGTGATGTTGTATCAATTAGTTATCTGCAAATCTCGGTTGAGTGACGCCAAGGTCTTCGCTGGCGTCAAGGGGGCGCGATCCTTGGTGGTTTGCGCTCATGAGGCTAGAATGGCCTGTCAAATCCGGGCATCCACAGGTAAAATACGCCCCCTTGCGACGCCTGACGTCCGCCATTGCCCGCCGCTCGTTCCATAGCAAGCCAGCGCCCGCAGCCCCTACAGAGAGTAACGGATATGTCCATCAACTGGTTCCCCGGCCACATGCACAAGGCCCGCAAAGAGATTGCCGAGGTCATGCCCCAGGTCGATGTCATCATAGAGATGCTCGATGCCCGCATCCCCTTCTCCAGCGAAAACCCGCTGGTGCCAGAGTTGCGCGGTGATACCCCTGTTATCAAGGTGCTGAACAAGGCCGATCTCGCCGACCCCGAGATCACGGCGCTGTGGGTGGCACACATGGAAAAAGAGAAGGGGATCAAGGCGCTGCCGCTGACCCAGCAGGAGCCGGAGAAGATCAAGCAACTGCTGACCCTGTGCCACGAGATGCTGCCTGAACGCAACTTCGACCTGCGCGGGGTGCGCGCCATGATCATGGGCATTCCCAACGTGGGCAAATCCACCCTGATCAATACCCTGGCCGGGCGCATCATCGCCAAGACAGGCAACGAGGCGGGGGTGACCAAGTCCCAGCAGCGGATCAAGCTCGACAACAACGTCATCCTGACCGATACCCCGGGCTTCTTGTGGCCCAAGCTCAACCCGCCCTCCTGCGGCTATCGGCTGGCGATCACCGCCGCCATCAAGGACACGGTATTCGACTACGCCGACATCGCCATGTTTGCCGCCGATTACTTCATCAAGGCCTATCCGGAGCGTGTCAAGGCGCGCTACCAGATAGCCGATCTGCCGGAAACCGAGATCGAGCTGCTGGAGCTGATCGCCCGCCAGCGCGCCTTCATGCGCAAAGGGGGCCTGGCCGATCTGCACAAGGCGTCCGAGATCCTGGTGAACGAGTTCCGCGCAGGCTTCTTGGGTCGCATCTCGCTGGAAACCCCCGAGATGGTGAGCGCCGAGATAGTGGCGGCCGAAGAGGACGCGGCGCAGAAGGCCAAGGAGAAGGCCGAACGGGAAGACGAGCGTCAGGCGCGCGCCCGTCGCAAGTACGCCAGGAAGCGTCAGAAATAGCCGCTATTGTGCTTTATATAAAGAAGAGGCGACCCCGGGGTCGCCTCTTCTTTTAGGGTATCCATGGTCAGAACAGGGGTCAGGCAAGCCAGTGGTGCGCCCAGGTCGACATGATGGAGTGCCTCCTCGAACCGGTAGCCATTACCGGCCACTGTTTGTTTTTCCCGCCGGCTCTTGAGCGCCAGCAGCCCGTCGCCACACTCATGACGTCGCTAAAGGTTGATGACGATGATCGACCGACCATGGCCCGCCATGGCGGCCAAAAATCCCGTTAATCAAGGGGATAAGCCTGATGTCGAGAGGGTGTCGTGCGGTGCCGATCAACGCGGCAACGCCTGCGCGGAGAAAAACATCGCCTGCGCGATTTCAGGCCGATTGACAATGCCGTTGGCGGTGGCATGATGCGCTCGCATTTTGACTCTCCTCACGGTTTTATCCATGACCACATACACCCGGCCAGTGCTGTTGTTGCTCTGCGGCCTGCTGCTGCTGACCCTGGCCATCGCGGTGTTGAACACGCTGGTACCGCTCTGGCTTGCCCATGACAATCTGCCGACCTGGCAGGTGGGCATGGTCGGCTCCTCCTATTTCAGCGGCAACCTGTTGGGAACCCTGCTGGCGGGGGCGCTGATCAAGCACTGCGGGTTCAACCGCAGCTACTACCTGGCGTCCGTCCTCTTTGCCGCAGGCTGTGTCGGCTTGGGGCTCACCCTTGGCTTCTGGAGCTGGCTTATCTGGCGATTCATCGCCGGCATTGGCTGCGCCATGATCTGGGTGGTGGTGGAGAGCGCGCTGATGTGCAGCGGCAATGCGCGCAATCGCGGACGGTTGCTGGCCGCCTACATGATGGTCTATTACCTGGGAACCGTGCTCGGGCAACTGCTGGTCAGCAAGCTGTCGACCGCGCTGATGGATGTGCTGCCCTGGGCGACCGGGCTGGTATTGGCGGCTATCCTGCCGCTGCTGTTCACCCGCATCGTCAGTGAGCGCAGCGAACAGCAGGGGGCAACCCGGGTCTGGCCTATGCTGCGCCTGCGTCAGGCGCGGCTCGGTGTCAACGGCTGCATCGTCTCCGGCATGGTATTGGGGTCGCTGTATGGCCTGATGCCGCTCTATCTGAACCACCAGGGAGTGAGTGATGCCGGCATTGGCTACTGGATGGCGGTGATGGTGAGTGCCGGCATCCTGGGACAGTGGCCGATCGGCCGCCTGGCGGATCGGTTCGGGCGCCTGCAGGTGCTGCGGGTTCAGGTGTCGGTGGTGATCCTGGGCTCTGTGGCCATGCTCGGCAACGCGGCCATGGGCCCGGCGCTGTTCATCCTTGGGGCCGCGGGTTTTACGCTCTACCCGGTGGCCATGGCGTGGGCCTGCGAGAAGGTCGAGCACCATCAACTGGTGGCAATGAACCAGGCGCTGCTGCTGAGCTACACCATAGGCAGCCTGCTCGGCCCGGCCTGTACCGCACTCTTGATGCAACACTACTCGGATAATCTGCTGTTCATCGTGATCGCCTGTGTGTCGTGCATTTATCTGCTGATGTTGCTGCGCAAGCTGGGTGAACATCCGACGCCGGTGGCCCACGCCTGATGCTGATCGCGCGTCGATGTGCAGCGCATGACGCGTTCACGGGTTGGCCTTGCTCATGGTGACCTCGGCACGGCGCAGTCGTGCTGCACATTAAAGAAGAGGCGGCCCCGGGGCCGCCTCTTCTTTTACGGGAACCCACTTTTACAGGAACCCAGATTTGGTCAGCAATCGGACCCTTTATGGCGCGTCCTGACCGAAGCGACGGCGCGCCTCTTCGAACAGGGAGAGGTGCAGTGGGATCAGCTGCTGCCAGTCGCGCCGATAACCGCCACCCGGTACGGCCGCAATGGGCAGTCCGTGCCGGTAGGCGCAGTCAAATACCATGGCATCGCGCTGGCGTACCCCCTCGTCGCTCAAGGCGAGATAGCCGAGCTCGTCGCCCTGGTGCACATCGACCCCGGCCTGATAGAGGATGAGGTCGGGGGAGTAGAGCCGCAGTGCCAGGTTGAGCGCCTCTGCCAGCGTGGTGAGGTAGGCATCGTCCGCCATGCCGCTTGGCAGGGCAAAGTCCATGTGGGAGGCGGGCTTGTGGCGGGGGAAGTTGTGCTCCCCGTGCAGGGAGAGGGTGATGATATCGCGCCGGCCCTGGCACAGTGCTGCACTGCCATCCCCTTGATGTACATCGAGATCGACGATCAGTACCTGCTCGCAGCGCCCTTCGTCCAGACAACCCTGGGCGGCGATCACCAGATCGTTGAACAGGCAGAAGCCGCTGCCAAAGTCCCGGTGGGCATGGTGATAGCCGCCGGAGATCTGCAGGCCGCAACCCTGTTCGAGGGCATGGCGGCTGGCGGCAAGGGTGGCGCCCACCGAGCGCAAGGTGCGTTCAATGAGCATGGGGGACCAGGGGAAGCCGAGCTGGCGGATGGCGCCCGTATCGAGGGTGCCGGCGAGGACAGCATCCACATAGGCGGCATGGTGCACTCTTTTTATCTGCTCAGGGGTGGCTGCCGCGGCTTCTGTCAGCGGATAGCCGAGGTTGCCGAGGCGCTCAAACAGCGCCTGATACTTGGCCAGCGGGAAGCGGTGGCGCTCGGGCAGGGTCAGGGCGGAGTAGAGAGGGTGATAAAAGATGCGCAGTGACATGAAAGCAGGGCCTTGGCGGATATGAAGAAGGGGAGCCAGGCTCCCCTTCTTGCACCAGATGGCATTCAATACGCCATTACTGCTGCTGAATAACCCAGATCTGGAAGGCTTTGCGGGTTTCTGCATCGGCCTTGTTGTACCAGCTCTGCAGCTGGGTCAGGGCTTCCGGGTTGCTCTGAACCTTGCTCGGGGCAACCTGGACCGGCGCGCTGGCGGCGGCCATGACGGCGGCGCTGGAGACGGCGACCGTGGCTGGCTGGTTGAAGGCCTTGCCCATGCCCAGCAGCTCTTGCTGATAGTCACGGGTCAGCTGGAAGCCTTCGACTTTCGGCAGCACGAACTGTTCGCTGGCGACGACTTGACCGCTGCTCTTGTCTTTCAGGACCACTTTTTGATCCTTGACGAACTGCTTGGCTTCGGTTTCGTTGCGCGGCTTCTTGTAATCCAGCACCAGTTTCTGGTTGTCGGCGGCGGTGAAGTTGATCACCAGCGGCTCGGCGGTCACCAGCTTGGTGTCGCTGCGGCTGGAGTAGTTGCCTTCGAAGGCGACGACCAACTGATGATCACCCGCCTTGATGGGGTAGGTGCTGGTCTTGTCGAGCAGCTTGGGATTGATGGACTGACCATCGATCAGCTGGACGACATAGGGGTTGGTGACTTCCAATTGGGCATCGGCCAGGGCACTACCTGCCCACAACAGACCAGCCAGGGCCGGCACCAGAACAGTCAGTTTCATTTCATCTCCTTGAACAGTCAGGCGAGTGCCCACTGAAAAACAGGGGCTCATTTTTACAGGTTTGCCCAAGGGCAGCAATAGGCGTTTATGACGCCATGGATTGGCCCGGCTGCCCATCTTTCTATCAAAAGGGGTATGTGCCAGTCGGCCCTGCTCCCGCCGGGTGTCAGGACCCTATTCAATCCGGCGGCTGAACGGTGGCAGCGCATCGAGCAGCCCCTTGCCGTAGCGCTTGGTCAGCAGGCGCCGGTCGAGTATGGTGACCCGGCCCCTGTCCGCCTCCTTGCGAATGAGGCGGCCGCAGGCCTGAATCAGCTTGCGGGAGGCCTCCGGCACCGTCAGCTGCAGGAAGGGGTTGCCGCCCCGTTTCTCGACCCACTCGGCGGTGGCTTCTTCCACCGGCGAGTTGGGCACCGCAAAGGGCAGCTTGGTGATCACCAGGTTGGTGAGGTAGTGGCCGGGCAGGTCCAGCCCCTCCGAGAAGCTGCCGGTGCCAAACAGTATGCTGGCCTGGCCGCCGTCGCACTTTTGCTTGTGCAGGGTGAGCAGGGCATTGCGGGAGGCTTCACCCTGTACCAGCAAGGAGAGCCCCTTGGCTCTCAGCCCCACCGCCACCTCGTTCATCTGCCGATAGGAGGAGAAGAGCACCAGGCTCGCCTCCTTGCCGGCCAGCAGGCGGGGCAGGGCGCTGATGAGCTCCTGGGTGAAGGCGGGGGAGCTGGGTTCATGCTCCATCCTGGGCAGATAGAGCTCGGCTTTCTGGTAATCAAACGGGGATCTCAGACGCAGATAACGGGTGCCGTCGTGCTCTTTCAGCCCTACCTGATGGCGAAAATAGCTGAATGAAGAGAGAGCCGTGAGGGTGGCCGACACCAGGACGGCGCCCAGACAGCGGGACCAGAGCCACTCCTCCAGCAGATAGCCCACTTCGATGGGGGAGGCGTGCAACCAGATGTCGCCGTCATCGCTCTTGGCCATCCAGCGGGCGAGCGGTGTCTTGCCCTCGGGCACATGGCGCCCCAGCATCTCCCACAGGGCGCAGAAACTCTCCAGCCGCTGCAGGTGAAAACCGGTTTCCGCCAGCAGGGGCTCGGCCTCCTTGCGCCGGATCTCGCCATCCTTCAACGCCTCGCCGATGGCGCCCTGCATCCGGTCCAGTGCCCGCAGCGCCTTCTTGCTCGCCTCCTTCAGGTTTTCCGCCAGCATGGGCAGGGGATCTGGCAGCACACCTTCGGTGAATCGATAGTGTGCCTCGCCATTGAACAGCCGGTCGTTGGCGCCGAGCCACTGCTCCAGTGCCTTGAGATCCGGTTGCAGGGAGGCCAGCGCATCCTGCAGCTTCAACTGGGGGTCGAGCAAGCTGTCCTTGTTCAGCGTCCTGGCCAGCTTGCCGGCACTCTGTACCAGCTTCTCCAGCCAGCGACGGGAGCCCTTGACGCTGGCCGAGGCGGCGCCGTGATCCCGGGCTATGGTCGGCAGGTGATGGGCCTCGTCCAGCACATAGAGACACTCGTCGGGGGGCGGCAATATGATGCCTCCGCCCATGGTGAGATCGGAGAGCAGCAGGGCATGGTTCACCACCAGCACATCGGCGGCATCCATGTCGTTGCGGGCGCGGTGGAAGGGACAGTGCTGATGATGGCTGAGCGCCTTGTTGCAGGTGTGGCGGTCGGCGGCGATGCGATCCCAGCACAGGTCCGGGATGGGCTTGGGCCAGTTGTCCCGGTCGCCATCCCATTTTCCGTCCGTATAAGCCTGCCACAGCGCCTGATAGCGCTCCTTGTCAGAATCTGACGGCTTGTGCTTGCTTAAGCTACCGAAATCGAGCTCGAAGTTGGCCATCTCGGTGCCGCTTGCCGCTTGTTCAAGCAGGTGTTCGCAGCAGTAGCGCTGGCGCCCCTTGACCAGCATGAAACGAAACGGCAGCTCGCTGTGACGGTGATAAAAGGGCAGGTCCTTGTGGATCAGCTGCTCCTGCAACGCGACGGTAGCGGTGGAGATCACCAGCTTCTTCTGGGTCAGGCGTGCCACCGGGATGGCACCCTGGGCATAGGAGAGGGATTTGCCGATGCCGGTGCCGGCTTCGGCCACCAGGATGCGACGCTGCTTGTCATACTCCCCCGTCAGGGTCTTGGCTATCTCCGCCACCAGAAAATTCTGCTCCTTGCGTGGCACAAAACCGGGTAAACCATCGGCGATTTGGCGATAGGTATTGCGAATGGCGGCTTTGAGGCGGGTAGACAGCATGAAAGAAAAGACCGTTGCGGGGGGTGAAGAAGGACAGGATACCCGTAACTGCCAACCCGGGTCGAGGCATGGTGCAACGCACAGATCAGACCTCTTCTTCTATTTATAAGGCGGGCCCTCGTTACTGTGCGATAAATCACCAGCATGGGCCGCTAAAGCCAGCCATTATCGCTGTAAACGTTTTCCCAAGAGGTGCAAACAATGTGGGATTCAGGTCACAAATTTTCCGCTATGACTATGCTTTTCGTAAAAAGTTCCAAGTTTTTTCATTGCGGATTGGAAAACCCGGTGCTAGTCTCGGGCCCCATAGTGATGCAAAGAACATCGCTAACACAGGGAATAACAACAACTTAGTGTTTAATTACAGTAGGCATTGGAAACTATGAAAAAGACAATTCTGGCTATTGCTATCCCGGCTCTGTTTGCATCCGCCGCTAACGCTGCAGTGATCTATGACAAAGACGGTACCACTTTTGACGTATACGGCCGTGTTCAGGCTAACTACTACGGTGAGCACAACACAGCAGACTCTAAAGCTGCTTCTGGCTTCAAAGATGTTGATAGTGAACTGCAGGGTTCTACCCGTCTGGGTTGGTCCGGTAAAGTTGCACTGAACAACACTTGGTCCGGTATCGCCAAGACCGAGTGGCAAGTTGCTGCTGAAAACTCTGGCAACAAGACCAGTGATATCGACCCGCGTCATATCTACGCCGGTTTTGATGGTTCCCAGTACGGCAAAATCATCTTCGGTCAGACCGATACCGCGTTCTACGACGTGCTGGAACCGACCGATATCTTCAACGAATGGGGTGATGTAGGTAACTTCTATGACGGTCGTCAAGAAGGCCAAGTTATCTACTCCAACACCTATGGTGGTTTCAAGGGCAAGCTGTCCTATCAAACTAACGATGATGTTGCCGTCAAGGTAGCCGACATCGGTCAAAGCATCAAAGAAACCGCAGTTTATGGTGAAGATGTAAAGCGTAACTACGGTTATGCCGCTGCTGCCGGTTATGACTTCGACTTCGGTCTGGGCCTGAACGCAGGTTATGCTTACTCTGATCTGGAAAATAGCAAGACCAACACTACTGGCGACAAGAAAGAGTGGGCACTGGGTGCACACTACGCCATCAACGGCTTCTACTTCGCTGGTGTTTATACTCAGGGTGACCTGAGCTATGACACCACCACCGGTGGTGACAAGGACAAGGGCCGTGGCTACGAGCTGGCTGCCTCCTACAACGTTGATGCTTGGACCTTCCTGGCTGGCTACAACTTTGCTGAAGGTAAAGCAAACTCCAACGTATCTGGTGCCGAATACAAAGACGTCATTGACGAAACCCTGCTGGGCGTACAGTACTCTTTCACTTCCAAGCTGAAAGCCTACACAGAGTACAAAATCCAAGGTATCGACAAGCTGGACGACGAATGGACTGTCGCCCTGCAATACAACTTCTAATCCAGCCTCTGCGCTGATTTAGTTGGTAAACGGCCAAGCTTGCTTGGCCGTTTTGTTTTATCTGCTGCCTGTTATGTCATTGCCCGCTTTCGCCCGCGTTAATCACTTCCCCTTGATCTCTTTGGCCTGCGCCAGCTCACGTTGTCTCTTTTTTGTCCTTGGCTCCCGGCCGCTGAATCGCTAGATTATTCAACTCGTTGAAGGACGCTCGACAAACAGGGAAGGACGACGCTTGATTGACTTCAGTCACCCGCAATGGCGGGAACTGGCCCGCCAGCTACTGGATCACTCCCCCCAGGTGATCCGGGCTCGCCAGTATCTGCCGCTGGTAGGCCTGCTCAAGGACAACCAGTTGCTGCTCGCCCTTGGCAATCACAGCTATGAACTGACCCCGGCCGGGCGGCGCTATCTGACCCGCGAACTGACGCTAGCCGAAATTGTCACTGCGCCGCCGACCCCCGAGGAGTGGCTGCAGGCCCATGGCTGGCAGCTTGGTGAGCGAGTCAATGAGCGAGTACTGGCGGCGCTCTATCGCAAACCGGAGGCAACCTTCAGCCCCAACGAGCAGATCGATTTCGAGGACAAGGGCATTCGGCTCTGCGCCGATCAGCTGCTGCGCTTGCGTGCGCCGCAGCCCTTCAGCCTGTTTTTCAGCGGCGGAACCCTGCTCGATGCGGCCCCCTGGTTGCAGGCATTGGGGGAGCTTGCCTTGCCTGAGCGTACCCTGGTCGGGCTTGGCAAGATCCTGTGGGGAGAGGGGAATATCGAGCGGGTGATCACCACCGACAGCGTTGGTGCCTTTGCCGAGCTGGCGCTCTGTGACGGCTCCCTGCTGGTATGGGCGCCCACGACGGCGCAAGTCGCCCTGCAACAGGTCGTGGCCGCTCTGCCGCCCAATGTACAGTGGAGCCACCTCACTTCACTCGATCCCGCCGGTGTGGATCGGACATTGACGCTGGCCCAGCGGCTGGGCCGTCCGGCCAGCTGGTGGCTGCCAACTGCCTTCTCCCCCATAGTGTCGGCCTATGCCCTGCCGTTGGGTGATGGCCGCCCCTGGGAGCCGAGTCGGATCCCCAAGCCATTGTTAGCAGTTTGTAGCGGTTTGGTTGAGTCCAATGGTGGCTTGTCCGCCGAGGTGTGCGCGCTGGCGCCAGAGTGGCATGCGGTCGGTTGATATTGCCGCAGATGTCGTTGAGAAAGCGGTTTTCCCCCATTGAGCGCGATGATATAAAGAGTTGACGAAGCGCTCGCCAAACGGGCGCTTTCGTGTGTCACAGACGGTTTGCCGACACGCTTTGCCACCCAACGAACTCAACGGAATACAGGGAATACCATGTTTGAAAAGGTTGTTGCCGCCCCAGCGGATCCGATCCTGGGCCTGACCGAAGCCTTCCGCGCTGACTCTCGCAGCCACAAGATCAATCTGGGGGTCGGGATCTACAAGGATGAGACCGGTGCCACCCCTATCCTTCACTGTGTCAAGAAAGCCGAGCAGAAGCTGCTCACCGACGAGAAGACCAAGAATTACCTCGGTATCGAAGGCAATATCGAATACGGCCGCATAGTGCAGCAACTGCTGTTCGGACAGGCGTCCGCCTTGATCGCCAGCGGCCGTGCCAAGACAGCCCAGGCGCCGGGCGGTACCGGTGCCCTGCGCATCGCCGCCGAGTTCGTGGTGCGCAACGGGCTGGCCAAGACCATCTGGATTTCCGATCCCACCTGGGCCAACCACGTCAGCGTGTTCCAGGCTGCCGGTTTGACCGTCAAGTGGTACAAGTACTACGACGCCGCCACCAAGGGGCTCGACTTTGCCGCCATGCAGGCGTCGCTCAGTGACGTACAGGCCGGTGAGCTGGTGTTGCTGCACGGCTGCTGCCACAACCCGACCGGTATCGATCCGACGACCGAGCAGTGGCGCGCCCTGGCCAAGCAGAGTGCCGCCGCCGGCTGGCTGCCGCTGTTTGACTTTGCCTATCAGGGTTTCGCCCGTGGTATCGAAGAGGATGCCGAGGGTCTGCGCATCTTCGCCGAGTGTCACGACGAGCTGCTGGTGGCGAGCTCTTTTTCCAAGAACTTCGGCCTCTACAACGAACGGGTCGGCGCCTTCACCCTGGTCAGCGCGACCAAGGCGATTGCCGACGTGGCCTTCACCCAGGTCAAGACCGTCATCCGAGCCAACTACTCCAACCCGCCGTCACACGGCGCTGCCGTGGTGACCACCATCGTCAGTGACCCGGCCCTTTATGCCGAGTGGGTGGAAGAGGTGGCGGCCATGCGGGTGCGCATTCGCGAGATGCGCGAGCTGCTGGTGGAGAAGCTGGCTACCCTCGGTGTGAGCCAGGACTTCAGCTTCATCCGCGAACAGAACGGCATGTTCTCCTTCTCCGGTCTCTCCAAGGATCAGGTTGAGCGCCTCAAGAGCGAGTTTGCCATCTACATCGTCGGTTCAGGCCGGATCAGCGTGGCCGGGATCACCCGCGCCAACATAGATCCGCTGTGCGACGCCATCGCCAAGGTGCTGTAACAGAGGCGAGCAGGCTGCACTTGACATCACCCGCGTCAGATAGCATAGATCCGCTGTGTGACGCCATCGCCAAGGTGCTGTGATGCTCCAGCCGTGATGGCTGAGTGTTTGCGTAGGTGATGTTGCCAGAGCAGTAAAAAGCCAGCCGGGGAGACCCGGCGGGCTTTTTCGTTCCTGCTGTTTTCACCTCAGCGGCGTCGCTTGTTGCCCCCCAGCAGGGAGCCGAGTACCCCGCGTACCAGCTGGCGCCCCACCTCGCTGCCTATGGTGCGAGCCACGCTCCTAGCGGCGGTCTGCACCACGCCGTCGTGCTGGCCACCGCGCGGGCCTGTGCGGCCAAACAGGATGCCATTGAGGGTATCGAGCAGACCGCCTTCGGCGTCGGTCTTGGTTTCGCCATCCGGTGTGGCGGCAGCCTTGCCGCCATTGAGCCGCTCGAAGGCTGAATCCCGGTCCTCGGTCTTTTCATATCGGCCGTAGAGCAGGGAGCCCCGGATCAGGGCCAGCCGATCGGCCTCGCTCAAGGGCCCAATGCGGCTGGCGGGCGGTGCTATGAAGGCGCGCTCCACCACGCTGGGCCGTCCCTTCTCATCGAGCAATGAGACCAGGGCCTCGCCCACCCCCAGTTCGGTAATGGCGCCGGCCGCATCGAAGGCCGGGTTGGCCCGCAGTGTGTTGGCGGCGATCCGTACCGCTTTTTGATCGCTCGGGGTGAAGGCGCGCAGCGCGTGCTGCACCCGGTTGCCGAGCTGCCCCAGCACGCTGTCGGGAATATCGGCCGGGCTCTGGGTCACGAAGTAGACGCCGACCCCTTTCGAGCGGATGAGGCGCACTACCAGCTCTATCTTCTCCAGCAGCGCCTTGGGGGCATCGTTGAACAACAGATGAGCCTCGTCGAAGAAGAATACCAGCACCGGCTTGTCCGGGTCGCCCACCTCGGGCAGTTGTTCGAACAGCTCCGACAACAGCCAGAGCAGGAAGCAGGCATAGAGCCGGCTGGACTGGGTCAGCTTGCTCGCCGCCAGCACATTGATGTGGCCGTGACCGGCTTCGTCGGTCTGCAACAGATCCTGAATGTCCAGCATGGGCTCGCCGAAGAAGTGATCGCCCCCCGCGCTCTCCAGAGTGAGCAGGTTGCGCAGTATGGCGCCGATGGAGGCGGTCGACACATTGCCATAGCGGGTGGTCAGGGATTTGGCGTTCTCCCCGGCAAACTGCACCATGGCGCGCAGATCTTTGAGGTCGAGCAGCAGCAGGCCCTCGTCGTCCGCCACCTTGAACACCAGCTCCAGCACCCCGCTCTGGGTATCGTTAAGGCCGAGCAGCCGGGCCAGCAGCAGGGGGCCCATGTCGGAGACGGTGGCCCGCACCGGGTGCCCCTGCTCGGCAAACAGATCCCAGAACAGGGCGGGACTGGCGGCAAAGACGGGAGCCGGCATGGCGAGCTGGGCCAGACGGGCATCCAGCTTGCTGGATGGGGTGCCGGCGGCGCCCAGTCCACTCAAGTCCCCCTTCACATCCGCCAGAAAAACCGGTACCCCGAGGCGGGAGAAGCCCTCTGCCAGCACCTGCAGGGTGACGGTTTTGCCCGTACCTGTGGCACCCGTGATGAGACCGTGGCGATTGGCCATGGCGGGCAGCAGGGAGAGGGGTTGGCCATTGGCATAGGCCAGCGTCAGCGGTTCTGTCATGGTGGGCTCCTTGTCCTGGCAGGTGGCGTGCAGCAGTTAGCTACAAGGAGTGTGGCGGCAGAGCCAAATGATGGCAAGAGAGGGGGGAATCACCTTGTCAGAACAAGGGTTGTCCTGACAAGGGGCCAATCAGCGTGCGCGCGCCAGTTTGGCCAGTTGCAGCAGCAGCAGGGTGAGGAGGCCGCCGCAGGCGGCGGTCAGCACCGCCAGCAAGAGGCTGCCGAGCAGGAAGGGCGGCACCAGGGTCGCCGCCTCCTGTTCCAGCCAGTGCAGGGACCAGGTGAGATGAAACGGCTCCGGCGTTTTGTGCAGCACCAGGCAGCCGGTGCGGTAGGCATAGAGATACATGAAGGGGAGCGTCACCGGGTTGTTGAACCAGACCGCCAGCAGGGCCAGCGGCAGGTTGAGGCTGAAGGCCAGCGCCAGCGCGACGGCGATCAGCGAATGCATGGGGACCGGGATCCAGCAGGCGAAGAGGCCGGCTGCCACTGCGCCACTCAGGGCCCGTGTTCCCCCCTGCCAGAGTGCGGGTGCCAGCAGGCGTTCACCAAACAGGGCGAACCACTTCTGTTGGCGCAAGGTGTCCGGATCTATCTTGAAACGGGCAAACCAGCGGCTCAGCATGCCCGCGCCTCCTTGCGCTTTTGCCACTGGCGTACCGTGCTGATGCGCCAGAAGGTGCGGATCAGGGCATAGCCGATCAGCGAGCTCAGCAGGGCGAGCACCAGGGAGCCCAGCAGCAGGGGCGGGGCCAGTGTCTCGAATACCGACACCAGCCAGGCCCAGGTGAACTCGATGTCGATGTGCTGGGAAGGTTGTCCCAGCAGCTGGCAGCCGGTCAGGTAGGCGCCGTAAAACAGGGGCGGCATGGTAAAGGGGTTGGAGAGCCAGACCAGGGCGACCGAGAGGGGCAGATTGACCCGACAGGCGATGGCGCCACCGGCCGCCAGCAGCATCTGGCAGGGGAGGGGGATCCAGGCCATGAAGAGGCCGACCGCGAACGCGCCGGCGGCGGAGCGCCGGTTGAGATGCCACAGATTGGCATCGAGCAGCAGCTTGCCGAACAGCCGCAAGTGCTTGTGTTCCTTGAGTCTCTCTTGATCAGGCATCCAGCGTTTTATGAGTCGTTTGGGCATATTGAAACCTTGCTAAATACTTGCACCATGGATCTGCGCTTGTTGTCGTTTGCCCTAGGGGCAAGCTCCTCGCTACTCTGGCCATGGTTACCTTCATGGGAATGGGGGGGCCTGATGCTGCTGATCGCGCTCCCCCTCGCCTGTTGTCGCTGTTGGCGTCTGCTGTTTCTGCTGCTCGGCATCCTCTGGATGCAGGCCAGTCTGCAGTACCGGCTCGCCTGGCTGGATCAGCTGGAGGCGCAGGCGAGCCACATCATAACCGCACGCTTGCAAAGTGCAGAGCCCGAGGGCGATAAATTTGTCCGGCTGCTGCTGCGGGTGGCGTCTCTCGATGGTCAGGCGCTGACCCCGGCGCCGCTGGTGCGGATCAATGCCTACCAGACCCTGCCCGCTCTGCCGGCGGGCAGCCAGGTGACGCTGGTGGTCTCTCTCAAACCGGCCCATGGGCTGGCCAACGAGGCGGGCATGGATGGACGGCGCCTGTTGCTGGGCAAGGGCATCACAGCCACCGGCAACCTGCGCCGCATCATAAAGACGCAGGCCGCCGCGCCGGGCTGGCGGGATCGCTGGCTGGCTGAGGCCGCTGCCAGCTGGCAGGGGCTGACCCATGCTCCCCTGTTGTCGGCACTCACCTTTGGCGAGCAGAGCGGCATCACGGATGAGCAGTGGACGCTGTTTCGCGGCAGCGGGCTGACCCATATCATCGCCATCTCGGGGCAGCACATAGCGCTGGTGGCCGTGCTGGGCTGGTGGCTGGGGCGCTTGTTCGGGCTGCGCGGGGCCATACTGGTCGCCCTGCTGTTTGCCGCCGTCTACAGCTGGCTGGCGGGATTTGCGGTGGCCACCGAGCGGGCCCTCATCATGGTGCTGGTGTGGAGCCTGCTGCGCTGGCGCCGGCGCGAGTGGCCCGCTTATCGCATCTGGCTGTGGGCCTTCGTAGCGCTGGTGTTGTGGGATCCCTTCGCCCTCTACTCGGCCGGCTTCTGGCTCTCGTTTCTGGCGGTGGCCCTGCTGCTGGCGGCGGGTTATCTGGAGGCCAAACCCGGTCTGGTGCGGCTGCAGGGCTTGCTGCTGCTCGGCTTGCTGCCGCTGCAACTGGCCTTGTTCGAGGGCATAGCGCCGCTGGCGCTGCTGCTCAATCTGCTGGCGTTGCCGCTGTTTTGCATCGGGATCATTCCGCTGGCGCTGATCGGCGTCCTGCTGGCGCCGCTCTGGGGCTGGCTGGCCCACGGCTTGTTCTGGCTGGCGGATCTGGGGTTGCAGTGGGTGTTGTGGGGGCTGACGCAGCTGGCCAGCCAGTGGCAGCTCTGGTGGCCCGTGTCGGGCTGGGTGGTGCCGGTCAGCGCCCTGCTGACCCTGCTCTGGTGCGCCTGGCACGTGCCGGGGGCTCGCCCGCTATGTATTCCCGTGGCCGCGGCCCTCTTGCTTGCCGCCTGGCCTACGCCAACGCGCTGGCAAGTGAGGGTGCTGGATGTGGGGCAGGGCTTGTCCGTGCTGATCACCCGAGGGGAGCGTGGCATCCTCTACGACACCGGGGATCGTTATCCCGGCGGCTACAACATGGCGGATGCCGCCATCCTGCCGCTGCTCAACCGGCTCGATGTGCAGGTGCTGGATTATCTCGTCATCAGCCACAAGGACAGGGATCACGCCGGCAATCGCCGGGCCATATTGCGGGCGCTGCCGGTGCGGCATGAGCTCTCCTCGTTTGCGTTTGGCAAGCTCACCACCCTGTGCCGGCGTGGCCAGCGCTGGCGCTGGCAGGGGCTCGACTTTGCCGTGCTCTGGCCCGAACAACCTGGGCGCGGCCACAACAACGACGGCTGCGTGCTGCAGATAAGCGACGGCAACCGGCGTATCATGCTCAGCGCGGACATAGAGCAGGAGACGGAACGCCGCCTGCTGGCGCTGGATCGGGGAGAGCTGGCCAGCACCCTGCTGGTGAGCCCTCATCATGGCAGTCGCACCTCGTCCACCCCGGCTTTCGTCGCGGCCGTGAATGCCCGGTATGTGGTGCACAGCGCGGGATTTATTAATCAGTGGGGCTTTCCCCGCCCCGAGGTGGTGGCCCGCTATCGGCAGGCCAGTCAGTGGGTCACCGGGCTGGATGGCGCCATCCTGATTGAACCCCGGGCTGACGGGTTCGGCATCCGTGCCGAGCGCGACCATGGCCCCTGGTATCGCCGGGGCGGCGCCTGGTGGCGTCCCGCGGGCTGGCCCAGCTTGCCTTCTGCCATTTCCCGCCAGGAGCAGCTGTGGCGAGGGACTGCCGGCCCGGAGCCGGCAAGGAAATAATCCATCATCTCCTTCTGTCGAGTGCCGGGTTTTGGCTATCAAGATGGCGGTGCCTGGTGGATGCGCAGGCGTTGGCTTGGGCATTAATCCGTCATTTCCGGTGTGGACTCTGGCTATCAAGATGGCGGCGCTTGGTGGATGCGCAAGCTTTGGCTAGAATACCCCGTCATTTCCCTTATTAACGGCTATTCATGCAACAAGAAACCTCACAAGACAGCTGGCCCGTCTTCAAGCGTCTGCTCGGTTATGTCCGGGATCGCAAGCTGGGTCTGGTCGGCGGCATCATAGGGATGCTGGGCTATGCCGCCGTGGATACCACCTTCGTCTACTCCATCAAGCCACTGATCGATCAGGGCCTCAATGGCAATGACAGCGGCGTGCTGAAATGGATGCCTTTCTTCGTACTCGGCATCGTTGCCCTGCGTGGCTGCGCCACCTTCCTCTCCAACTATTGCATGGCCTGGGTCGGCAACCATGTGGTGATGCGGCTGCAACAGCAGGTGTTCAGCCACCTGATGGCCATGCCCATGAGCTTCTTCGATCGCCAGAATACCGGCAACCTGCTGGCCAAGGTGACCTATGACGCCGGTCAGGTCTCCTCTGCAGCCAGCTCCACTCTGGTCTCGCTGGTGCGGGAAGGGGCGACCGTGATCGGTCTGCTCGGCCTGATGTTCTGGCACTCCTGGCAGTTGTCGGTGATCTTCCTGGTGGTGGGCCCTGTGGTGGGCATACTGATTGGCCTCATCAGCCGTCGTTTTCGCAAGATCAGCCGCCACATCCAGCAGGCGGTGGGCGACATCACCACCTCGACCGAGCAGATGCTCAAGGGTCATAAAGAGGTGCTGATGTTCGGTGGCCAGCAGGTCGAAGAGAAACGCTTCTTCCGCGTCAGCAACCACATGCGCCAGCAGACCATGAAAATGGTCGCCGCCGATGCCATCGGCAGCCCCATAGTGCAGATGGTGGCCTCGGTCGCCCTGGCCGTGTTCCTCTACGTGGCCACCATAGACTCGGTCAAGGCGACCCTGACCGCCGGTACCTTCACCGTCATGGTCACCTCCATGATGATGCTGCTCAAGCCGCTCAAGAGCCTGACCGACGTGAACAACCAGTTCCAGCGCGGCATCACCGCCTGTCAGAGCCTGTTCGGTCTGCTCGATTCCACCCCGGAAGAGGACACAGGTACCCGTACCCTGGATCGCGCCCGTGGCGAGATCGAGTTTCGCAACGTCACCTTCACCTACCCGACCAAGGACACCCCTGCGCTGCACAACGTCAGCTTCAAGGTGGAAGCGGGTAAATCCGTGGCCTTGGTGGGGCGCTCAGGCTCCGGCAAGAGCACCATCGCCAGCCTGCTGACCCGTTTCTACGACGTGGAGCAGGGCGAGATCCTGCTGGATGGCGTCAATATTCGCGAGTATCGCCTGAGCGAGCTGCGCAAGCAGTACGCCCTGGTCTCCCAGCACGTGCACCTGTTCAACGACACTGTCGCCAGCAACATCGCCTATGCGGCGGAAGAGAAATACAGCCGCGACGAGATCCAGCAGGCGGCCCGCATCGCCCATGCCGACGAGTTCGTCAGCAAGATGACCCAGGGGTACGATACCGTGGTCGGCGAGAACGGGGCCTCACTGTCCGGTGGTCAGCGCCAGCGTATCGCCATCGCCCGCGCCCTGCTGCGCGATGCCCCCGTGTTGCTGCTGGATGAGGCGACCTCTGCGCTCGATACCGAGTCCGAGCGTCACATCCAGGCTGCCATCGACGAACTGTGCAAGGCGCGCACCTCGCTGGTGATCGCCCACCGCCTCTCCACCATAGAGAAGGCGGACGAGATCCTGGTGATCGACGAGGGTCATATCGTCGAGCGCGGCAACCACGAAGCCTTGATGGCCAATCAGGGCACCTATGCCCAGTTGCGCGCCATCCAGTTCGGCAACGTTGCTGCGGGTACCAAGGGCTAATGCTGCAGCAACTCTGGTATGGGCAGAGCCGCTGGCGCTGGTTGCTGGCCCCCTTTGCCCTGCTGTTTGCCATCATCAGCGGCGCTCGTCGCGTCGCCTATCGACGCGGCTGGTTCAGGGCCTATCGGGCCAGCCAGCCGGTGATCGTGGTGGGCAATATCTCGGTGGGCGGCAACGGCAAGACCCCGGTCGTGGTCTGGCTGGTGGAACAGCTGCAAGCCCGCGGGTTCAGGCCCGGGGTGGTGAGCCGCGGCTATGGCGGCAAGGCGCCCCATTATCCCTACCGGCTCGATGCCAATAGCAGCACGGCGCAGGCGGGTGACGAACCTGTGCTCATCGCCCGTCGCTGCGGCTGCCCCGTGGTGGTCGCCCCGAAACGGGCCGATGCGGTGCGTCTGCTGGAGCAAGGTGGCGAGGTGGACATCATCATCACAGACGACGGTCTGCAGCACTATGGGCTGGCCCGCGACATCGAACTGGTGGTGGTGGACGGCGTGCGTCGTTTTGGCAACGCCTGCCTGCTGCCCATGGGGCCGCTGCGCGAGCCCGTGACCCGGCTCAAGCGGGTGGATGCCATCATCTGCAACGGCGGCACGCCGGCCCGAGGGGAGTACCCCATGGCGCTGGTGGCCGATGCGCCGCGCCGGGTGCGCGATGACATGCCCGCCAGCGAGCCCTTGCCCCGCAGCGTGGATGCCCTGGCCGGCATAGGCCATCCCCCCCGTTTCTTCGCCACCCTGACCCGTCTCGGTTATGAGCTGCAGCAGAGCGTCGGTTATGCGGATCATCAGGCGTTTGAGCGGGATGAACTGCTCGCCCGCTTCGGCGAACGGCCGTTGCTGATGACCGAAAAAGACGCGGTCAAGTGTCGTGGGTTTGCGCCGGATAACTGGTGGTATCTGCCGGTCAGTGCCGAGTTGCCTGCTTCCTTGCTCGACAGCCTGTTGCAGAAATTGCATCCGGCAAAGGCGCCCGCTTCCGACACTGAACACTGAAGAATGGCATGCCGGCTGGTCCGGCATCCTGGCCCGCTCGATAGAGTGGAAGGAGCCGCGATTTGGCTCCGGGTTTTAGAATATCAATGGCTCGACATCATAGCGTGCCCGGCATTTTGGCCCGCTCGAGATAGTCGCTTGCTCGACATCGTTGAAGGAGTTTCGTTTTGGCACTGGATATCAAATTGCTCGACATCATCGCCTGCCCGGTTTGCAAGGGGAAGCTGCACTACAACAAGGCCGTACACGAGCTGGTCTGCCGTTTCGACAAGCTGGCCTATCCGCTGGAGGAGGGGATCCCTGTGCTGCTGGAGAACCGCGCCCGTCACCTCAATAGCGACGAGATGCCGTCATGAGTTTCGTGGTGATCATTCCTGCCCGCTACGCCTCCACCCGCTTGCCGGGCAAGCCGCTGGCGGACATCCATGGCAAGCCCATGGTGCAGCACGTGGTGGAAAAGGCCCTGCAATCCGGCGCGGATCGGGTGATCGTCGCCACCGATGACGAGCGGGTACGCAGCGCGCTGGCCTCCTGTGCCGCGCTCGCGGGCTTTGAGGTGTGCATGACCTCGCAGGATCACCAGTCCGGCACCGAGCGTCTGGCGGAAGTGTGCCGTCACTACGGCTTTGCCAGCGATACCATCATCGTCAATGTGCAGGGGGATGAGCCGCTCATTCCGCCCGCTATCATACGTCAGGTGGCCGACAATCTGGCCGCGGCGACGGCGCCCATGGCTACCCTCTCTGTGCCCATTGTTGATGCGGAGGAGGCGTTCAACCCCAACGCGGTCAAGGTGGTGACCGACAAGGATGGCTACGCCCTCTACTTCAGCCGGGCCAGCATTCCCTGGGACAGGGATCGCTTTGCCAAGGGCCACGAACAGATTGGCGATCACTACCAGCGTCACATCGGTATCTACGCCTATCGTGCCGGTTTCATCCAGCGTTACGTGGACTGGGCGCCGAGCGTGCTGGAACAGGTCGAGGCTCTGGAGCAGCTGCGGGTGCTCTGGTACGGGGAGAAGATCCACGTGGCCCAGGCGCTGCAAGCGCCGCCGGTCGGGGTGGATACCCAGGCCGATCTGGACAAGGTGCGTGCGCTGCTGGCGAACTGATGCCAGCGCCACCGACATGACTCTGAACGGTGCCTGCGGGCGCCGTTTTTTGTGTTGAATCCTTGCATAATTATTTGATTACAAACGTCATTTATGAGCACTTTCAAACTTTTCCCGCCCATGGTTTGCCAAACCAGCGAGTTTGGTTATGATGCAAGACGCCGTGTTAACCCTAACTGGCATATAACGAGATAAAAAAACGGGGTGTTTGGGTGATAAATGTATTCCTGGTCGATGATCATGAGTTGGTGCGTACAGGGATAAGACGCATTTTGGAAGATGTCCGCGGGATCAAGGTGGTGGGCGAGGCGCAGAGCGGGGAAACCGCAGTCACTTTCTGTCGTCAGCACCATCCAGACGTGATCCTGATGGACATGAACATGCCGGGCATCGGCGGCCTGGAGGCGACCCGCAAGATACTGCGGATCCGGCCCGATGTGCGCATCATAGTGCTGACCATTCATTCAGAAAATCCATTCCCCACCAAGGTGATGCAGGCGGGTGCCGCCGGTTATCTCACCAAGGGCGCCGCCCCGGACGAGATGATCCACGCCATTCGCCTGGTGCACTCGGGCCAGCGTTACATCTCCCCCGAGATCGCCCAGCAGATGGCGCTCAGCCAGTTTGCGTCGGCGGATGAAAATCCCTTCAAGTCCCTCTCCGAGCGCGAGTTGCAGATCATGATGATGATCACCAAGGGGCAGAAGGTGACCGACATCTCAGAGCAGCTGAACCTGAGCCCGAAGACGGTCAACAGCTACCGTTACCGCCTGTTCAGCAAGCTCAACATCAACGGCGATGTGGAGCTGACCCATCTGGCCATTCGCTATGGCATGTTGGACGCCGACACCCTGTAAGCGGGTTGCGGGCAGTCAAAAAGGCGGCGGGTGCCGCCTTTTTGCATTTCGCCGGCCTGGCGCAGTATGCTCTCCCCGTTGATGCCGACTTCTATCGTTTTCGCCCCTTTGTGTTGAGCCGAGTAGCCGATGACCCTTTCTCCCGAGCCCCTTTTTGACAGCAAGGCCTTTCTGAGCGCCGTGACTCACCAGAGCGGCGTCTACCGCATGTATGACAGCGGTGGCACCGTCATCTATGTGGGCAAGGCCAAGGATCTTAAAAAACGGCTCTCCTCCTACTTTCGCACCAAGGTCGACAGCATCAAGACCCACACCCTGGTGCGCCAGATCGCCGATATCCAGGTGATGGTGACCCACACAGAGACAGAGGCGCTGATCCTCGAGCACAACCTCATCAAGCAATATCAGCCGCGCTACAACGTGCTGCTGCGCGACGACAAATCCTACCCCTGGATCATCATCACAGGGCACCGGCATCCCCGCATCGGCGTCCATCGCGGCGCCCGCAAGGTGAAGGGGGAGTACTTCGGCCCTTACCCCTCCGGCGGCGCCGTGCGCGAGAGCCTGCATTTGATGCAGAAGATCTTCCCGGTGCGCCAGTGCGAGGATGCCGTCTATGCCAACCGTACCCGTCCCTGCCTACTCTATCAGCTCAAGCGCTGCGCCGGCCCTTGCGTGGCGGGGTTGGTGAGTGAGACGGAATATGCCCAGCAGGTGGAGCTGGCCAAGCTGTTTCTGGCGGGCAAGAACCAGCAGGTGATAGGGGAGCTGGTGGGCAAGATGGAGTCTGCCAGCGGCGATCTGCGCTTCGAGGATGCGGCCCGCTACCGGGATCAGATCCAGGCCCTGCGCCGGGTGACCGAGCAGCAGTCGGTGAGTGGCAACGTGCTCGATGAACTGGATGTGGTGGGGGTGGCATTCGAGCAAGGCGCCGCCTGCATCCATGTGCTCTTCATTCGTCAGGGCAAGGTGCTGGGTTCCCGCAGCTATTTCCCGAAAGTCCCGGCCGATACCCAGCTCGACGAGGTGGTGCAATCCTTCCTGCTGCAGTTTTATCTGTCGGGGCAGGGGGGCAGGCAGATCCCGAGCGAGGTGCTGCTGGACGTGGCCCTCGAGGACGAGAGCGTGATTGCCGAGACCCTGAGCCAGACCGCAGGTTACAAGGTGCGGGTGGTGAGCCGTACTCGTAGTGAACGAGCGCGCTTTATCAAGCTCGCCTCCATCAATGCGCAGACGGCGCTGCGCTCGCGCCTCGCCCACAAGAGCACCACCCAGGCCCGCTTCAGCCAGCTGGAAGAGTTGCTGGAGCTGGAGCAGCCCATCGCCCGGATGGAGTGTTACGACATCTCCCATACCATGGGCGAGCGTACAGTAGCCTCCTGCGTGGTGTTCAACCGGGAGGGGCCGCTCTCCTCGGAATACCGCCGTTTCAATATCGATGGTATCACGGGGGGGGATGACTACGCCGCCATGGAGCAGGTGCTGGAGCGGCGCTTTGGCAAGCTGCAGGAGCCGGACAAGGTGCCGGACGTGCTGTTTATCGACGGCGGCCTGGGTCAGCTGCGCCGCGCCGAGGAGATCCTGGCCCGTCAGCTGGAGTTCCTCGGCGGCAAATATCCGCTGCTGGTGGGCATCGCCAAGGGGGTGACCCGCAAGGCGGGACTGGAGACCCTGATCCTGGGGGACAGTCACGAAGAGCTGCACTTGCCGGCAGATATGCCCGCTTTGCACCTTATTCAGCATATTCGCGACGAATCCCACCGTTTTGCCATCACGGGCCACCGGGCCCGCCGAGCCAAGGCCCGCACCACCAGCACCCTGGAGGACATTCCGGGGGTGGGGCCCAAGCGTCGTCAGGCCCTGCTCAAGTACCTGGGCGGGTTGCAGGAGGTGAAGAAGGCAGGGGTGGACGAGCTCGCCAAGGTGCCCGGCATCAGCCAGGAGCTGGCCCAGTCCATTCATGATGCCTTACACTCGCTCTGAGGCGGCAGAGTGCTCGGCATCAGCCTGGCGCTGGTCTGACCCACACCATTAACGATGCCCTGCACTCGCTCTGAGCCGGCAGAGCGCTCGGCATCAGCCAGGTGCTGGTCTGACCCACGCCATTCACGATGCCTTGCATTCGATCTGAGCCGGAGGTCAGGGCTCGTCGTGCTCGGTATTCAACCCAGTCCATCCATTCGCTCTGAATCGTGGCCACCATCCCGCCTCTGGGTGCACAAGAGCCGTGACGCAGGGGGCCCGTAAATGCCATAATGGCCCGCATCCTGAGGTTGTTGATGGATTAATAGACCAAGGCGGGCGCCTGTCCGGTTGCATCCGTGATCGGCTTGGGGCTACCATGTAGCGGCATACAAGAAGTGGCTGAAAATAATGACAAATATTCCTAACCTGCTGACGTTTTTTCGGATCTTGCTCATCCCCGTCTTCGTCATCCTGTTCTATGTACCCTATCAGTGGTCCTATCTGGCGGCGGCCCTCGTTTTCATTCTGGCGGCCGCGACCGACTGGTTTGATGGCTACCTCGCCCGCAAGCTGAACCAGTCCACCGCCTTCGGCGCCTTCCTCGATCCGGTCGCCGACAAGATCATGGTGGCGGCGGCGCTGGTGGTCATAGTCGAACACTACAACACCATCTGGGTCACCATACCCGCCATGACCATGATTGGCCGCGAGATCATCATCTCCGCCCTGCGTGAATGGATGGCCGAGCTCGGCAAACGCTCCTCGGTGGCGGTCAGCTGGATTGGCAAGTGGAAGACCATGATCCAGATGGTGTCGCTCACCGGCCTCATCTGGCAGTACGACATCTGGATGGTATGGCTCGCCTACGTGTTGCTCTATGTGGCGACCGTGCTCACCTTCTGGTCCATGTTCCAGTACATGAAGGCCGCCTGGGGCGATCTGACCTACCACTCCCGCTTCTAGTGCCTGCTTTGGCATAAAGCATCGTTTCCCCGCCATTGAGGCAGGGAAACGATCATGAGTGGTAAAAGTGCAGGGAAAGGGTAAAAAACACTCGAACGATCAGGGTATTAAACATTTTTGGTTGACTAGGCGAGGAACATCGCTAGAATGCGTCCTCGTAGTCAGGCAGTCAGCCAGATCAATGCGGGAATAGCTCAGTTGGTAGAGCACGACCTTGCCAAGGTCGGGGTCGCGAGTTCGAGTCTCGTTTCCCGCTCCAAATTCAGACAATAGAGAGCCAACTCTCTTTTGCATGGCGCGTTAGCAAAGCGGTTATGCAGCGGATTGCAAATCCGTTTAGTCCGGTTCGACTCCGGAACGTGCCTCCATATTGACAAGCCCGCCGCGCGGACTTGATACCGATTGCGGTGCCCGAGTGGTGAAATCGGTAGACACAAGGGATTTAAAATCCCTCGACGTTCGCGTCGTGCCGGTTCGATTCCGGCCTCGGGCACCATTAAAATCAAAGACTTACGAAGGCCACTAGCAATAGTGGCCTTTTTGTTTCCGGCCAAGTGGCGACAGCGATTGTGTCGAGTCTACAGCGTCAAAACAACAAAGCCTGCTGAAGGCAGGCTTTTATAGGGTCCTGTATATACCTGAGGCATTTGCCGTGTGGGGTAGGGGATGGTCGACTACTTCCACCACTCCTTGCTCGGTAAGTTATTCCATTCTCCAATCGGGTATTCATGGCCATTGAAGCGCAGAGTGGTGCTCAATGTTCTTTGGCTGACAGGTCGAGAGGAGCCATCCGGATTATGAGTCTCAGTCTTTGCTTTGGTTACCACTTTAAGGTCGTGTAGACCGTTCGACATATTTGGCAGAACTTGGATGTAGGATATTCCTTGTTCTAAATCAATTTTCTCTGGTAAGCAAGGCACGCCTTTTCGGATGTAGGTGTGCAGCATAGGGGCGCCATTCATTACGCGTTGTAGGGTTCTGTTATGCTGTCGGAAGAGATGTAAGAATCTGGACCTATAACCATCAGCACAAGAGGGGCCATAGCCGATATCAAGTCTCACCCCAAAGGCTCGTTCTCCTTTGGCCAGTAGGTAGGGAGCTGTATCGAGCCATATACTGGAGCTACCGATACGGATACTGGCATCTTCTTCAATGAGCTCTTCAAACTGCTGTCTTACTTTTCCCTGGGAAATGAGTTCTACTCGCCAGAGACTTATGGGTAGAGACATATCATCATTGTGCTCCCCATTATTTGGAAAAATGTAGGAGATTAAGGTTACTTCTGGCTGGTTTGGCAACGTCTTACAGGCACTGGCTGTCAGTTCGGTGTTTGAAGGCAAACGAGTCTTGATGGCCGCGAGTTGATTCGACGAGCAAATTTGTTCTCCTTTAGCCCATGTGCCAAAGCTGATTCCTTGTAGCAGCAGTGTAGGTATCGTTGCGCATACCAGAGACTTTGTTATCACCATAGCTTTTGCCTTCAGTCTTACGCGTTTTATAGGTTGTTGAGTTTTATGCAGGCTGGCACTTTAACAGTGTTTTAGGGGTTGTGCGAGTCCACATTGTTTGGGGGAACAGACCGCACAATCGTGGGGGGGGGAGGGCATCAAGACTGATCGGCCCCTTTCAACATTTCAGTTATCAGATCAGCGCTCATCACACCTAACTATCTGAAACAAAACGCCTTCTAGCTGTTCCCTCGCGGCAAACTGGACCTTTCCTGATAGTTCAAATTCCCACGAAAAGTACAACCATCCCAATATATTCAACGACTTACGTTTTATCCGCCGCTTGTCAGGGCCTTTTCAAACTGTAAAATCCTGCAATGTCTTTCGATCCTTTCAGATCCTCACCAAGCCGCAGATCCTTTATCTGGCGCGGCCTGGGCCTATGGTTTTGCGGTAATCCACTTTTGCAAAAAATTTTATTGGTGCGGCGCGCAGGCGGGAGCGGATGAGCGTGGTTTCCGTGACGCAGACGCGGCGGTGGGCGTCGCCGCCGTGCGCTGGGAGGCTGTGAGCGAGCTCAGGCTTCACGTATGATGTAACGCTGCCCGATGGCTGCCTCTTCATGCGGCGCCATTACCTGGCCATGCTCAGGCGCTGTCATGAAGATAGAAGAAGGCCCCACATTGTGGGGCCTTCTTCACCTGAACTTGATGGTCAGCCCTAGTAAGTCAGGTGCTCATCCCACGTGACATTCGAGCGGATCGATTTGGCTGGGTTACCAACAGCGATGCTCGCGGTTTCGATTCTGCCAGTTACGATGGAGCGGGCACCAATAACAGAGCCATCTTCGATGCGGGCTCCCTTCAATATCATTGCTTCTTGGCCGATCCATACTTTTGTACCGATGATGATATCTTTCGCTGGGTTGATGCGTGTTCCGGCGGTGCCATAGATATCGTGGCCATCGCTGGTCAGCATCGTGATCCCGGTGGCTAAAAGTGAGTTGTCACCAATGAGCAGACGGGTGCCTTCTTCACGACATGATAATTTTCCAGGGCCGGTATTCTTCACATTCTTGCCAATCTCTAGGGTGCAGTTGTTCCCTAGCACCTCGATCACCAAGCCTCTCAAGTTACAACCTTTGTGAATGACTAGACGATTGCCTAGCCCCTCAATCGTGATGTTGCACCTTCTTATCTGGGCATCTTCATCCACTTGGAAGTGGTTCTCGCCATCCCCAATTGAGATTGCACATTTTCTGAGACGCGCACTAGGAGATAGATGGATGTGATTACTGGACGATGAATGAACCTGATTGAGCAGGTTCATTGCGATTTTTCTCAGTATGGTTTGCAGAGCCACAGGGGTCATTCCTCTAATCGTTATTGCAGTATCTTACCATGCTGAGTCTCTCCTCAGATTCGTCAGAAACATCATAATACTCCACGTCGTTAGGGTGATTACTACGATGATGGGGGAGAGCTGGCCGGCCAACTGCTTGGCCTGTTGGCCATGTCCTGTCATGGCCTCGCTGTTACTGGGCGTTGGCCTGCTGCCGTGGGTATGGCTGGCTGTCGCTGCGGCCAACTGCTCCACCACGTTCATCAACTGCAGCAGTCGGAAGATGTTGAGGCTGTCGGTCCCAAGTGTAGTGGTCAACTAAATCCGGACACTTGGTTAGACTAATTTTCGGCTGCTGCTGGTGGTATCCCATCATTGTGGTGATGTGGACGCCGCCAGTTGTAGTAATCCATCAGGTAGTAACTGACATCTCGTTTCGCCTCCGACAGGCTCATGTATCCCATGGCCGTAACCCACTCCGTTTTAAGGCTTCTGAACAACCGCTCCATCGGGGCGTTATCCCAACAGTTACCACGCCGACTCATGCTCTACGTCATACGATAGCGCCACAGCCGTTGCCGAAATGCCCGGCTACCGTATTGGCAACCTTGGTCGGAGTGAAACAGCACACCTGATTGGATTGCTGGACATCAAATTCACGCGACAACAGATTGGGAATATCCGGCCGTTCAGACCGGGCGGCCTGATAACGATGCGCGCCCGGCTGTTTGGATACCAGCCCGGTTTCTTTCATCAGGCTGCGCACCTTGAATCGTCCAATCCGGTACCCACCTCCAGCATCGTCGACATCAAGGTGTGGCTGCCTGCCTAGCCCCGGCTCTCTTTGAACAAACGGCGTAACGCGCTGCGTTGCTGCATCCGCTCACGGTTAATCGCTCGCTTGCGGGCCAGATAGTCGTAAAAACAGGATGTTGGAACATCGAAAGCGCAGCAGACCAGGGTGATGGGGGCTTGCTCCCTTAATCGGTCTATCAGCGCGTACGTTCGAGCTCGTCCGCCATCAAGAGAGCCGTAGCTTTTTTAGAATGTCCTTCTTGCGTTCAAGTCGGTTTATGCGGGCTTCCAGCTCCTGGATTTTCTGCTGCTCTGGGGTCAGCGCCTTGCTGATAGGGGTTGTACCAGTGCGTTCGGATTGAAGCTGCTGAACCCATCGGCGAAGCACGGTTTCACCGACATCCAGTGAACGGCTGGCTTCAGGGACAGAATATCCCTGGCCGAGCACCAGGGATGTTTGAACTCGGCAGTCAATGAGTGACGTAATCTTGTCATTGAACACCTCTCATTATGGTGGCGACTGTACACCCTAAAATGGTGTCCGGGATGATTAGACCACTACAATCCCCTGGTTGTTGCGCTCCAGCTCCTGGTGGTCATGGCTCAGGGCGTAATGCTGCAGGGTGCAGATCACCCGCCATTGGTCGGCGGGGCACATAAACAGCAGCAGGTGCCAGTGCGGCGTGCCGTCATGGTGCGGTTCGCAGACCTGAAAGCCATAGACAGGATCCTCTCCCCATCTCAGATAGGCCCGGAGCAAGCTCCACAGCTTGGCTATATAGGCACCAGTTTCACGCGGGGTGGCGCCTGCATACCGTTTGTTTTCAATGGCCCGGCCATGGTCAGAGGGGAAGGAGCCTGGGTGCAGGCTGACTGGTCTGCATCGCGTCAAACAGTTCGGCGCGTGCAGCGTCGAATCGCTCCCACAGGCCTGTGTCTGCCAGCGACGGCAATGTGACCGACTCGCCTTGGTCGAAACCGGCCAGTGCGGCGTCGACAAGATGCTCGGCAGACATCACAGTTTCTTGCGGCAATGCTGCCAGTGGTACCCCGGAAATATCCCAAAGATCGGTGGCTGTGGCCGCGGGTAGCACCACTTGAACCCTGATATTGGTATTGACCAGTTCTTGCTGCAGACCCCGGCTGAAGTTGAGAACAAAGCCCTTGGTGCCACTGTAGACGGCGCTGACCGGCAACGCATGAAGCGCCAATGCCGAGGCAATGTTGATAATGACTCCCTCGTTGCGTGCCTTGAACGCCGGCAGCACGGCCTGCGTCAGGCGCGTCAGTGCAGTGATGTTCAATGCGATCTGCGCCAGTGAGTCTTTCAGCTGTGCGTCGGCAACTTGGCCCAGCTTGGCAATACCGGCGTTGTTCACCAGTACACTGATGGCGGAATGACCCGCGAGGATGCTTTCCAGGGCCGCGAGGTCGATTTCTTTCTCAAGATCGGCCACCAGGGTGTCAGCCTTGATGTGGTATGTCTGCTCAAGCCGAGCAGCGAGACGCTGCAAGCGGTCACCGCGCCGTGCGACGAGCAATAGGTCATAGCCACGTTGGGCAAAACGATCCGCGTAGATGGCGCCAATACCGGATGACGCACCGGTGACAACCGCGACTTTTCTAGATGAGTTCATGGTATTCCTCTATCAATCAGGTGATTAAAGCCTTGATATTCAGTTGGTTTTTTACGTCATTTTGATGACGACTTTACCCTTGGCATGGCCTTGGGCCAGATAGGCAAGCGCCTCTTTTGCCTGCTCGAACGGGAACACCCTGTCGATCACGGGTCGGATATGTCCCTGCTCGAGGAGTTTGCCGATTTCGGCAAGTTGAGCCCCATCTGGGCGCGCAAAGAGAAAGGAGTAGGTAACGTCCCGCTTCTTCGCAAGGCGCATGATCTTGCGGCTCATCAACCGGAACAGGCAGGTCAGCACTATGTTCAGCCGTCGATCACGCGCGAACGCGGCGTCCAGCGGCCCAACGAGCGAGACGATCTTGCTCCCCGGCGTGAGGATGCCAACGGACTTCTCTAGCGCATCCCCCCTGATGGTGCCGAGTACGGCGTCGTAACCGCGCAGCACGTTCTCGAATTCCTGTTTCTTGTAGTCGACCACTTCGTCGGCGCCCAGGCTGCGCACCAGTGCAACGTTGCCCGTGCTGGTGGTGGTGCCCACCTTGGCGCCAAGGTGTTTTGCCAGCTGGATAGCGAACGTGCCGATGCCGCCAGCTCCCGCGGGAATGAACACCTTCTGGCCAGCCCGAAGATGTGCTCGCTCCCTCAGCGCTTGCCACGAGGTGAGCCCGACCATGGGGATAGATGCCGCCTGCACGAAGTCCAGATTGGCCGGTTTCAATGCGGCTGCGCTTTCCGGCACCACCGCGAACTCAGCGATCGACCCCGTACCCAGGTCGAAGATGTTTGCGAAGATGGCATCGCCTGGCTTGAAGCGCGTCACGCGGCTGCCGACCTCAGTCACCACTCCGGCCAGATCGCTCCCTACAGTGGCCGGAAATTGGAAATCCAGTATTGGTTTGAATATCCCGGTCAGGATCATGTTGTCGATCGGGTTCACGGCCGCAGCGTGGACCTCAACGAGTAGCTCGTCAGGCCTAAGTGTGGGACGGGGCAGGTCGGTGAGCCCGATGTCGGGCGACTTGCCATAGCGTTTGAAGGTGAGTGCTTTCATTGTTTGGCTTTTCATCTTTGGCCTTTCATTCATGTCGGATCACTGGAGTCAGTCAGAAAATCCAGCACAGCTGGCACAAAGGCTTGGTAGTGCTGGAAGATGCCCCCATGCCCGGCATTCGGGTAGATAGTCAGCTTGGCATTCGGCAGACGGCGAGCCATGTCGGCCGAATGGCGGCTGTCGACCATCAGATCACGGTCACTGTTGGCGACGAACACCGGTTGTGTGATGACAGATAGGTCATCTGGCCCACTCAATCCTGCAGTTCTGATGGCCTTGAGTTGTGCCCGTCTGGCCTGCAGGGAAATGGGTTTGTCACGGTTATGAGTGTGCTCCTTCAGCCTAGAGAAGTAGTCTTTTGCAGCGCGCTTGCCATCCGGCGTGCGGGGGAAAAACAAGAAATTCCTCGGATCGCTCAGCGTGAGCGCCGCTTTGAGGTAAGCGATGACGGCAATGCTGGTGATCCCATCGATACCGCCGCCCCCCCGTGGTCCAGTGCCAGCCAGGACAATCCGACGCACCAGGTCTGGAGCCTGCAAGGCCACCATCTGGGCTACGCCACCGCCCAATGAGAATCCGAGCAGATCGACGCTGCGAAGTCCCAAGGCACGGATGAAGGCGATGGCATCGCGCCCCATCTCCTCGATAGTCTGCGGCACCACTCCCCCCGAGGCACCCACACCGTGATTGTCAAAGGCGATAACCCGACGCTGCGCGGCGATGCCGTCGATGACACGGGGATCCCAGTCGTCGAGCACGGCCATCAGGTGGTGCAGGAAGATCACAGGCACGCCGGAGTCGGGACCGAGGGCCCGGTAGGCGAAAGGTACCCCGCCAACGTCAATCGTGCGGGTCGGTACATCTTTCCATGCCACATTGCCTATCTGTGGTACCGCAGTCGCTGCGTCGGTACCTGAAGATGCTCCGGTTGCCGGGGCGATGCTTCTGTCGTTCGTGCTCATCAATGAAACCTCAGTGCCGGGTGGATTGCACATAGTCAAAGTGTTAGTATCAAATTAGTACTCACGATGCGATCGATTCACCAACAAGTCACTATCAAAACAGTATGAACATGGAAAATAATTGTAATCTCTCCTGCCCGATCGCGCGCAGCTTGGCTGTCGCGGGCGATTCATGGAGCATATTGATCCTGCGAGATGCCCATGCGGGCCTTACCCGCTTTGACCAATTCAGAAAAAGTCTGGGTATTGCCCCGACTATGCTGACCCGCCGGCTGGCGACACTGACTGAGGAGGGGCTGCTAGAGAAGCGGCGCTACTCGGAGCATCCGCCACGCGAGGAATATCTGCTGACCGCTGCCGGTCACGACTTTATGCCGGTGCTCTTCATGATTGGCGCGTGGGGACGCCAGCACAGGGGCGGTGGCAAGCTGGTTCGTTTCCTCGATGCTGAAACGGGCACAGAAATCAAAGCCATCGCGGTGGATGAGGTCACAGGGGCCAAGATAGGGACTCGCCCTATGCGTATGGTCATGCCGGATGAAATCTGACGGGGTATGTGAGCAAACGGATAGATGGAGAGGGTATGTGGTGGCGACTTCCAGGATCTGCTCGCACTGACACCGGCTGCGCCATTGTGAGTGGCTGATGGGGGGCAATCTTCATTGGCCTGCTTGTGCTCCCTTCATGCGGCATGCCGGTGGGAAATGGATGTTGTTGCTCCACCAGGTTCATCGCTGCAGCACTAGCCCGAAGAGATTAGCGATGTCGGTCTGGGCGCTGCCAAGCGCTTCAGCCATCTCTTTGAATGCAAAAGCCCCGCGGGTGGGGCTTGTTGTCAGGTGATGTTTATCCGGCCTCTATTTTTTGAGGTGCTTTCTGATGGCCTTGCCCGAGGTGCCGACGGCTTTCACCGCTCTTTTCAGCTGGACTTCGGTGCACTCGAACGTCTTGATCCACAGCTTCATCTCATAGGGGTCGCTGACGTTGATGCTCTTGGCATCGAGGGGATGGGCGATGGTATTGTTGTCAGGCATAGGAACCTCAACTTGTTGAAATGGTTGGCGAGACAGCTGTCCCGACTCGGTGCTCATGTTCCTCTATATAAGTCGTGGGCGTGGTGATGGGGCTCACACAACGCGGGTAGCGGGTGAAACAACCCACCCTCATGACCCCAGTCATCGGACCTGGTGCTAGGATGATGCGCATTGTGCGCAAAGAGGTCGCCATATCAGGTGGCTGTCGGGGTCATACTCCCGAGCATCCCGAGCATCCCGAGCATCCCGAGCATCCCGAGCATCCCGAGCATCCCGAGCATCCCGAGCATCCCGAGCATCCCGAGCATCCCGAGCATCCCGAGCATCCCGAGTATCCCGAGCATCCCGAGCATCCCGAGTATCCCGAGTATCCCGAGTATCCCGAGCATCCCGAGCATCCCGAATACCCCAAAGCATCTTGATGGTTACGGGAGGCTTGAGCCCACAAGCGCCATGGCCAGATCAGCGAGCCTCAGGCCGGGGTGGCGAGTATAGGGTCCTTCATCAGGCAAGAAAAAGGGGAGCCAGGCTCCCCTTTGGTTTGCTCTGCCAGCGGTCAGAACTTGTAGAGCCAGGAGACGGCGGTGAAGTAGCCGTTGTAGTCCTGATTCAGGTTGCCGAGGTTGCGCTCTTCGCCTGTGTAGAGGTAATCCACATCCTGGAAGTATTCGTAGCGCACATCCCAGCGCAGCGAGTGCTGCTTGGTGAGCTGATAGAGGGCATAGCCTTCCAGCCTGTGCTGCTTGCTGGTCAGATCCGGGTAGTCATAGCCCTTGCTGGCGTCCGTCTTGCCGCGGCCATAGGCGAAGCTGTAGTCGAACCCCAGCTCGAGATCCCGGTCAAACGCCTTCTTCTGGGTCAGTCCCAGCCCCAGGGTGGTGATCTCGTCGCGCACCGCCGTGCTGTAGGGATCCCAGTCCGGCGCGCCTGTGTAGGCATGGTTCTGGGCTGAGCTTATCCACTGCAGGTTGCTGAACAGATGGCCGCTCAGGTTGTCGTCAAACTGCTGGTTGAGGGTGAGGTCGAGGCCATAGTCCTTGCCCTCGCTGCGCCCTATGTCCGGCTCCTTGTAGTCATCCTTGGCCCACCAGCCTTCCAGGCTGGCATCCAGCCCCTCGCTGAACTGGTAGCCGAGGTCGGTTCTGAGCTCCACCCTGTCCCTGTCCGCCAGATAGAACTGGCGCAGGGTCGGACTGCCGTTGCCACCGTCGCTGTCATGGCGCCAGTCAGAGCCGTTGCGGGTGCTCCAGGCGAGCTTGCCGCCCAGTTGCAGCGCCCCGGCCGGGCGATAGCGCCCCTTGAGGAACAGGGTGTGCTCGTCGGTGTCGCGCCGGTCGGCCTGCTCCCGCTGATCGGCCTTGTACTGGTAGCCGGTGGTGAGCTTGACCGCACGACTGAGCCGGTAGTCGGCCTCCAGATCCGCCTTGCTGCGGGTGCGATCGCTCTTGCTGCGCTGCTTGCCGACCACGGCGTATTCGTCCGACTTGTCCTTGCGATCCCGATACTCGCCACCGGCGCGCAGGGTGAGATCCCGGCCAAAGCGGCCCACCCACTTGGCGTCGGCCTGCAGGGTGCTTACCTCGCCGTGGAAGTCATCCTGGGCGACGGGGGCATTGCGAAAGGCGGTCAGGCTGCCGTTGGAACTGGCCTGGCTGCTGAGCACGCGCCCGGTCAGGCTCTGCCTGTCCCAGTTGTACTGGCCGGAGAGGCTCAGCTGGTGGAAGTTGTTGTCCGGCTCATAGGCGCGCTCGTTGGCGTAAGGGTCGGTGACACTACCGTAATAGAGGGCCGTGTCATCGGTGCGGTAGAGGGAGCCGTTGTAGGCGAGATCGATCAGCCAGCCCTTGCCCAGATAACTGACGCCGCTCTTGACCAGGGTGGTCGAGGTGCCGTCGACGGGCTTGGGCAGGAGGCCGGGCACGCCGCCGACTCCGGGCACGGTCGGCTGGTAGTAGGCGAGGGTGGCCTCTTTTTTCTCATGAGAAAAATCGGCGTAGGGGCGCCACGGGCTTTTCGGCGTGTAGGCGAGCCCGGCGGTCAGCTTCTTGCGCACCACCTCCTTGTCGAACTCGGCCAGCTGGCCCTGGGTCAGCGGGCTCTCTCCCGGTTGATAGACGCTGCGGCCATGGGAATTCCAGTAGAAGGGGGACTCCGAGTAGCCCAGCCTGGCACGGACCCCATCATAGTGACCCTGCTCCAGCGCCAGGCTGAAGCGCTCCATGCCGAGGTTCTTCACCTCCAGGCTGCCGTAGCGGGAGCCTTCTCCCCGGTATTGCAGATCGGCGTTGAAGATGCCGAGCATGCCGCTGTCCTGCTGGCTGGGTACCCAGTTGCGAAAGCGGGTGGCGCCGTCATCGTTGGCATAGCCGGCCCCCAGCCCCACCTCGCCAAACCAGCCTTCGTCGCGCTCGCATGACTTGCAACTCCAGCGCTCGGTCTTGGCCGGCTTGGCCTGCTGCAGGGAGTAATCCTCGACTGCCAGCGGCTGCTCGGCCGCCTGGGCCGAACAGACCGCCAGCAGGGAGAGCCAAAGTGTTGAATATTTCATGACTTCTCTCCTCAGCGTCGCAGGGATTGACCATTGGGGTGGTTGGTCCCGTGGATCTGGTTATGACAATTCAGGCAACTGCCGCCACGCACCTTGAGATCCCCCTCGGGGATGGAGACGTTGGCATGGGGCACGCTGTGGCACTCCTGACACAGTTGCGGTACCCGCTTGTTGAGCAGCGCCTGGTTGATGGAGCCATGCGGGCTGTGGCAGAGGGAGCAATCCTCGGTCACCGGCTCGTGTTCCCACAGGAAGGGGCCCCGTTTCTCGGCATGGCACTCGTAGCAGCTCTCGTTGAGGCTGGGCTGCTTCAGGCTGGCCTCGTTCTGCGACTGGTGCGGGTTGTGGCAGCTGGAGCAGGGCAGTTCTCCATTGAGGATGGGGTGGCTGGTGCGCTTGTGCAGATCGGCCTTCTGCTGGGCGTGGCAGCTGGTACAGGTCTCGACCTGCTTCTTGCTGTCCATCACAGGATCCTTGGCCTGGTGCAGGCTGTGGCAGCTGGTGCAGGAGAGATCCTCCACCGCGTGGGCGCTGGCATGCCAGCCCATCCGCTTGGCGTCTGTGTGGCAGGAGAGGCAGACGCTGTTCTGCTTCTCCACCGGGACCGGCGAGTCGGGGCCGAAGGTGATCATGGGTTCTCGCTGCTGCCCCTTGCGGGGGTTGCGCGGGTGGTTGCCGGCGGGGCCGTGGCAGGCTTCGCACTGCTTGTCCGCCATGGGGCCATTCTGGTTGCCAAGGTTGCCGTGCACATTGTGGAAGATGCCGGTGGCGGGTTTGCGCGAGTCGGCATCGTGACACTTGAGGCAGGTATCGGCGCCCTTGGGGGAGTATTTTCCCTGATCGAATTTCTGGTCTAGGGTGGCCTCGACCTGCAGGCGGGGATCGGCATCGGCCGCCGCCGGCTGGGCATCACTCTTGGCCCAGACAGGCAGGCAACTGAGTGCCAGCAAACCCGCCAGGAGCCACTGCGGGGTGGTTATTTTCATATCGTGTCCTTCAACGGCAAAGGGCCAGGGGCAAGTCCCCTGGCCTGGTGGTCTCAACGGAAGTCATACACCTTGTGAACCTTGTCGACGCCCTGCTCCTGCCCGACGGCATGGCAAGACGCGCACTGTTCAACCCCGGTGGCGGCTTCTATCGTGTCTGCACCAAAGATGGCGCCGTTGTTCTTCATGTGGGTTGCCCACTCGTCCCCGGCGACCGGGTTGTCCGGTTTGACCAGACCCAGCGGCGACTTGAGGTGGCAGCTGGCGCAGACCACCAGAGTCGGGCTGAAGAACTTGGGCTGCTTGTTGTCCGCCGTGGTGCTCACCAGGGAGGGGCGCTCGTTCTGCTGGTTGGGCAGGTTGTATTGCGCCTTGGTGTGGCAGGACTCGCAGTTGTTCAGCTTGCCCGGGAAGGTGGCGTCCCCGCTGCGGTGGGAACCGTAGGCGTGGAAGGAGTGGACGTGGTACTTGAGATCGCCCGGCACGCCCGCGTAGAAGGAGCTGCGGGTGGCGTTGTGACAGCTGGCGCACTGGGCAAAGTCCTTGGAGGCGTGGGCCGAGCCCGCGTTCCCCTTGGTGTGGATGGCCAGATCCTTGTGACAACCGTTGCAGGAGGTCAGATCCGCGCCCGCCTTGAGCACATAGCTGCCGTCGACCCCGCCTTCGACCCGGAAGTAGGCCTTGGCCGGGTTGATGGCCACGTAGGAGAGGGCGCTGGCGGTGCTGCTGCAGGGGAGCAGATCCCCGGCGGCGAAGGCGCCGTTGCGATCCGCCTTGCGGGCCACGCACACCTGCAACTCGGCGACCGTGGCCGCCAGGGTGCCGGTGACCTCGTTGCCCACCTCTTTGCGGCACAGGAAGCTGCCGCTGCCCTGGCTCTCGCACTTGGTGAAGTCAATCTTGTTGCCGGTGACGAAGGTTTGCGGGTTGGTGTAGGCCAGCTCGAAGCCGCTGCCCTGATCCCAGTTGACCAGGATGTAGGGGGCCTTGGCCAGATCGCCGTACTTGATGTACTTGAGCACGCCATCCATGGTCTCGACCGGGCTGCCATCGGCAGTCACTGTCAGTTCGACCTCGATGTTGGGCGCGGCATAGCGCACGTCGTCAAACTTGAACACCAGCTTGTCGCGACCGGCGGCTTCATTGGCGAGATAGCCCATGTGCACGCTGCTGGGGGACTTGGTGTTGCCCGGCTCTTCCGCATGGCACTGGGTACAGAGGGTGCCGCTGTTGATCTTGCCGTTGATGTGGCTGACGTAACCGGTCGCCGTGGTGGAGTCCGCGTGGCAGGCGCCGCAGGGTTTCTCCTGGGCGTGTTGCCAGTTGTTGGCGTTCGGCGTGGTCGGGGTGACCCCCTTGTGGCAGGTGTCGCAGTTGCGCGGATCCTGCGGGAAGTGGCTCACCAGCTTGGTGGCGGTCGGGTCCAGATTGCCGTGCAGCTTGTGCACCAGGGTGGTCAGATCGCCCCGTCCGCTGCCGGGCACGCTCTCGTTGTGGCAGGTGACGCAGAGCTTGGGATCGGCGCGGTTGCTGTGGTGGATTGGCTGCTTCATGTGGCAGCTGTCGCAGCTCTGCTGCTCCAGGATGTCGCGGGTCAGCAGTGGCGCCGTGCCGGCGGGCACCCAGTCCAGCACATAGTCGGTGACCGGAATGTCGTTGCTGCCACCGAAGTAGATGCCGAGGCGGTGCGTCGCTGCCTCATCCCAGCGGATCAAGCCGTTGTTGTCCAGCGAATCGCTCGGATAAGGGTCGCGCACCGTGGTGGCATTGAAGGAGAAGGTGTAGCGGTACTGGCCATTGCCAAGGGGTTCCAGCTTGCCGCTGTTTTCACCGGTCGGCCGGTTGTTCTTGGTGCTGTAGATGAAGCTCTTCCAGACGACAGGGTCTTGCCGCGCGGCGTCACGGCCGGGGATCACCTTGGTCAGGGTGAAGGAGGGGAGTGTGGTTCCCAGCTCATAACCCTTGCCTTGCTTGTCGGTGACGCTGAACTGCACCGAGAGTTGGCCGCTTTCGTTTAACTGGGGAGTGGATGCCGAGATGATCAGCGAGTCCGGGGTACCGGGCGGGGGGGGCGGTGGATCTGTCTTGTCGTTTCCGTCGCCACCGCCACCACAGGACGACAGGGCGAACACCATTGCTGCAGCCACCAATACTTTCCAGTATTTCATTGTTTTATCCTTTTTTATCGGACTTATTGTTCCATGTATGAGCCAAGTCAAAAAATTCCCAAAAACATACTACTTAAGGGTCAAACGAGGACTTAATACGGTATAAATAATTTCCATCTTAATTGTAAGGTTTATATATTAACCGGCGTTGACCGAAGTCTCAAAAACGGATCTCAAAGTAAGCTGAGAGAAAAAAATGTCTGTTTCGATTGAGATTTTTAGGTCTTTTCTGCACGAGGGATGAGAAATGAAACGCAGTATGAAACTGGAAATGCTGGGATTGTCGTTATTGTTGGGCTCTATTGGCACCGCACATGCCAGCATGGATTCCTTGGTGGAGACATGTAATTCATGTCATGGAAGTCAGGGGATCAGCACCCACAACGACATCCCGACCATCGCCGGGCTGGCAGAGGCCAACCTCAGCGAGCAGCTGCGCACCTACCTGGATGGGCGCCCTGCCAAGACCGTTAATCATGTCACCGGTGACACCAGCAAGCAGGGGAACATGACCGACATAGTTAAGGGCCTTAGCGACGAGCAGATCGACGAGCTGGCGGCCCACTATGCCGAGCTGCCTTACAAGCCGATGAAGCAGCCCTTCGATGCGGCGCTGGCCAAGGCTGGTCAGAAGCTGCACGAAGAGTCCGGCTGCAAGAAGTGCCACTCGGAAGGGGGCTCAGTGGTGGAAGACGAAGCCTCCATCCTCTCCGGTCAGCCCAAGGGCTACCTGCTGACCTCGCTGCAGGAGTTCAAGGCCGGCAAGCGCAGCAACGACGAGAAGATGAACAAGGCCATCATCGCCATGAGCGATGCGGACCTCAAGGCGCTGGCCGAGTACTACGCGAGCCAGCAGTAACCGTCGCTGCCCCCACTCCCATTGACGCAGCCACCCTGCCGCCCGCCGGCGGGGTGTGCTCCTGCTACCCGGTCATGACCGTCAAAGGAGCTGTTGTCAGCTCCTTTTTTGCGCACTGGGGGAGATGACACCCGCCGGGTGTCCCTGATCCGGAGTTTCCTATGAAAGATGTCATCAAGTGGCTGCTGCTCGGCTGCCTCTGCCTGGGCACCACCCAGTTTGCCAGGGCCGAGGTGGCCCCGGCTACCGACACCCAGACCACCAACACACAGGCTACCAATACTCAGGCCGCGCAGGCCGATCAGCCGACTCTGGCCGAACGTCAGGCCAAGGCGGAGAAGAAAAAAGCCGCCGCCAGGAAAGCGGCTGCCCGCTTTGCCAAGTGCGACAAGTGTCACGACGGGGAGGAGGGGATGCACGGCAAGCACGGCAGCGTCACCAACCCCAACACGGGTGAACAGGTCACCTGCACCAACTGTCACGGCAATGCGTCGGCCGATCACCGCAAACAGCGCGGCGGCATGGTCGATGTGATGCGCTTTGGCGACGAGGCGTTTCCTCTCAGCCAGCAGAACGGCGTCTGCATGAGTTGCCATGAGCCGGACGATCTGCGCAAGGCGCTGTGGGCCCACGACGTGCACGCCACCCGGGTGAGCTGCACCAGTTGCCACCAGCTGCACCCGGCCAAGGAGCCCATGGTCGGCATCCCAGAGAAGTCCCGCATCAAGCTGTGCGTCGACTGCCACAGCAAGCAGCATGAGGCCAGGCAGCAGGCTGCCGTCAAGGAGGGCGCATGAGCACGACCCGTCGCGAATTCATGGTGGGCATGAGTGCCGGCGCCCTGATCCTGATGACAGGTTCGCACCGTGCCCTCGCCAACAGCATGACCATAGAGGGGGTACGCTACGGCATGATCCACGACGAGACGGCCTGCATCGGCTGTACCGCCTGCATGGACGCCTGCCGCGAGGTGAACCAGGTGCCGATAGGGGTCGCCCGCCTGCAGATCCTGCGCAGCGGCCCCGTGGGGGCGTATCCGGATCAGGCGTACCGCTTCTTTCGCAAATCCTGCCAGCACTGCGACAACGCCCCCTGCGTGCACGTCTGCCCGACCGGTGCCTCCCACATCCGGGCCGAGGATGGCATAGTCGACATCAATCCCGATCTCTGCGTCGGCTGTCGCTATTGCCTCGCGGCCTGCCCCTATCAGGTGCGTTTCATCAACCCGGTCACCCGCGTCGCCGACAAGTGTGATTTTTGCCGCAAGACCAATCTGGCCAACGGCAAGCAGCCGGCCTGCGTGGAGTCATGCCCCACCAAGGCGCTGGTGTTCGGCAATCTGGACGATCCCCAAAGCCCCATCGCCAGGCGGCTGGTGCAGGAGACCACTTATCGCTACAAACAGTTCCTCGGCACCTCGCCCAAGATGTACCGGGTGCCGAAAGGGGAGGTGGCATCATGAGCGCACATCGGCCTGATGGTCTTTGTCTGATGGGAGGTAGGCACCATGTGGCATGACGCATTCCATTTCGACTCCCTGGTGTGGGACGGTCCCATCGCCGTCTACCTGTTCCTGCTCGGCATCTCGGCGGGCTCGACCACCTTGTCTGTGCTGCTGCGGCGCCAGGGGGCCGGCAGCGAGAGCGGCATCATCAGGGCCACCGCCCTACTGGCGCCGCTCTCGGTGATCCTGGGGCTCCTGATCCTTATCTTCCATCTGGCCCGGCCCTGGACCTTCTGGAAGCTGATGTTCCACTACCAGTTTGACTCCGTCATGTCGATGGGGGTCATGCTGTTTCAGGTCTACATGGCGGTGCTGTTCGCCTGGCTGGCGGTGGTGTTCAGAGCCGAGATCGCGGCGCTGCGTCGGCAACTGCTGGCGGACAAGTTCGCCTTTGTGGATGGCCTGATCGGCTGGCTCGCTCGCATCGAGCGCCTGCTGGCACCGCTGTTGCTGCTGCTGGCCGTGCTGCTCGGGGCCTACACCGGCTTTCTGCTCTCCGCCCTCAAGACCTACCCCATGCTCAACAACCCGATCCTGCCGGCGCTGTTTCTGGTCTCCGGCATCAGCTCTGGGGTGGCCTCCACCATCTTGCTGGCGGTGACCCTGTTTCGGGAACATGGCCACAGCCAGGGGGTGAGTTTCGTGCACAGGTTCGAGCGACCCATAGTGGCCATCGAAATCTTCCTGCTGGTCTGCTTCTTTACCGGCCTCTACTTCGGTGGTGGTCAGCGAGAGGTCGCCATGTGGGCGGCGATCGGCGGCGGTTTCTGGTCCCAGGTGTTCTGGTTCGGGGTGATAGGCCTTGGCATAGTGCTGCCCCAGTCGCTGGGGCTGCTTGGCGGCAAGGCGCGGGCGCACCAGCCCGCCCGCTTGGCGCTGATCTGCAGCCTGAGTCTGGTGGGCATACTGCTGCTGCGTTACTTCATCCTCTATGCGGGGCAGATGACTGTGATGTAAGGCGCACTGCGCTCAAAAGGCGCTTGGCTGGGCGCAGAGCAAAAGCAAAAAGGCGGGATGATCCCGCCTTTTTCATGGCCGTTTGCCGTCGTTGTTGGTCAGTGGCCGCTCAGGCACTGACCCCTTGCAGGGCCCGCACTTCGAGGCGCTGCTCGCCGGGGCGGCACACCAGCACGGATCCCTGCTCGAACCAGTCCCCCAGCACGATGCGCCGCGCCGGTTGGCCGTCGAGGCTGAAGTCGTGAATGGCGGGCCTGTGGGTGTGGCCGTGGATCATGGTGTTGCAGCCGTGCTGGCGCAGCATCTCGTCCACCGCTGCCGGCGTCACATCCATGATGGTCTGGTTCTTTTGCACGTTCTCCATCTGGCTTTGACCGCGCATCTTGCAGGCGATGGCGAGGCGGCGGGCCAGCGGCAGGCGCAGGAACAGCCAGCGCAGCCACCTGAGCTGGGTGATGCGGCGAAACTTCTGATAGCCCAGATCCAGGGTGCAGAGCAGATCGCCGTGGCTCAGCAGCACCCGCTCCCCATAGAGCTCGATGACGCAAGGGTCGCCGAGCAGGGTCATGCCGGCCCGTTTGGCAAACTGGCGGCCCAGCATGAAGTCGCGGTTGCCGTGGATGAAATAGATGGGCACCCCCTGCTGGCTCAGGGCCGCAAAGGCCTCGGCGATCTGCTGGTGGAGCGGGTTGGGATCGTCGTCGCCAATCCAGAACTCAAACAGATCTCCCAGCACATAGAGGGCGTCGGCACCGGGGGCGTCGTGTGCCAGAAAGCGCACCAGCGCGGCCGTCATGTCGGGCCGATCGGCACACAGGTGAATGTCACTGATAAAGAGGGTGCTCATGATGGCGTGCGAGGGGCCCCGATTCTGGCTGTATGGGTCATAGGGTGAGGTTGCCAGTCAAGCTGGTCAAGGTTGCGGCCTTCCAGGGTCAACAGCGCCTGATAGGGATCGCCGGACAATTTCAGCAGGCGGCAGATGGCCGCTTCCCCCTTCAGCCCTTGCTGCAGGCGCAGGGCGAGCAGGGTGCGGTAAAAGTCGTGGCCAAAGTGCTCGATCAGGGCGGCCATCAGGCTGAGATGACGCCAGCCGTTGAGGGTCTCGATCCTCGCCGGGGTGACATAGAGCTCGATGGGCCAGCTGCGGCCATCGGCATCGGTCAGGGTCTGCTCCAGCAGCCAGATGTCGTTGTCCAGGGCGCGGCGCTGCCAGCCCAGTTCGGCAAACCGGGCGGCCAGCACCGAAGGTGTTGCATGCTGGCAGAGGATGTCGAGATCGCTGCCGGGCCTGTCGAGCCCTATGGCCAGGGTGCTCACCAGCGCCACGTCCAGACACTGGCTTTGCAACTCATCCCACAGAAGCGTGCCGGTGAGCAGGGCGTGGGCCGCGCGCTGGCGCTCGTTGCCATGGGCCAGATAGTCGAGGCGGCGCCAGTTCGGGCTAGTGGCAAGTGCAGATGGAAAAACTGCGGCCGGGGCCGCAGTCAGTTCATCTCGCAGAAGGCAGAGATCAGTCAGCAAGGGTCACCTTGGTGATCACCACGTCCTCTACCGGTACATCCTGGTGCATGCGGCCGGCGTTGCCGGTCTTGACGCCCTTGATCTTGTTGACCACGTCCATGCCGGCAGTCACTTCACCAAATACGCAGTAGCCGAAGCCCTGGGTGGTGGCGGATTTGAAATCGAGGAAGTCGTTGTTGTTCACGTTGATGAAGAACTGGGCGCTGGCAGAGTGCGGCTCCATGGTGCGGGCCATGGCGACGGTACCAATCTTGTTGGACAGACCGTTGGCCGCTTCGTTCTTGATGGAGGCGCGGGTGTCTTTCTCTTCGAAGCCAGGGGCATAGCCGCCGCCCTGGATCATGAAGCCGTCGATGACGCGGTGGAAGATGGTGTTGTCGTAGTGACCGTCACGGCAGTATTGCAGGAAGTTGGCCACGGTTTCCGGGGCTTTTTCCGCGTTCAGGGTCAGAGTGATGTCGCCGTGATTGGTGTGCAGAGTAACCATGATATGTCCTTTCATTCTTTGGGCAAAAGTTGCGCGGGCAGATAAGCGGCTCGCAGCTTGTTGCATGGGCTATGGCATAAAGTGGTGGCAATTCTAGCCCATAGTGGTCGTCTGGCATAGGGCTGACATGGCTGTGAGGCCTGATCCGCCCTGTTTTCTGCCTCGTTTTCTCCACCGGATGCGGGTAGAATGGCAGGCCATTTTACTCACAGGCAGTGGTCATAAGATGCTGAAGATATACAACACACTCACTCGTCAAAAAGAAGAATTCAAACCTATCCACCCGGGCAAGGTGGGCATGTATGTGTGTGGCGTCACTATCTACGATCACTGTCATATCGGCCACGGTCGCACCTTCGTCGCCTTCGACGTGGTGGCCCGTTACCTGCGTTACTGCGGTTATCAGCTCAACTACGTGCGCAACGTCACCGACGTGGACGACAAGATCATCAAGCGCGCCGCCGAGACAGGCGTCACCTGTGACGATCTGACCGAACGCCTGATCGGCGACATGCACCAGGATTTTGATGCCCTCGGCATGGTGCGCCCGGACGTCGAACCGCGCGCCACCCAGCACATCGAAGAGATCATCGAGCTGGTTGAGAGCCTGATCGCGCAGGATCACGCCTACGTGGCCGACAACGGCGACGTCATGTTCATCGTCGACTCCTACGCCGACTACGGAAAGCTCTCCGGGCAGGATCTGGAGCAGTTGCAAGCCGGTGCCCGGGTCGGCGTGGTGGATGCCAAGCGCAACCCGCTCGACTTCGTGCTGTGGAAGATGTCCAAGCCCGGCGAGCCGACCTGGGAAAGCCCCTGGGGCCCGGGCCGTCCTGGCTGGCACATAGAGTGCTCCGCCATGAACTCCAAGCACCTTGGCAACCACTTCGATATCCACGGCGGCGGCTCGGATCTGCAGTTCCCGCACCACGAGAACGAGATCGCCCAGTCCTGCTGCGCCCACGGTGGCGACTACGTCAACACCTGGATGCACAGCGGCATGGTGATGGTGGACAAAGAGAAGATGTCCAAATCCCTTGGCAACTTCTTCACCATCCGCGACGTCCTGGCTCACTACGATGCCGAGAGCGTGCGTTACTTCCTGATGTCAGGTCACTACCGCAGCCAGCTCAACTACTCGGAAGACAACCTCAAGCAGGCCCGCGCCGCGCTGGAGCGCATGTACACAGCCCTGCGCGACCTGCCGGTGGCTGCCGCCGCCGGTGGTGACGAGCAGGTGGCCCGCTTCAAGGAAGCCATGGACGATGACTTCAATACCCCGGAAGCCTACTCGGCCCTGTTCGATCTGGTGCGCGAGATCAACCGCCAGAAGGCCGAAGACATGAGCGTGGCCGCTGGCCTGGGTGCCCGTTTGCGTGAGCTGGGCGCCGTGCTCGGCATACTGCAGCAGGACCCGGACGCCTTCCTCAAGGGCAATGAGGCCGATGACGAAGTGGCCGAGATCGAGCAACTGATCGTCCAGCGCAACCAGGCCCGCGCCGACAAGAACTGGGCCGCCGCCGACGCCGCCCGCAACCGTCTCACCGAGATGGGAATCGTGCTGGAAGACAGCGCCGGCAAAACCAGCTGGCGCCGTGCCTAAGGCCGGTTGTCCTGTTGGTGCCAACAGGTTGACTCAATAAAAAAACCGCAGCCCAAGGCTGCGGTTTTTTTATGGCCTGTCTGAGGGCTGCACCTTCCCTCTCTCCTGAATGGCATGGCTTCGCCATGCAGGACGCGAGGGCACTGCCCTCGACAGGGTTTCGCCCGCCCTTCGGGCTGGGGCGAGTGACTTTGGAAAGACCCAAAGTCACCAAAGGTCTTCTCCCCCGACAAACCGCCCGCTTCGCGGGTTCCCTCGTCTCATTCAACGGGTCGGACGGAGCGCCGCAGACGGCACATCCCTGTGCCGGCTGCGGCTGCGCCATCATCCCTGATGGCGCTCCTGACCCGTTGAACTCGACTCGGCGGTTTGCAGGGGGAACCAATACCGTGCCCGCCCGTGGCTTTATCTTTCTGGTCGACCGTTTATTACGCCGCAGGGGGAGAGTAGTGCAAGGGGGTGGGGAAATAGGGTTCTGGTTTGGGGGGCGCATTGTTTGGGATATAGAAATAAAAACCGCATGTTTTTCTTGATAGTATTTATATTATAAATTCTCTGGGAGTTCTCCATTTTCCAGATATTGGATGAGTTGATGGTCATCAAGAATCGAACGATACAGTACTGCATCCCAAGAATTAATAGATTTATCTATTTCCATTTCTAAAAGTAGTTCTAGGCTGGCTATTATGTTGATGGTGGAATTTGGCTGGCGACAGGTCTGAGATTTACGGAGTATGCTTATATACCTGGTTTTAAAAAACTCTTTGAAACGTGTTATGAAATCTATCCCTTCCAAGTGAAGAGCTATAAGTTTTCCAAGCTCTTGTGGTGCGTCATCACGAACTGCGACAGCTATCAATGGTGAGCGGTAAGGAGGGGTGAATATTATATTAAATAAAGGTCTGTCTATATCATCAAAATAAGGGTGTATATACCTTTTCCTTCCATCTGACGTTATATACTCAGCAAGTTTCTCACCTTGACACCAGTCACACATAGGGGTCAGGTTTAGTAGGTTGATAGAGAACTCTGGGAATTTATCTTTTGGAAGGTAATGATCTAACGTTCTTGGTCTTCCTGGTTCACCGCAACTTGGGCATACAACGAGACCATTATATTTTCTGATCTTTTCTAGCTGGGAATAAGGTAGCTTATCTTCTTTGGGTGAATATAAACCGATTAATGAACGCTTTCTTTTTTCTGCATTATCATCGGTATCTGTATAGTTTCTTAAGTTCATCGGTTGGATTAAAGTCGGGTTGCCACCTAGCTCCTGATATAATTTTACTTGGTTAACTAAGTCATTTGTGATGAGGTCATAAAAATCTCGGTGATGTTGTTTTTCATTCAAAGTTCTCCTCACTACATCTACTGAGTCATCTTCAGGAATATTAACTCTAGATACCATTTTTGCCACCTGAGTTCAATATCTTAATTAGCATTTCTTCGTTTAGTTCTTGGCCTAACAAATAAATTAAATCTCTTGGGTTGTTATATAGACGTAGCTTTTCTTCAACCCATAGGTCAAATGGCTTAGTTATCGAACTATCTCCAAAAACATAAGATGATATCCTTTGCATATCACCACCAAATGTTTCAAATGGTGGATGATCAATTTCTACTTTTCCATTATGCTGGCGATATACATGTATGCACTTAGCGGGAACTTCTCTTGCCATCGCTAAGGAATGGGTTGCTAGAATAGCTTTTGAATTAAAGGCCTTTAAAACAGTTTTAAGTAAGGATATAAATTCAATTTCTAAGGTTGGATGCAAAAATAGCTCTGGTTCATCGATTACAATTAAACTATCTTTTCTAATTTGACCGACTACATTTATGACGATATAGCAGAATAATCTTTGTCCAGAACTGATTTCAATTTTATGCTTATCTTTAATAAATACAACGCCAGCTTGATGGTTAATTAGCATGTTGATATCTAACTGAAACATCTTATATGTATTGAAAGAGGTGTTATCTATGGATAAATAATATTTGTTATTACTTGCTGTATGAAGCGTTACAAGTGCTGGATTAGATTTCCATGCCATGTCTTCTGATAATTCAAGCGCAATAAAATCGAAATCTATTGCAGTTTTCAATACAGAGAAGATGGTGTCAAACTTACTCGTCCAGTGATGTATAAAACCAAACTCATGATCATCCTCAATAGATTTCATTATTGAGCTTACTGAATCTCGGGCTGGTAAGTTTCTACTAATACCAATTTTTTCATTACCGGCAGAATCGGTGTTTATTTTCCTGAAACCGAAATATTTATATGCGTCTTTGTCTTTTAGGTCCGTTTTAGATAAATCTATTGTAAATTCTTCGAATGGGCTGTAGGAAATTAGTATGAATTTGGATATGTTAGGGTAGTGGTCAAATGGAGCGTGATTGGATGCATCCAGAATCTTCTTACTTCCACTATCAACACCCAACCAATATTCTACTAAAGTTTTTAGTGTAAATGACTTACCTATACCATTCTCACCTATTAATACATTTATGTCATATGGTAGGTGCTCTGAATTAAAATGAAATGATATTGGTTCTATAACACCATTTTTATTAATTGTATTCAGTGTAAAGTCTTGAATCGATGATTGCACGTTATCTAATAGTTTCCAACCATCCTGAAAAGATTTTCTGGCCCCAGCTTCCCGGAGTGGGGATGTAATAAAGTTTCCATGCGATGTAAGGCGCTCTGCATTTCCATCTTTTATTACGTTAACCAGATATCCTGCATCTCTAATTAACATTAGTAGAGTTTGTGTATCAGCGAGCCCAATTTTAGCGATGAGAATGTTATAAAAATCGATATCGCTAGGTACGGATACATAATTTAGGTTTGGGATTGGGAAGAAACCATTCCATCCATTATCACAAAGCTCATTTAGTTTTTTGGGGGAATAGTCATCATCTTCAATTAATAACTTTAATGAGAAATTTAGAGCAACCTTTTTGTCGATATATAAGGTCGCATTTAAAGTTGTGCTAATGCCATAGTCATCCCAGTTATTAAATGATAAGGCGAGCATATCACTTTCAAATGGAAGTATAGAAGGAGATGACCTCCAATTGGTCCCTTTGTGATAAAAAACAATCATATATGATTACTCATATTTTTAATATGTGTAAGAATTGACTTTTGACTTTTGACTTTTGACTTTTGACTTTTGACTTTTGACTTTTTATATAGTTGTGCCATGGAGGATATGAATAGATTGAATTGTATTTTTTACTTTCAATGGTTAGTTCGAGAAATAGAGTTTTATCACAGCGAAAAACTCAATGTCTGGCCTTTAATATAAAACTATTCCTCGATAGGGATGTGTGCCGCTTGCTGTTGTACTCACAATGATTTGTTCACCTATGTAACCATGTTGATGATTACTATTTCATAGGTGCGAAAATATGGTCTCTCTATGGGGTGGCCTTTCTTTTGGTGACTTTTCTTTGGCCACGCAAAGAAAAGTCACTCGACCAAGCCCGAAGGGCGGGCGAAACCCCGTCGAGGGCCGTGCCCTCTTGTCCTGCATGGCGAAGCCATGCCATTCAGGCGTTGGGCGACATTCCGCCGGGGAATGACGTTAACCCCCTCACCCTAGCCCTCTCCCGCAGGGGGAGAGGGGATCATTTACCCCGGTGCAATGCGCTTCGCTTATTGGCACCCTACCTGTCTCCCGCAGGGGGAGAGGGGATCGTTCCCCGGTGCAATGCGCTTCGCTTATTGGCACCCTACCTTGCTCCCGCAGGGGGAGAGGGGATCGTTCCCCGGTGCAATGCGCTTCGCGTATTGGCACCCTACCTGTCTCCCGCAGGGGGAGAGGGGATCGTTCCCCGGTGCAATGCGCTCCGCTTATTGCACCCTGCGCCTCATCCCGTGGTGGGAGAGGTGCACTCCCGCTGCTTGGTGCCCCATCCCCCTGGATGCTAGGATGCCGAACCGTCCTCTTATCCAACCCTTATCAGTTATGGCAAACCGGCTCGTCGACAGTAAAAACAGGATCACTTGGGCAGGGCGTTGGCTTGCGACCCGCGGGGCCGCGCTCTTTGCCGAACTCTCGGAGTTTCAGCAGCGGATCTGGGTGGTCAGCATAGTGAACGACACCTACACGGATACCTTTATCGTCAATGAAGGCAGCTTCGAGGAGCCCATGCAGTGGATGCGGCGCAAGCAGTACGACGCCGACATGCTGCAGCGGGTCGATGCCATGCAGCGTTCCCAGGTGATCCAGTTCGAGCTGGGTGACATCTGCCATCGCCTGATGCGGGTCAAATAACTCCGAGCGTGCCCAGTGGCGACAGGTGTTGAGTCAAACGGCATCGAGTAAGCCAGTGACCGGGCGGTTGTTTGCGACCCGCGGTGGGGCTCAACCTCGGCTGTCATTCCCCTGCTGATTTGCTGAGAGGGGATAGTCCACCGGTGCAATGCCGTTTGCTTGCAGGGCCCTGCGTTTATAGCGACAGGCGGAGCTATTCCCTCCGCGTATTGGCGCTCTGCGCTATCATCCGGCGGGCTTGTGCCGCCGTTGCCCCCTTCTGCCAGACGTCTCGCCTCGCAGGCACATACTCCCTCTCTATCCGCGACAGTTGCTACCGCCCCTGGCTGTCGCTACCACAATGCGCTGTTGACCATCAGAGGCAACCAGGGGGCCAACAGGCACCTTGGTTATCTTACGGAGCCATCTCGGCCCGATCCATGGAATTCCATTGAATTAGTGATGCAAGTGTCAGAATTGAATAGTTTTTTGAGCCAGCTCAAGGTTGCAGTGCAGCCTTGGCCCCAGGGCGGCGAGTGACGTGAGTGTTGGCGCGTTGTGGTGTTCTGCCGGGGTGTACCAAGCCTGAGCCATCATCCGTGCCAAGCCAAGCCAAGCCAAGCCAAGCCAAGCCAAGCCAAGCCAAGCAGCGGGCTGGGCAAGGGAGCAGGAGAGGGCATCTGGTGCCTTGACCCCTCTGCGGTGGGTTGCTCACCCGATGGCATGGCAAGGCAGAGGGCTCTTATGCGGCCGGTCTGGCTGCCCGCTGGCGCCGTCTGGCGACGACTACGAGCAGGGTGGCACATTTAGTCGGCATCAGGCCCCGGCCTTGCTTGTGAAGGGGCCCAGGGGTTGGCTATCGTTTCAGTAATCGACATGCAAGCAGGGAGGTGTGCATGGACAGAATATTGCAGACGTTGTCGCTGCAGGTGACCGAGGCGCGGGATCTGGAGAGTCTGACCCGCCCGCTGCTGGAGATGCTAGAGACGGTCACCGGGCTTGAGTCCACCTATCTGACCGAGATAGACCTGGGTCACGACATTCAACATATCCGCTATGCCCACAACACGGCCGAGCTGCAGATCCCCGAGGGGGGCTCGGTGGCCTGGGGGGATGCCCTCTGCCGACGGGCCCTCGATGAGGGGCGCTTCTACACCGACGATGTGGCGAGCTGCTGGGGGGATTCCCAGGCGGCGCGGGCGCTCGGCATTCGCACCTATCTGAGTTGTCCCGTGCTGACCTCCTCCGGCTCCCTCTATGGCACTCTGTGCGCCGCCAGCGCCGAGCACAAGCCGCTGGTCGCAGGCTCGGATCATCTGCTTGCCTTCTTTGCCCGGCTGATCGCCGAGCTGGTGGAGCGAGAGCAACTGCTCTTGCAGTTGCAGCGGGCCAACAAGGAGCTGTCGAGCCAGGCGCTGAGTGATCCCCTGACCGGTCTGCCCAACCGGCGGGCACTGATGCACGAACTCAACCGCCTGTTTTCCCTCGCGGAGCGGGTCGAACATCCGCTGCTGCTCGCCTTTATCGATCTCGACGGCTTCAAGGCCATCAACGACACCCACGGCCATGCTGCCGGCGATCTGCTGTTGCAGACAGTGGCGAGGGCGCTCTCGAGCGTGCTGCGCGACGGCGATCTGCTGGCGCGGGTGGGGGGCGACGAATTTGTTGCCGTGGGCGTGGGGCCGCTGTGCGGTGAAGAGACGCTGGCGGCGGCGGTGCAGGGCTTTCAGCGCCGCTTGTGCGAGTGCAGCCAGGTGCAGCTGCCATTGCCTTCCCGCGTGCTGCACTATCCCGGTGCCAGCGTGGGGGTCGTGGCCATAGAGCCGGCCAATACCTCGATCGACGAGGCCCTGCGGCTGGCCGATGCCAGCATGTATGCGGTCAAGCGTCTGCGTCGCACACAGATCTGATGGCGCCAACCGGCAACAACAAGGGGCCCCGCTGGGCCCCTTGTCTTGCTCAACCCGGTTAGCGGGCGGGGAAGTACTTGCCCTGGATCTGCTGAAATTCGCTGCTGGCCAGCACCTGGGTCAGGCCATTCTGGAACTCCTTGACCAGCTCGTCGCTGACCGGGTGGCTGAAGGCGAAGCAGAATTGCTCCGAGCTCAGCATCCAGACCACCTTGAACTGGGCGGGATCCAGCTGCTGGGTGGCGATGAGATCCATCATGGTGGTCTTGTTGGTGGAGATGAGGTCGACCCGGCCGGAGGTGAGCATCTTGAGCGCCTGGGGCAGGCGGTTGGCGGTCATGATCTTCTGCTCGTCAAAGCCGTTGTTGAGCAGCAACTGCTCCCCCACGTCGGCGCGCACCGCCCCTATGTTGTACTGCTGGGCATCTTCCAGCTTGGTGAGGGTGAGCGGGCTCTTGGCCAGCCCCATCAGCACTATCTCGGCATAGCCGATAGGGCAGGCCCACTTGAACAGCGGATCCCGCGCCTCGGTGCGGGCGGTGGAAAAGAGCACCACATTGGGTTTCTGGGTCAGCAGGTAGTAGCCCCTCGCCCAGGGCATGATGGTGATGGTCTGGGCCGGGGTGTTGGTCTTCTGCCACACCTGATGCAGCAGCTCGACGGCGAGGCCGGTGGGGGCGCCGGCTTCGTTGGAGAAGTTGTAGGGTTTGTACTCTTCGGTGAGGTAGTGCAGCTTGCCAAGTTCAGGGCTGGCCTGGGTGATGGCGGTAAACATGAGCGCGACTATTCCAATCCATTTTTTCATCTTGGCCATCCTGATGGGGTGTTGCTTCATCCTCAAGTGTTACCAAATCGTGATAATTCGCCAATCAGATCGGGGGTTAAATCAAGGAGATGCGAACCCAGGCCGCGTTGGGTTCAGGGCGCTGGCAGGTATTGGAGTCGCAGGCGCTGAAACTCCGGCGAGGCCAGCGCCTGGGTCAGGGCGTGCTGGAACTGCTTGACCACGCCGTCGTCCACCTGACGGCTGAAGGCGTAGCAGAGCTCTTCGGCATCCAGCACCAGGGCCACATTGAAGTCGTCGGCCTTGAGCTGCAGCGCCTTGATGGCGTCATAACCCGCCAGCTTGCTGGTGGCCAGCAGATCGGCGCGGCCCGACACCAGCATGCGCAGGGCCTGGCTCAGCCGGTTGGCCGGTATGATGCGGGTTTCATCCATGCCCCGGTTGAGCAGCAACTGCTCGGAGGCATCGGCCCGCACCGCGCTGATCCGGTAGGCATTCATCTGCTCGGGGGCGCTCAGGCTGATGTGGCGCTGCTTGTGGGCCAGCAATATGTATTCGGAGTAGCCGATGGGGCAGGCCCATTTGAACAGGGGGTCGCGGGTGTCGGTGCGGGCGGTGGAGAAGAGCACCACATTGGGTTTCTGGGTCAGCAGGTAGTAGCCTCGCGCCCAGGGCAGGATGCGGATGGGCTGGGCAGGCGTGCCGCTGCGTTGCCAGACCAGCTGCAGCAACGCGACCGCCAGCCCGCTGGGCTGACCGGCCTCATCGCTGAAGTTGTAGGGGGGGTACTCCTCGGTCAGGTACTCCAGCTTGGCCAGGTCTGCCTGTGCCGAACCCAGGCACGACATCAGCAGCAGATAACAGCACAACCTTATCCTCATGAGCCCATCCTTGGCGTGAAACCGGCGATCCTCTTGCGCAAGTGTGGGTAAAAAAGCCTGAGATTGCCAGTACTTACCAACGATCCCTGCTGGTTCCCATCAGCTTGAACTCTTCATTACGCAGCCCGACCAGCAGCGCCTTGCCATCCGCTTGCAGCCGAAACTCGCCGTAGCGCGCCGTCTCGTACTGCTCCCCCGTGCCCTCTTCGAAGAAGAAGGCGTCGGGCCCGATCAGCCACTGGTTGTCGCTTAGGCGCACCTGCAACAGCCGCTCATTCGGTGCCAGTTGCGCCGGCTTGCCGCCTTCGACCCAGCTGGCCACCTGCTGCCCGTCGAGGCGGATCACCAGGGTATCGCCGCCATTGGCGCGCTCGCTGTCGCGACGGGCACCGAGCTGGCGGGCAATGTCGTAGTTCAGCCGCATGTAATCCCCTTGCATCAGGGAGCGGGGGTCGACCGGCGCCAGCCTGAGCAGTACCACTTCGCCGCTGCTGATGGCGTGCTCGTAGCGCCAGACGGTGAAGTTGATGCCCGCCAGTATGGCGAGGCCGGTCAGCAGGAGTCCAAGCCGTCTCATGATGGCGTCCTCCCATTGAGGATCTTCAGTAGCTGGCGGGTGCCGAGCAGCAGGGCGCCCGAGCCCAGCAGCAGCCAGGATTTGGTCATCAGGGTCAGCCCCAGATCGTAGTAATAGAGGGAGCCAAAGCCGAGCAGCAGCAGGCCCGCCAGCGTCATCAGCCCCAGGCTCCCGGCATAAAAGCCGAGCACCAGCACCAGGGCGCCGGCCCCCATGCCGGGGATGAGGGCGCTGATCAGCACCAGCGGCAGCCCATACAGCAGCGGCAGCTTGAGCCGGATCATGACCCCGAGCAGCAGGGCGGCGCAGAGCAGGGGATTGAGCCAGAGCGGCAGGCGGGAGTGGCCCAGCTCGTCGAGCATGCTGGCGCCCCCGTCCCACAGCGGATGGTGTAGGCGCCCCAGCACCAGCAGGGAGAGCGCCAGCCCCAGGGTGAGAGATTCGTAGACTTGATGGTGGACGGGCTGACGCTCCGCCTGCAGCCAGCAGAGGGTGACGGCCGCCATCACCAGCGGCAGGGCCAGCAGTTGCAGGCCGAGACAAGCCAGCCCAAGGGTGAGCAGTATGGCGGCGGCGAAGCTGTGAAACAGCCGGATCAGCCAGTGTTCGAACAGGGCGGCGATGGCGAGCGACAGCAGGGCCAGCCCCAGCCAGAGCGGCGCCGAGTGCGGGTCAATCTGATCGATGAGGCCATAGAGCAGCCAGGCATCGGCGGCCAGCGCCAGCGCCAGCACGAACTGGTCCCAGAGATCGCTGCGCTGGGCGAAGCGGTTGAGGCCATAGGCGATGGCCATCAGTACGCTGCCCATCACCAGGGCGCTGTTGGCATCCCGGGTGAGCTGCGAGAACGACATGAACAGGAAGAACAGCAGGAAGAGGGCGGCGATCCAGCCCACCATGCCGAGCAGGAAGCGGCTCGACCAGTGGGGCTGGGTATCATTGGGGACGTCCCCTTCCACCAGTTCGGCCTGTTGCAGCCGCTGCCAGGGGGTCAGATCAGCCATGTTGCCTCCTCCTGGCTGGCTTGCCAGATGCCTTGTTTATGCATGGGACCTCCGTTGCTGTTGCAGCCAGCGGCTGGCCGCGACCGACAGGCCGATGGCAATCAGGCTCAGCAGCAGGAAGCCGTCCACGTCGGGCTCCATCCACTTGCCAAGGGCCGCCAGGATCACGGCGATCAGGCTCAGGCAGCCCATGGCGAGCCCGGCGATGAATCTGTGGTGCCAGCGCAGATAGGCGGCGCCAAGCCATGCGATCCAGGCGGGCCAGACCCAGGGGGAGGCGGCATCAAACAGCGCCAGCAATGCCAGCAGGGTGACGCCGAGGCCGGCGGCCAGACCCGGCAGCCAGCTTGGCATCAAGCGCCAGCGGGCCGGTGTCAGCAACAGCAGGCCCCAGAGGGCGGCGTTGAGCAGGGTCAGGCACCAGCCCAGCCCCTCTTCATCGAAGGCAAAGAAGAAGTTGAACAGCCCGAGTCGCCAGTAGAGCACCAGCGCCAGCTGGCCGAGCAGCCAGCTCAGGGTCCACAGCAAGGGGCTCATGCCGAGCGCCGCCAGCGGCAGCAGCATCAGGGCCCAGGTGGCGAACAGCTGCCAGGGATCGGCGCCGGTCTGGTAGGTCTGGCCCACCAGGGCCAGCAGGGCGCCTATGTTGAGGGCTACCGCCAGCAGCAGCGCCTGGCGGGGCGTGTCGGCCAGGGGCTTGCGCCACAGCAGCACCAGCATGGCGAGCAGGGGCAGCTCCAGCAGGGCGAGGCGTTCGATCCGACCCAGCTCCTGCCAGTTGAAGGCGACGAAGAACACCAGACCGGCGCCCAGGCACAGGCTGCCGAGCCAGAGCAGCAGGCGATCGAACAACCATTGCCAGCGGGCGGGGCCGGGTGGCAGCTCGCACAGGGCGAGGGCGGCGGGCAGGTGCGCCTGGGCGAGGCGTCCGCGTCTGACCCAGTCGAGCAGCGTCTGTCTTGAGGTGAAGTGCATGGGATGCTCCATGAGGTTTGCCGCATTATGCCACCGTCATGGCACTGCGGGACACTCCCCGTGTGCGGGCGTGCGACAGCCGGCAGGGGGCCGCAGGCATCGGCCGCTGGCGGGCAACAAAAAGCCCCGCCTGTTCGAATAGAGGCGGGGCTGGCTTGGGATGACGCGACATGGGTACCGGCACTGGGCGGGGTAGGCAAGTGCTCACGCTTGCCTCGCCGCCTTCCGGGCCGGTTTGTGTCAGGCGAAGATCAGGGTGCTGACCCCTAGGCCCACAAACAGGATGGCGCAGGCGATGCGGATCCCCTTGAGCGGCAGCTTGTCGGCGCCCAGCTTGCCGAGCAGCACCACGGGCACGTTGGCCAGCATCATGCCGAGGGTGGTGCCTGTGATGACCTGCACCAGAGAGTCATATTTGGCCGCCAGCAAGACGGTGGCTATCTGGGTCTTGTCGCCTATCTCGGCGATGAAGAAGAGCACGAAGGTGGCCATGAAGGGGCCGTACTTGTCGAGCGGGCTCTCCTCGTCGTCCATCTTGTCCGGCACCAGGATCCAGGCCGCCATGGCAATGAAGGAGCCGGCGACCAGATAGGTCATCACCTTGGGATCCAGCCAGCGGCTGATGAACTCGCCAAGCCAGGCGGCGCCGGCGTGGTTGAGCAGGGTCGCCGCCAGCATGCCGGCTATGATGGGCCAGGGCTTGCGAAAACGACAGATGAGCAGCAACGCCAGCAGCTGGGTCTTGTCGCCGATCTCGGCGATAGCCACGCTCAGGGTTGAGGTTAACAGGGCTTCCATAAAAATGACCGGGGGACGGAATTGTTATACCTGAGACAAGCCTGCGCCATCCGTCCCCGGTATTGGCACTGGCCCGTCAAAGGTCTTGTCAAATCCACGGATTAGATGGATCACCCTGACCATGGTGAGTTGGCACCAAGCATGTTGATCAGGGTCGCAAACCGGTTTGGGATCGGGCTGCGAGACTACTCCCCCTCGATGGGAGCGGGCATTCTAGGGAAAAATCATCCGCCAGACAAGTAGGTCAGCCACCCACCAGCTTGACGCTGAAACCGGCCTTCTCCAGCTCGGCCTTGATCAGGTCCCGTTTATCCCCCTGGATCTCGATGATCCCCTCTTTCAGGCCGCCGCCGGTACCGCACTTCTTCTTGAGCAGGGTGGCGATGGCCTTCTGCTGTTCGGCCGGTACGCCGTGGATGCTGATGACGCCGGCGCCCTTGCGCCCCTTGGTCTCGCGCCGGATGCGCACCACGCCGTCGGCGGGAAAGGGGGAGGCGGATGGGGACTGGGTCTGTTCCTTGATGATGCCGCCGTCCGTGCTGTAGACCAGGCGGCTGTTGTTGTCGTGACTCATGGCAGTTATTTGTGAGTTAGCTAAGCGGAGTTTGATTTTACTCAAATTAGCGTGGGAAACACGGATTATAATGCCCCGAGTGAAAGCGAATTATTATTGTTTAACTTCAGGAGTCAGTCATGGTACTCGCGCAGTTGTCACCGGGACAGAGTGCTCGCATCAAGAACATGAATCAGTTGACCCGTCCCCTGCGGCGCAAGCTGATGGTGATGGGCTTGCTGCCTCAGACCGAAGTCATCTTCCTGCGCGCGGCACCGCTGGGTGATCCGCTCCAGATCCAGTGTCAGGGGATCTGTCTCTCCATGCAAAAAAGCCTTGCCCTGCAAATCGAGGTCGAACCGGTATGAATTATTCCCTGGTAACCGTCGGCAACCCCAATAGCGGCAAGACCTCCCTGTTCAACGCCCTGACCGGGGCCCGCCAGCAGGTGGGCAACTGGAGCGGCGTCACGGTCGACAAGAAGATGGGCGAGTTCTCCGCCCAGGGGCACGACTACAAGCTGATGGACCTGCCCGGCATCTATAGCCTGGCCAATCAGGAAGGGAGCCTGGACGAGCAGATCGCCAGCCGCTTCGTTCAGGGCCAGCAGCCGGATCTGCTGCTCAACGTCATCGATGCCGCCAACCTGGAACGCTCTCTCTATCTCACGCTGCAACTGCGCGAACTGGGGCTGCCCATGGTGGTGGTGCTCAACAAGATGGACATACTGCAAAAGCGGCGGCTGGTCATAGATGAAGCCCTGCTGGCCAAGGCGCTCGGCTGCCCCGTGGTGGCCCTGTCGGCCCACAACCGTCAGCAGGTCGCCGCCTTCAAGCACCAGATCCAGCAGTTCATCGGCCAGCCGCAGCCCGCGCTGCTGCTCGATTACGGCACAGATCTTGAAAAAGATCTGGCGGAGCTCGAAACCCTGCTCGCCCCGCACCACCTCACCACCCGTGGCCGCGCCCTGCGCCTGCTGGAAGAGGATGCCGTGATGCAGGAGACCCTGCTGCCCGGCCAGCAGGCCGCCGCAGCCAACGTGGTGGCCCGCGCCCATCATGCCCAGGACATAGATCTGCAACTGGCGGATATCCGCTATGGCCACATTCACCAGTGGGCCAGCCAGGCGTGTCAGCAGAAGGGCAAGCTCACCATAGCCCAGAGCGAATGGCTGGATCGGGTGCTGCTCAACCGCTGGGTCGGCATCCCCTTCTTCCTGCTGGTGATGTACCTGATGTTCATGTTCGCCATCAAGGTGGGCAGCGCCTTCATCGACTTCTTCGACATCATGGGTGGCGCCCTGTTCGTGGATGGCGTGCACCACCTGCTGGGGCTGATCAATGCCCCGGACTGGCTGGGGGCCATACTGGCGGACGGCTTCGGGGTCGGCTTGCAGACGGTGGCCACCTTTATCCCGGTGATCGGCTGTCTCTACCTGTTCCTGGCGGTGCTGGAGAGCTCAGGCTACCTGGCCCGCGCCGCCTTCGTGGTGGATGCCCTGATGCGTCGCCTCGGGCTGCCGGGCAAGGCATTCGTGCCCATGCTGATGGGCTTTGGCTGTACAGTGCCGTCTGTGATGGCGACCCGCACCCTCAACTCGGAGCGGGAGCGGCTGATGACCTCGGCCATGGCCCCCTTCATGTCGTGCGGTGCCCGCCTGCCGGTCTACGCCCTGTTTGCGGTGGCCTTCTTCCCCGAATCGGGTCAGAACCTGGTGTTCGGTCTCTACCTCATCGGCATTCTGGTGGCCGTGCTCACCGGCCTGCTGCTGCGCAGCACCCTGCTGCCGGGCAAGAGCGATTCTATGCTGATGGAGATGCCGGATTATGAGTGGCCGCGTCCCATCAACGTGGGGATCAAGACCTGGCAGAAGCTCAAATCCTTCGTGTTCGGCGCAGGTAAAACCATAGTGCTGGTGGTCGCCGTGCTGAGCGTGCTCAACTCGCTGGGCACGGATGGCAGCTTCGGCCACCAGGATCAAGAAAGCTCTGTGCTGAGCAAGATAAGCCAGGCCGTGACCCCTGTGCTGCACCCCATAGGTGTGCGCGATGACAACTGGCAGGCCACGGTCGGCATCGTCACCGGCATCTTCGCCAAGGAGGCGGTAGTGGGTACCCTCAACAGCCTCTACGCCGGCAGCAACGGGGATGAGGAGGAGAAGGAGTTCTCCCTGCTTGGCAGCTTCAACGAGGCCATTGCCGCCGTCGCCACCAACCTGGCCGACATAGACCCGTCCGATCCCATGGGGATCCAGGTCGGCAATCTGGATGACCAGCAGGCCGCCGCCGAGGCGCAGGAGGTGGATGTTTCCACCTACGGCAACATGCAGACCCACTTCGACGGTGCCGCCGGTGCCTTTGCCTACCTGCTGTTCGTGTTGCTTTACATGCCGTGCGCCGCCGCCATGGGTGCCCTGGTGCGGGAAACCGGTCGCCAGTGGGCCCTGCTGGCCGCCGCCTGGTGCAACTACACGGCCTTCCTGTGCGCCACCGTCTTCTATCAGGCGGCCACCTTTGCCGCCCACCCCGAACAGAGCCTGCTCTGGATCGGCAGCTATGGTCTCTCATTGTTGCTGCTCTGGTGGCTGGGCCGTCGTCACGGCGACATAGTCGCCCGCAAGGTGGTGGCCCTGTGATCCTGCGGGAGCTCGGCGCCTATCTCGCCGCACAACAGAAGGTGAGTCGGCGGGATCTGGCGCGCCACTTCCACACCTCGGAAGATGCGGTGGAGGCCATGCTCGGCGTCTGGATGCGCAAGGGCCGGGTCGCCAAGCGGGAGACCCAGGTGTGCGGCGGCAGCTGTTGCGGCAAGAGCCAGGAGGTGATGTTCGAGTGGTGCGAGCCCGGCCAGATAGGCTTGGTGCAAAAGGGCTGAACCTGCGCGTTCGTCCGCTTCATTCGTCGATAAAAAAAGACCCGCCACTGGCGGGGCTTTTTTTTTGCTGGCCGCGGTGGGGGTGCCTGGCGGGGGGGGGGGGCAGGGGCAGGGGAGCGCGCCCGCCACGTCATAATGATGAGGGCCCCCGCGCTCATCCCCGCCATGAAGTGACGGCGAGAGCAGCTCATTGTGCCTCCTTGCCCGGGGTGGCGTTCGCCTTGGCCGCCTTGACGGCTTCATGCTGCTTGCTGT
>NZ_CAWQWZ010000054.1:0-198444 GCF_963899305.1 Aeromonas sp. MR19
CGATTACATTGAAATGTTTTACAACCCCAAGCGCCGGCACAGTTTCAACAATGGGCTATCGCCAGTAGAGTGTGAAAAGCAATATTTCGAACGGCTCAAAAGTGTCTAGAGAAGCCGGGGCGATTCAGGACGGAACCGAAACCAACTCTTGCCATGCTACCGGAGAACTCGGCATTGGAACCGGGCGACCATTCTCAATATAGAACTCAAATGCTGTAACAAGAGTCGAGAATACCGCATATTAATAGGAGAAAAAGTTTTTGCATTAGCGGTAAAAATCGTTTTTGGAAGCGGTAGAACAAAAACCACCACCTTTTTATCCAGTGATGATATTCTGATAGTGCATTAAATCATTAATGCATTCGAAATTAAAAAATATGATAGAGGTAGTGATTATGAATGTAGATGTTCTACGGTATTTGATGAGTGGCGTGTCTGTACTGGTTGCAATTGGTTTCGCCTTACGTTTTATTGGGCTATATTTTGAAAAGTCAGAGCCAACTCCGGTTGATTTTCATGAGCCTGAATGGGCTGAGAGCATTGATCGCCGCTATGCGACCCGTAATCAGGAAAGTCGAAACACTTACTTGCTTATAGTTGCTGCTTCATTGTTGATAGCATTCATCATATTTCCAAAATGATTAAAATAATGGTTGAGCGTGGATGTATAAATTTTTTAAGTCTGTTTTATGGGAATGTAATAGTGGGTTATAGCCCACTATTATTCTATCTGCTGTTAACTGATCCCAGGCGAGATAAGCCGCCCCATCCTTCTGTACCGGCAGGTACCGGTTGAACGGGGTGGCTCCGGAGTATTACCTGCGGAATGTACTGAATGTGATCGTTGACTGGCCGGTGAACAGGGTCAGTGAACTGCTGCCCTGGCGTGTTGCTCTACCTGCTGAATAACCCGTCGCGCCTGTCATACGATCTTCGTCGTACGCTTACAAATGGATACCGATATACTATATAGAGACCATGGTTATTAGCCCCACCATCATGCTTTCCTGATTTTCGTTAATGAGCCCGTTATCAAGCGGGCTCAGCTGTTAAGATAACTCCCATTTCACTTTGTCCTGCCTTTCACATTGCTACCAGCACGCCTTGCAAGGCGTGACCTTATACCCCCTCTGTATTGCCCTCTTTATGCCGCGCTGTACTCGCTTGTCTGTGCCATTGCTCCCCAGTGATGCCCCATGTACTACCCCTTACTGTGCCTAACCCTGTATGCGTTCCTATGTGCTCTCCTGTGCCCCCCAGGCCCCTTTGCTGTGTCCCTATGCCCTTGCGGGCGCAAGGGTGCCACATGAACCCCACCCTTCCCCTTTTGTGCAGTACATACGGTACAATTTTGGAGTCGTTTTTTTGTGCTTTTTTTGCTCCCCCTTAAGCCCCTTAAAACCCTGTAACCCTACGGCCTTCAGGCCTCTTGAGGCTTCGCCTCAGAGGGCGTAACATCGCTTTTGTGCATTCCTGTTTGTACTAACGACGTGCGCATCACCACCCGCTACAACGAGCGGGAGTTCGTCTCCAGCCTGATGGGAATCGTGCACGAGACGGGTCACGCGCGCTACGAACAAGGGCTGCCGCGCCAGCTGATGAGCCAGCCGGTGGGCGAGGCGCGCTCCATGGGCATTCACGAGAGCCAGAGCCTGTTCTGCGAAATGCAGCTCGGCCACGATCCCGCCTTCCTGGCGCTGCTGGTGCCGCGCATCCGCGCACACTTTGGCGAGCAGGCGGCGTTTGCGCCGGCGAACCTGGCGAAGCTCTACAACCGGGTCGAGCCCGGCTTTATCCGCGTAGAGGCGGACGAGGTGACATACCCGGCGCACGTGATCCTGCGCTACGAGCTGGAGCGCGACCTCATCGAAGGGCACATCGAGGTGGCCGATCTGCCCGAACTGTGGGATGCCAAGATGCAGCAGTGGCTCGGCCTCTCCACCAAGGGCAACTACCAGAACGGCTGCATGCAGGACATTCACTGGACGGATGGCTCGTTCGGCTACTTCCCGAGCTACACGCTCGGCGCCATGTATGCGGCGCAGTTGCGCTTCGCGCTGGAGCGGGAACTGGGCAACATGAGCAGCGTGATCGAGGCGGGCCGCCTGCCGGAGATACTCGCGTGGCTTGGTCGCCACATCTGGTCACAGGGCAGCCAGCACAGCACGGACGAGCTCATTCGCCGCGCGACCGGCGAGGCGCTAAACCCGCGCTGGCTGCGCCAGCATCTGGAGCAGCGCTACCTGAAATAACAGCTGCTGCGCCAGCGAGTGAAGAGGGGAACGGGGCAGCTTGACTGCCCCGTTTTTCATTGGCAAACAACCGGATTCAGAGGGGATCCGGGGCACTCAAAAACTCGCGCAATTGCAGGATATTGCCTTCCGGATCAAACGCATTGCGCAGCACGAAGCCAGGCCCCGGCCACTGCTGCGGCAACAGGCCGCCACCGAGATCGGCCGCCCTGGCCTCGGCCCAGGCGAGGCTTGGTACGGTAAAGAACAATTTTATCGCCCCCTGTTCGCGCAGCTGCGGTGGCACCTGGATATCAATATCGCAGGCAATCGACTCGGGGATGGCATGGATCAGCAGCTGGATATCGTCGTTCTCCATCACGACAAAAGCGTCATCCTGACTGCGAATGTCCATCTGCAGCAGGGTGCGGTAGAAGTGGGTCAGCAGGCCGAGATCCCTGGCGTAGATCAGGGCGCCGGCGCGGGCGGGTCCTGGCATGGTGCTATCCTCCTTGGATGTTGTCACCCCAGATTCTCACACTTGCCCGCCCGGTTCGACCGGTTTCAACCTCGCCACAGGGGCTCTCCCGGCGACGTTTTTATTTCAATTGCTGTCCGTTTCTGGCTAGTCACCGCCTTCCCTCCCCCCTACTCTCTCATCCATGTACCCAGAACGGAGCGCCAGGACCATGAACTCGCCACCAGCCAGTGACCACCATCAGGATGAGGGGATCCCGAGCCTCAGCCGCGAGCAATGTCACGCCGCCCGGCTCGCCCGCGATGCGCGTTTCGATGGCCGCTTCTTTACCGGCGTGCTCTCCACCGGCATCTACTGCCGCCCCGTCTGCCCCGCGCGGCCGCCGCACGAGCACAACGTGCGCTACTTCCAAAGCGCTGCCGCGGCCGAGCAACATGGCCTGCGCCCGTGTCTGCGCTGTCGCCCCGAGCTGGCTCCCGCCGCACGCGGCGATCTGCCGCCCGAACTCGCCCGTTTGCTGGCGCGGATCGATCGCGGCGAGCTGGCGGACGGCTCGCTCGCCGCACTGGCGGCAGAGGCCGGAATAAGCGAGCGTACGCTGCGCCGCCAGTTCGAGCAGCACCTCGGTGCGTCACCGAAACAGGTGGAGCAGACACGCCGGCTGCTGCTCGCGAAACGGCTGCTGACCGAAACTGCACTGCCCATCACGGACATAGCGTTTGCGGCGGGCTTTGCGAGCATTCGCCGCTTCAACGATGCCTGGAGCCAGGCGTATGACCTGGCGCCCCGGGTGCTGCGCCAGCGTGAAGGAAGGGCCGACGTCACCGAGAGCGGCGCGGCGCTCACGCTGCAGCTGTCCTATCGCCCGCCTTATGACGTGGCGGCCATGCTGGCGTTTTACCGGCTGCGGGCCATCCCCGGGCTGGAGCGGGTCGATGGCGATGCGTATGAGCGGCGCCATAGCGTCGGCGATCACGCGGGCTGGATCCGCATCGAGCAGGGCAAGGGCCATAGCATCAGGCTTACTGTGCATGATCTGCCGCCCGCGGCGCTGCCTGATCTCTTGTATCGCGTGCGCCGCATGTGGGATCTCGACGCCGACATGCTGCGCATCGGTGAGCGGCTCGGGCAGGATCCGCTGCTGGCACGCCTGCAGACGCGCTGGCCCGGGGTGCGCTTGCCCGCCGGCTGGGATGAGTACGAGGTGATGCTGCGCGCCATCGTCGGCCAGCAGGTGTCGGTCAAGGGCGCCATCACCATCATGGGGCGACTGGTGGCGCGTACCGAGGCGCAGTTCGGGGTGGCGCAGCTGCCCGCCCCGGCGCAGCTGTGCACACTGGATCTCGACGGCATCGGCATGCCCGGCAGCCGCATTCGCACGCTGCAGGGGCTCGCCGCCGCGCTCGCGAGCGGTGCGCTTTCCCTGACCACGGCCAGCGACGAGCAACTGCTGGCCTTGCCGGGCATAGGTCCCTGGACGGTCGCCTACTGGCGGCTGCGCTGCGGACAGGATCCCGACGCCTTCCCCGCCTCCGATCTCGTGCTGCAAAAGGCGCTGGGGGGCGGCGACAAGCTGCCGGTGAAAGAGGTGCTGGCGCAAAGCGCGGCGTGGCAACCGTGGCGCGGCTATGCCGCGAGCTGGCTGTGGCACGCCATGAGCGAACAACCGGCCCTGCTGATCAAGCAGCCATTGACCACCACAGCGAGTGCCATCGCAAACCCGCTGTCACCCACAACGGGGAGCAAGGCGCCCCAAAGCCATGACGAGGAGATAACCCATGATCCGCTATGACATGCTGCCAACGAGCTGCGGCGAACTACTGGTCGCCATCAACGCGCACGGCCTGGTACACGTGGACTTTGTGGCAGGCCTGCGGGCGCTGCCCGACATGAGCGGCTGGCAGCAAGACGGTGAGGCGCTCGCCCCCTATCTTGCCGAGTTTGACGCCTATTTCGCCGGGCGCCTGCAGCGCTTCACGCTGCCGCTCGCCGCCAATGGCACGGCTTTTCAGCAAACGGTTTGGCAGGCGCTGTGCGAGATCCCCTATGGCGAGACCCGCAGCTACGGCGAGATTGCCCGCGTCATCGGCAAACCGAGTGCGAGCCGTGCGGTCGGCGCCGCGAACGGCCGCAATCCGCTGTCGATCATAGTGCCGTGCCATCGCGTGATAGGCCAAAACGGCAGCCTGACCGGCTATGCGGGGGGATTGCCCATCAAGCAGGAGCTGCTGCGCCTCGAGGGGATCGCGCATTGAGCCCCGGATCCCTGCCGCCACGCCAGGGGGTAGCCCGGCCCTTGCCGTCTGCCCTGCCAGGAAGGCCCTGGTCGCACTCGGCGCCAGACGTAACCCAATGCCAGCTCATCTCGCCCTCATCAGCCAAGCTATTGAAGAACAACCATGTTTTTCGATAGACCCGGCAAGGCTGGCCGTTCCAGTGCAGCGCGCGCCTGACATGGGGTGAAAACTTGCCCATAACGGCAGCAAACCAGGGCGCCGACGGGAGTTTGGGCGAATACTTCGAAGACCGGGATGACGCTGCGCGTTGGCAGCTTGCTGACTATCGAGATCACGGCGTGTTTCCTGGCGATCCGATCGCAGCCATCGGCTGCAATCCGTTTGAAACGAGGAGAAAACATGTCCACTCCAGTCACAGTCACTCAATTCCAGGTGAGGTCCCACGGTGCCCCCGACGAGGTGCGCACTCCCGACAAGACCCGGGTCGAGGTCGTTAAACTCAATGGCTACACCATAGGGCGGTTCAACTTTGCCCCCGGCTGGCGTTGGTCTGACTGCATCAAACCTGTCGTCAAGACGGAGCAATGCCAGCTCTCGCACGTGGGTTACGCCGTCTCGGGGTCACTTACTGTCCGCCTGACGGACGGCACCCTCAAGACCATCAACGCCGGCGAGTCCTACACCATACCGCCGGGGCACGATGCCTGGGTCGAGGGCGAGCAACCCTTCGTTGGCATCGAGGTGCTCAGCGCCGATCAATTCGCCAAACCATAGTGTGTCGTTGGCAACTTACCATGGTTGCAACAGAATCTACCGGTGGGCACTCGCCCACCGGCACAGCAAGGCAGGCATGATTAGCCAAGCCTCATCATACGTTCGTAAAGAGACATTGCAGACACTCCAGCCGCTCCCTTCGTATTGACCCTCCCCCCTTCTCCCATGCGGGAAGAAGAGACAAGCACAAGGCCCGGGCATGCAGCCGCGACCATCAGCACCGGATGCTCGAACTGCCACTCCGGCTTCTTAAGGCTGGTTTTTCAGGACCGGATTGAAGATGCGCTTGGTGGAGGCAGGATTAGCCGCCAGCTTGGCCGTGGGGCGACGGGGACGCCTGACCAGTTCGCCGCCACAATTGGGGCAAATCAGTTGCAAATAGTGCTCGCTGCAATCGGCGCAGAAGGTGCACTCGAAGGAGCAGATATAGGCAAGACCCGAGTCGGCGGGCAGATCCTGGTCACAGCATTCACAGTTGGGTCTGAGTTCGAGCATGGTGGTTGGCCTCGGTGGCAGCAAAAGAAGGTGAATGGCTCAATCGACGATAAAGAGCCTGGCGCCCTGCTCGGTGAAGGATCTATGGGGCTCGGCGTTATCGGCCACCTGATAGCTCATGCCCGCCGTCAGGGTGAAGACGCGGCCATCCTGCAACTCGGTGTGCAGCTCCCCCTCGATGCACAACAGGACATGCCCCTTGCTGCACCAGTGATCCGCCAGATAGCCAGGAGAGTACTCCACCATCCGCACCCGCAGCTCGCCAAAGGTTTGTGTATGCCAGCGGGCGACGCCGGTTTCCCCCTTGTGCTCGGTCGGCGCTATATCGGCCCAGTGGGTCGTGCAAAACGGCAATGCATTGATTTTCATGACAGTTCCTTTGTCTACTCACGGAGAGCCCGAGGACATTCGCTTATCCCGGCGGGATATACGTGCTCGGGCAAGCCCCTTCTCTATCCTCCCTATACTGCCATCGAATCCGCGGCCGCCCTATGCCCGGAAAGGGGCCGCAGAGGTCATTACCCCTTGAGACTGCCCATCACCTGCATTTCGCAGCGGTTGCAATCAAAGCGCAGCCGGAAGATGTCCTTGCCCATCTTCAATTCCAGCGGCTCGGCCTTGAGGCCAGGCACCTCTTTCGGGCAGAGATTCTGGCTGTAGCGGATGCAGTGTTTGGTGTATCAGGACAACCTTGCAACTCATCAACCACTATCATCGCTTGATCGGCCACATATCAAAACGGCACACAGTTGCCGAAATAAACCGTGTCGTCCGACATAAACGCAAACGGTTTTTGAGGGGACTCCGCATACTCCTTAACTACGAGAGTGAAAACAGTTGAGCCAGTTCCAACACCTTGGTCGCGGCGCATAGTAGTCACCGCTTTGAATGAATTGTCTTTTGACCCTCTATCAACCACCACTGGTTTGGTCATGTACGAGTTTTTCAGTGCACCCATCATGACGCCCGATCTGCGGTCGACAGTGAACTCTTTTCCGATATATAGCTTTCGCTGACCATCTATCAGTTGAGAGTTATCGCCATCAGCATCGAAAATCCGCTCGACGGTGCAACGATAGTCGGTTCCGGCATGTGCAAACGACACAGTGGCTGCGGCAGTTAAGACAAGAGAGAAAAATTGTACTCGGGCCATTGTGGTAGATCTCCTGCAACCAACATTTGCGTAACGTGCACACTGACCAGTGGCTAGCTGGTTTTTACGGCCAGATCGGGTTTATCCCCTCCCCCATTGGGAGAGGGTGAATGGCCGTAGATGAGCTGGCGGTTTTCCTGATTACTGTTTCAAACTCCCCATCACCTGCATTTCGCAGCGGTTGCAATCAAAGCGCAGCCGGAAGATGTCCTTGCCCATCTTCAATTCCAGCGGCTCGGCCTTGAGACCGGGCACCTCTTTCGGGCAGAGGTTCTGGCTGTAGCGGATGCAGTGTTTCGTTGTCATCAGCACCACTTCCCCCTCCTCCTTGTTCGCCTCATAGGCGGGGGCGATGCGTTCCACCCCGTGCTCGCGGAAAAACTGCTCGGCGGCCGAGTTCAGCACGTTGCCAAGGTAGGAGAGGCGGTGCTGGGGATAGCTGACATCGCGCAGGGCTATGCGCCGCTCGGGGCGCTGGTAGCTGGCCACGCACGCGGCCTCCAGCGCGGCTATGCCATCCCGGCGCAGCCCGTTGAGCTGTGATGCTGCGATGAATAGCGGCCTCGTTACTGCCAACTCAATCTTGCGCGCCACAAACAGGGTATTGCCGAGTTTGCCAAGCTGGTCGCGCGCCTGTTGCAGCGCCCGCTCCGGATTGTCGGCAGGCTGCTTGTCGCAAGGCAGCGTCACCGCGGCGCTGATGCCCTGCTCGTCGGTGAGCATGAGGCGCAATCCCTCATCGCACTCACAGAGCTGCATATCGACCCGGATGCGGCGATCCGCGCTGGCCTTTTCCAGCATCTTGCTGAATGCCTGATCGTGGTTGCGGTAGATTTCTGTGCCCACCGTCAAGCCCGGCATGCGCTCCGACAGGAGTAACTGCTTGCCTTCCACCTTGTTGAGGCGCATCCCCACCAGCTCCTTGTTCGGCTTGAAAAAGCCGAGACCGTCGCCGTTGTTGAGGGTGACCGGCTTGCCGTCGATCTCGATACCATCGCGGGTCACCTTGGTGACGCGACCCAGCGTCTCGCCCACGTATTTCGGGCTTAGGGTGGAGTCGATCCCCTGCTGGCGGCCATTGAGGAAGTAATCGGTTGAGCCACGGTTGAAGCTCTTTTTCGGATCCGGCTCGAAGCTGTAGCTGCAACGCCCCGCCGAGGCGGCCACCAGATCGGAGCGACGATCCAGAATGGCGTCGAGCTTCTGGCGATACCAGGCGGTGACGTTCTTGACGTAATCCAGCCCCTTGAGCCGTCCCTCGATCTTGAACGAGCGAATGCCCGCCGCGATCAGCGCCTCCAGGTTGTCGGTCTGATCCATGTCTTTCAAGGAGAGCAGGTGACTGCCCTCCACCAGCACTTCGCCGTCCGGCTTTTGCAGCGAGCAGGGCAAGCGGCAGAGCTGGGCACACTCGCCGCGATTGGCGCTGCGGCCGGTGCGGGCATGGCTGATGTTGCACTGGCCGCTGTAGGAGACGCAGAGCGCGCCGTGGATAAAGAACTCCAGCTGCACCTTGGTCGCCGCGCTTATTTCGCGGATCTGTGCCAAGGAGAGCTCACGCGCCAGCACCACCTGGGAGAAGCCCACATCCTGCAGAAACTTCACCTTCTCTGGCGTACGGTTGTCGGTCTGGGTGCTGGCGTGCAGCGCTATGGGGGGCAAGTCCAGTGCCAGCAGCCCCATGTCCTGCACTATGAGCGCATCGGCCCCCGCTTCGTAAATCTGGTGGGTCAGGCGCCGGGCCTGTTCCAGCTCGCTGTCGTGCAGCAAGGTGTTGAAGGCAACGAAGACCTGGGCGCCGAAGCGGTGGGCGTGGCGCGCCAGTGCGTCGATATCGTCGAGGGAGTTGCCCGCCGCACTGCGGGCACCAAAGGCGGGACCGCCCATGTAGACGGCATCGGCGCCATGGTTGATGGCTTCGATGCCGTAGGCGAGGTTCTTGGCTGGCGCCAGCAGTTCGAGGCGGTTCAGTGCGTGGCTATGGGTCTGTGGGTGCATGGTCTCTGAGTCTATCGGCAGACAGAAAATGCCCGTCACTCTAGGTCAGTCGCCCTTTGCTTGCCTTGATCCCGCTTAAGATCACCGCAAGATACAGGATTAAAAGTCCGGAGATCGCAGTCCCGCCCGTGGAGCCGGGTATGCGTTCAGCGGCCCTGCCCTCATGGCGCGAGCCGCTGACAAACGAACCTCAGAGCACTACCTTGAGCGCCAGCCCCAGCAGCACCAGACCACTCACCTTGTCGATCACAAAGGATTTGGCCTTGAGCCACGCAAGTACTGGGCCGCGGGAGAGCACCAGCGCCACCAGCACGTACCAGAGCGCATCTATGCCACCTGCGGTGAGCATCATGATACCCCCTTCGTTCCAGCCGGTGTCGGCCCGCACGAACTGGCTGAACAGGGCGATAAAGAAGATGGCAAGCTGGGGGTTGAGAAAGGCGACCATAAAGCCTTCAAAGGCACCCTGACGACCACGCAACTGGTGGACTACCTCCTCGGCCGACTCGCTGGCGGGCCTGGCAAGCAGCGCCTTGATGCCGAGCCAGGCGAGAAATGCGGCGCCGCCGTAACGGATGAGATCAAACAGCAGCGGTGTCTGGGTGATCAGCACGGAGAGCCCCAGCGCGGTAATGAGCGCATAGATGCCAACGCCAAGGCCGTGACCCAGCGCGGTTGCCACCCCGTGACCCTGCCCTCCCTGCACCGTATTGCGGATGATCAGCGCCAGACTCGGCCCCGGGCTGATGGCCCCCATCACGCAGATTGCGGCCAGTGCCAGCCAACTCGTCAATTCCATATCTTTCCCTACCTGTAAGCCGAATATCAGCAGCAGATCTCAGGGTAAGGGGCGACCAGTTATGCCAGAAGTGAAAGTTATGAATAGATCCCATAGCCAATGGCTATAGGCTGGCACAACCGACTGCGGCTAGCGGACGCCAGCCAACAGCTTGCGGCTCTCGGCGACAGTGCGTTGCAGATGTTCGCGCAAGAAGGGATAGGCCAGCTCGCGAAACCACTTGTGAGCCGGATCCTGATGATGGCGCTGGTGCCACAGCAGATGATACTGCTGGGTGCGGGTGGCAAACGGCAGATCACAAAAGGCGAGATCCTGCTCGCGGGAGAGCTGCCAGGCGATATGGGCCGGGGTGGTCATCAGGCAGTCGGTGCGCAGCAACACCTCCACCGCGGCCTGAAAGAAGGGCACCCTGGCAAACCAGCGCCGGTTAAGCCCCTGCGGCGCCAGCACCTGCTCCACCGGGCTGTCCTTGTCACCACCGCCGCTCACCTGCAGATGGGGCCAGGCGAGGTAGTCATCCAGACTGAGTGGATTGCCCGCCAAGGGGTGATGGCGGCCCATCAGCACCACCAGCCTGTCCTCCCCCTGATGCAGGCCACGGATCTGCTCCGGCACCAGATCCGTGATGGTGGAGACCAGATCCAGCTCGGATTGCCACAGCTGGGGCAGCTGGCGCTTGTCCCACAGGCTGTATTCCAGCGCAGCAAGCGGCGCCTCTTTGGCCAGCGCGGCGCAGATATCGGGCAGGATGTGCTGGGCCACATAATCGGACGAGGCAAGCCGAAACACCCGCTCGCAGCGACCGGGGTCGAAACCCGGTGCCTCGTAGAGCCGATCCAGCGCACCGAGGGAATCCGCCAAGGCCGCCGCCAGCGTCTCGGCCCGTGGCGTCAACAGCCAGCGCTGCCCCTCCCGCACCAGCAAGTCGTCGCCAAACTCGCTGCGCAGCTGGCTTAGCTGCTTGCTGATGGAGGGCTGGCTCAGGTGCAGCAGCTCGGCCGCCCGGCTGATGTTGCGGGTCTCCAGCAGCACCTTGAGGGTGGGCAGCAGGTTGAGGTTGGCTTTGTGCAAGGGGCGGCCCCGTTGGGTGGTGGAAAGCCCTATCTTAGGGCAGGCGAGTCCTCGATTTTAAGCAAAATTTCCCGCTATTTTCGGCGGTTTTACGCCTCTTCCCTGCCAGATAACCATGACCACAAGATGACAGTGGTTGCTCCGTGCGGCATAATTGCGCGATTTTCCGCCTGCGGGCGATCCACTTTGAGAAGCGGTAACAAGATGAAATACGCCAATATCACCGGTTGGGGCAAATGTCTGCCCCCCTCAGTGCTGACCAACGATGACCTCAGCACCATCATGGATACGTCGGATGAATGGATCTATCCGCGTACCGGTATCAAGGCCCGCCGGATCTCCCACGTCAGCACCTCGGATCTCGCCACCCTGGCCGGTCGCCGCGCCCTGGCCTGTGCGGGCCTGGAAGCGAGCGATCTCGATGGCATCATACTGGCGACCGCGACTCCGGATAACCTGCTGCCCAATGCCGCCTCTGCGGTGCAGAAGAAGCTCGGTGCCGTCAACGCCGCCGTGTTCGACCTCAACGCCGCCTGTACCGGGTTTGTCTACTCCCTCTCCGTCGCCACCTCCCTGGTGCAGACCGGCATGATGAAGAAGGTGCTGGTGATAGGTGCCGAACGCCTGACCTATCTGCTGGACTGGGCGCGCCGCGATACCGCCGTACTGTTTGGCGATGGCGCCGGGGCCGTGGTAATAGAGGCGAGCGAGCAGGAGTGCGGGCTGATTGCCAACAAGCTCGGCTGTGACAGCGAAGCGCGGGAGATACTGCACGTCCCGAACTTTGGTACCGATCGGGTGCGTTTTGCCGATGTGGATGGGCTCTTCACCTTCAACTTCGAAGGCCCTGAGATCTTCAAGCGCGCCGTGCGCGGCATGGGTGAAGCCACCGGCACAGTGCTGAGCCAGGCCGGCATCACCCCGGAGCAGGTCGATCTCATAGTGCCGCACCAGGCCAACATCCGCATCATCGAAACCTTGGCCAAGCGCATGAACGCGCCCATGGAGAAGGTGATGGTCAACATCGAGAACTACGGCAACACCTCCGCCGCTACCGTGCCCATCGCCCTGTGCGAAGCGCTGGAGCAGGGCCGCGTCAAGCCGAACTCCTATCTGCTGACCGCCGCCTTCGGTGCCGGTCTGACCTGGGGCGCCGCCATCATCAAGTGGGGCGATCGCGTCACCCCCATCAACTCATGCGATGCCGAGCTGCCCCCGTGCGACAAGAGCGCGCTTGAGCTGATTGCCCATGCGGTCGAAGGGTGCCAGAAGGCCCACGCCAACGAGGCCTAATCCTCAGCAGGAGCCTGAGTCATCAGGCTCCTTTTTATCTGCGCTTGCCTCCGCGCTATCCCCACGCTTCGTTATCCGCCACTTCACCGCGCTCTCGTCTAGCCAGAGCCCCGTCTGCAGCCTCCATATTCCAGTTTTATCAGTAGATCCCCCCGAACAGGACCGATTTGTAACCAAGTTATTTTTTTGCGCTAACCTTACTGAGCCATTTGTAACTAACGGGTTCGGGCGTGGATCATCCTCTCTGTCACCAGTGGGATAGCAGCTTGTTCCCGCCCCGACTCACGTGCAGGGATGAGTTTGCGTATGACAGATCACAAGACGGCAGAGACCATTGCATTCTGGGACCCAGTGAGTTGGGCATGCTGTCTGGGCACAGGCCTGCTCAGCACCCTGCTGCTGACACTCGCAGGCAGCCCGCTGCCTTATCTGCTGGCCAACGGCGTGCTGGCACTGGGCGCAGCCCTCTGGTGCTCCCATCACTATCACGGCAAGCCGGCTGCGAGCCATCACGACGAGGAGGCTGCCCATACCTGGTCTGCCGCCCAGCTCAGCCACTCCATCATTGGGCTCGAGCAAGTGTGCGAGAAAGCCGTCCCCATCTGGTCACAGCAGATTGAGAACTCCCGTCAGCAGACCGAAGGAGCCATGATCGATCTGACCCAGCGCTTCGCCGGGCTCACCACCAAGCTGGAAGAGGCGGTAGCCGCCTCTCACGATGCCGCCGGCGATCTGGGAGGGACAAAATCGGCGGGCATGGCCGCCGTACTGGCCGAGAGCCAGGCACAGCTCAACCAGGTGCTCGCCATCATGCACTCCGCGCAAGCCAATCGCGATGCCATGCTGGCGGAGATCAAGACGCTTACCGCCTACACCATAGAGCTCAATACCATGGCGCTCGACGTGGCCAAGATTGCCTCCCAGACCAACTTGCTGGCGCTCAATGCCGCCATAGAAGCGGCTCGGGCCGGCGAGGCAGGGCGAGGCTTCGCCGTGGTGGCCGATGAGGTACGCACCCTGTCGCGCCTCTCCAGCGAAACGGCCCAGAAGATGACGGACAAGGTCGACACCATCAATACCGGTATTGGCCGCGCCTTCCAGATAGCAGAAAGTGCAGCCGCACGGGATCAAGCCGCCGTCAGTGACTCGGAGCACGCCATCGAGCAGGTGCTGGAGCGCTTTCGCATGGCCACCACCAGCCTGGCGGAGTCGGCCGCCCTGCTGCAGAGCGAAAGCTCGGGGATCCACCGTGAGATCTCCGATGTCATCGTTTCGTTACAGTTCCAGGATAGGGTCAGTCAAATCCTCAACCATGTACGCCAGAACATGGACAGCCTCAATGACCACCTGATTTCATCACGCAACAGAACACACCAGTCCGGCCCCATCCAGATAGATGCGGAGAGCTGGCTGGCAGACATGGAACTCTCCTATGCCACTGATGAACAACGCAACATTCATCATGGCCGCCGCCAGCAACCCATGATGAATTCCTCCAGCAGTGCAGACGTTACTTTTTTCTAGGAGACAGATATGGCCAAAACAGTCCTGATCGTGGATGACTCGGCAACCATTCGCCAAGTCGTCGGCATGACGCTCAAGGGAGCCGGTTACGAGGTGATGGAAGCCTGCGATGGCAAGGATGCCCTCAGGAAACTCGACGGCAAGAAGATCAATCTCATCATCAGCGACGTCAACATGCCGAACATGGATGGCATCAGCTTCGTCAAGGAGGCCAAGAAACTGGCCAGCTACAAGTTCACCCCCGTCATCATGCTGACCACGGAATCCCAGGACAGCAAGAAACAGGAGGGACAGGCGGCAGGGGCCAAAGCCTGGGTGGTCAAGCCATTTCAGCCCGATCAGATGCTGGCGGCCGTCGCCAAGCTCATCATGCCCTGAGTCAGGAGCCACCCATGCCGCTGCACATAGAGACGGGTGAACACAAGACGCTGGTCAAGGTATCGGGGGAGATGACCATCTACACAGCCGCCGAACTCAAGCTGGCACTCACCCCCCTGCTCTACCGCCAGCAGGCGCTGGAGCTGGATCTGTCCCAGGTGTCCGAGATGGACAGTGCCGGCTTGCAGCTGTTGCTGGCAGCCAAGAAAACGGCGCAACAGAGCGGCTATCCACTGCACCTGATCATGCACAGCCATGCGGTGCTGGACGCGCTGGAGCTGTGCCAGCTGACAGCCTTCTTTGGCGATCCCACCCTCATGCCCCACGCTGATCACGCCTAGGCAGTCCCAGTGACAAGGAGTCATTCGTGAGCATCAATCTTGATCAGGCCCTGCAAACCTACATAGCCGAGGCACGCGAACTGCTGGAAGAGATGGAATCCGCCCTGTTGACGCTGGAAAATGACCCGGACAACAGCGAGCTGATAGGCGCCATCTTCCGGGCAGCACACACCATCAAGGGCTCCGCCGGCCTGTTTGGCTTGCAGCCCATAGTCAGCTTCACCCACATAGTCGAAGACTTGCTCGATCAGGTGCGCAATCAACAACTGGCGATCACCACGACGCTTATCAAAGATCTGCTGGAGAGCCGGGATCACATCGAACGGCTGGTCCGTCTGGTCGCAGAGCAGGGCGCATCACTGGGGGATGACGAACAGGCACTGGACTCCCTGTTGCGGCTCAATCTGGCGCGCCATCAGACGGCACGCCAGACCGGGTTGCCGGAATGTACCCCATCCGCAGGCCCAGAGCCGGTCAGCAAGGAAGAGGGTCATGTCAGCGCCACCTCGCTGTGGCACATATCCCTGCGCTTTGGCCCGGATGTGCTGCGCAATGGCATGGATCCAGCCTCGTTTCTGCGCTACCTCAGTACCATGGGCACCCTCTGCGCCATCGAAACCCTTCACGACGCCCTGCCTGACTGGGAACATTTCGATCCCGAGAGCTGCTATCTCGGTTATGAGCTCGATGTCGACACCCAGGCCGACAAAGGAGCCCTGAGCGATATATTCGAATTCGTTCGCGATGACTGCCGCATCACCATACTGCCCCCTCACAGCAAGCTGGCCGAGTACATAGCGCTCATCCATGACCTGCCAGAAGACAACGACATGCTGGGGCAACTGCTGGTCAAAACCGGGGCGCTGACCGCCAGCGAGCTGGCGCTAGGCCTGCAAACCCAGCATGACAGCCCGCAGACTGACAGCAGCAAGCTGGGGGAGATCCTGATTGCCCAGGGCGCAGTCAACGAGGTGGTCGTGGATGCGGCGCTCAAGAAACAACACCAGAACAAGGAGAATAAAACCAAAGAGGGGCGCTACGTCCGGGTGCATGCCGACAAGCTGGATGATCTGATCAATCTGGTCGGCGAGCTGGTGGTCGCCAGCTCGGGTGCCAGCCTGCTGGCCCAGCGCTCACGGGACAGCCAGCTGCAGGAGGCAAACTCCACCATCGCCATGCTGGTCGAGGAGATCCGGGATGGCGCCCTGCGCCTGCGCATGGTGCCCATCGGGGACACCTTCAACCGCTTCCAGCGCGTCGTGCGCGACGTCAGCCACGAGCTGAACAAGGACATTGCACTGGTCATCACAGGCGGTGACACCGAACTCGACAAATCCGTGGTGGAAAAAATAGGCGATCCCCTGATGCATCTGGTTCGCAATTCCATGGATCACGGCATCGAATCGGCGGGGCAGCGCCTCGCCGCCGGCAAACCGGCGAGGGGTACCTTGACCCTCAATGCCTATCATGACTCCGGCAGTATCGTCATCGAGATCAAGGACGATGGCGCCGGCCTCAACCAGGCAAAAATTCTGCAAAAGGCGCAAGAGCGGGGCCTGGTCGCCGCCAACGCGGTATTGACGGATCAGGAGATCTACCAGCTCATCTTCGAGCCCGGTTTCTCCACCGCAGAGACCATCACCAATCTCTCGGGTAGAGGAGTCGGCATGGACGTGGTCAAACGCAATATCCAGGCCCTGCGCGGCAGCGTCGAGCTGGACAGCAAGCCCGGACAAGGCACCCGGGTGCAGATCCGGCTGCCATTGACCCTGGCCATCATCGACGGCTTTCTGGTCCGGGTCAGCACCACCCATTACGTCATCCCCCTCGACATGGTGATCGAGTGCGTGGAGCTGACCCAGAGTGCCCTGGCCGATACCCAGGGGCGCAACTACCTCAACCTGCGCGGCGAGGTGCTGCCGTTCGTCCGGCTCCAGCACTACTTCGATGTCGAAGGGGCGAGAGGACGCAGGGAAAACATAGTGGTCGTCAGTCACGGCGGCAAGAAATCCGGGCTGGTGGTCGATGAATTGCTGGGGGAATTTCAGACCGTCATCAAGCCACTCGGCAAGCTGTTTCAACGCCTGCAAGGGATCAGCGGCTCCACCATTCTGGGCGGCGGCGAGGTTGCCCTCATCCTGGATATTCCCTCCCTCATTCAACATGCCATCGATCAGGAACTGAGCCAGCTGAGCCAGTACGCCCTTCCTCGCCAGCAAACTCAACCAAGAGTCAATTAACGCCAGGAGCCCGTCATGTTCAGAAACTCCACCATTAAAATGCGACTCACCATACTGCTCTGCCTGCTATGCGTGCTGCTGCTGGGCGTCGGCGGGCTGGGACTTTACAACATGCAGAGCAGCAACCAGGGCCTGCAACGGGTTTATAACGACCGAGTGGTGCCGCTCAAACAGCTGAAAACCATCTCAGACAACTACGCCGTTGCCGTCATCGACAACGTCAACAAGGCCAATGCGGGCCTCATCAGCGCCGAAGAGGCGTTGCAACAGATCCAGCGGGCCCAACAGCAGATCAAGCAGGAGTGGCAGCGTTATCAGTCCACCAAGCTGACCGCAGCCGAGCAGAAACTGTCGGCCGAGGCGGGCGCCCTGTTCAGCGCAGCGGATCGCGACATCACCAGATTGGAGCAGTTTCTCGCGGCCCAGCGTGGCGTCATCGCCGGCAGCCTCAATGATTTTGACGGCAAGCTTTACGGTTCCATCGATCCCATAGGCAACAAGATAACCGAGCTGGTCAGTCTGCAACTCGATGTGGCCAAAGCCGAATATGAACAGGCCCAATCCTGGTACGACGCCATGCTGCTCACCATGATGGTGGTGGTCACGGCGGGCATAGTGGCCGCGGCCTGGTTTGGCATAGTGCTCATCCGCAGCATCATAGCCCCCATCAATCAGGCGCTGCAGGTGGCCAACCATCTGGCGGAGGGCAACCTCGACGTCACCATCACCATAGGGGCCAACGATGAGGCGGGCCAACTCTTGATGGCCATGCAGAACATGGTCAACAAGCTGACGGCCCTCATCAACGACATAGAAACCCTGGTCACGGCCGCCGTCGAGCAAGGGGATTTCAGCTACAAGATAGCGCTGGACGATCGGCAGGGTTATATCAAGCGCCTGTCAGAGCTGCTGAACCGCTTGTCCAACGTCACAGATACCAGCCTCAAGGATGTCATGCGCATCGCCACCGCCCTGTCGCGGGGGGATCTCACCCAGAAGATAGATCAGCCCTACCCGGGGATTTTTGGTCAGACCAAGGATGGTCTCAACAGCACCATAGACGCCCTGACGGCCATCATTGAAGAGGTACGCAACGCCGCCGATAACCTCACCAATGCCTCCAGCCAGGTCAGCACCACGGCCCAGTCCCTGAGTCAGGCCACCAGTGAACAGGCCGCGAGCGTGGAAGAGACCAGCGCCTCCATAGAGCAGATGAGTGCCAGCATCAACCAGAACACGGACAACGCCAAGGTGACCGACAACATGGCAAGCAGCGCCGTCCTCGAAGCGACCGAAGGGGGCCGCTCGGTACAGCAAACCGTGGCGGCGATGCAACAGATAGCCCGCAAAGTCAGCATCATCGATGACATCGCCTACCAGACCAACCTGCTGGCGCTCAATGCCGCCATAGAGGCGGCCCGCGCCGGTGAACACGGCAAGGGCTTTGCGGTGGTGGCCGCCGAGGTGCGCAAACTGGCCGAACGCAGCCAGATTGCGGCCCAGGAGATAGGGGAACTCTCCTCCAGCAGCGTCGATACCGCAGAGAAAGCGGGCAGCCTGCTCGACAAGATAGTGCCTTCCATTCGCAAGACATCCGATCTGGTCCAGGAGATCAACGCGGCGTCCGGCGAGCAGGCCAGTGCAGCGAACCAGATCAGCATGGCCATGAACCAGCTCAATCAGGTGACCCAGCAGAACGCGGCCAGCAGCGAGGAGCTGGCAGCCACCGCCGAGGAGATGAGCTCCCAGGCCAACGAGCTGCAGCAGACCATGGACTTCTTCTCGCTGGAGAACCTGGTCAGGCCCTCAAAATTCAGCGATGGCACGCACAGGGGAGCCCCCCCCAGAGGCAAGTTTGTCATGCCTGCCCAACACCCGCTGCACGGCAACACGGCACCGCAACCCCAGGTTGACGAAGCCGATTTTGTCCGCTTTTAACCGGAGAGACTCATGAGCATGTCAACCGAAGTGGTCCCACAGCCAGTCACGCTGGCTCATGACAATCAGGGCGATGCCCAGTACCTGACCTTCCTGATCAAGGGTGAGATGTTTGCCATCAACATTCTCGGGGTCAAGGAGATCATCGAATACGGCAACATCACTCCCATCCCCATGATGCCGAGCTTCATCCGCGGCGTGATCAACCTCAGGGGTGCCGTGGTCTCGGTGGTGGATCTCAACGCCCGCTTTGGTAATGCCCCCTCCAGCATCACCCGCCGCAGTTGTATCGTCATCATCGAAGGGATGCACCCGGATGATCCCGAGCACGGCAATCAGGACATAGGGGTCGTGGTGGATTCGGTCTCGGAAGTGCTGACCATTCCCTGCAACGAGATAGAGCCGCCACCCAGTTTTGGCGCCCGCATCCGGGCCGACTTCATCAGCGGCATGGGCAAGGTGAACGGCAAGTTCGTCATCCTCATCAATACCGAGAAGGTGCTCTCCATCGACGAGATGACACAGCTCAGTGAACTGACCCAGCAGCAGGAACGGCTGCTTGAACAGAGACAGCCAACACCATAACCCAGGCGTCAACAACAACGAGAGTGTCGCTCACTCCACACAGCAATGACATGTCGCACAAGGATAAGGCCCATGACTCAATCATTCTTTGGCAATCTCTTCGGCAACGGTAGCGCTCATACCTTGCAACAAGCACAACTGACCCAGTTGATCGGCGCCACTCGCACCATTTCGCAGGGGATCGCGCAGGGTGAACAGCCGACCCTGCTGGAACTGGCCACACTGGACGGCCCGCTGCGGGAACTCTGTCAGGAGTTCAACCAGGTCATCACGCTGCTGGGCCAGCGGCTCAGCAGCGGGCTGGCGGCCATCAGCGCAAACCAGGCCCTGTATGACGAGAACCTGCGGGTGCGCAAGGCACTGGATGGCGCCTCGACCAATGTGATGATCGCCGATACCAACCTCGACATCGTCTACATGAATGAAGCCGTGCTCGCCATGCTGGGGCAAGCGGAATCCGACATCCGCAAGGATCTGCCCAACTTCGACACCAGACATCTGATGGGCAAGAACATAGATACCTTTCACAAGGATCCGTCCCACCAGCGCAGCATGCTGGCCAAGCTGGACAAGACCTACCGCGCGCAGATCTCGGTCGGTGGCCGCATCTTCTCCCTGATCGCCAACCCTGTCTTCAACGACAGCGGGGAGCGGCTTGGTTCAGTGGTGGAGTGGGCCGATCGCACCAAGGAGATCGCCATCGAGAATGAGGTGAAAGCGGCCAACGCCGCGGCCAAGCTCGCCGCCGCCGAGAGCCTGCGAGTCAAAAGGGCACTGGATGGTGCCACTACCAACGTGATGATTGCCGACACAGATTTGAACATCATCTACATGAACGAGTCGGTCAAAGAGATGCTGAGCCTGGCCGAGTCCGACATCAGGAAGGAACTCTTCAGCTTCAATTCGTCCACCCTGATGGGGGCCAACATCGACAGCTTCCACAAGAATCCCGGCCATCAGCGCAGCATGTTGGCCAAGCTGAACAACACCTACAAGACCCAGATCCTGCTCGGTGGACGCACCTTCTCGCTCATTGCCAACCCTGTGTTCAGCGACGATGGCGAGCGGCTGGGCTCTGTGGTCGAGTGGTCTGATCGCACCAAGGAGGTCGCGATCGAACGGGAGATGTCGGAAATAGTGCAGGCGGTGATCAACGGGGAGCTGCACAGACGCATGGATCTGGTGGGCAAGAGTGGCTTCTTCCAGACTCTGGGAGAAGGCATCAACCGCATCGCAGAGGTGATAGACACCAGTCTCAACGACGTGATCCGGGTGGTGCAATGCCTGGCTCGGGGAGACCTGACCCAAACGATCGTGGCCGACTACCCCGGGGTATTTGGCACCACCAAGGACTCCCTCAATCAAACCATCATCTCGCTGACCAACATAGTGACCGAGGTAAGGAGCGCGTCCGACAACCTCTCCAGCGCCTCGGAACAAGTCAGCGCCACAGCCCAATCCATCAGCCAGTCGAGCAGTGAGCAGGCATCCAGCATGGAAGAGACCAGCGCCTCCATCGAACAGATGAGTGCCAGCATCAACCAGAACACAGACAACGCCCAGGTCACGGACGGCATGGCCAGCAAGGCCGCCAAGGAGGCGGTGGAAGGGGGTGAGGCAGTCAAGCTCACGGTCGATGCCATGAAGCAGATTGCCAAACGGATCGGCATCATAGATGACATCGCCTACCAGACCAATCTGCTGGCCCTCAACGCCGCCATCGAAGCCGCCCGTGCGGGGGATCACGGCAAGGGCTTCGCTGTGGTCGCCGCCGAGGTTCGTAAACTGGCGGAGCGCAGCCAGGTAGCGGCTCAGGAAATAGGCGAGCTGGCCTCCAGCAGCGTCGACATGGCGGAAAAAGCGGGTCGCCTGCTCGATCAGATGGTGCCCTCCATCAACAAGACCTCGGATCTGGTGCAGGAGATCAGCGCCGCCTCCGCCGAGCAATCCACCGGCGTCAGCCAGATCAACATCGCCATGAATCAGCTGAGCCAGGTGACCCAGCAGAATGCCTCCTGCAGCGAGGAGCTGGCGGCCACGGCAGAGGAGATGAGCAGCCAGGCCGAGCAACTGCAACTGGCCATGGAGTTCTTTACCCTGGAGCAACACAAGGGTGGCACGGGTCAGAAAGCCACAGCTCCCCGGGCCGCGCCCCGAGGACGTTTCATCACCGACGGCAATGGACAAGATGGCTTCAATGGCTCCCCTCGCCCCCACAACGACGCTGATTTTGTCCGGTTCTAAGCAAGGTACCGGGTGAGCCATGCTCACCCGGTACGCCCCTATCACCACAGGGAGTCCGTCCGTGTATCAGACCCAGTTGCATGATGATGAATTCACGCAGTTTCAACGCTGGATCCACCAAACGGCGGGCATAGATCTGTCACCGGCGAAGAAGGCGCTGGTTGCCAGCCGGCTGTCAAAACGGCTCTGTCACTACGAACTGGAGAGCTATGGCGACTATTTCAGCCTGATCATGAACAACCGGGGGCCAGAGCTGCAGATCGCGCTGGATCTGCTCACCACCAACGAGACCTACTTTTTCCGGGAACCAAAGCACTTCGAATTTCTCAGCGAGAAAGTGCTGGCACGACTGCCAAAAGAGCGGGCGGTGCGCATCTGGAGCGCGGCCAGCTCGTCCGGCGAAGAGCCTTACAGCCTGGCCATGACGCTGGCCGACACACTGAGCCAGGGCAATTGGGAGGTTATTGCCTCGGATATCTCGACCCGGGTGCTGGAGCAGGCCAGATCGGGGCAATATCCCATCGAGCGGGCCCATAATATTCCACTCTCCTTCCTGATGAAGTACTGCCTGAAGGGCGTCGGCTTTCAGGAGGGGACCTTCATCATCGATCGCAAACTCAGGGACAAGGTGCAATTTCATCACATCAACCTGAATCAGGAGCTGCCCGACATCGGCATGTTCGACATCATTCTGATCCGCAATGTGATGATCTATTTCAATCGGGAAACCAAGGGGCAGGTGCTGCAGCGCCTGGTGCCACGCTTGAAGAAGGGAGGCTACCTCATCGTCAGCCATGCGGAGAGCCTGAACGGTCTGCCCCACGGTTTGCAACTGGTGTCGCCCTCCATCTACCTGAAACCCTGAGGGTTTCAAGATGAAAGAGATAGTGCTGCAACCAGGAGAGTTCTTTTTTGGTCAGGACGATACCATCATCCGCACCCATCTGGGCTCCTGCGTGGCCATTACCATGTGGCACCCTGAGCAGAAACGGGGTGGCATGTGCCACTACATGCTGCCCAGCCGTGGCCACAACGATGACGGGCTGGATGGCCGCTATGCGGATGAGGCAATCCAGTTGTTTATCAATGAAATAAGCAAGTACCCCGCCCCCATTCACGAATACGAGGTCAAGTTGTTCGGCGGCGGCAACATGTTTATCGAACAGCAGACACTCAACACCATGAATGTGGCCATTAAAAACATCAAGGCGGCCTGGCAACTGACGCAGCACCTGGGGTTGTCGATCAAGGCTCATCATCTCGGACACGCAGGACACAGAAGCCTGATTTTTGAACTGGCCAACGGCAATGTCTGGGTACGCCATCACCGGCTGCCGCATCGTTAAGGGAACTGGGCTATGAAACAGATCAAGGTCATGCTGGTGGATGACTCCGCCGTGGTCAGGCAGGTATTGCAGGCCATTCTGGAACAGGAGCCTGATATCAAGGTGATTGCCACCGCGTCTGACCCGCTGTTTGCACTGGAGAAGCTAAAAAAAGAGTGGCCCGACGTGATAGTGCTGGATGTGGAGATGCCGCGCATGGATGGCATCACCTTTCTCACCAAGATCATGGCCGAGCACCCCACCCCAGTGGTGATCTGCTCTTCCCTCACCGAGAAGGGGGCGGAAACCACGCTGCAGGCCATGGACGCCGGCGCAGTGGACATCATCACCAAGCCCACGGTCGGCCTCAAAAGCTTTCTGCAGGAGTCGGCGCAAGCGCTGGCCATGGCGGTGCGCGCCGCCGCCCAGGCCAATGTCAAACGACTGGGCAAGGCGCCTGTGGCCACAGTCGCCGCCAAACTCAACGCCGACGCCATCATGCCCGCGGCCAGCCAGCATGCCATGGCCCAGACCACGGAGCGGATCGTGGCGATCGGCACCTCCACCGGCGGCACCCAGGCGCTGGAAGCCGTGCTGACGACCCTGCCCCGCGTCTGTCCCGGCATCGTCATAGTGCAACACATGCCGGAGAAGTTCACCGCCTCCTTCGCCGAGCGGCTCAACAATATATGCCAGATCGAAGTCAGGGAGGCGAAGAGCAATGACAGGGTCATTCCGGGTCTGGCGCTCATAGCGCCGGGGGGCAAGCACATGCTGCTCAAGCGCAACGGTGCCTACTATCACGTCGATGTGATGGACGGCCCCCTCATCAACCGTCACCGCCCCTCGGTGGACGTGCTGTTTCGATCCGTGGCCAAGTTTGCCGGTGGCAATGCCACCGGCATCATAATGACGGGGATGGGGGATGATGGTGCGCGCGGGCTAAGAGAGATGTTGGAGGCAGGCGCCAACACCTTCGCTCAGGATGAGGCCTCCTGCGTGGTGTTCGGCATGCCCAAGGAGGCCATCAAGCTCGGGGCCGCCCGCCACATACTGCCACTGCAGGATATTCACCATGCCATAGTGGGTCGCTAGCAGGCAGCAGCCATATGAGGCGACACGGCCCGGCATCCCCGGGCTGTGCTGTTTTAATGCGGCATGTCGTCGAGCAGCGCGAACAGCCGATCGATCTCGGCCTGCGTGTTGTAGTGCATGCAGCCCACCCGCAACACTCCCTCACTCACCCCCAACTGTTCCACCAGCGCCAGCGCATAGAAGTGGCCGGCCCAGCTGCATACCTGATGCTGGCCGAGATACTCGGCCATCTCGGTCGGCGTATGGCGGCTCGAGGTAATGGCGAAGGTCGGGGTGCGCCCCAGGCTGTCGTTGATGCCGTGCAGGGTGAACCAGGGCCGTTCGGCCAGCCTGGCCAGCAGATGGGCGCCGAGCTGCTGCTCATGGGCCCGGCTGCGGGCAAATGCCAGATCGAGACGCGCCTCCAGATCATGTTCGGCAGCGTCCAGCCCGGACAGCGAAGCCAGATATTCGACCGTCGCCTCCACCCCGGCCAGGGCTTCCCAGTTCTGGGTGCCGGTCTCCCACTTGTAGGGCGCCACATTCTTGGCCGGTTCGACTTTGTAGGGCGTGAACCGCTCCAGATGACGGTGCTTGCCATACAGGATGCCGAGGTGCGGGCCGAAGAACTTGTAGGCGGAGCAGCCGAGGAAATCACAATCCCAGGCCTGCACGTCGATGCGCTCGTGGGGTGCAAAGTGGACCGCATCCACATACAGCAGAGCCCCGACCCCGTGCACGGCATCGGCAATGCGGGGAATATCGACCAGGGTGCCCGTGGTATTGGATGCCGCCGTCACCGCCACCAGCCGGGTCTTGGGGCCCAGCAGCGTCAGCAGATGCGCATAGTCGAGCCCGCCGCTCGCCACATCCACCCGCACCTGATGCACCACAACGCCGCGATCGGCCGCCGCCTGCTGCCAGCTCGACACGTTGGAGTAGTGATCCAGTGCGCTGACGATGATCTCGTCCCCCGCCTGCCACTCCCGAGACAGGGCACGGCTGACCGCAAACGTCAGAGTGGTGAAGTTGGCACCAAAGACGATCTCTTCAGCCCGATCCGCTCCCAGCAGGGTCGCCACGGCCTGCCTTGCTCGCTGTGCCTGCTGCTCCGTGGCGCGGGCCGAGAAGAAGGGGCCACCCAGGTTGGCGTTGAAGTGGCCGAGATAGTCGGTCATGGCCGTGAGCACGGGGCGAGGCACCTGAGCGCCGCCCGGGCCGTCGAAGAAGATGGGGGTCTTGCCATCAACCAGTTGATTGAGGGCGGGAAACTGGCCGCGCAACACGGCGATATCGAGAGCCTGCATAGAAGAGTCCACAATCCATGTTAACAGTTGAATAACATGGTGAGAGTAAAATGGTGCAGCAGCAATGTCCATCCGTGAACCGGTCAACCATCACAGTTACAAGATGAGACCATATTTTCAGTAGAAAATGCTGAGGAGTCATACACAGCCCCGCCCACCCCATCAGTGCCTGCCGGCACGGGTCTCTCGTCGTATTCATGCCGGGAATCGACATAGAAGTCGTTGATAAGGATGAAAAATGAGCGAAAGATATCAAAAAATGACCGACTCGCACTTTTTTGTCGCCAGATATCACCAGAAGGGGTTCACAAAGCTGCCGGATCTGATAGTATGCGCCTCGCACTTGGGGAGGGGTTCCCGAGCGGCCAAAGGGATCAGACTGTAAATCTGACGGCTCTGCCTTCGAAGGTTCGAATCCTTCTCCCTCCACCATTCAAGTGCAAAAGTAGTGACAATCAGGAAATACCCCGTGGAGGGGTTCCCGAGCGGCCAAAGGGATCAGACTGTAAATCTGACGGCTCTGCCTTCGAAGGTTCGAATCCTTCTCCCTCCACCATTTTCCCGATTGCAATGGCTGAATAATCTATGCTTTGCCCCTGTGGAGGGGTTCCCGAGCGGCCAAAGGGATCAGACTGTAAATCTGACGGCTCTGCCTTCGAAGGTTCGAATCCTTCTCCCTCCACCATCCTTTAAAAGACCCGGCCCAGTGCCGGGTTTTTGCTTTGTAAAAATGACTCCATCTGGCACTGTCAGATCTGACAATTGCATCAGCTATTCTTTTTGGAAACAGTAGTGCTCACACAGTTCGGAGTCATGGATCGCCATGTTTGAGATTTGGGATGAGACGGGACAGGCAAACGGCTTGACGCTACCACAGTTGCGGCAGCGGCTGGCCAGCTATCGAGGCGAGGTCATGGTGCGCTACACCAATCGCATCGGCCTGCCGACGACTCTATTCCTGACCGTTGATCAGGGATTGGCTTATCAGCGCTTCAAGGCGGATAAACCCCTGCTCGACTGGGCCTGGCTGGCGCAAGCCGTGCACGCGACCGACCCGGGCAGGGAACCCATGATCTCCTATCTAGGCGCCGTCTCCCGCTGATATTCCCTCTCAAGACCGGGCAAGCAAGACGGTCAACTCATCGACAATCTGCTGCAACAGGGCCCTGAAGTCGGCCAGCTCGGCTTCACACCGCCCGGCCCCCTCCCTGCGGATCTTCTCCTCCAGACGCCAGGCTTGCTGTGCCAGATCGCTCACCATCATCATGGAGATGGTGCCAGCCTGACGGTGCACCCAGTTCGCCAGCGCCTTGTCGTCGTCATGCACCAGCGTCAGGGATTGCTCCAGCTCCTGACGAAATAGGGTCAACATCTGCTCAAACGGCGCCCCCACCCCGAAGAAACTTTGCAGTGATGCGGGATCGAGCAGCCTGGGGGCAGGCAACATATGCCACTTCGTCAGCATCTGGCGAAGTCCGTCCAGCAGCACTGGCTTGCCCAGCACATCGTTCATGCCCGCCGCCAGGCAGCGCTGTGCCTGTTCCGGCATCACATTGGCCGTCATGGCAATGATGGGGAGCCGCGCCAGCCCCTCGGTAGCACGCACCTGGCGGGTAAAGTCATAGCCATCCATCACCGGCATCTGGCAATCACACAGGATCAGGTCATAGCTATGACCTGCCAGCATGGCGAGCGCCTGCTGGCCATTCTCGGCCAGATCGCACACCAGATTGAGCTGCTTGAGCTGGCGCTGCACCAATACCTGATTAAGATGATGATCCTCGACTACCAGCAAGCGGCCTGGCAATGGCGCAATGGCTGGCTCGATCGCGAGATGATCGGGCAGCAGTTGCTCGCCCCAGCCGAGCTGGCGATAACAGACCTCCCGTACCGCCTGCCAGGTCAGGGGGTTGCTGTTGAGCCAGAACTGCCCCTCCCGCCACTGGTATCCCAGAGCATTGCCCAGCGGGGCGATACAGATACGGTTATCCGGTTGACTCGCGGCATCGCCAAAGACCAGATCGGCCGTCTGCAGCTCATCGCTTATCTGCACGCCCAGCGACAGCAGGTGCAGTCGCAAGGTATGGCGCAGCTTGCCATCGGCCAATGCCATGAAGGCGTTCAAGCCGGCGAGCATGGGATCATGTTCACGCCGCTGTTCCAGCGGCAGCGTGACCGACAGCCCGATACCGGTTCCAAGCCCGGGCGCGCTTTCCAGCCTGATCTCTCCCTCCATCAATTCGGCCAGGGTATGACTGATGCTAAGACCAAGCCCGGTCCCGCCATAACTGCGGGTGGTGGCGCCATCTGCCTGCTCAAAGGCATTGAAGATACGGGCCTGCGCCTCGGTACTCATGCCGATGCCGGTATCCTGCACCCCGATCAGCAACCGCTGCTCCCCGTCTGTTTGCGCCTCCAGCTTGATGGAGAGTTCGATAAAGCCGCGCTCGGTGAACTTGATGGCATTGCTGACCAGGTTGAACAACACCTGCTTGAGTCGCAGCACATCCCCAGTGAAGCGGGCGCCCACCTCATCATCGACACGCAGGTAACACTGCAGACCCTTGCGTTGTACCTCGCTGCTGATCATGGTCAACACGCTGTCGATGAGTTCGCGCAGCAAAAAAGAGCTTGGCGCCAGCGCCATCTTGCCCACATCCAGCTTGGAGTAATCGAGCACATTGCCGATCAGTTGCAACAGTCCCTCGGCCCCCCGGTTGATGATGGCAACCATCTGCCGCTGCTCCAGGTCGAGCGACGTAAAACTTAGCTGCTCCGCCATGCCGACGATGCTGTTCATGGGGGTACGGATCTCATGGCTCATGGTGGCCAGAAATTCAGCCTTCTTGCTGGCCGCATGCTCGGCACTCTCCTTGGCTCGAGCCAGAGCCTCCTCCACCTGACGGCGGTGCAGGATCTCCTGGCGCAAACGCCAGTAGGCGATGGAGAGTGCGAGAATAAACAAGGTGACACCCGTGCCAACGGGGATCAGGGTTTGTATCAGCTTTTGCCACGGGATCCCCTCGCTGTAGTTCACCGCCAGCCAGCTATTGCGGATCTGCTGCTTCTCCTTGTCACTCATGCTGGCCAGCACCCGATTGATCAGCGGCAGCAGGGGAGCATAGGTGTCACGCACTGCAACAGCCAGTTCATCCTTGAAGGGGGTGGGCGCCACTATATGCAGGCAGTCATCGAACCGCTCATTGATAAGCCGCGACACCACGGCCAGATTGCCCATATAAGCATCCCCTCGACCCGACGCGACCATCTCTAAACCTGCTTGTGGACCTGATACCACACTAACCCTGATATCGGGAATGCGATCCTTGAGCTTGGCAATCAACATACTGTCGGTCACGATCAGATGCTTGCCAGCCAGCTCGGCAAAACCAGCCACAGTGCTACTGCCACGAGCCATGGCCATAACCACAGGGAAAGAGGCTATGGGCTGGCTCAGCTGCCAACCCATCATCTGCTGGCTGATGCGGGTAGGAATGATGGTCAGGTCCACCTCCTGATACAGCAACGCCTGCAACAGCTCGGGCCAGCTTTGATCGGAGCGGTAGCGATAGGCCAACCCCAGCTTGTCCTTGAACAACGCAAGATAGTCACCGATAAAACCTGCCACCTTGCCTTGGCTGTCCGTATAGGAAAAAGGCATCCAGCCCTGAATAAAGCCCAATCTCAACGGTGGTAAATGAGAAAGCCACTCCCGTTCATCAGGCCTCAAGAGAAAGGCACTGTGGCCTTGAAAACTTAGACTGTTGTCACCCAGCCAGCGCTGCTCCAGGGTGCTGCGCTGCTCCACCGTCAGCGCCTGAATGGCAGTATCAAACCGGACCCCCAGCCTGGACTTCCGCTTGCTGATACCCAGATGCAGACTCTCCATCAAAAAGGGGGACTGGGCCACCACGGCCAATTCGGGGTGCAGGGCAATAAATTGATTGCTGACATGCAGATTGCCGATATAGGCATCGGCCTGCTTGTCGAGCACAGCCTGCAAGGCAGAACTGGAGTCCTGAAACAGGATACGGGAGACATCTGGGTAATGAAGCTTAACCAGTTTTTCGGTAAGGACTCCTGCTTCAATGGCGATCCTGGATTGACTTAAGGCACTGACATCCTGAAAGAAAGGAGAATCATGGTGCACCACGACCACGGTCGGTGACGAATAATAAGGGCGCGTGTATGAAATACATTCCCGTTCTTCCGAGCGAAAGGCATCCAGCAAAATATCAACCTCACCTTTGCAACTGGCCGCATATAATCGGTTCCAGTCGGGGTATGCTTTCCACTCAATCTGGTAGTCAAGATTCTTGGCCAAGATGGTCATCAATTCGGCGCTAAAGCCGCTGCCATTATGGCCATCCCACTGTTGATACGGCCCCCAGCCGCCCACCAATAACCCGACTCTTATTACCGGTATGGAGGATTTATTTGCAGCGAGGAGTGGCTGGCAGAATATACATATATTAAATACCAATATGACGACCATGCATCGAAATATCGCCACGAGAGGACACCTCATCGTGCCAATCCTGAAAGAAATGACATCATATAAACGCTCGAAAAAATGCGGTGCGCAAAGTAGTATAGAAATGAGATGTTTGATAGTTTAAATATTATTCACTGTTTTATATGGGGCTCACCTATGTCTTTCAAGATCATTCTTGCCGACGATCACCCGCTCATACTGACCGGGATCCGCAGCCTTATTGCACATAATCAACCTGGTTGCGAGGTTGTTGCCGAGGCGCATCAAGTCTCCGAACTATTAAACACATTGCAGCAACATAGTTGCGATCTGTTGATCACCGATTTCAGCATGCCAGGGGATGAGCGCAGCGATGGCTTGACCATGATCCAGCAATTGAAACGGGATTATCCCACCCTGCCTATTATCGTGCTGACCCAGATCCACAATGCCGGTATCTTGCAGTCACTGCTCCAATTGGGAGTGAGCGGTGTTCTGCTCAAAAAAGCGGTGATCAGTGAATTGTCCGATGCCATCCGCCAGATATTATCCGGCCACAGCTATATCGGCAGTTCGGTGAAAAACCTGTTGGCTGAAGCTGGCCTGGACCACCAGACCGGCCTAGCGCAACTCACCCCCAAGGAGAGTGAAGTGGTACGGCTCTTGGCCGGTGGCATGTCAGTCACCCAGGTGGCCGAGTACCTGCACCGCAGCGTCAAGACCATCAGCACCCAGAAAAAAAGCGCCATGCTGCGGCTCGGCCTGCAAAGCGATAGCGCCCTGTTTCACTATGCCAAAGAGCAAGGGCTAGTCTAATAGATGATAAAAGCCATCTGCTTTCCCATCTTAAATCGTGGCATCAAAAATAATGGTTACCTTTCCCTTATATGTTCCTCCAGGACGTTTCATCATCTCCTTTAATACTTGAGAGTCTGTTATTTTGAAAGAAAAAAAACGGTCAGCATTCACGGCGGGCGTGCCATCAACAGATGGCGCAAAAACAAGGCCTGCAGTGGTAGTAGTAATTAATGAATAATCTCGCCAATAGACATGAATTGGCACTAAATGCCCATCTTTAGTATTTTTAATAAAACATTCACTACCATTTGGATATTCACAACTCAATGTAACTTTTATCTTCGATGAAAACCATATTCTGTAGTGTAAGTCAGCCCTAAGCGATGATGGCACTCTATTTTTACCTCTATAAATCCAGTCACTCCATCCTCCAGGAGGGAGCAATACGACCTTATCTCCACCGGGAGGAAAGTCTATCTTTATTTGATGACGGACCTTCATAGTAAAGTTAATTGTCAGCTGGCTATCTGAATATGTGCCATTACCAAAATCTAGATCCTTGTTCCGGCCAATCGATAAGACCAAACTTCCTTTATAAACACCATTCTCCATTTTCAGAGGATCAGGCGCTTTTAATTTATAGCCAAGATATATCTTTTTTAACGCGGTGCTCTTGCTGGAAAAAGTAGTTTTAAATTTATTATGATAACATTTCCCACCAGCCAGCTGATTCTCAGGTTTTATATCATAGAGATAATGAACCTGAGATGGGCTAGCATAAGTATTCAGAGAGTGTTGACAATCTCCATCAATGTGATCCAACCAGTCTGTATTGTTTACAAGCGCTTCCTTTGCAATATTTGGACTCATTAGTGCGCCAATCTTGGTAAAAAAAAACTTTAATGGATATGATTTTCCGCTGTTTTGATGAACAAGAGAAACATCACGAGCACCAACAAATGCTAGGTAAGTAAGTGCATCTATCAAGTTATTATTATTTTTTACTACACGATCTATTGTTATTGATATAAATAATGGCTGTGACTGGTCTACTGTCGATGTGTCACTACACCAAAATCCAGACCAGGACTCACTAAGACAAGGCGTTGTATTAATGAATTTCCCATAACCTACTTCATAAGCAGCGGGGTTATATTCTGCTGTCACATCGATAGATGCTGCCTGCACGGGTAACCCAAACAGCACGACTAGCCACAAACCATAATGCATCACATCGGCTCTCATTATCTCTTCCTGCTTAAGCACTTATTGACTGGCCCAGGCCTGGGCACTGCAAACCAGATCGCCCAGTAACAACACTTCTTGCTGGCGCTCTGCTCGGGCCGTATCCAGCGACAGATCGCACTGCTGCGACCCCTGATACTCCACCTGCAAGCTGGGATTGTGCTCGCTCATCTCCACCGCAAAGAAGCCATCTGCCTCGCTGACGGTGCGGCCCGCATGGTTGACCACCATGGCCCCTTTCAATGGCATCCCCTGCCCATCCAGCAGGCGACCTATCACTGTCACTGTCTTCATCACACGGACCTGGTGATAAGCGACTCCGCCCTTGTTGAGATGATAGGGCAAGACGTTGGGACGAATGGTCATGGAAGGGGCATTCTGCCCGGCCATATCCAGCTGCACGGCGCCACTGCGATAGGCGGTGACGGGTATCAGGTTGCGACCAGGCCGTAACCTGATATTGCCCCCCTGATCGTCATCGGCGCGCAGGGTCAGCTCGGGTATATCGGACTCCACATCCACTATCATGCCCGCCTCGTGCCCTTGCGACTGGCCGCTCATGATCAGGCGGCCCTCATCGCCAAACGCCAGGGTACTGTCAAGGTTGATCCCCCCGCTCAGCGCTCGGTTATAGGAAGACGACTGCAGGTGAGCATCACCGCTGACCAAGGCCCCCTGAAACCTGGCATAGCCTGCCGTGCCGACACCGTAGCTGTCGGTGGTCAGGTTGGCCCCCACGCTCTGCAGGGCGCCCCACTCCAGCTGTTGCTGGTACCCGAGGGAGGCGTTGCGCTCCTGCCCGCCGGAGCGGGAGGTGCGGCTGCCGATGCCGATGGCCAGCAGGCTGCGCTCTCCCCCCAGGTTCATGCTCAGGGAGAGCATGCCACCCCTGTCCCTCGCATGATCGGTACTGATACTGCCCGGCCGGTCGAACACCGTCAGGTTCCAGCTCACCGTCTGACCAAGCAGATCGCCGTTGTAACGCCAGCCCAGATCGGCCCCCAGCCCACGCCCCACCTGGTGTGCCAGATAGAGGTTGGCGGAGTGGCGCTCATCGAGCCGCTGCTGCAACGACAGGTTGCTCTGCTTGAGGTCGCGGCTCTCCTCCCCGACTTGTCCCTGCTGGCGCTGCTGCTGATGGCTCAGCACCAGGCTGCCTTCGCCATAGTGGTACAAAGCCTGCAGATCGAAGCCGCTGCCCAGCGCCTGTGTCGCCATCAGGTTGCCAAACAGCCGCCACTGATCATTCAGGCTCCAATCGGCCGAGAGACCGTGCTGCCAGCGCTGGTCGATATACTGACTGGATGCCCCGACGATCACCGAAGGGGTGAGCAGATGGTTGAGCATGACGCCGCTGCTCAGGGGCCGGGCCGTCTCCTCTTCCCAGTTGCTGAACAAGCGGGTCTGCTGGCCCACAAACAGGTTGAAGCGCCAGCTTTCATCCGGGTTTTGCCAGTTCATCGGCTTGTAGATCATCTCTTTGCGCCGCTCGGTCACCTGACCATCTTCCAGCACCCGCAGCTCTACCTCATAGATGCCCGCCGGCAGTACCTTGGTATCCAGCGCCTGCAAACCCGAGATCACCTGCTGCGAGTTGATGAGCTGCCCATCCCGATAGATCTCGACCATGCCGGGTCGGCTCGGGGTGACATAGACAGGCGTGGTACTGGCCTGGCCCTGCTCTATCAACAGGGTGTCAGAGTCCCCCAGCATGACCCCCAGCACAGTCGGGGTTCCGCCGCCAAACAGGGTGGGCTGACGTACCAGCCCCTGGGCATAGGGCGAGAAGTAGCCCAGCCGGTAGAAGCGCCCCTCTCCCTCACGCTCGGCATAAAGTTGCTGCACATGGTGCTGCGCCGCCTGCCCGCTGCCGGATTGGCTTACTTCCCCCTCCAGCAGCGGGGTCCACTGGCCTATGCTGCCCTGCGCCATCAGGTTGTAACGGCCACTGCGCTGCTCCCCGTCCCCCTGGGTCAGGTTCAACTGGTGACGCAACAGGGCGCCATAGCTGCCCCCGCTGGGCAGGCTGTGATAACGGCTCAGCGGCTGCCCCTTCTCGGCACCGGCCGTCAGCACCGAGAGCTGGGAGTTCTCCAGGCTGTACTCCAGCGCCAGCACCTCGTCGGCGCACAGGTTCTGACATGGGCCCAGTTGATGGGATACCGCCAGCACCTTGCTCCAGCGCTGGCGGGCGCGCTCGTCCAGCTCACTCTCGTGGCTGCTGGTCAGGGCCAGCAGTTGCACGCTGGTGTCTTTGCCCAGCACTATCTCGCCTTCCCCCAGCAGTTGCCCATCCACCAGGATGCGCACCGCCAGCGGGACGCCGAAGAAGTGATCGGCAAAGCCATCAGGCAAATCTTCTGCTTGTTGCAGCAGATCAAGGGGTTGTGCAATGCGCCCCCCCGTGGCCCAGGCAGGTACGCACAACACAACCAGGATCAGCAGGAAAGGCACATACAGCACAGCGATTCTCACTATTCAATCGACCGCTAAAAAAGCCCCTAGACCAAGGGGCTACTCCACTCAAGTTGCGGGAGGAGGGGGAGGCGGTGCTTCCGATTCAAACATCATGTTCACCACCCCCTGGTAGTTGCCTGGCTTGTAGCCGGCGACCGGGGCATCCGCCGGGATCACTTCCAACCCCAGCAACTTGCCAGTCCTGGCATCAGTTGCTGTCATCACCTCCGCCGAGGTGGTGCCCAAGGTAACGCCGCCAATCTTGACGGTCAGAGCGATGTTGTCATTGCCACTGGCCATCACGGCCGGGTTGGTCAGATAACCTTTAATCGCGCCTATGGTGCTCTTGACATCCAGCTGCTTGCTCAGCTTGTCCAGCTTCTTGGTATAAGGGTTGTAGGCCAGCTTCTGCGGCGTACTCATCCAGTTGTCCCCACCGGTCGGCTGCACATAGAAAGCCTCGGTCGGGATCTGGGCGGTCACAGTGACCTGATGCTCAATACGTTCGGCAGCCATCAGATTGGCCGATACCAGCATTGCCAGAGGCGCAGCTATCCATACTTTCATCACTCTCTCCTCGCTCGGATATATGAAACATCAGTGACCAATCACCATGTTTCTGCTCTTGTCACCCTCAATCAGTTCAAACCGATAAAGGTGATCGCTCTTTTTCATCAGTTGCTTCTGCATATTTGGCAACAGATGGATTTTGCTTGGGGTGGAACAGTTGTTCTTCCGCCCATCACACTCCTCGAAAAAATCCAGCACTATGGTGGCATTGCCTTTATTCACGACAGTGGTCATGGTATTCGTCTTTATCAAGTGGGTATCAAAGCGACTCTCTTTTGGCATCACAAAAATAATGGCGCCAAAGCCGGTCAATATATTTACCCCGGCCGAGACTTGCTGATGATTTTCTTGAGCCATATTGGCATCCAGATCGAACCCGTCCTCCTGTTTTGGCAACACAGGAATAAAACGGACTCTGAAATAACGCTCCTTGTCCCGTTCCCCCATATACAACAACCGTGTTGCCTGCACCCCGTTGGCCGGAATAATCATGCGGGAGGGGCTGGCGATCAGCGCCCGGCGTCCCTCTGTCAGCTCCGGCGACTCATGAGGTTGACCGGCTTCGTTATAAGTTATTTCGTGAATCGCCACCTTGACAAAGGCGGTCGCATCACCCTGATTTCGAATGCGTTTTAAATAGGTGCTTTGCTGGCCTGACATATAGTCATAAAGCGTGCCTATGCTGATTTCAGCCGATGCCAGCGCGTTGCCGCTGAATATCAGCGACAAGATAAAATATATTTTCTTCATGACGATTCCAGACTAGTTTTTACATGCAGTGGTTTGTCTTATCAAGATGGTTGATTAGCAAAAGACGAACTGGCTGCATATCACTGGAGCCAGTCTATTTAGAACCAGGGGGAAAGTTAATCAGAATAATCCTATATTGACTTGGCAACTTCAGCCGTATTATCAGAGCATTCCTACAGAGCATTCCCCCACCCCTCCTGTATTATGCGCAGCCATATCCGTCTATCAGGTGAGTGCCATGTTTGCGTTCAAAGAAGAGTATCCGATGAGTGACATGGCAACCGTGGCGGTGGCCGAGGTGGCAGTGCCCTTTTACCAGCCGATCATAGGCCGCGACCGTCAGGTCAAAGGCTATGAGGTACTGGCCCGGCGCTGGGATCCGGCGCAGCAGAGTTATCAGGGCATCGACTTTCTCTCCCTCAGCCAGGATGAGTCCCTGCATGTGGATATCGTCATGCTCAGGGCCATCATGCGCGATCTGCCTACCCTGGCGAAGGGCGGACCCTATGCCCTCTCCATCAACCTCAACCCCATGCTGTGCAGCAAGACCTATCAGAATCTCTTGCTGCTGGTGCTACTCCAGGCTAGCAAAGCAGGAATCGAGATCTGGTTCGAGGTGCTGGAGCACGCCCCGCTGCACAGCAAGCACAGGGCACTGATCGAGGTGCTGCGCGCTCATGGCGCCCACATCGCCTGCGATGACTTCGGCACCCAGGAGTGCAACTTCCAGCGGATGATGGCGCTGCCCTACGAGATCATCAAGCTGGATCGCTCCCTGCTGCTGCAGGCGGCGCGCACGCCCCACGCCTTCAAGATGCTGACCGGTCTGGTGGAGTACCTGCAGCGGCTCGGCATGAAGGTGGTGTGTGAAGGGGTCGAGACCCTGCAACATATCGAGATTGCCAACCGGCTCGGCTGCGACTACCAGCAGGGCTACGCCTACGCCATGCCCTCCCCCCTCTCTCGCTGGGCCTGATCGGGCCGGACATTCATCGCGACTCGCGCCGGCAACCATTGCCTGCCAAATTGCATGATGGCGTGGGGGCGAGTACAATCTCGCACCCCGTATATCAGGTGCATCCCCTGTGATCCTGCATAATGATGTACGCCATCGGGTAGTTGTGGCGCGAGCGCCGTCTCGCACCACGGCTCAACCAATCCGGCGCCATCAGGTGGCGCCGTCCTGATTTGCAATCAGATACTAAGAGTCCAACATGTTCAGACCAGAATTGCTCTCCCCCGCCGGGACCCTCAAGAATATGCGTTACGCCTATGCCTATGGCGCCGACGCCGTCTATGCGGGCCAGCCGCGTTACAGCCTGCGGGTACGCAACAACGAATTCGATCACGAAAATCTGCAGCTCGGCATCAACGAGGCCCACGCGCTGGGCAAGCAGTTCTATGTGGTGGCCAATATCCAGCCCCACAACTCCAAGCTCAAGACCTTCATCCGCGACATGCGCCCCGTGGTGGAGATGAAGCCGGATGCGCTGATCATGTCAGACCCGGGTCTCATCATGATGATGCGCGAAGCCTTCCCGGATATGCCCATTCACCTCTCGGTGCAGGCCAACGCGGTCAACTGGGCGACGGTGAAGTTCTGGCATCAGATGGGCCTGACCCGCGCCATCCTCTCCCGCGAGCTGTCGCTCGACGAGATCGAAGAGATCCGCATGCAGGTGCCGGAGATGGAGCTGGAAGTGTTCGTCCACGGCGCCCTCTGCATGGCCTACTCAGGCCGCTGCCTGCTCTCCGGTTACATCAACAAGCGCGACCCCAACCAGGGTACCTGCACCAACTCCTGCCGCTGGGAGTACAAGGTGCACGAGGGCAAGGAAGATGACGTGGGCCAGATAGTCCACCGCCAGGAGCCCATCGCAGTGCGCCCGGACAACACCCTGGGGCTCGGCAAGCCAAGCGATGCCCTGGTGCTGCTGGAAGAGTCCAACCGTCCCGGTGAATACATGACGGCGTTCGAGGATGAGCACGGCACCTACATCATGAACTCCAAGGATCTGCGCGCCGTCGAGCACGTGGAGCGCCTGACCAAGATGGGGGTGCATTCGCTCAAAATTGAAGGCCGTACCAAGTCCTTCTACTACTGCGCCCGCACCGCCCAGGTCTATCGCAAGGCCATCGACGATGCAGTCGCCGGCCGTCCGTTCGATCCGACCCTGATGGGCACCCTCGAAAACCTGGCCCACCGTGGCTACACCGAGGGCTTCCTGCGCCGTCACAACCACAGCGAGTACCAGAACTACGATTACGGCTACTCCGTCTCCGACACCCAGCAGTTCGTCGGCGAGATCACCGGTCGCCAGGGCGACATGGTGGAAGTGGAAGTGAAGAACAAGTTCCTGGTGGGCAACAGCCTGGAGCTGATGACGCCGCAGGGCAACGTCAGCTTCAATCTGGAGCAGATGCAGAACCGCAAGGGCGAGCTCATCGACACGGCGCCGGGCAACGGCCACGTGGTCTATGTGCCTGTCCCCAAAGAGATCGACATCAACTACGGCATACTGCTGCGCAACCTCGGCGATCGCCAGGACACCCGTCAGCCGCACTCGGCGGCCTGATATGTCCCTGCTCATCACCGACAAGTGCATCAACTGCGACATGTGCGATCCCGAGTGTCCGAACCAGGCAATCAGCTTAGGGGAGGAGATCTACGAGATAGATCCCAGTCGCTGCACCGAGTGCGTCGGTCACTATGAGAAGCCGACCTGCATCAGCGTCTGCCCCATCGATTGCATCATCTGGGATCCCGCCCACGTGGAGACCGAGGAGCAGCTGCTGGAGAAGTTTGTGCGGATGCACCGGCAGTAGCATCAGCGTCTGCGGCTCATAGACTGCATCATCCGGGATCCCGCCCACGTGGAGACCGAAGAGCAGTTGCTGGAGAAGTTTGTGCGGATGCACCGGCAGTAAACGGTCGGCCGGTAGCAACAACGTCATAGAAAAAAGCCCCGCATGCGGGGCTTTTTTACGTTTGGTGCCGGCCGAGCCTAGACGTATTCCATAAAGACCCGGGAGGTAAGCTTGGTGATGAGCTCGTAGGGGATGGTGCCAATCTCGTCGGCGACCCGCTCCACCGGCAGCCCCTCGCCCCAGAGCACGGCTTCGTCCCCGGCCTTGTCGGTGGCGCCCGGCCCCAGGTCCACTGTGGTCATGTCCATGGAGACGCGGCCCACCAGCGGCACTATGCGACCATTGACCAGCACTGAGGTGCCGTTGGGCGCCATGCGCGGATAGCCATCACCGTAGCCGATGGCGATGACGCCGAGCCGGGTATCCCGGTCAGACACCCAGTTGGCACCGTAGCCCACAGGTTCGCCCGCCTTGTGATCCCGCACCGCGATGAGCTGGGTCTTCAAGGTCATCACGGGTTGCAGGTCGTAATCCGCCGCCACCGTATTGGGGAAGGGAGATACGCCATACAGGATGACGCCGGGGCGCACCCAGTCGCAGTGCGAATCGGGCCAGGCCAGGATCCCCGCCGAGTTCGCCATGGCCCGCTCGCCCGCCAGCGGGGCGGTCAATTTGCTGAACAGGTCGATCTGCTCGCGGGTGGTAGCTTGTTCGAGCTCATCGGAGCGGCTGAAGTGGGTCATGATGTTGAACGGCTGCACCACGTTCTTGCACCTGGCGAGGCGCGCGATAAAGGCGGGCATCTCATCGGCGCGCACCCCGAGCCGGTGCATGCCGGTGTCGAGCTTGAGCCAGGCCACCACGGGGGCGGGCAACTCGGCCTGCTCCAGCGCTTCGAGCTGCTCCCAGGTGTGCACCGCCGTCTGCAGGTTGTTGGCGGCCAGCACCGGCAGGTCCGCGCTCGAGAAGAAACCCTCCAGCAGCACGATCGGTTTGACCACGGCGCAGGAGCGCAGCATCAGCGCCTCTTCGATGCGGGCCACCGCATAGGCGTCGGCATCCACCAGGGTGCGGGCGACCGGTAGCAGGCCATGGCCATAGGCGTTGGCCTTGACCACGGCGATGATCTTGCAATCGGGGGCGTGCCGTTTGACCACGGCGAGGTTGTGGCGCAGGGCCGCTGTATTGATTTGAGCAATTGCCGCTTTCATCTGTTTTCCCTTACGAGGGCATGATGGCGCGTGAATGCGCCAGGCACCGTGTGGTGTCAGCCCTTAATTGTCATCGTCTAAGGCCGGACCGGCATAATTGTCGAACCGGGAAAACTGTTTCAGGAACCAGGGTTGGCATCCGTACAAGAGCCATCCCCAGATTAGTAGTCATCATCAAACGCCGGGCCGGCATAGTTGTCGAACCGGGAGAACTGCCCCTGGAAGGTAAGCCGTACTCTTCCGATCGGGCCGTTACGCTGCTTGCCTATGATGATCTCGGCGATCCCCTTGTCGGGGCTGTCATCGTGATACACCTCATCACGGTAGATAAACATGATCAAATCCGCGTCCTGCTCGATGGAGCCGGATTCCCGCAGATCCGAGTTGACCGGGCGCTTGTCGGCGCGCTGTTCCAGGCTTCGGTTCAGCTGGGAGAGCGCCACCACAGGGCACTGCAGCTCTTTCGCCAGCGCCTTGAGGGAGCGGGAGATTTCACCGATTTCCAGGGTCCGGTTGTCGGAGAGCGCAGGCACCCGCATCAGCTGCAGGTAGTCGATCATGATCATGGAGAGGCCGCCGTGCTCACGGGCGATGCGGCGCGCGCGGGAGCGCACGTCGGTCGGGGTGAGGCCGGAGGCGTCATCTATGTACATCTTGCCCTTCTCGAGCAGCAGCCCCATGGTGGAGGAGAGGCGCGCCCAATCTTCGTCGTCAAGCTGACCGGTCCGCACCTTGGTCTGGTCGATACGCCCGACCGAGGCGAGCATACGCATGATGATCTGCTCGGAGGGCATCTCCAGCGAGAAGATGAGTACCGGTTTGTCGGCGGTGAGCGCCGCGTGCTCGCACAGGTTCATGGCAAAGGTGGTCTTGCCCATGGAGGGACGGGCCGCCACGATAATCAGATCCGAGCGCTGCAGACCGGCGGTCATCTTGTCGAGATCCCCGTAACCGCTGGAGACCCCGGTCACCCCGTTGTGGGGGGTCTTGAACAGCTCTTCAATCTTGTCGACCGTCTGCTCGAGGATCAGCTTGAGCGGCTGCGGCCCCTCGTTGGCGCTGGTGCGCTGCTCGGCGATCTGGAACACCTTGCTCTCGGCCAGATCGAGCAGATCGCCCGAGGTGCGTCCCTGCGGCTCGTAGCCTGCTTCGACTATCTCGTTGGCGACCGAGATCATCTCCCGCACCACCGCCCGCTCACGCACGATCTCGGCGTAGGCATTGATGTTGGCGGCACTCGGGGTGTTCTTGGCGATCTCCACCAGATAGGCGAAGCCACCGGACTCTTCCAGCTGCTCCGAGCGTTCCAGCTCCTCCTGCAGGGTGATGAGATCGATGGGGTTGCCCACATTGGAGAGGCGGGTCATGGCCTGGAAGATCAGCCGGTGAGGACGGCTGTAGAAATCCTTGTCGATCACCCGTTCGGCGACCCGATCCCAGGCGTCGTTATCCAGCATCAGGCCGCCCAGTACGGACTGTTCGGCCTCAAAAGAGTGGGGAGGGACTTTCAGCTGTTGTGTCTTGGCGTCTTTTTTCGCCGTCACTTGCTCTGCCATACACATAAAAACCGCAGCGGGAAGGGGACGGGAATTTTACAAAAGAAACCCCGCCATCGCGAGTGCTAATGCACGCTATTCACTTCTGTCTGGTGCAACCCTCCTCCTGATGCTGGCTGGCACCGCTTGCCGATGAACTGTGCCAGGGGATCACCCCGGCTTCATACCATGAGGAAGGGCCAGACCAGGGTCTGGTCATGGGGCTTGGCTCTCGCCTTGTTGCGCAGCTTGCGCTCCTTGCGGCTCGGTCGTCGACTTTTCATTGCGCTGCTCCTCTGATGCCCCCGATCGGGACAATCTGTTCATGAATAATTCATGCCAACCATGTTAATCATAGTCGCAAGCTGCAATACAACGAGGGACAGGCAGCCTGCCATGCGCCTCGCTGAGCTTGCCAAAGCAGAGCATGCCCCACCCACTGATGAGAGTGAAAAGAGTCAAAATGAAAAAGATGCTGACCCTGTTTGCCGTGATCCTGGCCATTGGCCTGGGGGCACCCATTGCCGAAGCCAAGAAGTTTGGCGGCGGTAAATCCTTTGGCAAGAGCTACAAGACGGCTCCGGCCCAACCGGCGGCCAAGCCCGTCGACACCAAGAACCCGGCGGTCGGGGCTCAGGCCGCACCGAAGAAGGGTGGCATGATGGGCGGTCTGCTCGGCGGCCTGCTGGCCGGTGGCCTGTTCGCCTACCTGCTGGGTAGCGGCGCCTTCGAAGGTCTGCAAGGCATGGACATGCTGCTGATCGCCGCCCTGGCGCTGGGCGCCGTCTTCCTGTTCCGTGCCATGCGCAGGAGCAAGGCGGCCTCGCCCCAGCCACAGGCAGCCTACGCCGGCTATCAGCCGCCGTCGGCCGCCCCCCAGCAGTTCGAGCAGAGCAACAGTGCGCCGCAAGCAACCGGCTTTGCCGACAGCGACGTGCCCTTCCGTCTGCCGCCAGGTTTTGACATGAACGGTTTCCTGTCAGGTGCCCGTGATCACTACCGCACCCTGCAAGAATCCTGGAATAAAAACGATCTGGAAAAGGTACGCGAGTACGTGAGCCCCGAGCTGTTCGAGCAGCTCAAAGCCGAACGTGCCGAGCTGACCGGTGAACAGCATACCGAAGTCATGTATGTGGATACCCAGCTGGTACGTGCCGACTACGGCAGTGACTGGGCCCAGGTCAGCGTGCGCTTCAGCGGCCGCTACATGGATCGCCAGGAGCAGGTCGAGGAGGACATCAAGGAGGTGTGGCACCTCGAACGCAACCTGGCCAAGGACAATGCGCCCTGGCACATAGTCGGCATCGAGCAGCTGTAAGCACTCCCTTGTCTGCGATGACAACAGAGGCGGCCCCGGGCCGCCTCTGTTATTTTTGAGTCCCCATCTCCCCTCTCTGCCTCCCTCCCCCTGAACCTCCCTGCCATTGACACCCCGTGGTGGCTATGAGAATGGTGCCTGATTGTGTAGTATGACCGACCTTTTTTTGTTCAATTTCCGTTCACCGAGGCGTGGTCCATGGCTCTCTCTTTTCTGCGTCACAGCAACCTGCCTCGTCTGCTGGCCAGCCTGCTGTGCTGCGCCTCCTTGATCCTCGTCTCCCTCGCCACCCTCTACTGGCAGACCTGGTCTCTGACTCGCCAGCAGGCACAGACCGCCGCAGAGCGCGCCATGGTGCAGATCGACAGCGCCCTGCGCCACTCGACCCAGGCGGCAAGGGCCGCCCTGCCGCTGGCGAGCCGACCCTGTGCCGAGGTTGCCCGCGAGCTGCGGGTGCTGGTCGCCACCTCTCCCTATGTGCGCTCGGTCAACCTCTCCCGCCACGGCCGCCTCTACTGCTCCTCCATCTTCGACGAGATAGACCTGAGCGATGAGCTGCAAGACGGCCAGCACGAGCGGTTCAAGCTCAGCGCAGTCACCCGGCTCGGGCGCAAGCCCTCGCTGCTGTTCTATCACCTGAGTGAAGGGGATCATTCGGTGATGGTCGCCATCAACCCCTACCACCTGAGCAAACCCTTGCAGTGGCGGCTCGCCGGCGCCCATAGCTGGGTGCAGATCGGCGAACAGTGGCTCGACCTCCAGGGCAAGATCCACGACGGCCAGCCCCCAAGATTGCGGGGATTCAACTATCGGCTCAACTCGACCGAGTTCGACTACAGCCTCAACCAGGGATTCCCCTTGCATGCAGTGCTGGCCCTGACCCTGCAAAAGCAGGGCGCCCTCATCATTCTGATCCTGACGCTGGGCGGCCTGGCCGGCCTCGCCACCTACCGCTGGTGGAGCCATATCTCGACCCCGACCCTGGAACTCAAGCGCGCCATCATCAAGCAGGAGTTCATCCCCTATCTGCAACCCATCGTCTTCAGCAGGAGTGGCCAGCTGCATGGCTGCGAAGTGCTGATGCGCTGGCAACACCACCGCCAGGGGCTGATCCGGCCGGATCTCTTCATCCCGCTGGCGGAGGAGAGCGGCCTCATCATACTCATGACCCAGACCCTGATGCAGCAGGTGCGCCTGCAGTTCGCCCCCCACGCGGCTCAGCTGCCGACCCGCTTTCACTTCGGCTTCAACATCTGCGCCCAGCACTGCCAGGATCTGAGCCTGATCGATGACTGCCGCGTCTTCCTCGCCGCCTTCGCCGGCAATCCGATAACCCTGGTGCTGGAGCTGACCGAGCGGGAGCTGATCCCCCCCAGCCAGCTGACCGACCGGCTGTTTGGCGAGCTGCGGCAGATGGGGGTCAAGATAGGGCTGGACGACTTTGGCACCGGCCACTCCAGCCTCACCTATCTGCAGCAGTTTCACGTGGATTATCTCAAGATCGATCAGAGCTTCGTCGCCATGATAGGCACCAATGCCCTCTCCCGTCATATTCTTGACAGCACCATCAGCCTGGCCACCCGGCTGGGGCTGGAGACCATAGCCGAAGGGGTCGAGACCCAGGAGCAGGCGGACTTCCTGACCGAGCGCAACGTCAACTACCTGCAGGGCTATCTCTATGGCCGCCCGCTCACCCCGGCGCAGTTTCTGCGACTGCTGCCCGCCGTCACCACAGAGCCGGCGGCCCGGCCCGGCAGAGCCTGATCCCTGATACAGCCAGCCGCAGATACGGTGATGTGAAACTTGTCATTAGTCTGTAGTCATGGCGTTGCGCAATCTCGCAAACGTTTGTTCGCTTTATTAATGTGCAGTAGCTCAAAGGAATCAGCTCTCTTTATTTCCAATTATTGCTTTTTGCCTAGAATCGCCACACTCCTGTCATGCAGGAACGATATACAGGACAATAACAACAAGAGGATTATTACCGATGAAGAAGACGCTACTGGCCGTCACCGTCTCTATTACCCTGTTCGGGCTGACCGCCTGCAATTCAGAAAACAGCAGCAAGGAACATATTCCGCTGGATCTGACCATTGCCCACATCAATGATACCCACGCCCACCTGGACCCGACCGAAAATGCGCTGGCCATCCAGCCCACCGGCCAGGAGCTGTTCAAGTTCAACGCCAAGCTGGGCGGCTATCCCCGCCTGAAGTTCAAGCTGGACGAGCTGCGCAGCCAGGCTGCCAATGAAGGCCGCAACTTCATGGTGCTCAACGGTGGCGATGCCTTCCAGGGCACCCTCTACTTCACCCAGTTCAAGGGGGAAGAGGAGTCTCGCCTGCTCTCCGACATGGGCATAGATGCCATGGTGCTGGGCAATCACGAATTCGATCTGGGCAACCAGGCTATTAAAGATTTCGTCTCACGGGTGAATTTCCCTGTATTGGCTTCCAATATGGTGAAATCCAGTAGCGCCACCCTGAAAGACAGTGAAAATATTCATGAATATGTCATTAAGGAAGTAAATGGCGAGAGCGTGGGTATTTTCGGGCTGGTGCTGGAAAATATGCATGACATCTCTTCACCGGATACCGATACCCAATTCCTGCCGATGATTGAGACCGCCCAGAAAATGGTCGACACCCTCAAGTCAAAAGGCGCCAACAAGATCATCATGGTCACCCATATCGGGCTGCAAAATGACCAGGCCGTCGCCAAGGCGGTCAACGGTATCGACCTGATCGTCGGCGGTCACTCCCAGACCTTCCTTGGCGACATCAACGAGATCAACAGCGTCGGCTACACGGCTCACAACCAGAACCCGGCCGACGACAACACCTATGCCCAGCTGATCAACAATCCGGACGGCGGCAAGACCTGTATCGTGCAGGCCGGCGAATGGGCCAAGGGCTATGGCCTGGTCAATGTCTCCCTGAGCAAGGAAGGCCAGATCACCAAGTGCGAGGGTCGCAACACCCTGATGACAGGCGACGACTTCACCAAGGAAGTGGCCAAGAAGAAGGTGCCCTTGACCGGCAACGAGCAGACCAACGTGGTCGACTTCATCACCAAGTCACCCGTCATCGAAATCGTGCCGGAAAACACCGCCATGCGCGATGTGATCGACACAGAGTACAAGCCGGCCGTGGCCGAGCTCGAGGCCAAGATCATCGCCGAGGTGCCGACCAAGCTGCCCCACGTGCGCGTGCCGCTCACCCCGGATGGCGCGGGTCTGATCGATCCCCTGGTGGCCGAATCCCTGTACTGGAAGCTCAACAAGCTCAACACCAAGGTCGACTTCACCATCCAGAACGCCGGTGGTGTGCGCGCCGATGTGAACGCGGGCCCGCTCTCGGTCGGTTACGTGATGGGCACCCTGCTGCCGTTTGGCAACAAGATCGCCGCCTTCAACCTCAAGGGCAAGGACGTGCGCGCCACCCTGGAGTACGCCGTTGACTATTCCATCGGCCTGGAGACCGGGATCGGCGCCTCCAGCGGTGCCTTCCCCTACGTCGGCCACCTGAGCTACAGCTATGACGGCAAACTGGCCAAGGGTTCCCGCATCACCAAGCTGGAGCTGCTGGATGCCAACGGCCAGTGGCTGCCGCTGGACGACGAGAAGGTGTACCGGGTCGGTGCCAACACCTATATCGCCTCCGGCAAGGATGGCTACAACGGCCTGCTCAAGCGCGAAGAGCTGCCCAACAAGGGTGACTATGTCGACTCTGGCGTCGGTGAGAACGAGATGTTCATGGAGTACGCCGAGTCCCAGGGCACCCTCAATCCGCTGCCCTATGCAACCGTGACCTACAACAAGCCCTGATCCGGCTCACAACCTGCTACAACGGCGCCTGAGGGCGCCGTTTTTATGGCATACTCCCCGCCAATCGATGCCGAGGAGACCCTTTGATGGCGAAGTACGACAAGATATCCCCCGAGACCCAGCAGGATGCGCTGAAGATCGCCCGCGCCAACCAGAAGCCGGGACAGACCAAGGAGCAGACCCAGCTGATCACCCAGGGGATCCAGAAAGGCATAGACGAGTACAAGAAACAGATGAAGGCACGGGCCCGGGAGGCCAGTCGCCAGAAAAAGTTGCAGAGCAAGGCGAAGCAGCAACCGCACACCGAACAGGTAGAGGAGAGCGAGATCGAACTTGTCGAGGTCTCCCGCCAGCACCCCCTGCCCTGGCTCCTCTTGCTGTTGAGCTGGCTGGGCTTTGCCGCCGCCTGGTTCTGGTTGCACTGATCCTCCGATGGCAAGGTGTTGCCAGGGGTTGCTTCCAAAGCTTGAACCCGCGCCACGGCGCCTCGCCGGCCAGGGCTGATCCCATACCGCCGGTCCTGTGCGATGACTGAACCCCGACCCCATTTACCCACCGTCTGGAGAACACCAACCATGAACCCGGCTCCGCTCTATCTGCTGGCACCTCTGGTGCTGTTTATCGTGACTCTGGTGCTCTATCGCATCTCGCCGCTGCGGGCCGTCGCCGCCGGCAGCGCCCGCTGGTTTATCCTGCCCGCCTTCACCCTGTTTATCCTGCTGATCATCATCAATGGGGCGGCGGATCCAAGCCTGCGCAACCCGGCCTTTCACTGGCTGATGCCGGGGCTCGGCTTTGCGCTCAGCCTGTTTCCGGCCCTGCCCAAGGCACTGGTGCCGCGCCTGGCGATCAAGGAGGGGGCCTTTGCCGCCCTCGGCCTGATGCTGATGAGCCTGGCCATGGTCTACTGACCGGCTGGCCGCTGGTGCGAACATGACTCAAGGGGCACTCTGTGACGGGTGCCCCTTGTACAAACAATGGCCTGCAGGCATCTTGGTGAGTGGATAGCCAGCAAGGAGGCCAAATGGACAATCCGCCCGATTTCATGGCGCAGTGGGATTACAAGGATCCCGCCGCCAGCGCCCTGCGCTTTCATGCTCTGTTGCCCGAGGTGCGTGCCGCCGCCGACCTGCAACTCGAACTGGAGCTGCTCACCCAGATAGCCCGCACCCATTCGCTGCAACGCCAGTTTGCCGAGGCGCACCAGCTGCTCGACGAAATAGAGCCCCGCCTCACCGATGCCACCCCGCGAGCCCGCCTTCGCGCCCTGCTGGAGCGCGGCCGCACCTTCAACTCCGCCGGCGACAAGGCCAGTGCCAGAACCCTGTTCGAGCAGGCCTGGCAGCAGGGGCTCAAAAGCAAGGAGCTCTATCTCGCCATCGATGCGGCCCACATGGTGGCCATAGCCGCACCGCTGGAGGAGCAGAGCCGCTGGCACCAGCTGGCGATGGAGTTGGCGGAGCGCAGCCAGGATAAAAAAGTGCGCGGCTGGCTGCCCAGCCTCTACAACAATCAGGGCTGGACCCTGTTCGAACTGGGCCGCCTGGAAGAGGCCCGCCAGTGTCAGCAAAAATGCCTGGCCTGGCACGAACAGCACAACAACCCGGCCAAGGCCTTCATCGCCCGCTGGAGCCTGGCGCGGCTGACCCGGGCACAGGGCTTGCACGAACAGGCGCTGGCCGAACTGACGCAGTTGCAGGCGGAGATGGTGGAAGCCGGCGAGCCGGAGGATGGCTATCTGTTCGAGGAGCTGGGGGAAAATGCACTGGTACTGGCTGACCCGGCCGCGGCCGAATACTTCGCCCGTGCCTGGTTTCTGCTGTCACAGGATCGCTGGCTCAAGGCTAACGAGGCGGAGCGGCTGGCCAGGCTCAAGCAGTTGGCCAAGCTCTAGCAAACAACCTCTAGCAAAACAGCGGGGCGGCCAGTTGGCCGCCCCGAACACTTCACTCCCAGAGTGACGAATACCATATCGGCCCCCATCTCAGACCAAACTCGCCTCTTCCCAGCTCTGTTTCTTGCGATAGATGGGAGGATTGGGGGGCTGATCTCCAGCCGCGCCGCCTTGGGGATATTGCCGTCACAGCTGGCGATGGCCTGCTCTATGGCGAGGCATTGACCACATGCCCCGCCATTCAAACCAGGCTAGCCTCTTCCCAGCTCTGCTTCTTGCGATAGATGGTGGATGGGCTGATCTCCAGCAGGGCCGCCGCCTTGGGGATATTGCCGTCACAGCTGGCGATGGCCTGCTCTATGGTCTCCTTCTCCACCAGCCAGAGCGGGCGGATCGGCGTATTGAGCAAAGGTGCGGCGCTGCCGCTGGCCGTGCTGGCTGGCGCCATGGCCGCCGTCAGGCCCCTGCGGCCGCTGAGCGGCGGCGGCAATATGTCCGGGCTCACCAGCTCGCGATCGTTGAGCACCACAATATTGCGCACCACGTTTTGCAGCTCGCGCACGTTGCCGGGCCAGGGGTAATCGAGCAGCACCCGCGCCGCCTCGGCATCGAAATCCTTGAAGCGCTTGTTCTCTTCCCTGGCGTAGCTCTGCAGCAGGTTGCGGGCCAGCAGCAGTATATCTTCGCCCCGCTCGCGCAGCGGCGGCAGGCTGAGGGGGATCACGTGCAACCGGTAGTAGAGATCCTCGCGAAAACGCCCCGCCTTCACCTCCACCAGGGGATCCCGGTTGGTGGCGCAGACGAAGCGCACGTCCACCGTCTCCAGCTTGCCGCTGCCGACCCGCTGCAGGGTGCCGGTCTGGATGAAGCGCAGCAGCTTGCTCTGCAGGTCGAGATCCATCTCGCAGATCTCGTCCAGAAACAGGGTGCCACCGTCCGCCAGACTGGCCGCCCCCTTGCGATCCCCCTGCGCGCCGGTAAAGGAGCCCTTCACGTGACCGAAGATCTCGCTCTCCATCAGGTCGTGGGGAATGGCGGCGCAGTTGAGCGCGATGAAGGGCTGTTCGCTGCGGGGACTGCACTGGTGAATGGCCTCGGCGCACACCTCCTTGCCGGTGCCGCTCTCCCCCGTGATGAACACGGTCGCCTTGCTCGGCGCCGCGCTCTCTATGATGCGATAGACGGCCTGCATCGGCATGGAGGCACCGATGAAACCGGCGAACGAGCTGCGCTCGAAGTTCTCCCGGTACTGGGCTACCAGCGAACTCAGCTGCTGATGCTTGAGGGCATTGCGGGCGGTGGCGCACAGCCGTTTGCCGTCGAACGGCTTGGTCAGGAAGTCGAAGGCGCCGAGGCGCATCGCCTCCACCGCCACGTCCACCGAGCCGTGGGCAGTGATCACCACCACCGAGCAGGGCAGTTGCTGCTCGGTGATCTGCTGCAGAATGTCCATGCCGGACATATCGGGCAGTTCGAGGTCAAGCAGCACCACGGGCGGCGGGCTGGTCAGCAGCTGCGCCAACGCCTGCTGACCACAATCGGCCAGCACTACCTCATAGCCATCCTGGGCCAGATACTGTTCATAGACCACCGCCAGACTGCGGGTATCTTCCACCAACAGGACTCGAGGTTTGCTTTCAGCCACGGGAGCCATCCTTGCAATTGATTTTGTTGTCTATTTCGGGTCTTGTACGCCATGTTAGCACAGTTGGCGACTCTCTCTTTTATCCCGCCATTCGCGGGGAGATACAAGTAAAAACGGCTCCCTAAGGAGCCGTTTTTTCAACGATGAGCGCTTACTTCTTGGCGTTGTCGCCATCGGCAGCCGGCTTCTCGATCGCCAGCAGCTCAACATCGAACACCAGCACGGCATTGGCCGGGATGGAGCCTGCACCGTGCTCGCCATAGGCCAGCTTGGACGGCAGGAAGAACTTGAACTTGGAACCCACCGGCATCAGCTGCACGCCTTCGGTCCAGCCCGGGATCACCTGGTTGAGCGGGAAGGTGGCCGGCTCGCCGCGATCGACGGAGCTGTCGAACTTGGTGCCGTCGGTCAGGGTGCCGGTGTAGTGAACCTTGACGATGTCGGTAGCCTTCGGCTTGGCGCCGGTACCCATCTTCTCGACCTGGTATTGCAGGCCGGATTCGGTGCTCTTCACGCCTTCTTTCTTGGCGTTGGCAGCCAGGTACTCTTCACCCTTCTTCTGGTTATCCACGGCATCCTTGTCAGCCTTGGCCTTGGTCAACTCGTTGATCTTGGCATCGTACTGCTGCAGAACCTTCTGGATTTCCTCGTCAGTCATCTTGGCTTCTTTGCCCAGGCCATCGGTCACACCCTTGAGGATGACGCCGTTGTCCAGTTTGATGCCGAGTTCCTGCTGACGTTCCAGGGTATTGGCGATATAACGACCCATGGAGAGGCCAATTGCATAGCCGGATTGCTCTTCAAAGCTCTTGGCATCAGCCTTGGGGGCCTCTGCCGGCTTGCTGGCTTCTGCCTTGACCTCTGCGGTATTCGCAGCAGTCTTCTCGTCTTTTTGGCAAGCAGTCAGACTCACGGCAACTGCCGCAGCCAACAGGGACACCTTCAGAAAATTGTTCATCAGTTTCTCCAAAACTCTAAATACCGCTCTCGGTTCCTTCGTGAAATGAGAGGTTTATCGTGATAAGCGCCTTATACTAACGCCGTGATCGCAGGTAACGAAAGCATGAGACAGGAAAAATGATAAAAAGTGCCATTTATCTCATCGGTATTTGCCTGATACTGACAGGTTGCGAACAGAGCTCACTGCCGGATCGACAAGTCACCCTCGCCAACCAGGGACTGCTGAGCGCCGATCTCGCCAGCGACGGCAAGCAGGCCATCGTCTCCAGCCTGAGCCAGGGCACAGTGGTGTGGGACCTGGAACAGGGCAAGGAGCGCTGGCGCTGGCGCCAGTCCGACAATCAGGACAACTTCGTCATCATCACCCGCTTCTCGGCAGACAACAGCCATGCCGTGACCGCCACCCTGGATACCTTCGCCATCTGGCGCCTGCAAGATGGTCAATCCCAAGGCTACTATTCGCTTCCTGAATCCAGGCTGAGGGACATAGCCCTGTCGGCCGATGGCCGTCAGGTGCTGATCGGCCGCGAAGATGGCAAGGCGGAGCTGGTCGATACCCGCACCGGCCGCAGGCTGCAGTTCCTCGGTCACACCGAGCAGGTCAATACGGTGGATCTCTCCGCCAATGGCCGCTACGCCCTCACCGGCGGCAACGACTACAGCGCCTATCTGTGGGATACCCGCTCCGGCCAGGTGGTGTGGCGATTCAACCACGCCGGCCGGGTGGTGATGGCGAGGCTGGATCCACAGGGCCGTTTCGCCTTCACCGCCGACAGCCGCCAAGCCAGCATCTGGGATCTGAAAACCGGCAAGGAGGTGAGCCGGCTGCAGTTTGATCACCGCTTCGAGGTTTACACCACGGCGCGCTTTGCCAACGACGGCAACTGGCTTATCACGGGCGCTCCCTCCCGTCAGCTCTCCCTGTGGCGGGTGAGCGATGGCAGCCTGCTGCAAAGCTGGCGCGTCTCGCCCCATCCCAGGGTGAAACCGCCGAGCGCAGTGGTCTACGGCGTGGCTTTGCGCGACAATAGCCACCTTGTCAGCGCCAGCTCCAGTGGCCTGGCCGAAATCTGGACTATCAAGTAAGGACCCAAAGGCCCATGAGTCAGCAACTTAACGATCGCCTCGAAACCCTGGAAAGCCGCCTCGCCTTCGCCGAATACACGGTGGAGCAGCTCAACGACGAGGTCACCACCCAGGGCCGCGAGCTGGATCGACTCAAGCATCAGATCCAGCTGCTGGTGGACAAGCTGCAGAGCGTGCAGCCGAGCCAGATCGCCAGCATGGCCGAAGAGACGCCGCCCCCGCACTACTGAGCCGCAACGCGGCCTCGCCACCCGGCCATAAAAAAACCCGCGCCAGGCGCGGGTTTTTTTATCGGGCTATGCCCAGGGCACAGATCAGTGCTGGTGACCCTTGCCACCGCAGCCGCCGCCACCGCAGCAACCGCCATGACCCTGCTCGTCGCCGTGGTCATGACCGTGATCGTGGCCATGGCCACCGCCGCAGCAACCGCCGTGCTCATGGTCGTGACCGTGGTCGTGGTCATGACCATGATCGTGACCGCAACCACCGGCACCGTGAACGTGGCCGTGAGCCAGCTCTTCGGCCGTGGCGGCACGCACGTCCTTGATCTCGACCTTGAAGCCCAGGGTCACGCCAGCCAGCGGATGGTTGCCATCCACCTTGACGAACTCTTCGGACACTTCGATGACGGTCACCGGGCGGTGGCCATCGTCAGTCTCGGCCACAAAAGTATCCCCTTCAGACACTTCCATGCCGTCAAACAGCTCGCCAGGTACTTCTTGCACCAGGCTTTCGTCGTATTCGCCATAGGCCTGGGTCGGTGCCAGCGTGACGTCGAACGCCTCGCCCACGCTACGGCCTTCCAGCTCGGCTTCGAGGCCGGAGACCAGATAACGGGTACCGTGCAGATACACCAGAGGCTCTTTACCGACAGTGGTGTCGATGACTTCACCGTGTTCGTCGGTGACTGTGTATTCCAGCGTAACCACGCTCAGGGGAGCTACTTTCATGTCAGGGATCCTGCGGATAGAAAAAAACGGGCCCAGAATACCTCAAAAAGGCGGCCAAGCATATGGCAGGCCCGGCTCAGTCGTGATGAAAAAGTCATCAATGTGAAGCGGCATGGGCCTGACCCGCACCTCGCCCCCGGGTATTGCGGCTGGACCCTCATTCGGGACGAAATACACCTATCACCTGTTCCGTCTCCCGGGTCACCTTGTCCACCTCGGCCTGGGTCTGCACCTGGGTATCACCGCAGTCGACACAGGTCACCTTCTCGACTCCATGCTCCATATACAGCATCATGGTGTCCATTTTGCCGCACGCCGGACAAACCGCACCGGCAATGAAGCGTTTTTTACGTCTGGTTTCCATTCTTGTTACCTCCAGGCAGCATCATATCAGGGTTTTTACATGCATCACTCCATCGAATGCCAGCATTTTTCCTCTCCGTACCTGCAAGTCGGCGGCCGCAAACGCACGCCGGTGGGCCAGTTGCTGCGGATAACCCGGGGCGCGGCACTGCTGCGACTCGGCCAGCATGAATTGCTGCTGACGGCAGGCAACAGCTTCTGGCTCTGCGCCGATGCCCTCGCCGCCTTCAGCCCGCTGGCGGGCTGCCACCATGATCTGCTGACCTGTTCCCTGCGGGTTGCCCAGCCAGCCCAGGCGGGCTGGTTGCAACCGACCCCGCTGCTGGATGCTCTGTTCGACAGCCTGGCCCAGTGGCTGCGCCCCCGCGACTGGCAAGGGGCCTATGGTCATCGCCTGCAGGTGATGCTCGACGAGTTGCAGGCCTGCCCCCTGTCGCAACACGCGGATCAGCAACTGCAAGGCGCCTGGCGCGCATTGATCAGCCAGCAAGCGGGCAGTGACGCCGCCTGGCAGGCCTGTCTCTCCCAGCGCGGGATCACGGATCCGGGCCTCGCGGCCGATGCCCTGAGCGCCCAGTGGCAGTTGCTGCAGGCGGTGCGCCTGCTCAGGAGCGGTAGCAAACGGGCGCAGGTGGTGAGCAAGCTCGGCTACCGGGATGAAGAGGCCCTCGCCCAGGCCTGCCAACGCTGGCTTGGCGCCAGCCTGGATGCACAGCAAGCCGCCTGACCCGGCGGGCCGAAAACCGGGCCGGCCAGGCGAAAAATGGGGGAAATGAGTCCAGTTTTGCGGCAAACGGCCGCTAATAACGGGAGGGTCATTTCTCCTATAATCCTTTATGCTAGGGGCCTGAATTGACTGATACCGTTTTGACTCACAGGACATCTGCCATGAAAAGCAAAGCCAACCAATCCCAGGGCATGTTGCTGTTTCATCTCTCGGCCAAACAATCCTTCGCCATCGGCACCCTCAAGGTGAAGGAGATAGTGCCTTACACCCAGCTCACGGCCATGCCGCACTCGCACCCGACCGTGCTCGGTGCCGCCAGCATGCGGGGCACCACAATCCCGGTGATCGACATGGCCATGGCGGTGGGCTATCGCCCGATCAGCAAGGAGGAGATGCCGAACTGCTTCATCATCATCACCGACTGCCGCCGTACCCTGGTGGGCTTTCTGGTGCGCGGCATCGACAAGATCACCGAGTGCAACTGGCGCGACATCGAATCCCCGCCCGCCGCGCTCGGCCATAACGTGTTCGTGACCGGGGTGACCCGGGTCAACGACCAGCTGATCCAGCTGCTGGACGTGGAGCTGATACTGTCGCGGGTCTACCCGGACGATCCCAGCCACCTCTACCCTGTACTGACCGACGTGCAGCGTGAGCGGATCAAGCCGATGCGGATCCTGCTGGTGGACGACTCCTCCGTCGCCCGCCGCCAGCTGATGGCGGCGCTGGACTACATCAACATCCCCTACGAGGTGTGCACCAACGGCAAGGATGCGCTGGCCCTGATGCAGGCTCGCGCCAGCCAGAAGACCCCCATAGATATCCTAGTGAGCGATATCGAGATGCCGGGGCTCGACGGCTACGAGCTGGCCTTCGAGGTACAGAGCGACGCGACGCTGGCGGGGGCCTACATCATATTGCACACCTCGCTCTCCAGCGAGATCAGCGTGGAGCGGGCCCACCAGGTGGGCGCCCACGAGGCGCTGACCAAGTTTGAGGCCAACGAACTGATCCAGGCCATGCTGCGCGGTGCCGAGCACCACGACAGCCTGCTGGCCTGACAAGCCGGCGAGAAGCCCCCCTTCTCGCCGCACTTTTTGACTGCCTTGATGCCTGTTTCGGACCCCATCATGCTCATAGAGAGTCACTTCCACGCCCCCTGGTGGGCGCGCAATCCCCATCTGCAAACCATATTGCCAAAGTGGCTGCGACGGGCGCCGGCCCGCTTCGTGGCCGAGCGCTTCGAGCTGGCGGACGGGGATTTCGTCGATCTTGCCTGGAGCGGCGACATCAGCCAGAACGCGCGGCCACTGATGGTGCTGTTTCACGGGCTGGAGGGGAGCATCCACTCCCACTATGCCAAGGGGTTGTTCGCCCATCTGCAACGACAGGGGGACGAAGCCGTGCTGATGCATTTTCGTGGCTGCAGCGGCGAGCCGAACCGTCTGCTGCAGGCTTATCACTCCGGCGCCATCGAGGATGCACAGGCGCTGATCGCCGAACTGGGCCGGCGCTTTCCCGGCAAGCCACTGATCGCCATCGGTTATTCGCTGGGGGGCAACATGCTGGTCAATCTACTGGCGCGGGCCTGCCCCCGTGAGCTGCAGGCGGCCGTGGTGATCTCGGCACCGCTGCGGCTGGACAGCTGCGCCGATCGGGTCAATCAGGGCTTCTCCCGGGTGTATCAGAGCTATCTGCTGCGCACCATGCGCGACAACCTGCAAAACAAGATCCGGCACCAGGCCGAGGCTGGCAAACGCTGGCAGCCACAGCAGGTGCAACAGATCGCCACCCTGCGCGACTTCGACGAGCAGGTCACGGCGCCGCTGCACGGCTTTGCCAGCGCCGACCACTACTACCAGCGCTGTTCCGGCCTGGGGCTGCTGGCCCGCATCCCCATTCCCACCCTGGTGATCCATGCCGCCGACGATCCCTTCATGACAGAAGCCGTGATCCCGCGGCCGGAGCAGCTCTCACCCATGGTGCGTTACGAGTTGAGCCGACGGGGCGGCCATGTGGGCTTCCTGCACGGCACGCCCTGGCGCCCCCGCTTCTGGCTGGAGGAGCGCATCAGCCAATGGGTGAAGGAGCAGACTCAGGGCGCGAGCAGGTAGCCGTTGCGCCCCGTCTCCTTGACCCGATAGAGCGCCTCGTCGGCCCGCACCAGCATGTCGGCAACCGACTCCTGCCCCCGCCACAAGGCTATGCCCTGACTCACAGTCACGCAGGGAGAGACCTCCGACAGGGCATGGGGAATGGCGCGCACGGCCAGGGCGGCAGCGATGCGCCCGGCAATCTGCCCGGCGATCCCGTCGTCGGCGCCGGGCAGCAGGATCACGAACTCCTCCCCGCCATAGCGAGCCACCACATCGGCCGGCTGCCGCACCGCCTCCCGCAGGCAATCGGCGACCGCGATCAGGCAGTTGTCCCCCTGCAGATGACCGTAGTGGTCGTTGAAACGTTTGAAGAAATCCACATCCAGCAGCAGGATGGCAAACTCGCCATGCCGCTGCTGCACCTCGGCCAGGATCTGCTCGCTGACCTTGGCAAAGTGACGCCGGTTGGCCAAGCCGGTCAGGGGATCCTGCTTGGCCATGCCATCGAGCTGACGGGCCAGCGCCAGGTTCTCATGCTCGCGAGACACCGCCAGCACGAACCAGCCGTTCAGCATGCGGCGCCCCGTCTCCAGCATGATGATGAGGCAGCCTACCGCCAGCCAGTGCACCGCAGGGAAAGGAACCTTGACGAACAAGGCCTCCAGCAACAAGAAAAGCAGGGGAGGCACACTGAAACAGTAAAACAGCCTCACCTCGCAATAGAGGGCCACCAGGGCCGTCATCAGCAGCAAGCTGATGAGATCGAAGGCCAGACTGAAGCCTCCCCTCAGCTCGATCAGGGCGATGGCGTAGCCGAGCAGCGCCCAGGCTATCCCCCACAGCAGGGCGCCAGCCCGCAGACAGAGCGGCCAGACGGTCAGGGGTTGATGGGACAGCCAGCGCCAGAACAGCGGAAACAGCAGGCAGACCAGGGTCATCAGGATAACCTGCACCTCGTAACTCCAGGGCAGCACGCGGGCGATCACCAGATGGGCATCGCGATAGACATAGAAGCGGGCAAGCAGGAACAGGATCGCCAGCTGGTTGACGGCCCAGAACCAGTGCAACCCCTTGCTCAGGGCCAGACGGCGTGACTCGCACAGGTGCTGATCGAAGTGGGTGGAGAGGCGGCGTTGTTCATCAGACAGCATGTGCACACCCGCTGACAGCCCCATAAATCCCTTGCGCTTGCTGGCAACAGATAGACAATATCCACTCTCTGGTAACTGAAGATGAACCCATGATTATCCCCTGGCAAGACTTGGACTCCGATACCCTCAACAGCCTGCTCGAGCACTTCGTACTGCGGGAAGGCACCGAGTACGGTGAGCATGATGTCAGTCTGGCTGACAAGGTCGACGATGTCAGACAACAGTTGCAACAAGGCCTGGCCGTGATCGTCTACAGCGAGCTGCACGAGAGCGTGAACATAGTGTCAAAGGCCACCCTCAGCAGCGCACCGGTGGACGATATACCGGAATAGCCCTGCCATTTCCATCCCAATCTGGGTCTTGCCAGCGCGACCCGCAGGATGGCGCCACGGACCCGACAGTTCCCGCCCCGGATCTGCGCATTTCCCGGATATAAAAATGGCCCGCCGAGTCATCGGAGGGCCATTTGGGGCAAATTATGTGCCTGGGCGGCGGAATTTATTCAGCGATCCCGGTTCTATTTTGAATGAATAGAGAGCCAGCCTTGATCACACCAAATAAAAATAGATGTCGTTCACGCTGATATAAACGGGTGTTCATGCTTCCCGGCTGGGCGGGAAAGTCCATAGCGGAAATATAATTAAGAAAAAGAGAATCTCATCACAATATTGCCGCAATATGACAAGACAATTCCCCCATATCAATACAGGGTTCATGTCCATCTATGGCTGGCCCGGCACCACCAGCCCCCATATTTTCAATCGATGGCAAGCAGAGTCCTGATGATAGGCAAATCACAGGTGTGCGATGCAATGGCGGGCGCTCATGTCGGCGCGCCCATCCTATTTCGTTACCGACTCGCCGCGACCAATGCCGTAGTAATGAAAACCATGCTCCTTCATGCGACCCGGATCAAACAGGTTGCGACCATCCACGATCAGCGGCCATGTCAGCGCCTGCTTGATGGCGACGAAGTTGGGGGCCTTGAAGTGGTTCCACTCGGTGCAGATCACCAGGGCATCCGCACCGAACAGGGCGGCCTCCTTGGTGCCCATCAGCCGCAGCTTGTCACAGTTGCCATAGAGGTGCTGGGCCTCCTGCATGGCCTCGGGATCATAGGCCTGCACAGTGGCACCGGCTTGCCAGAGCGCTTCCATCAGGGCCCGGCTCGGCGCCTCGCGCATGTCATCGGTATTGGGCTTGAACGCCAGCCCCCACAGGGCGATTGTCTTGCCGGACAGGGTCTCCCCTTCGGATCGGAAGAACTCTGACAGCAGCTGAAAAAGCCGCGATTTTTGCTGCTCATTGACCCGTTCCACCGCCCGGATCAGCGGCGTGTCATACTCCAGCTCCTGGGCCGTTGCCAGCAAGGCTTTGACATCCTTGGGAAAACAGGAGCCGCCATAGCCACAGCCAGGGTAGATGAACTGATAGCCGATACGCTGATCCGAGCCTATGCCCTGGCGCACCATCTCGATGTCGGCACCGACCCGCTCGGCCAATCCGGCCATCTCGTTGATGAAGCTTATCTTGGTAGCCAGCATGCAGTTGGCGGCGTACTTGGTCAGCTCGGCGCTGCGCACATCCATGAACAGGATGCGATCATGGTTGCGGTTGAACGGCTCGTAAAGCTCGCGCATCAGCTGGCGGGAGGCCTCGTTGCGGGTGCCGACCACGATGCGATCCGGCCGCAGGCAATCCTGGATGGCGGAGCCCTCCTTCAGAAACTCGGGGTTGGAGACCACATCGAAGGCAAAGGAAACATCCCGCTGCAGCAAGATGGCATTCACCCTGGCCGTCACCTTGTCGGCTGTGCCCACCGGTACGGTCGACTTGTTGACTATGACGACTGGGGTATCGCGATGCAGGGCTATGGTTTCGGCCACCGTCAGCACATGACTGAGGTCGGCGGAACCATCTTCCCCCGGCGGCGTACCGACCGCCAGAAATTGCACCTCGCCGTGTTTGACGGCCAGCACGGCATCCGTGGTAAACACCAGGGCACCGCTCTTGATATTGCGCTGAAGCAGGGCTTCCAGCCCGGGTTCATAGATGGGAACCTGGCCGGCCATCAATTCAGCCACCTTCTGTTCATCGACATCGACGCAGATAACCTGGTGGCCGACATCGGCCAGTACTGTGGCCTGGACCAGGCCCACGTAGCCACTTCCAAATACAGTAATATTCATATTGATACAACCAAAATGTCAGAGATGATGTAATTTGGAAAAACAAGAATCTGGGGGGTTATAAATATTTACCACATTACCTAAGATGACAGCATGAGTTAATTGTTACCAGCTGTTTCTGGCCCATTGCAGGCCCGCTTTTATATACGATATGTTGAGCATCATTTTTAGGGCTGCCCCGCCTGCTGGGCACTGATTAATATTCATTGTTGGATCGCTTATGCAAGATTTTCTGCCATTTTCGAGGCCCGCCATCGGCGATGCCGAGATAAGTGCTGTCTGTGAGGTGCTGAAATCGGGCTGGATCACTACCGGCCCGAAGAATCACGAGCTGGAGCAGCAATTCTGTGACACATTCGGCTGCCAGCATGCGGTCGCGCTCTGCTCTGCCACCGCCGGCATGCACGTCACCCTGATGGCGCTGGGGATAGGCCCGGGGGATGAGGTGATCACCCCCTCCCAGACCTGGGTTTCCACCATCAACATCATCACCCTGCTCGGCGCCGAGCCCGTCTTCGTCGACGTGGACAGGGACACGCTGATGACCAGCGCCGAGCTGATAGCGCCGCTCATCACCGCCAAGACCAAAGCCATCATACCGGTCCACTACGCCGGCGCCCCGGTCGATCTGGATCCGATCCTGGCGCTGGCCAGCCGACACGGCATTCCGGTCATCGAGGATGCGGCCCACGCGGTCGGCACCCGCTACCAGGAGCGCTGGATTGGCGCCACCGGCACCGCCATCTTCTCCTTCCATGCCATCAAGAACCTGACCTGCGCCGAAGGGGGCATGCTGGTGACCGATGACAAGGAATTGGCGGACAAGGCCCGCATGCTGAAGTTTCACGGGCTGGGGGTGGATGCCTTCGATCGCATGAGCCTGGGCCGCAAGCCGCAGGCGGAAGTGATCACCCCGGGCTTCAAGTACAACCTGGCCGACATCAACGCCGCCATCGCCCTGGTGCAACTGGCGCGCCTGCCCGAGCTCAATGCCAGACGGGCCGAGCTGGTGGCCCGCTATCAGGAAAAACTGGCCGGCCTGCCGCTGATGCCGCTCACCGTGCCCGCCTACTCCCATCTGCACGCCTGGCACCTGTTCATGGTACGGGTCGACCCCGAGCGCTGTGGTCTGGACCGGGATCGGCTGATGCAGGCGCTGCAGGAGCGCGGCATAGGCACAGGGCTGCACTTTAGGGCCGCCCATACCCAGAAATACTACCGCGAGCGCTACCCGACGCTCAGCCTGCCTCATACCGAGTGGAACTCATCGCGCCTGTGCACCCTGCCACTCTTCCCGGACATGACGCTGGCCGACGTTGACCGTGTGGTCGCGGCACTCATCGACATATTGGAGTAACGACACGTGAACAACACAGACATCAAGCTGGTTTCGGTGATCATCCCCGTCTACAACGAGGAGGCCAGCCTGCCCGTGCTGCTGAGCCGGGTCACGGCCGCCTGCGAGCTCCTGCCCCAGGATTACGAGGTGATCCTCATCGATGACGGCAGCCACGACGGCTCCACCGAAATCATCAGCGAGGCCGCCGCCAAAGACGGCAGCAAGCTGGTCGGGGTGCTGCTCAATCGCAACTATGGCCAGCATGCCGCCATCATGGCCGGCTTCGAGACCGCCAAGGGGGATCTGGTGATCACCCTGGATGCGGATCTGCAGAACCCGCCGGAGGAAATCCCCCGTCTGGTGGAGGCCGCCATGCAGGGTTATGACGTGGTGGGGACGGTGCGTCGCAACCGCCAGGACTCCTGGTTCCGCAAGACCGCCTCCCGCCTCATCAACAAATCGGTGCAAAGAGCCACCGGCGTGCACATGAGCGACTACGGCTGCATGCTGCGGGCCTACCGCCGCCACATCATAGACGCCATGCTCTGCTGCCAGGAGCGCAGCACCTTCATCCCCATCCTGGCCAACAGCTTCGCCCGTCGCACCATAGAACTGGAAGTCGGCCATGCCGAGCGGGCCCACGGGGAATCCAAATACGGCCTGATGCACCTCATCAACCTGATGTATGACCTGGTCACCTGCATGACAACCACCCCCCTGCGGCTGCTCAGCATAGTCGGCAGCGTGGTGGCGGGCATAGGTTTCACCTTCTCCATCCTGCTGATCCTGATGCGCTTCGTGATGGGCGCAGACTGGGCCGCCGATGGCGTCTTCACGCTCTTTGCCATTCTCTTCACCTTCGTCGGCGTACAGCTGCTGGGCATGGGGCTGCTGGGGGAATACATAGGCCGCATGTACACAGACGTGCGCGCCCGTCCCCGCTACTTCATCCATCAGGTCGTGCGCAGCGCCTCCACTCCTTCGCAACAGGAAGCTGAATAATGAAAGTTGTCGTCTTTGCTTATCACGATATCGGTTGTACCGGTATCGAGGCCCTGCTCGAGGCAGGCTACGAGATCCAGGCCGTCTTCACCCACGCCGACGATCCCGGCGAGAACCGCTTCTTCGGCTCGGTCGCCCAGCTCTGCGCCGAGCACGATCTGCCGGTCTACTCCCCTGAGGATGTCAACCATCCGCTCTGGGTCGAGCGCATCAAGGAGCTGGCGCCCCAGGCCCTCTTCTCCTTCTACTATCGCAACATGCTCAAGCAGGCGATCCTGGACATTCCGACCGTCGGTGCCTTCAACCTGCACGGCTCCCTGCTGCCCGCCTACCGCGGCCGCGCGCCCATCAACTGGTGTCTGGTCAACGGCGAGACCGAAACCGGCATCACGCTGCACCAGATGACGGCGCGGCCCGATGCCGGCGCCATCGTCGCCCAGCGGGCCGTCGAGATAAAAGACGCCGACACTGCGCTGACCCTGCACGGCAAGGTGCGCCTCGCCGCCAGGACCTTGCTGGAGGCCGAGCTGCCGAAACTGCGCGCCGGCGACATCTCGCTCACCCCGCAGGATGAGAGCAAGGCCAGTTACTATGGCCGTCGCACCCCGGCCGATGGCGAGCTGCACTGGGATAACCCGGCCCGGGCGCTCTACAACCTGGTGCGCGCCGTCACCCAGCCCTATCCGGGCGCCTTCAGCTTCGCCGGCGATCGCAAACTGACGGTGTGGAAGGCAAATCATCTCGAGCAGACCAGCGACAAGCTGCCCGGCACCATCCTCAGCCAGGATCCGCTGCGCATCGCCTGTGGTGAAGGGGTACTGGAAATCGTGGCCGGCCAGGCGGAAGGCGGCCTCTATGTGCGTGGCGCCCAGCTCGCCCGTGAACTGGGTCTGGTGGCCGGCATGCGGCTCGGCCCCAAGGCCAGCAATGCCCTGCGCAAGGAGCGGCTGACCCGGGTGCTGATCCTCGGGGTCAACGGCTTCATCGGCAACCACCTGACCGAGCGCCTGCTCAAGGATGGCCGTTACGAGGTCTATGGGCTGGATATAGGCGCCAGCGCACTGGAGCGCTTCATCGGCCACCCCAACTTCCATTTCGTGGAAGGGGACATCAGCATCCACACCGAGTGGATCGAGTATCACATCAAGAAGTGCGACGTGATCCTGCCGCTGGTGGCCATCGCCACCCCCATCGAATACACCCGCAACCCGCTGCGCGTGTTCGAGCTCGATTTTGAAGAGAACCTCAAGATCGTTCGCTACTGCGTGAAGTACAACAAGCGCATCATATTCCCCTCCACCTCAGAGGTGTACGGGATGTGCGACGATCACAGCTTCGATGAAGACGAATCCCGCCTCATCGTCGGCCCCATCAACAAGCAGCGCTGGATCTACTCCGTCTCCAAGCAGCTGCTGGATCGGGTGATCTGGGCCTATGGCAAGAAAGAGGGTCTGAGCTTCACGCTGTTCCGTCCCTTCAACTGGATGGGCCCGCGCCTCGACAGCCTGGACTCCGCCCGCATCGGCAGCTCCCGCGCCATCACCCAGCTGATCCTGAACCTGGTGGACGGCACCCCGATCCAGCTGGTAGATGGCGGCGCCCAGAAGCGCTGCTTCACCGACATAGAGGACGGCATCGAGGCCCTGTTCCGCATCATAGAGAACAAGGGCAACCGCTGTGATGGCCAGATCATCAACATCGGCAGCCCGGACAACGAGGCCAGCATCCAGCAGATGGCCGAGGTGCTGCTCACCAAGTTCGAGGCACACCCGCTGCGCCACCACTTCCCGCCGTTTGCCGGCTTCAAGATGGTGGAGAGCAAGTCCTTCTACGGCGATGGCTATCAGGATGTCTCCCACCGTCGTCCGAGCATCAAGAATGCCCGCCGCCTGATCGACTGGGAACCGACCATCGAAATGGAAGAGACCATAGGCAAGACCCTGGACTTCTTCCTGCAAGGGGCGGTCACCACGGGAGTCGAGCATGATTGATGTGGGTCTGCGGATCGACGTTGATACCTTCAGGGGGACCCGTGACGGGGTTCCCCGCTTGCTGCAACTGCTCGACAAGCATCAGGTCAAGGCCAGCTTCTTCTTCTCGGTCGGCCCCGACAACATGGGGCGCCACCTGTGGCGCCTGCTCAAACCCCGCTTTTTGCTGAAGATGCTGCGCTCCAACGCAGCATCCCTCTATGGGCTGGACATACTGCTGGCCGGCACCGCCTGGCCCGGCAAGTCCATCGGCAAGCAGCTGGGCTCCCTGATGCGCGACACCGACAGCGCCCGCCACGAGGTGGGGCTGCACGCCTGGGATCACCACGGCTGGCAGGCCAACACAGGACGCTGGGGCGAGGCCGAACTGATCCGCCAGACCCGGCTCGGGGTGGATGCGCTCAACCAGATCCTGGGACGGGAGGTGGACTGCTCCGCCGCCGCCGGCTGGCGGGCAGACCCGCTCACCACCCAGGCCAAGGAACATTTCGGCTTTCGCTACAACAGCGACTGTCGCGGCAGCGGCCTGTTTCGGCCCCTGCTGCAGGATGGGCGGCTCGGTACGCCGCAGATCCCGGTCAATCTGCCCACCTTCGATGAAGTGGTCGGCCCTGAGGTGACGGCGGCGCAGTTCAACGCTTTCATCCTGGGCAGGCTCTGCACGCCGCCGCAGGTGGCGCCTCACGTCTACACCATTCACGCAGAGGTGGAAGGCATCGTCATGGCCGAGCAGTTCGATGCCCTGCTCGGCGAAGCCAGGGAGCGCGGCATCCGCTTTGTTCCGCTGGGGGATCTGTTACCATCCGACTCCGGTCAGCTGGGCGCCGGGCGGCTGGTACGCGGCACCCTGCCAGGGCGAGAGGGCTGGCTTGGCTGCAAGGCAGACGCATAGACCAGACACAACAAGTCAGGCCACCAGACAGTGGCAGGATGAACCATGACGCAGCACATCGGGCCCCTGAGGGCGGCATGATGAACCATTGCGCTCACCACACAATGCTACAGAGGATGTCATGACGTTGACCAAGTGGGCCCTGCCCCTGTTCTTTCTCTTCTTTTACCTGCTGCCGCTCGACCAGCGGCCGCTATGGAGCCCCGACGAGAACCGCTACGCCGAGATAAGCCGGGAGATGGTGAGTACAGGAGACTGGGTCGTGCCCCACTTCCTGGGCTTGCGCTACTTCGAGAAGCCCATCGCCGGCTACTGGTTCAACAGCATCAGCCAGCAGCTGTTCGGTGACACCAACTTCGCCGTGCGTTTCGCCTCGGCCGCCGCCACCGGCCTGAGCGCCGTGCTGATCTTCTGGTTCGCGCTGCAGCTCTGGCAGTGCCGGCGCAAGGCCTTCCTCGCCAGCCTCATCTATCTGTCGCTGTTGATCGTCTACGGCATAGGCACCTACAGCGTGCTCGATGCCATGGTCACCCTCTGGCTCAACGCGGCCATGGTCAGCTTCTACATCATCCGCAAGGAGGGATCGCTGCGCAGCCGGATCGGCGGCTACCTGCTGTTCGGCCTCGCCTGCGGCATGGGCTTTCTCACCAAGGGCTTCATCGCCCTGGCGGTGCCCGTCATCGTCATAGTACCCTACGTCCTCTATCAGCGCCGTCTGCTCGAGCTGGTGCGCTTCGGGCCGCTGGCCATCCTGAGCGCGGTCCTGCTGACCGCTCCCTGGGCCATCGCAGTGCACCTGCGCGAGCCCGACTACTGGCACTACTTCTTCTGGATTGAACACATACAGCGCTTCGCGGCGGACAACGCCCAGCACAAGGCGCCGTTCTGGTACTACCTGCCCATGGGGCTACTCGGCACCCTGCCCTGGCTCGGCCTGCTGCCAGGTGCTCTGCGCAAGGGCTGGCAGGATCGCAAGATAAGCCCTGAGACCCTCTATCTGCTGGCCTGGGTCATCTTGCCGTTCCTCTTCTTCAGCATCGCCAAGGGCAAGCTGCTCACCTACATTCTGCCCTGCTTCGCCCCGCTGGCCATGCTGATGGCCGCCAGCGCCGTCGACCTGCTCAAGGAAGGTAAAGAGCGAGCTTTCAGGGTCAATGCCTGGCTGAACGGCCTGTTCGGCCTCATCTGCCTGGCGGTGCTCGCCGTGCTGGCCTTCTCCCCCAGCCACGCCGTCTACGGCGAAGAGGATCATGGGGCGCTGGCGGTGGCCATGGTCATCTTCGCCGGCTGGGCTCTGCTTGGTTTCATCCAGTTGAAGGATGTCAGCCGCCGCTGGACCCTGAGCGCGCTCTGCCCCATGGTGCTGGCCATAGGCCTGCCCTGGGCGCTGCCGCAGTCCCTGATCGACTCCAAGCTGCCGGAGCGCTTCATCGAGGCCAACCAGGCCGTGCTGATGCAGTCCACCACCCTGCTGGCCAACGATGTGGGGCTGGCCTCCTCCCTCGCCTGGGAAACCCGGCGCAGCGAGATCACCCTGTTCGACAGCAAGGGCGAGGTGCATTACGGCCTGGGCTACCCGGATGCCGAGGGGCGCTACGTGGCGCGCGCCGACTTCCCTGCCTTGCTGGCAGAGGCGCGTAAAAAAGGTCAGGTAGCCCTGTTGATGAAGACGGATCGGGACGGCAACACGGGCCCCGTGCCCCCCGCTGACGAGACGATCGTGAGTCATCGGCTGACCCTGCTGATCTACCACGGGGTCCAGTGATGGACATACTGCTGCTGCTGCTGGTATGCCTGCTGACCTGCGGCGGTCAGATGCTGCAAAAGCAGGCGGTCATCAGCTGGCAGCGTCAGCCCTGCAGCCACTGGCAGAAGCTGTTGTCACCCTGGCTGATCGCCAGCGTGGCGGCCCTCGGCAGCGGCATGCTGCTCTGGATCTACCTGTTGCAGCGGCTGCCGCTGAGCATGGCCTACCCCATGCTCAGCATCAATCTGGTGCTGGTGCTGATAGGCTCGCGGCTGTTCTTTCACGAGCAGATCACCTATCACAACTGGCTGGGGGCTGGCGCCATCATCATTGGCGCCCTCTTGCTGGGAGGCTTGCTATGAGTGGGGTTGGCAAAGCACCTGAGGTGACGGGGAAGCCCGCGCTCAAGGGCTATCTCTATGTGCTCGGCAGCATACTGCTGGTGACCCTGGCCCAGCTCGGCATGAAGTGGGGGGTGATCCAGTTGCCCGCCTGGCAGGCGGATCTCGCCGTCATGCTGGCCCACCCGCTGCCGCTGCTGGTCATCCTCGCCGGGGTGGGCTGCTACGCCCTGTCGCTGCTCTGCTGGCTGGCGGCGCTGCATTCCACCCCGCTCAACATCGCCTATCCCCTGCTCAGCACCAGCTATGCGCTGGTCTATCTGCTGGCGGTCAGCATACCGAGCTTTGCCGAATCGCTGGAGCCGGGCAAGGCGGTGGGGGTGATCTTCATCCTGCTGGGGGCCGTGCTGGTGGGAATAAAACCGGCGAGCAAGCAAGGCGCCAGCTAGCCCCGGCTATACGAAACGACGGCTCGTCTCCCGCCATCTCGACCAGGGCTGCATCGTCAGCCCTTTTTTTGTGGCGCGACTCCCCCTGCGCTCATCCTTCATCACTGAGTACCCGGTGACAAGTGTCACGCCAGGCTGCCTGTTGCAAGAGAGTACCGACAAGCGGCGCACTTGACCGCACTCGGAACATGCCTTTATAACGGAACTCCCAAGGAAGAGAGAATTCTATGTCGGCCAAGCATCCCATCATTGCGGTTACCGGTTCGTCCGGTGCCGGCACCTCCACCTCCACCAACGCCTTTCGCTCCATGTTTCATCAGCTGGGGTACAAAGCGGCGGTGGTGGAAGGGGACAGTTTTCATCGCTACACCCGACCGGAAATGGACGTGGCGATCCGCAAGGCGCGCGAACAGGGGCGCCACATCAGCTATTTCGGCCCCGAGGCCAACGACTTCGGCTTGCTGGAGAGCTTCTTTCAGGAGTACGGCCAGAACGGCAGCGGCCAGTATCGGCGCTACCTGCACAGTTTTGACGAGGCGGTGCCCTTCAACCAGATGCCGGGCACCTTCACCCCCTGGCAAAACCTGTCAGCCGACACAGACCTGCTGTTCTATGAGGGGCTGCACGGCGGCGTGGTCACCGAGGATCACAACGTGGCCCGCCACGTGGACTTTCTCATCGGCGTTGTGCCCATCGTCAACCTGGAGTGGATCCAGAAGCTCATTCGCGACACCTCGGAGCGCGGTCATTCGCGCGAGGCGGTGACCGATTCGATCGTCCGCTCCATGGACGACTACATCAACTTCATCACACCGCAGTTTTCCCGCACCCACATCAACTTCCAGCGGGTGCCGACCGTGGATACCTCGAACCCCTTCAGTGCCAAGGTGATCCCGAGTCTGGACGAGAGTATGCTGGTGATACGGTTTCGTGGCATCAAGCAGGTGGACTTCCCCTACCTGCTGTCGATGATAGATGGCGCCTTCATGTCACGGATGAACACCATAGTGGTCCCGGGTGGCAAGATGGGCTTCGCGATGGAGCTGATCCTGCGCCCGCTGATCCAGCAACTGCTCGAAACCGGCAAGATCACCTGAGCCAAGGAGTTTATGATGCGGTTAGCGTTTCTCTCTGTGGTATTGGCCGCCCTGCTGGGCGGTTGCAGCAGCGGCCCCGCCGCCCCGACCGTCGAGTCGGGCACCATGGTGGTGCGACCGGCGGCCAGCTGGCCGTTCGGGGCGACGCCGCGCTACGCGCTGGCCGAGCAGTTCCAGTATGCGGGTGACAGTGCCGAGGGCTGGCTGGAGCCGGTGCAGCAGGCGGTCAACCAGGAGCTGGGCAGCAAGGGCTGGCAGAGCGTGCCGCTCGCCGAGGCCGATGTCTGGGTCGCCATCGGCGTCGCGGGCAGCAAGGATCTGAGCGATGGCGAGATCTTCGCCCGCCTCGGCATGACGCCCGGGCTGCAGGCCAAGGCCGGCGATCGCAAGGGCACCCTGGCCATAGTGCTGCTCGACCGGCGTACCCAGCAGGCGGTGTGGAGCAGCGCCATCTCCCTCGCCAGCGACGTGGCCATCGCCGAAGGGGAGCGTCAGCAACTGAGCCAGCAACTGGCCAGCCAGATGCTGAACGCCCTGCCGACCCGCTGATACGACGCCCTTCCCCATAAAACAAAACGGCCTGCGCGAGCAGGCCGTTGCGATCACACCATGACGATCACTTGCGCTGACAGGTCAGCAGGGTCACCCCTTTCTGCGTGAGGAGGGCCTGCTTTTCCTGATTCCAGAAGGTGGTGACACCGTCGGAATACTTGGCACCGGATTCCGCCTCCACCCGGCCCAGCTTGTGATACACGCCGGCATAGGGGAACTGCACCATGTCGGCCTGGGCATCATAGGTCACGGCCAACAACTCTTCCCCGCACTGGTACTGGCTGTACTGGTACTGGGTCGGTTGCGGCATGCTGCAGGCCGCCAGCCCCAGCAGGGGAAGTAACACGATCATGTTTTTCATTGCACTTTCCTTATGTCATGGTGTTATTCAATCGGAAGAGTCACGGCTATCAGGCTTCAAGAATTTGATAACTATGGGTAATTTCTACCGCTTTTTCCAACATCAGGGAAACGGAACAGTACTTTTCCATCGACAGATCCACGGCGCGGGCCACCTGTTTCTCCGCCAGCCCCTTGCCGGTCACGACGAAGTTGAGGTGGATCTTCTCGAATACCCGCGGCACCGACTCCACTCGCTGCCCTTCCAGCTCCACATGGCAAGCGGTCACGGATTGACGCGCCTTCTCCAAGATGGAGACCACGTCGATCGAGCTGCAACCGCCTACCGCCAGCAGGATCATCTCCATCGGGCTGGCACCTTCGCCGGGGTTGGCGCCGTCCAGGGTCACCTGATGACCGGACTCACTCTCGCCGACAAACTTCATGCCTTCCACCCAGCTGACCTTGGCTTTCATCTCACATTTCCTCTTATATGACGACAGATCTGACTGACATAGCATACCCCAGACGGAGCTGCAGCGGCACATGTCAGCCATTTTCGCGAACTTGCAGGCGAACTAGATCAAAATCAACATCTGATGCCGCCATCTTCCCTAAAATGGGCGGGATAGCGCAGCAGGCAACAAGGGGATCTGGCAAAAGCCCTCAAAGCCTTGTCAGCACAGACAAAGGCTCTTATCCTACTGCGACTAATACAAGGAATGGCAAGGTTGGCAGCTTGCCCGGACGCACGAGTCCATAAAAAGACACTACAGAGGAATTCTCATGGTCATTGGCAAACCGCAAAGCGATCCCACCCTGGAATGGTTCTTGTCGCACTGCCACATTCATAAGTATCCCGCCAAGAGCACCCTGATCCATGCGGGTGAGAAAGCGGAAACCCTCTACTACATCGTCAAGGGCACTGTGGCCGTCTTGATCAAGGACGATGAAGGCAAGGAGATGATCCTCTCCTATCTGAACCAGGGCGACTTCCTGGGCGAGATGGGCATGTTCGAGGAGAGCGAGAATCCGGAGCGTTCCGCCTGGGTGCGCGCCAAGGGCTCCTGTGAAGTAGCCGAGATCTCCTACAAGAAGTTCCGTCAGCTGATCCAGGTCAATCCGGAAATCCTGATGCGTCTCTCCGGTCAGATGGCGACTCGACTGCAGCACACCAGTCAGAAAGTCGGCAACCTGGCCTTCCTGGACGTCACCGGCCGGATCGCCCAGACCCTGCTCAATCTGGCCAAACAGCCGGATGCCATGACCCACCCGGATGGCATGCAGATCAAGATCACCCGTCAGGAGATAGGCCAGATCGTTGGCTGCTCCCGCGAAACCGTAGGCCGGATCCTCAAGATGCTCGAAGAGCAGGAGCTGATCTCCGCCCACGGCAAGACCATAGTGGTGTTTGGCACCCGCTGACAGGGTTCCCTGACGGCTCAGCACAGGGCCGTTGGATAAAAAAGGCTGCCACGGCAGCCTTTTCTGATCGTCTCCCCTATAATCCTGCACGCCCTTCCCCGGCCTCAACCAAGCGAGTGTGTATGCATCTTCAATGTCCCCTTTGCCGCAGTCCCCTGCATCTTCACGAAGCATCCCGCGGGGTCTATTGCGACAACAAGCACCATTTCGATCCGGCTCCAGAAGGCTATCTGGATCTCATTCCCGGCAAGAAGAACCCCAAGGACAGTGACAGCCGCGCCCTGATGCGCGCCAAGCGCAACTTCCTGGAACAGGGTCACCAGGCGCCGCTGGTGGATGCCATGGCGGCCATGCTCGCCCCGCTCGGCCCCCGCGAGCTGATCCACCTGGGTTGCGGCGAAGGCTACTACTGCCGCGCCCTGGCCGAGCGCCTGCCGGGCTGGCAATTTGCCGGCGTCGACATCGCCAAGAACACCATCTTCGCCGCCAACAAGGCGCAGCCGGACGCTCAGTTCGTCATCGCCGATCCGGCCCGCGCCCCTATCCTGCCGGGTACGGCCCAGGTGCTGCTGGTCAACGACCTCAAGGTCAAGACCGAACAGCTGGTCAGCTGGCTGGCACCGGGTGGTTACCTGCTCTACCTGCAACCGGGCCCGCGCCACCAGTGGCAGCTGAGGGTCAGCCTCAACCCGGTGAGCATGGAACACCCCCTCAGCTGGCCCACCCTCGGCGGTCTCACCCCCCTGGGCCAGGAGCGTTGCCAGTTCGCCATGACCATGGATCAGTCCCTGCGCAGCTTCATCCTGGAAACCAGCCGCCTCGGCTGGCGCGCCAGCGGGGAACAGCGCCACGCCTTTACCCAGCAGGGACCGGACGAGCTGGAACAGGATCTGCTGCTGAGCCTGTGGCAGAAGCCGCTCTGATGGCGCGTCCTCCCATGAAAAAAGGCCCTGACGGGCCTTTTTTATTGAACGAGTACAGACGTCACAGCTTGATCCAGGCATCCCCCCAGGCCGTGCCCTTGCCGGGCTCATAAGCCCAGGCAGCGCCCGCGCACCAGCCGGTGTAGGGGTGCGGCTTGCACTGGTAGTTGCCGCCCAGGTTGCTCACCTTGTCCCCCGCCTTGTAGGCCGTACCGGCTTTGTAGGGCGGGTTGCCATCGGGCGGCGTGGTACCGCCGCTGCCCTTGATCAGGATCTCGTGGGCCGCACTGCGGCTGAGCCCCTTCTCGTCGGTCACCTTGAGCACGAAGCCGTAGCGGGTGTCGCTGACCGGGGTAGCCGGCAGGGTGGCACTCAGGGTGGACTGGCTCAGATCCGAGGCGCTGGCCCCGGCGGGCAGGGTCCAGGCATAGCCGAGCGGCTTGCCTTCCGGATCGCTCGACCCCTGGCCGGAGAGCAGCACGGTCGCACCGCCCAGCGCCTCGCTCGGGCCGCTGATATTGGCCACCGGCGGCAGGTTGGTGCCACCGCCGTTGTCCTCTATCACCACCTCGGGGAAGAAGTGCTGCACGCACTGGCTGTAGTCCCGCGCCTTGAAGGCACTGAAGCGGGTCTGGTAGCCCACCAGCTTGCAGGCGTAGCTCTTGCCGCCGTTGGGGTTGCCCGGCACATAGCTCCAGTCGTTCTCCCAATAGATGGGCAGGGCGCCGGCGCCTGCCTCGTCAAAGTACTTCATATTCTTGCAACCGAGCACCTCGTCTGCCGGCACGGGTACCCCCAGATACTGGGCCTGGGCCTGGTAGTAATTGATGCGGTTCTGGGACTGGGCGTGCTCGGCCGCGCCGCCGCACTCCACCCCGCCGTTGATGATCTGGGTGGTGACCCCGAAGCCCGGCACCAGGCCGTTCTGCCTGTCATGGGCATTGGGCTGCCAGGTGCCGTCGATCACATGCAGCATGGAGGGCTTGGGCGGCTGCGGATAGACGAAGAAGAAGACGGCGCTGGCGAGGTTGAGCCAGGTGTCCGCCACTTTCTCCGGGTTGTCCAACAGGGTACGCACTGTGCCGAACATGGCCTCGGAGAAGGGACCGTAGTTGTAGTTGTACGACAGCTGCTTGGCGCCACGACCGAAGTAGCTCTTGAACTCGCCATTCTCGAACTTGCCGCACGGCCACTGCTGGCCCTGCCACACATCCGGCCGACACTCGGCGTTGTAACCGCCGCGCATCTGCTCGGTCCAGCCCATCTCCCGCACCCACACCAGCCCCTGGCGCCACTCGGGCTCGGGCCGCCAGCTCTCGTGGCCGCCGGTCTCCTGGGCGAAGTGGGCGAACATGGTGGCCAGCGACTTGCGGCAGATGGCCTCGGCGTTGCGCCCGTCGCTGTAGTCGCCGCAGAAGGCCGGGAACTTGGCCACCGCCTGCAAGAAGCCGCGATAGGTGTATTCCGGGGCCCGCAGCGGGAACAGGAAGTTGAACTGCGACTCGCTGATCAACCCCTCGACCCGCTTGACGTTGGCGGGATTGAGCGGCAACCCTGGGGCCACCGCCTCGACCACGGCGTTGTCACGGGTCGCGATGGAGGCCTTGACTGCCGCCATGGCCGGGAAGTCGGTGAGCGCTTTCTCCTTGGCATCCAGCTCGCTCTGGCTCAGGTAGACGGGCGAGCCTTCGGTGGCACCGCTGCCCCCCTCCACCGGAGGCGTGATGCCAGCGCCGCCATCGGGCGGGGTCGCCTCGCCGTCACCCATCAGGGCCCACGGAGAGTCCCACTCGTTGGCGACCTGCAGCCCAGGGCTCTGGCCCGGATTGGCGTACCACTTGGCTTCATAGATTTTGCCGTTGAAACTGACCTGGCTGCCGCCACCGTATCCCTGATTGATGTCATACAGGGCGGCGGCCCACAGCTGACCGCTCAGACAGAGTCCGGCCAGCAGGCTGGCCACAGAGGACTTTCTTATCATCATCTTTACCTCTTGCTAGATAAAAGGCGGGGCTTGGCCCCCGCCAGTGGCACCTCGCGTTGCGCGAGGAAAAAACGTCTCAGCGCACCGCCAGCGGCATGCCGTTGACCGTGTAGCCGAGCCCGGCCGGTGCCGGCGCGAGCTGGGCCTCGTTCTGCTGCTGGTTGCGGCACAGCAGGCTGGCGCTGCGCGGCTCGCTGGCGGTAGGTACGTTGACGTGGAACTTGTTCATCACGTTGGCGCTCAGGCGGTGATTGGCGAGCCGGAAGCGCAGCAGGCCATCGCGGGTCTCCACCTGCAGTTGGCAATCACTGTTACCGAGCCGCTCGCCGTCATCGCCATAGGCAAAGCCGTAGGCGCCGTGCAGCGCCGGATAGAGGTAACTCGGCAGTTGCCCCTGCGGATCGTAATAACCGACCAGGGTCGTCACCGGTACCCCGAAGGCCACGGGTTTGCGATCCACCGCCAAGTCCGCCGGCGGCCCTTCGTTCCAGCGGCTGCCGTCCGAGCGGTAGCTCTTCTTGAAGCCGCGCGAGACGGTGATCTGCTGGCCATTGACGAAGAGGGTGCTGTTGTAGCCGGCGTCGTGATCGATGCTGACGACGCGGCCGCGATTGACCGCCGAGGCCGGCGGCAACTGAATGTTGCGGGTCCAGTTGCCATCCCACATGGCCACCTTGACCAGATCGTACTCGGCCAGCAGGGCCGCCAGCCTCACCTCGCCCAGATCGCTCACAGGTGCCGTGATCTGCTCGGAGAGATCGACCCTGTGCCGGTAAGGCTCCATCCTGGCATGGCTCTCGTTCCACTTGCTGAAACCTGTGGGCGAGCCGGCATCGAACACCGCCTTGCTCTCTAGGAAGCGCTGGATGATGGCCGCCGAGTTGGGGGTGTAGAGGGTGAAGCGGTTGAAGCCGGAGAGCGGCGCCCCGCCGGCCATGGCATCGAGGCCAAACGTGCGGTCATGGAAGGGAGCCTGGCACTGACCGTCGAGGCAGGTGCTCTGGCCGCTGCGGGTCGCGAAGAAGTTGGGGATGAAGCGATTCTTGTCGCCATCCCAGCCCCAGGTGGCATTGATCTGGTCGGCGCTGCGATGCACAGAGCCGGCAAAGCCGTCCACGTAGTGGCCGAGGCCGTAGTTGTGACCCACCTCGTGGCTGAACTCGTTGCCAAGGGATGCGTCCAGGGTGACTATGCCGCCCCCGCCGGAGCCGCCATGCACCTGTACCCCGTTGGCGTACTTGCCACGGCTGTTGTGGGCGGCCAGCTGGGCCACCACATAGGGATGGCTGCTCTCCCCCTCACCGGCCGTGCTGTTGATGCCGTAGTTGGCATTGTCGATGCCAAGGGAGATGAGCTCCTTGCCGATGCGCTGACGCATGGTGCCCTCGTGCCATCCCCCCTCGCTCGGATCGAAGTCGGTGAGCAGGGTGCCATCCGGCAGCATCACCTCCGGCAGTGACAGGGGTGCGTACTGGCTGACGATGAGCCGGCTGGCGGGAATGGTCTGGAAATACTCCCGCTGGGCCTCTTTGTCCTTGGCAAAGGCAAACTGGTCGCGCGGGTTGGTCAGCATGCCGATGTCTATGGTGTGGATCAGCAGCTCACCCGGCGCCCCCACCTTGAGGTCCGTCAGCTCGCCGTGAAGCTGGTTATGACTGAACCACAAGCTGAGTCCAGGTACTATCCATTTGGAGGGCAATACCCCGCTCCACGCATCGCTGGCGTAAGTGATACCGTTGTTTTCCAGCTCGCCATCGCGGATCCACTGGCCACGCACGAACTTGAACTGCTGGCTCTGGCCGCGGGATAGGGTCACCTGGCGGCCACTGAAAAAGACGGTCGAGTCGTAGCCGGCATTGGAGGCGAGGCGCACCATCTTGCCTTCCAGCGTCCCATCTGTCGGCAGATACATGTTGCGCACCCAGCGCCCGTCTGCGGTCTGGATGGACACAAGCGCATGGAGTCGCAACTTGCTCAGCAGGAAGGCGCCGCCCGGATCGCCCAGCTGTGCCAATTCGCTGCTGCTGTTGATGACGCCCGTGGTACCGGGGCCCGGAGTGAAATCGACCCCTTCCTCGGGAGAACCTTCCAGGTAGTAGGCGGTTTTGGGTAGTCGAGAGGGGGGATTGAGACCCATAGAACCAAGCAACTTACCCGTCCCATCATAGGCCATCACCACCATGGGAGCTGTGCTGTCGGCTTGCATCGGTCTGACCAGCAACAGGCTCTTGCGCAGGGCGGTGAGATGGGGCTGATTGTCCCCCTCACGCGGATGGGCGGGCAGGATCTGGCTCTGGGCAAACTGCACCCTGGCGGCCAGCGAACCTTGCAGATCGTTCTGTGGCTGGGTGCCGTCGAAGATCAGGGCAGGGACAGCCTGAGTAGCGGCCAGCAGAGAACCGCTTGCCAGCACTGCGGTGATCAGGCTGGCAATACGGGTAGTGTGTATGGTCATCATGACGCTCGCTGTTGTTGTGGGAAAAAGAAGGGGCATGCAAGCATGCCCCGGTTGGTTCACAGAAAGGCTAGTTGACAAAGAAGTTAATTACAGCTGGCGGCGCCTGCATCCTGCCAGACGTCGTGCTTGCCGGGCTCATTGCCCTTGGTCCAGTACTGGGCCTTCCACTTGCGACCGTTGTGGGTGGTCAGGTCACCGGCGTTGTAGGCCACACCGGCATCCCAGCCCAGCTGCACCTGGCTTGTCAGCTTCCACTGATCGGCGGTGCGGCTCGGTTCATTGCCCTGGGTCCAGTACTTGGCCTGCCACACCAGCTGGTTGTGGCTCACCTTCTCGCCACCGTTGTAGGTGGTCGCGGCCTTCCAGGCCGGCCAGTTGGCGGCATCCGGATCGGTGGCGTTGCAGTCGCCGCCACCGCTGACCGGGGTCACGGTGAGGCGGGTCTTGCCCTGGGTATCCAGGGCACCGTCGGTCACTGTGACGGTGAGGTCATAACCGGTCTCCACTGTCACGGCAGGGCCAGTCACCACCAGGGTCTTGCTGTTCTGACCGCTGGCGGTCAGGCCTGCCGGCACGCTCCACTGATAGCTGAGGGTGTCACCGTTGGGGTCGGTGGCGCTGGCTGTGATGCTCACCTGCTTGCCGGCCTGGACCGAGACCTTGTCCTGCACCGTCACCACAGGCGGCAGGTTGGGTTGCGGCGCCTTGTTGGTCACCACCACCTGATCCTTGGCACTGAGGTTGTGATCGTCGGTCACCGTCAGCTCGAACACCAGATTCACATCCTGGCTGACCGCATCGACGCTCACCTTGGCCTTGGCCTGGCTGGCATCGCTCAGGGTCGCCTTGGGACCGGAGATCTGGGTCCAGCTGTAGTTCAGTACGGCCCCTTCCGGATCGCGGGAAGAGGAACCATCCAGCACCAGCTCGGCCGGCCCCGTCACCGCGAGGTCATTGCCTGCGTTGGCCACAGGCGGCTTGTTGACCGGCGGTGTTGTGCCTTCGCCGTTGCCCAGCCCCTCGTGTATCGCATTGAGGATGTCGCCGTTGTCGGCGTCGATTTCCCAGGCGAACATGCCGCCGAGCTGGTTGGCCAGCACATACTGCCCCTTGGCCTTGACCGAGCGATCGTCATCGAAGGTGATGAGCTCGCCGGTGGAGGCCTTGAACACATAGGGCGCCTCGGCCACCTCGTCGTAGCTGTACTGCCAGTCACCGGCCATCTTGCCCTTGGCGATGCCGCGGTAGTCGATGACCCCCTTCTCCCAGATCCCTTCCGCTTCGCTGCCCGCGATGGGGCCTGTGGCTGTGCCGGTGAAGGGGTTGTTGCCCTGATAACCGCTGACGCCGGTCCAGCCACGGCCATACATGGCCGCGCCCACCACGACTTTGCCAGGATCCACGCCCTGGCCCAGCAGCGCCTTGACCCCCTTGTCGGTGGTGTACTTGGTGTTGGGATCCCAGCTCGCCTCATAGAGCGCTGTCTGGTGGCCCAGCCCGGTATTGGTCCAGGCACCGTTGAAGTCGTAGCTCATCAGGAAGATGTGATTCATGTATTGCTGGGCGGCGCGATAGTCCACCTTGGCAATCTTGTCACCGCCGGCGCTGATGGCGGAGGTGAGCTCGTAGGTGCGACCCGTCTCTGCGCTCAGCTCGTCGAGCATGGCGCGCAGCTCCTTCATCAGGAGCACATAGGTCTCGCCATCGGAGGCGCTGCCGAGATTGGGGTTGGCCCCCAGACCACCCGGGAACTCCCAGTCGATATCCACCCCGTCGAAGAATTTCCAGGTCTGCAGGTACTCCTTCACCGAGGCGACGAAGGTGTCGCGTTTGGTCTTGTCACCGAAGAAGAAGAAGGGATCGGAGAGGGTCCAGCCGCCGATGGAGGGGAGAATTTTCAGGTCCGGATAGGCCTTCTTGAGCGCCATCAGGTTGCCGAAGTTGCCCTTGTAGGGCTCGTCATAGGCAGTGAGATTGCCCTGCCCCATCTGGATGGCGGCCCAGGGATCGTGGATGGAGACCTTGAAGTCCTCGCGCCCGGCGCAGGAGCGTTGCAGCGCCTCGAAACTGCCCGCTATCTCTTTCAGGCTGTCATTGATGCCATTGCCGCCGCAGATGGGAGTAAAGCCGTAGAGTATGTGGGTCAGGTTCTGGGCCGGGACCTTGTCCACGGTGAACTTGCGACCATAGACGCCCCATTCCACATAGTAGGCCCCCACCACCTTGCCGGACTTGTTGGCGTAAGGCTTGTTGTTCTCCTGCAGCGGCGCCTTGAGCGGCACCAGGTGGCTGCCGTCGGTATCGGCCACCAGGATCTCTTTCTTGTCGGAGAGGGTGCAACCGTCGGCGTTGCACAGGGCCACCTGCATCTGGTAGCGGCCACCCTTGGTCACCTTGAAGTTGGCGGTGCCGGCGGCGGAGGCGGCACCTGACCACACCTCCTTGCCATCGAGCAGCACCTTGGCGGTCTGGCCGACATCACCGGACCAGAGGTTCCAGCTCACGCTGACCGGCGCGCCATCGGCGTGTACCTTGACCAGCTTGTTGTAGGAGGTGGCGGCTTGATCCACTTCGACGATGGCGAACTTGGTTTCGCCCCAGCCTATGGTGGGTTTGCCGGGGGCGGCAGCGAAGGCGGAGGAGGCACACAGACCCCCGACCAACAACGCCAGTACTGAGGGTTTTGGACTTAACATAGTTGAATATCCTTATTTCGTTCTTGGAATAAATAACGAAAAAGGCAACGCCAACCTGACAGGTAACGCAGACAACATCGCTCCATGGCTTGGCCCATGGACGAAACAACCTGTGGTGGCCCCGCTATCTTAGGTACTGCTGACCCTTAGACCGGAAGCTTTGCGTCCCGGACTTTCGTCCGGTTTGCCTTTTGCACAACTTGATTTGCGACAAAAAATAATCGCGACCTGACTATAAGGGAGTCAAAGGAGGGAGAGCAAACCCCAGATAGGTTATTAATAAACCACTTTTTATCTAAAAAGAGCCTCAAACGAGAAGAAAAGGCACCTTATCGTGTCAGAAAGTGCCGATCTTGCCGCCTGAGGGGCCGAGATTAAAAATCAGATGAATTACTTGTTTCGTGATCATCATCAAGTTTGGCCGGCTGCAATATGCTGTTCATCAGCGCTCGCAACTTGAGCGGCTTGACCGGTTTGCTGATGTAGCCGTAGCCGTGCTCGCGGATCTGCGCCTGCAACTCGCTCTTGCGATCCGCACTGATGATGATGCCGCCTATGTCGTTGCCATGGGCGAGGCGCAGCATGTGCAGCGCCTGCAAGCCTGTCTTGCCGTCATCCAGGTGGTAATCGGACAGCACCAGCTGCGGCAGGAAGCCGCCGGCGATGAGATCTTCCGCCTGAGCCTGACTCTGGGCACAGACCACCTCGCAACCCCAGCGCCCCAGCAGGGAGTGCATGGCGATGAGAATGTCGCTCTCGTTGTCGATACAGAGCACCCGCACGCCCTCCAACTGGCTGTCCCGCAGGGCGGGGGCCGCCACCTGCGTGGTTGCGACAGGACGGGTCGCCAGGTTGAGAGTGATGGCAAACACGGACCCCGCCCCCGGCCAGCTGCGCAGGGTCAGGTTGTGACCCAGCACCAGGGCGATGCCGCGGGCGATGGCGAGCCCCAGCCCCAACCCCTGCTCCTTGGCGGTGCGGGAGTGATCGAGGCGGGAGAATTCGTCGAAGATCGCCTCCTGCTTGTCGGCCGGTATGCCGGGACCGTTGTCCCACACCTCGATGCGTACCTTGTCCCCCAGCCGACGGCAACCGAGCAGCACCCGGCCGCCCGGATTGTAGCGAAACGCATTGGTGAGGAAGTTTTGCAGCACCCGCCGCAACAGGCGCACGTCGCTGTACACGGCCAGCTTGCTCTCCACCACAGAGAACTGTATGCCCCCCGCCTGGGCCAGCACCCCGAACTCCGCCTTGAGGTTGTCGAACACGTCGTGCAGGGCGAAATCGAGCTTTTTAGCCTTGAACTTGCCCGCCTCGAGCCGCGAGATGTCGAGCAGATCCGTGATGAGATCCTCGGTCGCCCCCAGCGCATCGTCGATGTGACGGGCGATGCGGGCCGTCTCATCCCGGGGCGGCAGCATCTCCAGCAGGGAAGAGGTAAACAGCTTGGCGGCGTTGAGCGGCTGGGTCAGATCGTGGCTCACCGCCGCCAGGAAGCGGCTCTTGGAGTGGTTGGCCCGCTCCACCTGCTGGTTCACCAGCAGCAGCTGACGGTTCAGCTCGGAGAGCTCGTGGGTGCGTTCGGCCACCCGCGCCTCCAGGTGTTCGTTGGCCTCGCGCAGCACCCGCTCGGCGTCGCGAAACGGGGTGATGTCGGTAAAGGTCATGACGAAACCACCGGCCGGCATGGGGTTGCCCTGCATCTCTATCACCCGCCCATCGGGGCGCTCCCGCGCCGAGATGTGGGGGCTGCCGCGCAGCATGAAGGCGACCCGCCGCGCCACCTGGGCCTCGATATCGCCCGGGCCGCACAACCCCTGCTCGGCGTTGTAGCGGATGATCTCCTCGATGGAGCGCCCCATCTGGATGAGGCCGGGCGGGTAGTGGAACAGCTCTATGTAGCGCCGGTTCCAGGCCACCAGCTTGAGCTCCCTGTCCACCACGGAAATCCCCTGCCCCATGTGCTCTATGGCCCCCTGCAGCAGGCCGCGGTTGAAGCGAAACACGTCCGAGGCCTCGTCCACTATGGTGGCTATCTCTTCGAGCTGCATGTTGCGCCCCTGCAGGGCCGAGGCCAGCACCAGCCGGGCGGACGAGGTGCCGAACACCCCGGCCAGCAGCCGCTCTGTGTGGGCAATGAGCTCGGCGGAGGCCTGCATCTGGGGCGCCAGGGTGCCGCCCCGCTCGCCGGCGAAGCGGCCGAAGGCGCGCTTGACCCGGCTCGAGCCGACGAAACGGGCCGCCAGCATCTCCAGCTCCTTGACCGAGACCCGCGCCTGATAGAGGGCCGTGGTGTCGCGGCTCGGCTTGCCGACGAAGTTGGCCGCCTGCAGTCGCTCGCTCACCGCCGCCCGCGACAGCAGGGAGCCCGCCACATAGCCGAGCAGGTTGAGCAAGAGGCTCAGGAAGATGCACCAGGCCCCCAGGCTCAGATCGCGCACCGCGGGCCAGTCGGGTGGCGCCAGCAGGGCTTCCAGCGGCGAACCGGCCAGCAGGCCGCTCTCCGCCAGCAGGGTCGCAAACCAGAGGCTGACCCCGAGGGCGAGGCCGAGATAGACCCCCTTGCGATTGCCGTGCCGCCAGTAGAGGCCGAGCAGCAGGGCCGGCGCGAACTGGGCCACGGCGCCGAACGACAGATAGCCGATGCGCGACAGGCTGGTGAGATCCCCAAGCCAGAGATAGAGCCCCCAGGCCGCCAGCAGGATCAGCAGGATGGCGCCGCGGCGCACCTGCAGCAGCAGCCTAACCAGCCGCTCGTCCCGCCCCTGCTGCCAGAAGCGGCGCAGCAGCACAGGCAGCACCAGATCGTTGCTGACCATGATGGCCAGGGCTATGGTGCAGACGATCACCATGCCGGTGGCCGCCGAGGTACCGCCGAGAAACGCCAGCATCGCCATGCCGTCGAAACCGAGCGACATGGGCAGGCTGATCACATAGGTATCCGAGGCCATGCCGGCCCCCACCCACTGCTTGCCCGCCAGCGCCAGCGGCCAGATGAAGAGTCCCATCACGAACAGGTAGAGCGGGAACAGCCAGCGTGCCCAGTGCAGATCCTGCCCCTGGTTGTTCTCCACCACGGTCACGTGGAACTGGCGCGGCAGGCAGATGACGGCGCACATGGCGACCAGGGTGTAGATGGCGAGCTCCAGCAGACCGCCCGGCGTCACCGCCACCACGGCATCGAGAAAGTCGCTGGCCACCAGGGTGCGGGCCTGGCTCGGCTTGCTCAGGATCAGCCAGAGCGCGAAGCCCCCCACAGTCACGAAGGCGAGCAGCTTGACCACGGATTCGAAGGCGATGGCCACCACCATGCCTCTGTGGTGCTCGGTGGCATCCAGGTTGCGGGTGCCAAACAGTATGCTGAACAGCGCCAGCAGCAGGGCCACGCCGAGGGCCAGCCCGGCGGTATTGCCGGTGGGGCCGGCAGACACAGAGTTGGCCATCAGGAGATCCAGCCCGGTCACTATGGCTTTCAGTTGCAACACCAGATACGGGAGTATGCCCATGATGGCGATCAGGGTGATCACCATGGCCAGACGCTGGGACTTGCCATAGCGGGCGGCAATGAAGTCGGCGATGGAGGTGATGTGCTCGCGCTTGGCCACCAGGATGAGGCGGGCCAGCAGTCGCCAGCCAAACAGGAACACCAGCATGGGGCCCAGGTAGATGGGCACCGGCGACCAGGGGGATTCGCTGGCCTGACCGACTGTGCCGAAGAAGGTCCAGGAGGTGCAGTAGACCGCCAGCGACAGGCTGTAGAGCAGGGGTTGCCCCTTGAGGCGGCGGCGCTTGTTCTTGTCCGCCACGTAAGCGATCAGAAACAGCAGCCCCAGATAGGCGAGCGACAACCCGATCAGCAGCCATCCCTGGTGCATCTGTAACCTCTTGTCCATGTTGAATATTTAAGCGCGGCAGCTGCCAGTCTAGAGAGGTGCCCGGAAAATGTCATCTCCTTCTTGTGCATCACGCCTTATCGTTTTTCAATAAAAAACCCCTTGACTGAATATCGAAAAACGATAAACATTGGCGCCAGGTTATCGATAAACAGTAAGCAAATGCCGCACTGTGCGGTCCATGGCATCTATCACGAGGTAGTTAGGATGAAATACAACAAGCTCGAACGCATGAGCAGCCTGATCGAATGGATCCTGCTGTTCGCCCTGCTGGCCACCCCGATCATGACGGTGCTGGGCACCTGGTCCCATCTGCTCGGTGGCAGCGACTACCTGCAGGACGAGCTGATCAGTGCGCTGGCTCAGGAGGGTGACAAGGTGCTCAACGGCGTGCCGCTGACCATGGGGGAGGCTACCGCCGTCCAACAGGCAGCCCCCACCCCCTCGCTCAGCGACTATCCGCTTGACCTGGGCACGCGCCTGCTGGCTACCCTGGTCATGCTGCTGCCGGATCTGGTGTTCATGCTGATCCTGTGGCAACTGCACCAGCTGTTTCGCGGCTATCGGCACGCCATGCTGTTCACCTTCAGCCAGATCCGCCGCTACCGGTTGATCGGCCTGCTGCTGTGTGCCAGCTTCGTCACCAAGATCATCACGACCCCGCTGCTGGACACAGTGCTCACCCTGCCAGGCCCCGAGCTGCACGGCACTATCAACATAGGCTCATCGGACTTCCAGTTGCTGCTGGCCGGCTTGATTGTCTCGGCACTGGCCCTGGTGATGCGCGAGGCCAAACAGCTGGCCGATGAACAACAACTGACGGTGTGAGGATCCCATGCCCATCATAATCCGGCTCGATGCCCTGCTGGCCGAGCGCAAGATGACAGCCCGTGAACTGGCCCAGCGGGTCGACATCACAGAGGCCAATCTCTCCATTCTCAAGAACGGCCACGCCAAGGCGGTCCGCTTCTCCACCCTGGAAGCCATCTGCCGCGAGCTGGGCTGCCAGCCGGGCGACCTGCTGGGCTATGAGCAGGAGCGCTAACCCGCAGGAATACCGCCATGACCCTTGATACCGTCATCCAGAGTCTGTTGCTGCTCCCCTTGTGGGGAGCGGCCGCCGGGGGCATCCCTGGCCCAAGCTACCAGCTCGTGGCTGGCGCCAGGCCCGACACCCTGCTGGTTCGCTTCACACCGGAAGGGACGCAGCCGTTCACCCTGCTGCCCGCCCGTACCCTGAGTGGCACAGCACAGCGGGCGCTGCCTACCCTCACCTGTCTGGAGAGCGGCGCCAGAGTCACGCCGGATCAGCCCATCAAGTGCCGCGAGCTGAGCTGGCAGATAACGCTCAAGCCCGTGCCGGCAAGCGGGGCTGATGCCTCGGCACAGCAGAACCTCTACTTTTCGCAAGGCGGCTGGCTGGTCACCGAATGGGGCGATTTTCCACGCCAACAGGGCGCAGAACCGGGCCGGGTCTGTCTGCCGGATGGCCGGTGCAGCCCCCTGCCCGGCATGAAGGAGCCGCCGCTGATCCTGCCCTTCGCCCTGCCAGCGACAGCCCGGTTGCGACAGGGATCCCGTCTGCAAATTCATCATGATCGGATGGCCGACGCACTGGACATCCCACAGTTGCAAAAGCAGCTGGAGGCCATTGTCGATTACCTCGCCTTCCAGCTCGATGCCCCGCCCGCGCGCCAACCCTGGCATCTGGTGTGGCTGGCACGCGACATCAGTACCCACTCGCTGGGGGGCGCCGCCGGGGCCGGGACGGCTGTCGCCAACTATCCGGTCAGCGACAACCAGCCCACTGCCGATGCCCCACTGCGTCTGCTGCGTACCAGTGCCCACGAGGCGGTGCACATGCTCGACACCCGGGCCAGACCGACCTGGGTCGCCGAGAGCCTGGCGGAGTACCTTGCCATCAAGTCGCTGCGCCGCTTCCGCCTGTACAGCACCACGGCCGCCGACGAGCTGGCGCAGCATGGTGCCCGCTTGCCCCATGCCGATGCGGGCCTCTATCGGGCCAATGATGCGGTCAAGGCGGGGGATCTATCCTACTATCCTCTCTTCTACCTCAAGGGGAGCGCCTTCTGGGAGGCGCTGGAGCTGGCCCTGCAACCTCATCACCGCACCCTGTCGGCACTCTTGCCACGCCTCTCCTGGCAAGAGGACGGCCGCTTCGATGCCTCCTCCAGCGCACTGCTGGCGGGTACCCTGGGTAACGAGGTCTGGCAATCCCTGATCCGCCGCTATCTGAGCGATCAGGAGTGATGCAAGCACCATGAAAAAAGGGGAGCACATGCTCCCCTTTTCTCTGGCTGGCGCCTTCATCTTCCACCGGGATCAGGCTGACGCCGCCTCGCCAGTACGCAGCCGCAGGAAGAAGACGGGCGCCACCACCAGCACCATGATGAAGAAGATGCCGCCACCCAGCGGCTCGAACAGCAGGCCGCACAGGGTCATCAGGGCGGCCACCGTCATGCCGAGACCGAGCGCCGCGTAGAGCGCCTGGGTGGGGATCAGCTGCTCGGCCGGCAGCTGGCGGGTCATGAAGCGCACGGCGCCGAGGTGGCTGACGCAGAAGGTGACCGCATGGAGCAGCTGGCCCGCCACCAGCACCAGGATCTCGGTGGAGGCACCGAGCAGGATCCAGCGCACCACGCACCCGATCGCCCCCACCAGAAACAGAGTCTGGGCGCCGAAGCGGTTGAGGAAGCGCTTGTCGGCGGCGAACATGCCGATCTCCGCCACCACCCCCAGCGCCCACAGATAGCCTATGGTGGTGCCGCTGTAACCCGCCGCCTTCCAGTGCATGGCGCTGAAACCGTAGTAGGCGGCATGGCTGCCCTGCAGCAGGGCCGAGATCAGCAGGAAGCGACGCACCGAGGGGGACTTGAGGGTATCGAGCAGGGAGGCTTTCGCCCGCTCCCCCTGGATGTCCCGCGGTGCCGGATGCAGCGGCAGCCAGCTGAGCAGCAACATCATTACCAGCCCTGCCACCATGGTGTGCAGCACCCAGTCGCTGCCAAAATTGCCCACCAGGGCCCCGACCAGGGTCGATGCGACTATGAAGGCAAAGGAGCCGCACAGCCGCACCTTGCCGTAGTCGAGGTGCGCCTGCACCACCATGCGGGTGGCCAGCGCCTCCCCCACCGGCATCAGGGTCGGGTAGATGAAGTTCGCCACCAGGGTCAGCCCCACCAGCCACCAAAGGCTGTGACTCAGATAAAAGCCGAGGAAGGCCAGCAGGCTCAGCAGGCAGAGCAGCCGGGTAACGGGCAGCAGGTGCCCGGCCCCCTTGATCTGCCCCATCACCAAGAGGTTGCCGGCAAAGCGGATCGCCATCCCGGCCCCCAGCAGCAGACCTATCATCTCGGCGCTCACGCCTATGCCTTCCAGCCAGAGCGACCAGAACGGCAGGTAGGCGCCATAGACGAAGTAGAAGGCGCCAAAGAACAGGGCTAACCAGGAGAAGGCGGGCATAGATCCTCGACAACGAGCAGAAGGGGCACAAATGATAACCGATTTTAGGACGGGGATCCTGCGAGCCAGGCGCAAGCCGAAATGAAAAACATCAATAAAATTGAACTATTGCCGCAAGGCCGGTGTCTATTGAGTAACACCTCCTCCTGGTTAGTGTTGCAATCCTTCCACCCGCTTCCGGCGGGTTTCTTTTTGGCTGCCATTTAGCTGGCATGGGCCGGTTTCACCCCATGAAAAAGGGGCCTGACGGCCCCCTGCTCAATATACTGCCGTGCTGTGGGATCAGAAGATGTACTTGACCCGTGCGCTCAGGTTGCGGCCCGGCTCTGTCTGGCGGCTGGTGCTGGCACTGGCGCTCTGGCCTGTGATGCTCTCGTAGCTGACGTACTCCTTGTCAAACAGGTTGAAGACACCCACGTTGAGCTGCAGATCCTGCATCGGCTTGAACTGGGCATAGATGTCCACCACGCCCCAGCCCGCGCTCTTGATGTTGTCGTTGCCCTTGGCATCCTTGCCCACCTTGTCCATGTCGTCGGCAAAGCGCAGCGCCGTGTTGATGTTCCAGTTGGGCTGTTCCAGCCGCACACCCAGGCTGCCGTTGAGCGGGCTCAGGCTGTTGATGTAGTTGCCATCGCCATCCTTGCCCTCGATGTAGGCCAGGTTGCCCCAGACGTTGACCAGATCATTGAGCCAGTAATCCGCCTTGGCCTCGGCCCCCTTGGTGGTCGCCTTGTCCAGATTCTGGTACTGATACAGCGCGGTGCGGCCCTCGGTGCCGATCTCGGTCAACTCGATGAAGTCATCGAACTTGTTGTAGAAGGTCGCCACTTCATAGCTGAAACCGCCGGCGCTGCCGCGCACCCCCAGATCGATGCCGTCGCTGCTCTCGGGCTTGAGGTTCGGGTTCGGCTCGATGCGATAACCGTACGCCTGATGATTCAGGGTGGAGAAGGCGTTGTCATACATAGGCGCCTTGAAGCCGTGGCTGTACTGGGCGAACAGGTTGGCCGCCTCGTGCGCCTTGAACACCAGCCCCAGCTTGGGCGAGAACTCCCCTTCGGAGAACTGCTTGAGCTTCTCACCCGTGTAGGCGGGATCCTCATCCGGCGTCATCTGGTAATAGTCGTAACGGGCACCCGGGGTCAGCACCCAGCGCTCGCCAAACTTGATTTCGTCGAAGACCCACAGGGCGCCGTGCTCGCTGGTGGTGGAGGGGAAGCTCAACTCGTTGTAGCCGACGAAATCCCCCGGCACGGTCGGCGCCTTGAAGCGGGTCCGCTCGTTGTCGGTATGCTCATATTCCAGGCCCCAGGCCAGACGCTGGCTGGCCAGCGCCTTGCTGAACTTCACCTGGGCGCCCAGGCTCTTCTGCTCGAAGCCGTTGCTGTCCAGCGAGTTCTTGGTCACATAGGGGTTGGTCGGCTTGACCGGGTACTTGGACGAGGCGTACTGATCCAGGGTCTGCTTGGTGCGGGCGTAGTAGATCTTGCTGTCGATGCGATCGACCCAGGGCGCGTTCAGGGCGATGCCGTGATCCAGCACCAGCGAGAGGTTGTCCGTGTCCTTGTCGGTGATCGGCTGATTGAAGACGGAGGCGGCCTTGGTGAGATCGACGGCATCCGGATCCTGCCCTTCGCTGAAGTAGTCGACGGTCAGCTTGAGGAACTGATCCTCGCTCAGGTTCCACTTGCTCTTGAACAGCACGGCCTGGCTGGCGATGTCGAATTCGTTCTTGTCGCCGTCGTAATTCTGAGTCACACCACCGTCACGCCAGGTGTAGCGCAGCAGGTTCTCGAACTCGCCGCTGCGCAGGGCGCCGGTGAAGCCGGCCATCTTCTGGTGACTGCTGGAGGCATAGCCGGTGGTGGCGTCCAGATAGCTGTCGCGGCCCTTCAGGAAGTCGCCGGCATCCTTGGTGGTGATGGCGATGACGCCCCCCAGCGCATCTGAGCCATAAGCCGCAGAGGCAGGACCCTTGGCCACCTCGATCTGCTTGATCATGTCGGTGTCGAAATAGCTCTGGCCCACGCCGCCGTTCTTGTAGGCGTCGTTCTGGCGCACGCCGTCACGCACTATCTTGACCCGGTTCTCACCCATACCGCGGATGATGAAGGTCTGGGCATCGCCGGCACCGCCGAGGGCGGTGACGCCCGGTTCATAACGGAACAGGTCGGCGACGTTGCTCACCACCTGCTCTTCAATCTGTTCGGCCGTGATCACCGAGATGGGGCCGGAGACATCCTCCAGTTTTTGCTCCATCCGTGAGCCGCTGACGACCATGACTTCATCTGCTTTCTTGTCCGCCGCGAAGACCGGGGAAGCGAGACCGGCTGCCACGGCAAGGGCAACCAGCGATAGGGTGTTGTTATGGGCCACTGCAAATCCTTATTGAGAACTGTTATCAAACAGCTGGCATATTACTCAGCCCGCAACAAAGATCAATAATAAACGGAATCATTCTCATTTTCTTTTGTCGTGATTAGGTTCTACACTATTCCCCTCTGTTTTCCGGCCCGCCATGCTGCCATTGTATGGCTCTGGCTCTGCTTCGTTGTGAGATACCATGACTCGATTATTGCCCCTGTTCACCCTTCCCCTGCTGCTGGCCGCCTGCACGACAGTGCCCGATGACGATGCCGGCACCCTCTACCACTATCGGCTCAGCGCGGGCCAGACCGATGCCAGCCAAGGTGAACTGACGCTGACCCAGGCGGTGGCCAGGGTAGCGGATGCCGACATAGTGCTGGTGGGCGAGCTGCATACCCATCCGGCCGTGCATCTGCTGCAGGCCCGCCTGCTGGCGGGGCTGGCCAACACCTCCCGGGTCGATGGCCGCGGGCTGGCACTCTCCATGGAGCAGTTCAGCCGCGCCGATCAGCCGGTGCTGGACGCCTATCTCGCCGGACGCATCGGCGAGGCCGCCCTCATTCGCGATGGCAACGCCTGGCCCAACTACCAGAGCGACTATCGTCCGCTGGTGGAGTTCGCCAAGGAGCAGCGCCTGCCGGTCATCGCCGCCAACGCCCCCAAACCGCTGGTGAGCTGTGTCGGCCAGGAAGGGCCCGCCTGGCTGGACAAGCTGCCAGCCAGTCGCCGCAGCCAGCTCGCCCGCGAACTCACGCTCACCGACGATCCTTACCGCCAGAAATTCATGGCCTCGCTCCACCACGGTGATGCCGACGGCAATGCCCGCCGCTTCGCCGCCCAGACCAGCTGGGACGACACCATGGCCGAGAGCATGGTGGATTACCTGCGCAGCCATCCGGGCCAGCGCATCATGCACATCGCCGGCAACTTCCACATCGAGGGGGGGTTGGGGCTCGCCAGCCGCATCGCCAGCCGCAACCCGGCGCTCAAGGTGGCACTGGTCGTGCCAGAGACAGAACCGCAGAGCGATGCGCAGGCACCCACCGGGCGGACCGCCGACATCCGGGTACGGATCAGCCCCCTGCCAGAACGCTGGCTAAATGCCGATGAAATGAAGCAAGATATGGGCGCACTGCATCAATCCCGAAGCCGTGACTGCAGCCAGTGGCTGTAACCCTGAAAATTGCCTAAGGATTTCATATGGATGTGTTACTGGTCATCGACATGCAACAGGGGTTGTTTGCCGACCCCCGCCATCAGGACGCGCAGGTCATCGCCAACATCAACCGCTTGGCAGACAACGTGCGGGCCAATCAGGGGCGTGTCATCTATGTGCAACACGACGCACCGGGTTCTGAACTGGAACCCGGCAGTGCAGGCTGGCAGCTTCACGCCGATCTCACTCCGGGCCGCGGCGACAGTCGGGTACGCAAGACCGCCTGTGACAGCTTCCTCGATACCGAGCTCGGCTTCCTGCTGGCGGAGCAGGCGGTGGACAGGCTGCTGATCAGCGGCTGTGCCACCGATTTTTGCGTCGATACCACGCTGCGCAGCGCCGCAGCCCAGGGGTTCGACGTGTTCGCGGTGACGGATGCCCACACCACGGCGGATCGCCCTCACCTGAGCGCGGAGAAGATCATCGAGCACCACCACTGGATGTGGCAGCATCTGAGCCTGCCAAAGGGCAGAACCGTGACCCTGCTCACCACGGATCAGCTGCTCGAGGCCATCCAGCCCGAGCTGGCGTGTTAATCTGCCTCTCTTGAAGTGATCACCCGATTGGAGTCTTGTGTGCGTCTACTGTCTGCCGTTGCATTCATGCTGTTGTTACCGGCAATCACTGCCTGCTCCGGTTTGCCGGGGCAGCAGCCGGATGGCCCGGCCCCCCTGTTTCGAACCCATATCAACGAAGAAGGGAGCAAGCGCTTCACCTTCGAAGCCGCGCCGCTCGACACCCTGCCCACCCGGCTGCAGGAGAACGACGGCAGTCGCCTCAGCCGCAGCAAGAGTCTGCTGGAACGGCGTGATGCGCTGCAGGATGCACAGTTGACCCAGACCCTGGCCGAGCAGAAGTATTGCCGCGATGGCTATATCGTCCTCAGCCAGACCTCCTGGAAGATCCGGGGCGAATGCAACGAGACGGCCAATCAGGCCGATCGGGATGCCTTCCCCAACAAGGCCTCCTGGCAGGATTAGCGCTCAGAGGGGTGACACGCAATAAAAAAACGGGCAGCCCAGGCTGCCCGTTTTTTTATGCGATATGGTCGCCGTCAGACTGGCGCATCGGCCGGGCTGGTCAGCTCGGCACCGTTGTCGACCCGCTTGTGCCCTTCCACCAGATGGACGAAGTCCACCAGCTCGTCACCTGAGACCCGAAACGCCTGACCGAAGCCCTTGACGAACAGCCCCTGCTCGGGCTTGAGCCGGAACAGCACGAAATCCTTGAGGTTGGAGAGCCCCTTGACGATGTCGCCGAAGCGCCCTTCCAGCGCGGCGATCGCCTGCCCCCAGCGCACGTCGTCGCGGGCCACCACTTCGGCCAGCGCGTCGAAGGTGAGCCGCTTGCGGGCAAACAGCTCGCGGGCACCGGTTTCGTCCTCGATCAGCATCAGCGACACCTTGGGCACCTGTTGCAGGTTGCGGGCGTGGCGGGCGATCTCGGAGATGAGCACATAGTAGCCATCCTCCTGCAGCACGAAGGGGGCATAGCTGGCATTGGGGTTGCCTTCACTGTCCACCGTCGCCAGCTGCAGGGTGCGGCAACCGTCGCGAAACTCGCGGATCTCCGGTTGCAGGCGATTCTGCAGACGCTCCTGACGTTCACTCATGCTTTGACTTCCTCTTGATACTGGTGGCGCAAGGCCATGAAGCGTTCCACCTGGGCTGGCAGCAGCTGGCGCTGCTCGTCACGTCCCAGATAGACCTTGAAAATACAGCGGCCGCTGTGGCCGAAGAACTGGAAGGAGTGCCCCTCCTTGCCCATGAACAGCTTGCTGACCAGCGCCATGCCGACCACGTTGTCGAGCTTGAGGTGACCGTGCATCTCGCCGTCGCGCCCCATCAGGTTGTAGTAGCCGCGGGCGCTCTTGCCCTTGGGAAACGGCGCCTTCACCTCGAAGATGGAGCCATCAGATTCGACGATGGTGGTCACCTGACCCCAATCAGCCAGATCCGCCAGCAGGGCTTCGGCCCGCTCGCCGGGTACCAGGGTCACCAGCTCGGCAGGCAGGTGGCGTACCACCTCCCACTCGCTGACCGCCAGCTGGCTGGCAATGGTGGAAGGATGGGCGCTGGGGTCTTGTTCCAGCAGCTCATGAATGCGTTGTGCAATGCTCATAGGTTCTCCCTTGGGATGCGCGCTGCATCCCTCTCCTGTCATGGCGAATACTCTAATAAAGCACCAGAGCCAATGCAATTGATAATCGCTTTCATTCTCAGTGCATTTTTTTCACCGGCTTGATATTCTCGGCGGCAACCCAACTTCATTCACCCTTCGGAGGTTAGCATGGGCCGTCGTTTTGCCCTCGCACTCAGCCTGCTCGGCTGCTCAGCCCTTTCCCTGTCTGCTGCCGCACAGGAACGTATCATCAGCATAGGCCCGGCCACCACGGAACTCATTCTGGCACTGGGCGGTGAACAGAGCCTGATCGCCACCGACATCAGCAGCACAGAACCGAAAAATCTGCCCAGGGTCGGCTATCACCGCGCCCTCGCCGCCGAGGGGATCCTCAGTCTGGCGCCGACCCGGCTGATCGGCAGCGACGAGATGGGGCCGCCGCCGGCGCTGGAGCAGTTGCGCCGCGCCGGAGTCGAGGTGGACGTGCTGCCGACCGCACCGACCCTCGCCAACCTCAACCAGCGCATCGATACCCTAGCCGGCCTGCTCAATGACCCGGCCGCCGGCACGCGATTGAAAGCCGAGATCCAGGCCCAGACAGCGCAACTGGCGGCGCAGGCGAAGCAGAACAAGCCGCTCAAGGTGGTCTTCCTGCTGCTGCACAAGGGGCAACCCACCAGCATAGCCGGCGGCAATACCACCGCCAGCGCCCTGCTCACCCTGGCGGGCGGCGTCAATCCGGTGGCCCAGCTGAGCGACTACAAGCCCGTCTCCACCGAATCCCTGATCGAGTTGCAACCGGATCTGGTGCTGGTGAGCGGCCGCGACTGGCAGCAGTATCAGGATCCGGAAGCCGTGCTGAGCCAGGTACCCGCGCTCACCGCTACCCCGGCGGGTAAAAACCGGGCCATCCACGCCATCGACGGCCACGCCCTGCAAGGGGGCCTCAGCCTCACCTCGTTGCAGCAGGCGAACCAGATCGCCAAGTGGATCAAGCTGGGTTCATGATGCGCCTGCCTCTGCCCTGGCTTTTCGCGCTCACCGGCGGCGCGCTGGCGCTGCTGCTGGTCGGGTCGCTGGCGACCGGCCCCATGGCCCTCTCTTTCGGCGAGAGCCTGCGTGCCCTGTTCGCCGGGCAGGAGAGCGGGATTGCGGTCCACAAACTCTTGATCGTGCAGGAGATCCGCCTGCCACGTACCCTGCTCTGCATCGCAGTGGGGGGCATACTCGGCCTCTGTGGCGCCGTCATGCAGGGGCTGTTTCGCAATCCGCTGGCCGACCCCGGCATCATAGGGGTCTCCGGCGGGGCTGCGCTCGGCGCGGCGCTGGCCATAGTGCTGCTGGCCCCCCTAGGCCAGCAGTGGCAGAGCCTGCTCGGCATAGGCCTGCTGCCCCTGCTCGCCTTCCTCGGCGGGGCGCTCACCACCACGCTTGTGTATTTGCTCGGCACCCGGGAAGGGGGTACCTCCGTCACCGTCATGTTGCTGGCGGGGGTGGCCATCACGGCCCTGTCCGGCGCCGTGATAGGGCTGCTCACCTACCTGGCCGACGACCAGATGCTGCGCAACCTGAGCCTGTGGCAGATGGGCACCCTGGCGGCGGGCAAGCCGGTGGACGTGGCCTTGGCGTTGGCCACCCTGATCGTCCTGCTGCTGCTGTTCATGCGCGATGCCAATCCCCTCAACGCCCTCTTGCTGGGGGAAGGGGAGGCCCGTCATCTGGGGGTCAATGTGCAATCCCTCAAGCGGCGCCTGATCCTGCTCACCGCCGCCGGAGTCGGCGTGGCCGTCGCCGTGGCGGGCATGATCGGCTTCGTCGGTCTGGTGGTGCCCCATCTGGTGCGGCTGCTGGCCGGCCCCAACCACGTCAGGCTGCTGCCGCTCTCTGCCCTGCTGGGCGCAGCCCTGCTGCTGGGCGCCGACATGCTGGCCCGCACCCTGCTGGCACCGGCCGAGCTGCCGGTCGGCATCATCACGGCCCTGCTGGGCGCCCCCTTCTTCATCTGGCTGCTGGTCAAGGGCCGCCGGACGCTTTAACCGGAGGTCTATCTTGCCTGCATCAACCCCCCTGCTGCGCTGTCACCAGCTCAGCCTCACCCGTGGTGGCCGCCCCATCCTGGACCGGCTCGACCTCAGCCTGCAGGCCGGCACGCTCACCGCCCTGCTCGGCCCCAACGGCGCAGGCAAGAGCTCGCTGCTCAAGTGTCTGACCGGCGAGCTGGAACACGAGGGGGAGATAAGCCTGTTTGGCCGGGAGCGGCAAGCCTGGCCCGCCATAGAACTGGCCCACAGCGTCGGCGTGCTGCCGCAGAGCTCGTCCCTCAACTTTCCGTTTCTGTGCGAAGAGGTGGTCGCCATGGGGCGCCTGCCCCACAGCGAGCCCGCCAGCCGGCGCGACCAGATAGTGCGGGCCGCCATGACCCATGCCGGGGTCGAGCACCTGGCTAGCCGCCTCTATCCCGGCCTCTCCGGCGGGGAGCGGCAGCGGGTGCAGTTCGCCCGGGTACTGGCCCAGATCTGGCAGGCACCGGACGATCCCCAGCAGCCGCGCCTGCTGCTGCTGGACGAGCCCACCTCGGCGCTCGACCTCAAGTACCAGCACCAGCTGCTCACCATGGCCCGCGCCCTGGCCGCCCGCAACACAGCCGTGCTGGTGGTGCTGCACGATCTCAACCTGGCGGCCCGTTACGCCGACCGGCTGGTGATGCTGGAGCAGGGCAGACTGATGGCCGACGGCACCCCGGCCGAGGTGCTGACTCCGGCCCTGATCGATCGCCTGTATGACTACCCGGCCCAGGTGATCCACCATCCAGAAACCGGTCTGCCCATGGTGGTATGAGAGGGGTCAGGCTCCCGGATAGCAAAAGAGCGCCATCAGGCGCTCTTTTTGATTGTGAGAGAAGTTCTGGCTCAGGCTATCTGATAGCGGCCCGGCTTGTGATTGAGTGTCAACACCAGGTTACAGATGATGGCCGCCACCACGGAGAGCGCCAGGATCCAGGGCTGCACCACGAAGCAGGAGGCGATGACTATGGTGCAATCCAGCCCCATTTGCAGCTTTCCGGCGCGGATGCCGAAGCGGTCCTGGATAAACAGCGCCAGTATGTTGAAACCACCCAGACTGGATTTGTGGCGGAACATGATGAGCAGCCCCATGCCGATCAGGGTGCCGCCGATCAGGGCCGCATAGACGGGTTCTATCTTGCCTATCTGCAGCACGGCGTTGAGGTGATCCGTCATGAAGGAGACGGCGGCCACGGAGACGAAGGTGTTGAGGGTGAAGCGCGGCCCCATCCTGAGCCAGGCCAGGGCGTAAAACGGCAGGTTCATGCCGAAGAACAGCAGGCCAAAGCTCAGCCCCGTCACCTGTTGCAGCAGCAGCGCCAGCCCGGCGGTGCCGCCGGTGAGCAGGCCGACCTGATGAAACAGGAAGATGCCGAGGGAAACGAAACCGGCTGCGGTCAGCAGGGCGAGTACATCTTCATAGAGGGGATGCGCAGAACGGGCTGAGCGCGCAGAGCCTGGGGTGTTGTCCATAACCTGTATCCAATAGCGAAGTGAAAAGAGTGTCTTGTGTCCGTCGTGGCGGACGCGAGCCCTGTCCGCAGGGCTTCGTTATGGATTCCAGTCTATTTTTTGCGACCAGGATCACAATAGCCACGGGGAACGCCCCGTTTTGGTGCCTGTCATTCTCCATTGACAGTCAGTGCACCAAGATGCAGCATGCCGCGCCTGACGAGCCAGCCCTCGTCCACCATGGCGCCGCCTCCATGTGGCGCCGAGGCCCGCGCTCTGGTACAAAGCGCCCAGCCCTTTTTCAGCCCCCACTCAGGACCACAGGCCCCCATGATCAGCACAGGACAACACGAATGAAATATCTGGTGACAGGCGCCGCCGGCTTTATCGGCTTTCACGTCGCCAGACGGCTGTGCGAGGCGGGCCATCAGGTGGTGGGGCTGGACAACCTCAACGACTACTACGAGGTGAGCCTGAAGCGGGCCAGACTGTCACGGCTGGTCTCCTTCCCCCATTTTCGCTTCAAGCAGCGGGAGCTGGCGGATCGGGACGGCATGGCGACCCTGTTTGCCGAGAGCGGGTTCGAGCGGGTGATCCACCTGGGGGCCCAGGCGGGGGTGCGCCATTCACTGGAGAACCCGTTTGCCTATGCCGACAGCAACCTCACCGGCATGCTGACAGTGCTGGAAGGCTGCCGCCAGCACGGCATAAACCATCTGATCTACGCCTCCTCCAGCTCCGTCTATGGCCTGAGCGATCAGATGCCCTTCTCCACCGAACAGCCGGCGGATCACCCCGTATCCCTCTATGCCGCCACCAAGAAGAGCGGCGAGCTGATGGCCCACGCCTACTCGGCGCTCTACGGTCTGCCCACCACAGGTCTGCGCTTCTTCACCGTCTACGGCCCCTGGGGTCGCCCCGACATGGCCATCGCCAAGTTCACCCGCGCCATCCTGGCCGGCGAGCCCATAGATGTGTACAACCAGGGCCTGCTCAGCCGCGACTTTACCTACATAGACGACATAGTGGACGGCATACTCGCCGTCGCCGAGCTGCCTCCGCGCGCCAAACCACACTGGCACGCCAGCCAGGACAGCCAGGCCGAAAGTGCCGCCCCCTACCGCCTCCTCAACATAGGCAACGGCCAGCCGGTGCGGCTGCTCGACTTCATCGAGGCGCTGGAGCAGGCGCTGGACAGGCCCGCCATCAAGCGGATGCTGCCCATGCAGGCCGGCGACATGCACGCCACCTGGGCCGACAGCGAGCCCCTGCACACCCTCACGGGCACCCGCCCCGCCACCCCGCTCAGGCAGGGCGTCACCGAGTTCGTGCGCTGGTATCTGGCCTACCACCAGATCGCCGATTGATCCCGCTCAGGGCCTGCCGGATTGCACCCTGACCGATCCTAGCACCATCACCACCATGGTCAGCATCACCCCGAGCACGCCCCAGCCCACCTGATGCCAGACCACCAGCTCCCCCGTCAGGCTGCTGAACAGCAGCACCAGCACGGGGATCAGATAGGTGTAGGCCGAGACCTGCTCCGGCTGCAGTACCACGCTGCCCTGCTGGAACAGAAAGAAGCTGAGCGCGGTGGCAAACAGCGCCAGATAGCCCATCCCGAACCAGAGCGGCAGCGACACTTGGCCCCAGTCGGTCGCCAGCAACCGGGGCGCCGTCACCAGGGTGAGCAGCAGGGTGGCGCAGATCAGGGTCCAGCAGGTGAGATGAACGAACGACTCCCCCCGGTAGTAGCACTTGATCAGGATGGGATTGAGAGCCATGGCCACACAACCGAGCAAATAGATGCGATTGCTGGGGGTGAGGCTCAGGCTCGCCACCTGTCCCAGTTCCCCTCGAAAGATGATGAGGGCGGCGGCCACCATGCCTCCCAGCAAAGCAAACGCCATCGACCAGCCAATGCGACGCTGGAAGATCAGCATGCTGGCCAGGGCGCTGATGAGGGGAACCGTGGTGTAGAGGGCGCTGGCATCGAGGGCGCTGGTCTCCTGCAGCGCTACGAACATGGCGACGAAGTAACAGAGCGCCGGCAGCGAGATGAGGGTATAGCGCCCCAGATCCCGCAGTGATGGCAGTTGCAGTCGCCGCTGGCAAGCCAGCAGAGTCACGAAAGTGAGCGCCGCCAGCAGGTAGCGCACCCAGGTGACCACCAGGGGATCCAGCACGGCGGTGAGCGCACTGCCGATGGGAAACGACAGGCTGATGAGCAGGGTGAACAGCAGCACCTTGCCGTGGGCCTGAACGAAATGAAAACGGGGATGGGACATGCAATGCACCTGTAATGACGGGCGCCCTGCAGGGCGCCGGTCTGGCTGGGGGGTTGTCGTTCAGTAACCACGACCGACAACGGCCGGGGTCTTGCCGTCCAGGGTCGCCAGCAACTGGCCGAGCAGACTGGAGGCGCCGAAGCGAAAGTGGTCAGCATCGAGCCAGGCTTCGCCACAGCATTCGGCCGCCATGGCCAGATAGTCTGCCGCTTCCCGGGCACTTCTCACCCCGCCCGCCGCCTTGAACCCCACATGCTCCCGTACCCCCAGCTCGGCGATGGTCGCCAGCATGATGCGACTGGCTTCAGGCGTGGCATTGACCGGCACCTTGCCGGTAGAGGTCTTGATGAAGTCGGCCCCCTCCTCGATGGCGAGCCGGGAAGCAATGCGGATCAGGGCTGGGTCTTTCAACTCGCCTGATTCGATGATCACCTTGAGCAGTCGCGCCCCGCACAGCGCCTTGCAACCGCGCACCAGTGCCCGAGCGCGTGTCTCGTCTCCCGCCTGCAGCGCACGCCAGGGGATCACCAGATCAATCTCGTCGGCGCCATCGAGGAGGGCAGTACGGGTGTCGGCCAGCACGGCCTCGAGCTCATCGTCACCATGGGGGAAGTTGACCACGGTCGCCACCTTGATTTGCGGGGTGCCCTGGGCCGCCAGGGTGTGCTTGGCCAGCGCCACGAAACGGGGATAGATGCAAACGGCAGCCGTGTTGCCAAAGGGGGTCTGCGCCTGCCGGCAGAGCGCAAGGATACGCGCCTCGTTGTCATCCGGGTTGAGGCTGGTGAGATCCATCAGTCCGATGGCTCGAACGGCGGCCTGGGTCAGGTCCAGGAGGGTGTAAGAGGTCATGAGAAGGCTCCGAATTGCGATAATGGGTGATGAAAAGGGGCGCCTCAGCGCCCCATAGAGAACCTGAGGCTCACTCAGACCAGGGAGAAGAAGACCCCGGCGATGGCGGCGCTCATCAGGTTGGAACAGGTGGCCGCCAGCACGGTGCGCAGGCCGTGGCGGGCGATGAAATCGGTACGGGACGGACAGAGGGTGCCGAGGCCCCCGATCAGGATCCCCATGGAGGCCAGGTTGGCAAAGCCGCACAGGGCGAAGCTGATGATCACCTTGGACTTCTCCTCCAGCACCTGCAGACCGGCGGCGGTCACAGTGCTGGCGTCCTTCAGGTAGGGGGAGAGATCGCTGTAGGCCACGAACTCGTTCACCACCAGCTTCTTGCCGATCATGGCGCCGGCGATGCCGATGTCCGCCACCGGCACCCCGAGCAGGAAAGCGAGCGGCGAGAAGATCCAGCCCAGGATGATCTCGAGGGAGAGCTGCATGCCCATCATGTCCCCTACCCCGCCGAGCAAGGTGTTGACCAGGGTCACCAGCCCTATCATGGCGATCAGCATGGCGCCGATGGCAGCAGCCAGCTTGAGGCCGCTGCTGGCCCCCTCGCCGGCTGCCGCCAGCACGTTTTCCGGCTTCTTGCCATCAAACTGGATGCTGTGGTCGAAGGCATAGTCCGGCTGGCTGGTCTCGGGGATGATCAGCTTGGCAAACAGGATCCCGCCTGGCGCCGCCATGAAGGAGGCCGCCAGCAGGTACTGCATGTCCACTCCCATCATGGCGTAACCGGCCAGCACAGTGCCGGAGACCGAGGCCATGCCGCCACACATGACGGCGAAAAACTCGGAGTCGCTCATCTTCGGCATATAGGGCTTGACCACCAGCGGCGCCTCGCTCTGGCCGACGAAGACGTTGGCCACCGCCGACATGGATTCGGTCTGGGAGGTGCCGAGCAGGCGAGCCATGGCGCCACCGATGAAGCGGATCACCAGCTGCATGATGCCGAGGTAGTAGAGCACGGCGATCAGCGCCGAGAAGAAGACCACCAGCGGCAACACGTTGAGGGCGAACACGAAGCCTATGCCATCCACCGAGAAGTTGACCAGGTTGCCGAACAGGAAGTGGATGCCCGCCTTGCCGCTCGCCAGCACGGCGTCGACCCCGTGGGCCATGCCCTCCAGCGCCCGTCGCCCCAGCGGCACATAGAGCACCAGGGCACCTATGGCCACCTGCAAGGCCAGCGCCAGCCCCACTGTGCGCAGGCGAATGGCCCTGCGGTTGGTCGAGGCGAGAATGGCGATGAGGATCAGCGCCGCCATGCCGAGAAATCCTGCTGCAAACATAGGTGACCTCCTGGTCGTTCCTGCTTACTGGAAGTGGTGCTGGATGAAGGTGTTGATGAGGCGGATGAAGTCCGCTTCCGCCAGCTTGGCGCACTTGAGGGTCTGCTCGTGGGAGAGCTGCACGTCGCCGAGCCCCTCCGCCATGTTGGTGATGGCGCAGATGGCCAGCACCGGCAGACCACAGTGGGCGGCACTGACCACCTCGGGCACCACCGACATGCCCACCACGTCGCCGCCGATGATCTGCATCATGCGGATCTCGGCGGCTGTCTCGAAACAGGGGCCGCTGTAGGAGACGAACACCCCCTGATTGACGGCGATCCCCTCGCGCTCGGCCAGCGCCAGCGCCTCGCCCCTCAGCCCCTTGTCATAGGCATTGGCTAGGCTGAAGAAGCGCGGGCCGTAGGCCTCGTCGTTGGCGCCAGTCATGGGGGTGCCCGGCATGGTGTTGATGTGATCGTTGAAGATGACCAGGGAGCCGACCCCGATCCGCTCCGGGCGCAGCGAGCCGGCGGCGTTGGTCACCAGCAGCAGCTCGCAGCCCAGGCGCTTGAAGGTGCGCACCGGGGTGGTCATCACCTTCATGGTTTCGTGTTCGTAGTAGTGGCCGCGCCCCTTCATGCAGACCACGTCCACCCCGTGCCGCTTGCCGAGCACCAGCTCGCCACTGTGACCGGCCACGGTACTGACCGGGAAACCGTCCAGCTCCTCGTAGGGGATGGTGACCTTCTCCTCCAGCCCGTCGGCCAGCACGCCGAGGCCTGAACCCAGGATCATGGCGGCGCGGGGGGCAAAACCCGGCTTGCGGGCAAGAATGGTGGCGACGGCGTTGAGTACCGGATCTTGTTGCATGAGCTGCACCTCTTGAGGCTGTAAATGGGACATGGGGCTCACTCTAGGGGAGGTATTCGGCGATAAAAATCGCTAAAATCGGCCTGACTATCCCGTTTTTCAGCACAATCAGACGAGCGATAGCAGGCATAGGGTGCCCAAACGCGCAGAAACGGCGCTGATTGGCCCTTATTGTCAACCAGTCGGCGCGCTGGCCGCAGAAAAGCGGTGGCGAGAGTGTGAGCCGGATCGACCAGGCGCCGTGCACGGGCCCAGCTGCCAGCACAACCCGATGCGCAATCTTTGACGGGGATCGCACCCGGCTCCCCATACTGACAGGAGGTCAGCTTGTCCCTCGACAGTCACTGGCGCGATCGCGTCACCCTCAAGATGCTGCGCTACTTCCATGCAGTAGCCTGCCACGGCCACTTCAGCCGGGCCGCCGAGCAGCTCAATGTTTCAAAGTCTCCACTCAGTGCCCAAATCAAGGAGCTGGAGAGCGTGCTGGGGCTGGCCCTGTTCGAACGCCACACTCGCCAGGTGAGCCTCACCGCCACAGGCCGTCTGTTGCTGGATGAGTGTGCCCTGCTGTTCGACGTGCTGGAGAGCGGCCTCAACAAGGTGGTGCAGGCGGGGCGCATGGAGCGCAACCAGATCCGCATCGGGCTGGTCAGCTCCATCTTCTGGGCGGGCTTTGGCGAGGTGATCCGCCAGTGTCACAGGATCCATCCCGAGTTCGAGATCTCCTTCACCGAGCTGTCGCCGGAGAAGCAGAAGCAGGCGCTGGCCAGCAAGGAGATAGATCTCGGTCTCGCTCGCTTCGCCGACACCTTCAACATCCATCCGCTGCAGGCCGAGAGCATCTATCGCGAACCCATGGTGCTGGCAGTATCGGATGAGCACCCGCTGCGGGATCGCAAGCGGGTCTCCCTCACCGAGCTGGCGGGCGAGCGCTTCGTGCTGATGAGCCGGGCCAACTCGGCCTCCACCGACCTCATCATCAACTCCTGCCTGGTAGAGGGCTTCTACCCCCACCTCAGTCAGGAGGTGGTCGAGCCCAATACCCTGATGGCGGTGGTGGCCACCAGCCAGCAGGTTGCGCTCGCCCCGGCCAGCTACGGCCGCCAGAAATGGCCCCATGTGCGTTTCATCCGGCTGGAGCAGCAGATCCCGGCCGATCTCTGCGTGCTCTATGCCCCGCACAGTGCCGAGCAGAGCGCATCGCCCGTGATCCGCCACTTCATCGATACCATGAGCGAGCAGATGAACCTGGCGCCCGATGAGTGATGAATGGATCAGATCGCCGAGTCTCGCCCGACGCATCAGGATGCGCGCGGTGACCACCACATATGGACACAGACACGCGCAGGCACGGCGCGGTATACTGCCGGGCGTGGCGTCATACGGGAACAGCTTCCGGGCCATGCCAGATCACCATGATGAGAAGGAGTCACCTCATGATCCGAACCCTGCTGTTGCTGGGCGCCGCCCTCGCCGCCTGTGCATTGCAACAGAGCCATACCCTGCTGCCCCTGCTCAGCCTGCTGGCCCTGCTCTCGGTCTGGGTGGCGAGTGAAATCGGTCTGATGTACCGCCAGTTGCCCGCCGCCAGAGAAGATGAGCAGACGCATCATCTCGACGTCTAGCTGCAACGCCACTGACAACCTCTGCTCCCAACCCTTTGCTCGGCCAGTGCCGCCCGGAATAGCCATGACCCAGATCCGCCCCCTGTTATCCCTCCTGATACTGCTCACAGGCCTGCATGTCGTCCCAGCCCTGGCCCAATCCCCCTGCCCGGCAGGCACGGACTGCGCAACCCATGCCGCTGCCAATGACAGCAATATGGAGGGTGAGAACGGGAGTTACGGGACCAATGGAACTGACGGCGCCAACGGAACCGATGGGGCTAATGGGGCCGATGGGGCCGATGGGGCCGATGGGGCCGATGGGGCCGATGGGGCCGATGGGGCCGATGGGGCCGATGGGGCCGATGGGGCCGATGGGGCCGATGGGGCCGATGGGGCCGATGGGGCCGATGCTAGCCACTAGAGGCGTGTCTGCAACACTCTTTTTCTACCCATAACGCCTGGATGGCACAGTCACAGCTCCTGCCGCGCCTGCATTTCACACTGGTTCCATACCGTTTTGATCTCTGGAGGAGTGGATCCATAACAACAGGATCCACTGGATTAATGGCGGAACGGGCCATGTTCCCCTATATCTTCTGTACCCCAACAGGAGAGAATCCATGTCGAGCCTCAGCGAAAACAGGCTGTTTTTGCTGCTTTTTTTATCGCTGTTGCTGGCCGGTACCGTGCAGGCAGCGGCGCAAAGCAGGGATTTCAGACAGGCGCCCAAGGCGCTCAGCGCACTGAAAAAAGGTCAGGTGGCACAGAGTCAGGGCAACCTGACCCAGGCCATCCACTTCTACTGCGCCGCCGCCACGACGGGCAATCCGGAAGGTTACTTCCGCATCGGCCGTCTGCTCGCCACAGGCCCTGGCTCGGTGCGCAACCCCAGGATGGCCAACGCCTACCTCGCCATGGCGATGCGTCTTGGCAACCAGCAGGCCACTCGCTACTACAACGCCCGCATCGGCAATGCCGTCATGGGGGATCAGTGTGGCGCCGGGGTCGGCGGGGGTGGCGGCTACTTCGCCGAGATCCCCAGTACCCCCTTCAACCTGGATGCCTATCTGGCCCGCCAGTCCCCGGCCAAGCAGAAGCTGGTCATCATGCTGCGCAGTGCCGCCAAGCGTCACCGCATCGATGAGCGACTGGTGCTGGCCATCGCCATCGCCGAATCCAATCTCAACAGCAGCGCCGTCTCCCCCAAGAACGCCCAGGGGCTGATGCAGCTCATCCCCGAGACCCAGCAGCGCTTCGGCGTCACCCGCCCCTTCGACCCCGAGCAGAACATCAAGGGCGGGGTAGCCTACCTCAAGTGGCTGCATACCCACTTCGACGGCAACTGGACCCTGATGTCGGCGGCCTACAACGCCGGCGAGAAGTCGGTGGAGCAATACGGGGGCATACCCCCTTATCAGGAGACCCAGCAATATGTGCGGCGGGTCCTCTACTTCGCGGGTCACAAGCAACCCTGAGAGATGCCGCCAGCGGCGGCATTTATTGACAACATTCACATCCGCGTTTGCGCAACCGTTTGCCTTTCGGTAGGATCCTGCGCTTCCTCGCAAGACCAACAGGTAACCCATGAACTTCATCAAACGCTGCTCGCGTCTGCTCACACTGTTTGCCCTCTTCTCCTCTGCCGTCACGGCGGCCAGCCCGGCCCCCATCCTGATCCAGGGGGCCATGGATGTCGAAGTGGAGACCCTGGTGGCCGCCCTGAAAGACAAGAAGGAGCTGACCGTGGGGGCCTGGACATACTGGCAGGGCACTATCTCTGGCTATCCTGTGGTCATCTCCCGCACCGAGGTGGGTCTGGCCAATGCCGCTGCCGCCACCACCCTCGCCATGGAGCGCTTTCAGCCGCGCCTCATCATCAACCAGGGCACAGCGGGCGGCCATGATCCGGCGCTGCACCGGGGAGATATCGTCATAGGCACCAGGAGCTTCAACATGGGCGCCTATCGCAGCGACCTTGCCCCGGCCGAGCAGGGGGTCGACCCGAGCAAATGGCACAACTTCGATGTGACCATGCGCCTGCGCGACAAGGGCAAGCTGGTGGAGCACAGCTCGTTTGCCGGTGACCCCGAGCTGGTCGGCCGCGCCCTCGGCATGGCCGAGCGCTATCGCCATGGCCGCGTAGTCCCTGGCATCATAGGCACCGCCGACGAGTGGAACCGGCAGGTGGCCCGCATCAACTGGCTGCACCAGACCTACAACACCGCAGCAGAAGAGATGGAGACCTCCTCCGCCGCCCTGGTGGCCGAGGCCTACAAGGTGCCCTTTGTCGGGATCCGGGTGCTATCCAATACGGATCTCCATGACGAGGAGTTCGATCCCCAAACGGCCATCCACTGCCAGCAGTTCGTCATCGATTACGCAAAGGCGCTCATCAACGGCTTCAACAAAGCCTGATACGCCAAAGAGGCCGCCACAATGGCGGCCTCTTTGCCTTGCCTACCCAGATCCACCGCCAAACCCAAACCAGCCGCAATATCCCGCACTTCCATCAAGGTCCTGACCGGGCCAGCCTGCAACACGGCAACACGGACCCGCATATGACTAGCTAACACACGCCTTGCGCCCATGGTGGCGGTAGTAACCCACCAGATTGCTGACCATGAAGAGCCCCTCCATCAGTGCCGCCACCGGTGAGCCCACCAGCAGGTTGTTGGCCAACCAGCAGAGGGTGCCGAGCAGCATCCAGCGCCGCAGCAGGCGATCATCCTGGCAGAAGGCGGCCCGGGTTTGCAGCAGGCTGCCCAGCAGACCGAGCAGCGCCAGCGGCCCCTGATAGGTCGCCAACACGGCTGCGCAGGCCAACCCCATAAATAACCACATCAGGACGCGGCTCGTTGCCAGCATGCTGACCAGAAAACGCACGCAGGCCAGCAGCAAGAGGCTGGCGGCCGACCCCTGCCCCAGCAACGCGAAATGGCCGGCATTGAGCACGCAGGAGAGGGCCAGACAGGCCAGGATCCCCCTGCGATCCCGCAGCTGAAACGACAATAGATCCAGCAGCAAGGCCAGGCTCACCACCAGTTGCGACCACAAAAACAGCGACATCATCCATCCCTCCAATCACCTTCGAATGGCGCAGCATGAGGGGATGACAAGGGGGCGGCATTAACTCCTGTTAATGCGCCGGCGGATCCGCGACAGGGTGACCGGGCTGATGCCGATGTAGTTGGCGAGCTGCACCTGAGTGAGCCGCGCCGGCCAGTGGGGGAAGGTGTGGCAGAGCTCCCGGTAGCGTTCCTCGGGGGAGTGCAGCAGCAAAAAGGCCTCCTTGCGCTCCTTGTAGCCCAGCTGCTGGCGCAGCTGGGCCAGGCAGACCGCCTGAAACGCCGGCTCATCCAAGAGGGCGAGCGGTACACGCACCACCTGCAGGGCCGTGAGTGCCTCCAGCTGGTAGCGGGCAGGTGCGCCACTCAGCCAGCTGTCATAGAGCAGGCAGAGTTCCTCTTCGAAATAGAACTCCTTGCAACGCTCCTGCCCGTCCCGGGTGTAGTGACAGGCGCGGGCTATGCCCTGTTCGACATAAAACGCCGCCTCTTGCCGTGCCCCTTGCGCCAGCAAAACTTGACCGGCGCTCAGGGTCAGTCGTGGCAAGCGCTGGCAAAGGACGTCACTCACAGCCGCGTCCAATCCCATTGCGGTGAGAAAGGCCGCCAGTGAAGGTGTCTGGGGGGATGCGGTCATGACGGCTCCGGGACAAAAAGAAGCCCACATGATGCCAAGATTGCGCGGCTGATGCAGCAAGACGTGACAGCCTCGGCAAAGGGGGGCGCCAACCGGGCGCCACCTTTGCCCACCCCTGTCCATTGGTTTACAATCGACGAGTTTTTTGGAACCGGGTTGGCGGCGTGCCGACCTGGCCCCACCACGACATCAGTCCGTTAGTGCCAAGACATTAACCTGCTGAAAAGGAAGAGAATTAGCCAATGGCTCAATTTATTTACACCATGAACCGGGTCGGCAAGGTAGTGCCGCCCAAGCGTCATATCCTCAAGAACATCTCCTTGAGCTTCTTCCCGGGCGCCAAGATAGGCGTACTGGGTCTGAACGGTGCCGGTAAGTCCACCCTGCTGCGCATCATGGCCGGTATAGATACCGAGATCGAAGGGGAAGCCCGTCCGCAGCCCGGCATCAAGATCGGCTACCTGCCCCAGGAGCCGAAGCTGGATCCGGAGCAGACAGTCCGCGAAGCGGTGGAAGAGGCGGTCGGCGAGGTCAAACGCGCCATGGCCCGTCTCGACGAGGTCTATGCGGCCTACGCCGATCCGGATGCGGATTTTGACAAGCTGGCCCGCGAACAGGGCGAGCTGGAAGCCATCATCCAGGCCCAGGGTGGCCACAACATGGAAAACCAGCTGGAGCGCGCGGCCGATGCCCTGCGCCTGCCGGCCTGGGACGCCAAGATCCAGCACCTCTCAGGTGGTGAACGCCGTCGCGTGGCCCTCTGCCGCCTGCTGCTGGAAAAGCCGGACATGCTGCTGCTGGATGAACCGACCAACCACCTGGATGCGGAATCCGTGGCCTGGCTGGAGCGCTTCCTGCACGACTATGAAGGCACAGTCGTGGCCATCACCCACGACCGCTACTTCCTCGACAACGTGGCTGGCTGGATCCTGGAGCTGGACCGCGGCGAAGGTATCCCGTGGGAAGGCAACTACTCCTCCTGGCTGGAGCAGAAAGATGCCCGTCTGGCTCAGGAAGCCAGCTCCGAAGCCGCTCGTCGCAAGTCCATCGAGAAGGAGCTGGAATGGGTTCGTCAGAACCCGAAAGGCCGTCAGGCCAAGTCAAAGGCCCGTATGGCTCGCTTCGAAGAGCTCAACACCAACGACTACCAGAAGCGCAACGAGACCAACGAGCTGTTCATTCCGCCCGGACCCCGCCTCGGCGACAAGGTGCTGGAAGTGGCCAACCTGCGCAAATCCTACGGTGATCGCGTGCTGATCGACGATCTGTCGTTTGCCATTCCGAAGGGGGCCATCGTCGGCATCATAGGGCCTAACGGGGCCGGTAAATCCACCCTGTTCCGCATGATGTCGGGTCAGGAGCAGCCGGATTCCGGCACCATCACCTTGGGCGATACCGTGGTGCTGGCCTCGGTGGATCAGTTCCGCGACAGCATGAACGACAAGAAGACGGTGTTCGAAGAGGTCGCCGACGGTCAGGACATACTGCGCATCGGCACCTACGAGTTCCCGAGCCGTGCCTACATAGGCCGCTTCAACTTCAAGGGCGCCGATCAGCAAAAACGCGTCGGCGAGCTGTCCGGTGGTGAACGTGGCCGTCTGCATCTGGCCAAGCTGCTGCAGACCGGCGGCAACGTGCTGCTGCTGGATGAACCGACCAACGATCTGGACATCGAAACCCTGCGCGCCCTCGAGAACGCCCTGCTGGAGTTCCCGGGTTGTGCCATGGTCATCTCCCACGATCGCTGGTTCCTCGACCGTATCGCCACCCACATCCTGGACTACCAGGACGAGGGCAATATTGCCTTCTTCGAAGGCAACTTCACCGAATACGAAGAGTGGAAGAAGAAGACCTACGGCGCCGAGGCAGTCCAGCCTCACCGCGCCAAGTACAAGCGCATCACCAAATAAGGGTGACGGCGTCACAAGGGGAGCTCAGGCTCCCCTTTCTATTGCCTTTTGGCTTACAATCCAAGACGGATGCCTTTGCATGGATGTAGCAAGATGACGACCCAGACCCCCACAGAGAAGAAACTCACCATCCAGATCCGGGTCGAGCCCGGCTGCCTGGGGCCGGATGGCAAGGAGCATATCGAGACCTTCTGTGTCGCCGCCGCCAAGATTTTCTCTGTCATCGATCCTGACCTGGTGAGCTGGGTGCTGATCCCGCGCTACGACAAGCAGTTGCCGGAGCAGGAGTTCTTCATCGAGGGACGCAAGCTGACCGAGGAGCAGGCCAGCCTGTTTCTGCGCCGTGTCGGTCGGGAGCTGGGAGAGGTGCAGGATAGACTCGACTCTGTGCTGGCCCAGCTGGTGGAGCGTTACTTCAAGACACTTTAAGTCCCTTCTTCCCGAAAAAGGTTCTCCAGCGAGAACCTTTTTTCATGCTCAAATAGCAAACGTTTGAATTTTTGCTCTATTCATTGATCCGCTTCGCAGATCCGGGGTTTGTAAACGGCGCCGCCTGTGTGAAAATGTGCGCGCTGTCACGGTATCAGGACGAGTCTGGTCACTTAACCACCAGAAACAGGGCAACCACTCCCGCATGGATGGGATGGCCCTTTCCCCTGCTGCTTATTTCACGTCACCTATTGGAATCCAACATGAATCAACCACACCAGGCCCCCACACAGGCCGCCGGGCAAGGATTGCTTGAGCGTCTGTTTGCCCTGCAAGGCCATGGCACCACGGCCCGCACCGAGGTCATCGCCGGCATCACCACCTTCCTGACCATGGTCTACATCGTCTTCGTCAACCCGCAGATCCTCTCCAATGCGGGCATGGACACCCAGGCGGTGTTCGTCACCACCTGCCTGATCGCCGGTATAGGCAGCATACTGATGGGCCTGCTGGCCAATCTGCCCATCGCCCTGGCCCCCGCCATGGGGCTGAACGCCTTCTTCGCCTTCGTGGTGGTGGCCGGCATGGGGTACTCCTGGCAGGTCGGCATGGGCACCATCTTCTGGGGCGCCCTGGGTCTGTTGATCCTGACCCTGCTGCGGGTGCGCTACTGGCTGATCGCCAACATACCGCTCACCCTGCGGGTCGGCATCACGGCCGGCATCGGCCTGTTGATCGCCCTGCTGGGCCTGCACAACGCCGGCATCGTAGTGGCGAGCCCCGCTACTATGGTGACGGTGGGCAACCTCACCTCCCTGCCCTGCCTGCTGGGTCTGCTCGGTTTCTTCCTGATCTGCATCTTCTCCGCCCGCGGCGTTCACTCCGCCGTGCTGATCGCCATAGTGGTGACCACCACCCTGGGCTGGTTGTTTGGCGACGTCACCTTCAAGGGCTTCGTCTCCATGCCGCCGAGCATAACGCCGGTATTCGGCCAGCTGGACTTGATGGGGTCGCTGGACATCAGCCTGGCGGGGATCATCTTCTCCTTCATGCTGGTCAACCTGTTTGACTCATCAGGCACCCTGATCGGCGTCACCAACCGCGCCAAGCTGGCCGATGACAAGGGCCACTTCCCGCGCATGAAGCAGGCACTGCTGGTGGACAGCGTGAGCTCGGTGGGCGGCGCCTTCATGGGCACCTCCTCGGTCACCGCCTTTATCGAGAGCAGCTCAGGCGTCGCCGTCGGCGGCCGTACCGGCCTGACCGCCATAGTGGTCGGCGTGCTGTTCCTGCTGGCGATCTTCTTCTCCCCCGTCGCCGCCATGGTGCCTGCCTATGCCGCCGCCGGCGCCCTCATCTATGTGGGCGTGCTGATGTGCTCCGAGCTGACCCGGGTGAAGTGGGAAGACCTGACCGAAGCGGTACCGGCCTTCATGACCGCCGTCATGATGCCGTTCAGCTTCTCCATCACAGAGGGGATCGCCGTGGGCTTCATCTCCTACTGCGTAATGAAGGCGGGCACAGGCCGCTGGCGCGAGATCAACCCCTGCGTGCTGGTGGTCGCCCTGCTGTTCGTGCTCAAGTTCGTCTGGGTCGACAGCCACTAAGCCTGACTTTCGCACACAAAAATGCCCGTCATCGACGGGCATTTTTTATGGATGTTCCACGGCAATCTGAGGCTCAGCGGATACCGCGCGCCTCGCGGATCCACTCCCAGGCCTGCTGTATCTCCTGGGTCTTCTCCTTCGCCATCTCCATCATCTCGGGCGGCAGCCCCTTGGCGGCCAGCTTGTCCGGGTGATGTTTGCTCATCTCCTTGCGGTAGGCGCGCTTGATGTCCTGATCACTGTCGCTCTCGCTCACTCCGAGCAGCTGGTAGGCATCCTTGAGGCGATCCTTGGAGGGCGCCTCCTGCCGGTACTGTTGCCCGCCGTGCCCACCGTCCTGATACTGGCCGCCGTGAGCCCGGTTGAAGAAGTTCATCTGCGCCTCGGCCATGGCCAGGATGCGGGCCAGCTCGATGCGGCTGAAACCCAGCTCATCGGCGATGGTGTGCAGTATGGCGCGCTCGTTGGCCTCGACCTTGCCATCGGCAAAGGCGGCCTGCAGCTGCACCTCCAGGAAGAAGCGCAAAATGTCGCGCTGCCCCAGGCTGGCACGGCGGAATTCGGCCAGGGTTTCCTGCAGCGGGAACCCGGCCTCCTTGCCCAGCCGGAACGACTCCTGGGCGCGGGCCCGCTGATCGCCCACCAGCCGCATCCGATCCATCAGGTTGGACGCGACCCGGATCTCCTGCTCAGTGACCTGGCCGCTCGCCTTGGCGATATGGCCCATGACGGCGAAGGTGGCGTGGAAGAAGACCGCCTGCTGTTGCTGACTGGGGCCACGCTGGAACGCACCCCGAATACCCATGCCCCGATCGAAACGATGGCCGATCCAGAGGCCAAGCAGGGCACCAAAGATGTTGCCGAGCAGAAAACCGAAGAAGGCACCAAGCACCTTACCCCAAATACGCATGGTTCAAGACCTCGTGATGTTAATGAGAGTGCCCCAGCAGCTGGTCATCCAGCTCGCGCAGCCGCGAGACAGTGCCTATGTCCCGCCATTCGCCGGCCAGCAGGCTGCCACCGACCCGGCCTTGCGCCATCCAGTCGCGCAGCAGGGGGGCCAGCTTGCGCGCACCCGGCGACAAGTCGGCAAAGGCGGCGGGGTCATAGAGCCCGACTCCGCTGAAGGTGAAGGCCGGCGCATCCTGTACCCGACCCGCGTTAAGAGAGAAATCCCCGCCTGGATGCTGGGGTGGATTGGGCACCAACCAGAGGTGGGCCAGATCCTCCCCCAGTGGCTGGGTCACCAGGGTGCGATAGTCCAGGTCGAGCCAGGTATCGCCGTTGATCACCAGAAAAGGCGCAGGGCCGAGCAGGGGCAACGCCTGCACTATGCCACCGGCGGTTTCCAGCGCACTCGCCTCTGCCGACCAGTGAATCTGGACCCCGAACGCACTGCCGTCACCGAGCGCCTCCACCAGCTTGTGGCCGAGCCAGGCATGGTTGATGACAAGTGTGGTCACCCCGGCCGCCGCGAGCTTCTCGATATGGTGCACTATGAGCGGCTTGCCCCCCACCGCCAGCAGCGGCTTGGGCAGGCTGTCGGTGAGCGGGCGCATGCGCTCGCCACGGCCGGCGGCCAGGATCATCGCCTTCATGGTGTCACCTGCGCTGTGCGGTTGATCCCGGGCAGCACCACCTGCTCCAGCCACAGGCCGAAACGGGCCAGCACGGGATAGGTGGCGCCATGCTGGTGGCACGCGTCCACCACATAGCCCAAGGTGCGGGGAATGTCCTTGAGGTAACCGGATTTGCCGTCACGATGGGAGAGGCGGGTGAAGATGCCCGCCGCCTTCAGGTGACGCTGCATGCCGGTCAGGTCGGCATGACGACGGAAACTGGCATAGTCGAGTTCGCCAAGCAGTCCCGCCTGCTGCAGGGTATCGAAGCCCTGCCGCATGCCCTGCTCGATCACCGCATCCGGCCAGCGCACGTAGCAATCCTTGAGCAGGGAGACCAGATCATAGCTAAGAGGCCCGATGACCATGTCCTGAAAATCGATGATGGCCAGGGTGCTGGTCTCGGGCCTGTCGCCACCACACACCATCAGGTTGCGGCTGTGAAAATCCCGGTGCATCACCCCCTGCGGCTGGGCCAGGTTGTTGGCGGTGAGGCAGGCGAAGGTGTCATCCAGCAGCCGTTGCTCGGCCTCGCTGAGCTGCAATTGCAGGTGATGCCCCAGCAACCACTCGGGGAAAATGCTGTTTTCGCGGGCCATGAAGGCTGCGTCGAAGGGCTCCAACACCAGATCCACAGCCCCCAACCGGGGCAGCAGGGCGATGGCCTTGCCATACCAGGCATGCACGTTGTGCGCGTCCAGACAGCCGATAAGCTGGGTATCCCCCAGATCCGTCACCGCCAGCAGGCCCTGCTCATAATCCACAGCCCTGACCTCGGGCGCCAGCAACCCCATGGCATGCAGGGCGGCTGCATTACGAACAAACTCATGATTTTTTTCAGTTTTCGGATTGGCGTCCACCCACACCAGGCCGGCGCCACGGTGGTAGCGGCGAAAACTGGCGTCACCGGAAATCAGGGTCAACTGAAGGTTGGCATCACCGGAGATCCGGCGCGCCCATTGCAATAGCAGGGAATCGCGATCGTACATAAGTCGGGGACCAAATTGGAAAGCAGCACTTGGCTGTTAGCCCTGGCCGCAATAATGCTTTATCATTGCTGGCTAACATAAAGCAATGACATGCAATGTCAACTCGATGAATCCTGTCGTAAAATGCATGTCTTGAATCAGCCGTAGCTACCACGGATTGCGCGAGTCTTTCACATGACAAAATGGACACTGGGGTACGCTTATCCCATCGCCCTGACCATCAGCCTTGTTCCAGCCCTGACCCCTGCCATGGTGCAGGCGGCACCGCTGACGCCGCCGCCCGCCACCGGGATCCTGGACGGGCTCTGCTATGACTATGTTCCCAAAATAGAGCGACTGGCCCCGGACAAGGATGCCAACGCCCAACCCGTCGAAGTGGATGCGGATCGGCTCGAGGCCAAGCAGGGCGGCACCGCCGTCTATCAGGGCGACGTCAAGGTTCGCCAGGGTGTGCGCAAATTTGACTCAGATTATGCCGAGCTCGATCAGAAGAGCCGGGATGTCATCGCCATCGGCAACATCTATTACAACGATGGCCAGATCACCGTCACCAGTGACAAGACCCTGAAATCCAACCTGGATACCAAGAATTCCGAGCTGGAAGAGGGCAAGTATCAGGTGCATGGTTCGCCGGTGCGCGGCTCCGCCGACCGGGTCACCATGACCAACAACAACCAGAACATCACCCTGGAAGGGGCCCAGTACACCACCTGCCCGCCGGGCCAGGAAGTGTGGACCCTCAAAGCGGGCAGCATAGACATAGATCAGACAGAGGTGTTCGGGGAAGCCTGGAACGCCAGCCTCTGGCTCTATGACTATCCGGTCTTCTACTTCCCCTATATCAACTTCCCCATCAAGGATGAGCGCAAGACGGGTCTGCTTTACCCGGGTTATACCCAGAGTTCCCGCAACGGCATGGACATCACCCAGCCGTTTTACTGGAACATAGCCCCCAACTACGACGCCACCATCACCTCCCGCTTCATGGACAAACGGGGCCTGATGGAGCAGGTGCAGTTCCGCTACATGCCGGATCCGGCCCACGTCGGCAGCCTCTATTTCGAGAATCTGGCGGACGACAAGCAGTATGACCCGACCGATCCCAGCTTCACCGGCCTGGATGACGGTCATCGCTACCTGCTCAACGCCCGCCACACCTCAATGTTTGCCGACAACGCCATGCGGGTCTCGGTCGACTACACCAAGGTGCGGGATCGGGATTACAACTACTACAACGACTTCTCCCCCAAGGTGGGCACCCAGGTCGAGAACCAGTTGCAGCAGTCCCTGATGGCCGGCTACTTCCAGCCCAACTGGAACATCAATACCGAGGTGCGGACCTACCAGATCCTGCTGGCCAGTGCCCAGCAGCCCCACGAGCTGATGCCACGCATCAACCACAACTACTACCAGCAAGGCAACTGGTACGATCTGGCCTGGAACACCGAGATCACCAAGTTCGGTTACAACAATGCACAGGCCATAGAGCAGAACCAGGGCAGCGCCTACACGGGTACCCGGGTCTACACGGCCCCGACCCTGACCATGCCGCTGATCGACGAGGCGGGCTACTACCTCGACAGCCAGTACAAGCTGATGTACACCCGTTACGATCAGGAAGTGCCGGACAACATGAGCTCCACCTTCGTCAATCGCTTCACCCCTGCGGGTGCAAGCGGCGTCACCCTGGACGAAGGCATCATCACCCGGACCCTGCCCTCCTTCCGCCTCAAGGGCGGCATGACCTTCGAGCGCAACCAGAACTGGTTTGGTGACGATGCCAACCAGACCCTGGAGCCCGAGTTCCAGTACCTCTATGTGCCCTACAAGGATCAGGACAACATAGGCGTCTATGACTCCACCAATATGCGTCAGGACTACTACAGCCTGTTCAGCGATCGCCGTTATGCAGGTCTGGACCGCATCAGCGACTCAAATCGCGTCTCGCTCGGTGTCACCACCCGGGTCTATGATGCGGCTGGCGATGAACGAATTCGGCTGGCCGTTGCCCAAGCTTTCGATTTTGTTGCGCCCAGGGTCAAGCTCTACCCCAGCGAATCCTTGGTAACCAACACCCGCTCCCCGCTGTCGTTTGAGGGAGACGCCAAGATCAATGAACAGTGGTTTGCCCATGCCGGTGCGCAATATGATATGGATCAGAGCGAGATCAGCTCGGCCAACAGCGCCATCGAGTATCGCCGCGAGAAGCTGATCAGCCAGCTGAACTACCGCTTCGTACGCGATGCCAACTACGACCTGTCCAACACCAACCAGGTCGCTGACCTCAACCAGGTCGGCATGCTGTTGACCACGCCGCTCAATGATCAGTGGCACCTCTACGGTGGCTACTATCAGGACCTCGATCAGGGAGTGAAGGTGGATCGCAAGGTGGGTCTGAAATATGACTCCTGTTGCTGGAGCATCAACTTCAACCTGGAGTGGGTCAACACCCCGGATAACGTGACCATGCGTCCGACCTCGGAGCGCAGCCTGGGCATTCAGTTTGAAATGAAAGGATTGGGTAGCGTGGGTACCGGCTCCAAGGGCACCTCCCTGGATACCGAAGCACTGCCTTACATTCGTCCGTTTAACCTGCGAGACCAGTAACCGGTCTGGCAAACGCCTTGAGAGATGGATATGAAGAAGACGTTGATTTCCCTGCTGACTGCAGGCCTGTTCGGAGCCATGAGTCAGGGTGCCTTCGCCGCCCCCGAGCTGATGGACAAGGTGCTTGCCGTGGTCAACAAGGACGTGGTGCTGGCCAGCCAGCAGGAAGCCCTGGTACAGAAAGTCAAAAGCTCGGCCCAGGAGAGCGGTCAGTCCCTGCCTGACGATGCCACCCTGCGCAAGCAGGCGCTGGATCGCCTGATCCAGGAGAGCCTGCAGCTGCAACTGGCGGATCGTCAGGGCCTCAAGATCAGCGACACCCAGCTGGAGCAGGCCATCCAGAGCATAGCCGCCGACAACAAGATGACGGTGGAGCAGCTGCGTGCCCAGCTGGCCCGCGAAGGGCTGACCTATGCCCAGTACCGGGAAGAGGTGCGCCGCGAGATATTGATGAACGAGGTGCGCCGCAACCAGGTGCGCCGCCGCATCAACATCTCGGAGCAGGAGGTCAAGCAGGTGGTGGACATACTCGCCAAGCAGGGCCAGCAGCAACAGCAGTACCATGTCGGTCATATCCAGATTGCCCTGCCGGACAACCCGAGCGCCGAGCAGCTCAACGCCGCCAAGAGCAAGATTGAACGCATCCTGGCCTCCCTCAAGCAGGGGGCCGACTTCCGCAAGCTGGCCATTGCCGAGAGCAACGGTCCCAAGGCCCTGGAAGGGGGCGACTGGGGCTGGATGAGCCCGCAAGAGATGCCGACCCTGATGGCCGAAGCGGTACAGGGCGCCAAGAAGGGTGACATAGTGGGTCCGCTGCGCTCGGGCGCCGGTCTGCACATCATCAAGGTGTTCGATGCCAAGGGCCAACAGCAGGTCGTACAGACCGAAGTGCGCGCCCGCCACATCCTGATCAAGCCCTCCATCATCCTGAGTGAAGAGAAGGCCAAGGGCATGCTGGACGGCATACTGCACGACATCAAGAGCGGCAAGGCCAGCTTCGCCAGTCTGGCGGAGAAGTATTCCGAAGATCCGGGCTCTGCGGTGCAGGGCGGCGAGCTGGGCTGGTCTGATCCCAACGTCTATGTGCCGGAATTCCGCGACATGGTCAACCGCCTCAAGCCGGGTGAGCTGAGCGCCCCCTTCCGCACGACCCACGGCTGGCACATTGTCCAACTGGAAGAGCGTCGCAGCCAGGATGCCACCAACAAGGCCCAGGAACAGCGCGCCTATCAGCTGATCTTCAACCGTCGCTTCACCGAAGAGTCCCAGGCCTGGCTGGACGAGCTGCGTGACGAGGCCTACATCCAGATCGAAGGCGCCGGCAGCTGATGAGCTGTCGTCGTCTCGCCGTCACGCCGGGTGAACCGGCCGGGATAGGCCCGGATCTGGTGCTGCAGATAGCCCAGCAGGATTGGCCCCACCAGCTGGTGGTGATCGCCGATCCCGCCCTGATGCTCGAACGGGCCGCCCTGCTGGGACTGCCCATCGAGCTGGAACCCTATGACGCCAAGGCCCCTGCCCAACCGCAGCGGGCGGGCACCCTGACCCTCTGTCCGGTCACCCTGGGCGCCCCCGTGGTGCCGGGTGAACTCGATGAAGGCAATGGCGCCTATGTGCTGGCGACCCTGCAGCGCGCCTGCGACGGCAACCTCAGCGGCGAGTTCGCCGCCGTGGTGACCGGCCCGGTGCACAAGGGGATCATCAACCAGGCGGGTGTCTCGTTCAGCGGTCACACCGAGTTCTTCGCCCAGCAGTCGGGCACCGCCGATGTGGTGATGCTGCTGGCGACGGAAGGCTTGCGGGTGGCGCTGGCGACCACTCACATCCCGCTGGCCTACGTGGCGATGGCGATCACCGAAGATCGTCTCGGCAAGGTGATCCGCATCCTGGATGCGGATCTCAAAACCAAGTTTGGCATCGCCAAGCCCCGAATTTACGTCTGCGGCCTCAATCCCCATGCCGGGGAAGGGGGCCATCTCGGCCGTGAAGAGATTGACGTGATCGAACCCGCCCTGGCCGGCTTGCGCCAGGAGGGGATAGATCTGGTCGGCCCGCTGCCGGCCGATACCCTGTTCCAGGACAAATACCTCAAGGATGCGGATGCGGTACTCGCCATGTACCACGACCAGGGACTGCCCGTGCTCAAATACAAGGGCTTCGGCAGCTCGGTCAATATCACCCTTGGACTTCCTTTCATCCGCACTTCGGTGGATCACGGCACTGCGCTGGATCTCGCAGGCAAGGGCCTGGCGGATCCGGGCAGTCTGATCACCGCGATTAACCACGCCATCAAGATGGTAGAGAAAAAAAGATATGAGCAGTAAGGTGCAGAGCAACAAGGTGCACATGGGCCACACGGCCCGTAAGCGTTTCGGTCAGAACTTCTTGCACGACCGCTATGTGATCGATCAGATAGTGGCCGCCATCAATCCGCAACCGGGTCAGAACCTGGTGGAGATAGGTCCCGGTCTGGCCGCGCTGACCGAACCGGTCGCCTCCCAGATGGACAAGATGACGGTGGTCGAGCTTGACCGGGATCTGGCCGCGCGCCTGCGTGAGCATCCGACCCTCAAGGACAAGCTGACCGTGATCGAGGCCGACGCCATGCGCTTCGACTTCGGCACCCTGATGGGGGAAGGCAAGGGGCCGCTGCGCATCTTCGGCAACCTGCCCTATAACATCTCCACCCCGCTCATCTTCCACTTGTGTGATTTCGCCGACCGGGTCGAAGACATGCACTTCATGCTGCAAAAGGAAGTGGTCCTGCGGATGTCCGCCGGTCCGGGCAGCAAGGCCTATGGCCGCCTGAGCGTCATGGTGCAGTACTACTGCCAGGTGATCCCGGTACTGGAAGTGGGCCCCGGCGCCTTCAAACCGGCACCGAAAGTGGATTCTGCCGTGGTCCGTCTGGTGCCGCACAAGAACCCGACAATCGTCGCCAAAGACATCCGCTGCCTGAGCCGCGTCTGTACCGAAGGCTTTGGCCAGCGCCGCAAGACCATCCGCAACAGCTTCGCCAACTTCATCACGGACGCCCAGCTGACCGAGCTTGGCATCGATGGCAACCTGCGCCCGGAGAATCTCTCCCTCGAGCAGTTCGTCATGATCGCCAACTGGCTGGCGGATCAGCAACAGGCCTGATCCCGTGGCACACCCGCACATAGTGATCCGCCCATACCCCAGTTATGTGGCGGATACCCAAGACCCTTACCAGTTCCACTATCTGATCGAGATTGAGAATCTGGGGCCTGGCCCGGCGCAGCTGCTGCACCGGCGCTGGCTCATCACGGATGCCAATGGCAAGATGCTGGAAGTCGAGGGCCCCGGCGTCGTCGGGGAGCAGCCCCTGATTGCGGAAGGGGAGACCTTTCGCTATCAGAGCGGCGTGCCACTCGCCACCCCGCTGGGGGTGATGGAAGGGAGCTACACCCTGCAAGATGCGTCGGGACAGCAGTTCGAGGCGCCCATAGCGCCTTTTACGCTGGCCGTCCCCCACATTATTAACTGAGGTTTCATGGCGAACTGTTTTGTTGGCGATATCCAGGGCTGTTATGACGACTTGCGCCGTCTGCTGGATCTGGCCGAGTTCGATCCCGGCAACGATGTGCTCTGGCTCTGTGGTGACCTGGTCGCCCGCGGCCCGGACTCCCTCAACACACTGCGCTTCGTCAAGTCACTGGGAAGCCGCGCCGTCACAGTGCTCGGCAACCACGACCTGCACCTGCTGGCGGTGGCCGATGGTGTCGCGCCGCTCAAGAAGAAAGACAAGCTGCAAGCCCTGATGGAGGCCCCGGATCGGGACGAACTGCTGGAGTGGCTGCGTCATCGCCCCCTGCTGGCGGAGCACCCTGACCTGCCCATCATGATGGTGCATGCCGGCATCTCACCCGCATGGGACGCACGCACGGCGCGCAACTGCGCCCGCGAAGTGGAGAGTCTGCTGCGCGGCGATCAGTACAGCTGGCTGCTGCACAACATGTATGGCGATCTGCCCGATGGCTGGAGTGAGGATCTGGCCGGTATCGAGCGTTACCGCTACATCATCAACACCTTCACCCGCATGCGCTTCTGCTATTTCGACGGCCGGCTCGAGTTCAAGTGCAAGAAGGGCCCCACGGAGTCCACACCCGGCCTGCGCCCCTGGTTCGAGCAGCGTGAACACCACGTGGATGACCCCATACTGGTGTTCGGCCACTGGGCGGCCCTGATGGGCAACACCGGCAAGCAGGATATCAAGGCGCTGGATACCGGCTGCGTCTGGGGCAACAGTCTCACCCTGTGGCGTTATGAAGACGATGCCCTGATAGCGACACCCTGCCCCACTCACGCTAAATAAGCTTGCTCAGTGAATACTTGTAGTAATAAGCCCGACGCGATGTCGGGCTTTCTACTTCAGATATAAAGAGCTATTCATCCCCCACCAATTTAAACGTATTTAAAACATATAAGTCACGATATATAAATTAATATATGACGTATGTCTGTTGAAAATCACACAATTAACAACATTGTTTTTCTTGTTTAAAAATTAAATATAAATTCAACGTTCTGCCCCAGAGCACACCACTAATCAGCCCACTTAAAAAGCCAAATAAAAGATTGAAAGATAATGACCCCCTCAATTCTGGATCTACATTAAGAAAAGCATTCAACGTGTACTTTGTAATAAAAGCAATCATCACAAATATAATAACCCATGAAGTACCAGGCCAGATAATCAGATCACTTCCCTCTTTACTTTTTAACTGTGGACCACGACTCAAGATACACCAACCACATCCACAACCGAGCACTAACCCCACCACCATGGCTACTAACCCCCAGAACGAGAAGGCCAGGTCATAGCTCACACTGATTCCTCCCCATAAGAGAAAAAACAATGGCATAACGAACAAATGTTGAATCTCCATCTCTCTATCATTTAATGCACTGATCCCATTTACTATCAAGACGGCAAATAAGATCCAGACCCATATCGGAGTGCCAATAATGATGTTTACAAAAAACATGTCCCCTCCTTTGTAACCAATGGAGAAATCTAACTGTACTTGTCATAAACTATTTAATTAACTATTCATAAAATAAATTTAAAACCACGTTTAACTCGCAGTGGAAGATATTACAACTTGCGTCCCAGCCGTTTCTCTATCTGACGCCGTTCCCACTCGGGCCCGAACAACTTGAAGGGCTGGAACAGATTGATGGCATGGGAGATCAACCCCAATCCCCAGCCCAGCGCCGGCCACCAGGCCCAGATATAATCCGGATTGCTGAGGTAGTTGATGACAAACAGCCCGCAAATTACCAGCACATAGCTGGCGATGTGGTAGTAGAAGCCCTTGAGCCCCTCCACATAACGCATGGCCGCACGCTCCTCTGCCGACACCTGTACCGCATCCTGACCCATGGTTTCATTCCCTCTCATCTCGCGCTCCTGTTGTTGCGTCCCGTCTAACTGAGCCACATCAAGTTCAAAGACGGAGGCCAGGGCCTTGAGAGACTCCAGTCCGGGCTGCTGACCCTGTTCGATCCGCTGTATGGTGCGAACACTCAGGCCAGTCAGGGTCGCCAATTGATCCTGGGACCAACCCCGCTGTAATCTCAACTTCCTGACGATCATCATGAGCTCCTTGTGGTGATTGACAGGGCCAGCATAGGGCCTGAGTGGAGGGCGGTGACACGACAGATGCCCGACATCAACCTGACTATCCTTTAAAATCAATACGTTGAAAACATTTTATGAGCACTGTTGTCAATCGGCGGGCCAAGCACCTGGCTCGACCCGCCACAGTGACAAGCCCTGTCTGCCAGCTTACAGGCTATTCATCAGCTCGGCCGCAATCTCGAACGAGCGCAGACGGGCCTGATGATCGACGATGGGGCCATTGAACATCAGCTCATCGGCCCGGGTCTCGGCCAGCAGCGCCTTGAGGCCGTAACGTACCCGCTCCGGATCGCCGACCAGGGAGCGGGCCAGGGTCTGCTCCATCGCCATCAGTTCGCGGGGTGACCACTCTTCCCCCAGCTCGACCACGGGCGCGGGCAGCTTGCCCGCGTCACCGCGGTAGAGGCGCAGGAACTGCTGCTGCACAGTGGTGAACTGGAAGCGTGCCTCCCGCTCGCTGTCGGCAGCGATCATGTTGATGCAGACCACGGCATAAGGCTTGGGCCAGCGCGCCGAAGGGCGGTACTGGGTACGGTAGATCTCCAGCGCCTGCAACAACAGGGCGGGGGCGAAGTGGGAGGCAAAGCCGAATGGCAGCCCCATGGCCGCCGCCAGCTGGGCGCTGTAGAGGCTGGAGCCCAGCAACCAGATGGGCAGGTGCAGTCCCTGACCCGGCACCGCCTGTACCGCTCCCGCCTCGTCCCCAAAGTAGCTCATCAGTTCGCGCACATCCGCCGGGAACTCGTCCACCTCGCCGCTGCGCTGGCGCCGCAGCGCCTGCATGGTGCGCTGATCTGTGCCGGGTGCCCGGCCCAGCCCCAGATCGATGCGATCAGGGTAGAGTGAGGCCAGGGTGCCGAATTGCTCGGCGATCACCAGCGGCGAATGGTTCGGCAGCATGATGCCGCCGGCACCGATCCGCAGTGTGTTGGTGGCACCCGCCAGGTGGCCGATCAGCACAGAGGTGGCGGCGCTGGCGATGCCCGGCATGTTGTGGTGTTCGGCCAGCCAATAACGCAGGTAGCCCCAGCGCTCGGCATGTTGCGCCAACTCGCGCGAACGACGGAACGACTCGGCCGGCTGGGATCCTTCAGGGACGGGCACCAGATCGAGCACGGAATAGGGGATGGCAGACATGGGTCACTCCATTGATTCACAGACCAGTAACAAGGAGGGCAATGTAGCACGAGATACCTGAATGAATCACGCATCGGGCCGGCGAATTGCCCCCGCTCAATCTCTGGCGGGCCGACAACCGAAAGCGTCACACAGGCCGCACGCCTGATTTATCCTGCCCTGGCATCAGGTGGGATGGCGCTATGCCAGCCCTGACGGGGCGTCAACTGACAAGTTGCACAGTTACCCTCTCCGGCCGCAGGCGCTAGCATGCTGTGGCTCGTCGTCTGGTTGTGAGCTACACCCACCCTCTTCTTGCAGGAGAATACAGGCATGAATGCAATCACAGACACCAAGACCGGCCTCTTCCTCGCCTCTTTCGAGATTGGCAAAGCCATGCCGGGAGCACAACTGCTGCACCTGAACCTGGCCGTCTATACCCCGGGGGAGACGGTGAACGGCGTCGCTCACCTGACCCAGGCAACCAATCCACCGCTGGACATGGCCTCCGAACTGAAGGGCCAGTACACCTATATGTGTGTCATGCCCAAGCTGTGCCATATCCTGGTAACCGCCCAGGGTTATCCCATCATCAAGTGGCCGCAGGGTGGCGGGATCGGCCCAGTGATCCAGCCCAACTTCGAGCTGCGCATGGTGCTCAGCGAAGACTGGAAGTCAGGCACAGCCAACTACAAGTACCAGGACAGCCACCAGGTGTGGCACGAGGTGAAAGACGCCCCCGTCAACCTGGTCCCCGCCGCCGTACTGGCGTGATCCCCAAGACGGCCCCGCCAGGGGCCGTCACATCCGACGCCATATCCTGATACCGCTCAATCATTTATTGTGTTTTCTGTCATCCTGTTGGCACACTGGTAGTTGATCGTCTCTGCAATCGCCCGTGTGACAAGGATGCGTCCATGACAAGTGCCAGGCCAGGTCGTAAACCCTTCTATGTGCATATCGCCACCCTCTTCATCCTGCTGTTTACCCTGCTGGGCAGCGCCCTCATAGCGCTGCAATTCCAGCAAGGGGCACGCCAGGGGCTGGAGCATGAGCGACAGAACTTTCTGCAATACCGAGAACAGTTGTCCCTCGCGCTCCAGCTGAACGAGCGACCGGCCCGCATGTCGCTGAGCCTCTTGCGCAGCGGCCAGCTGGCGGCAATGACCAGCCTGGATGCTCGCCTGGGCTACCTGCCGCAACTGGCGGAGGTGCTGGCCAACAGCCCCAGCTATGGGGCCGTCTACGCCGGCTATGAGGATGGCGACTTCTTCCTGGTGCGCAAGCTGACCGGACGGGCCAGAGCCCAGCTGGACAAGGTGCCTGCCGCCAGCACCCTGCTGGTGCAGAGCCTGCATCAGGGCAAGGGGGAGTTTCTCTACTTCGATCAGCGGCTGACCCTGCTCGAGCGCCGGGCCATGCCCCTGTACCAGTTTGATCCCCGCAGCCGCGACTGGTACAAGCAGGCACGCTGGCGCACGGGGATCGCCACGACCAGCCCCTATCTCTTCTTTACCACCAAGGAGCCGGGCATGACGCTGGCGGTGGAGAGCGATGACAGACGGGCGGTGATCGGGCTGGATACCAGCGTAGAAGGGCTGTCGGCCCTGATCGGCAAGCTGCGCTTGCCAGCGCAGAGCCAGGTGATCCTGTTCGACGAATACGCCACCCTGCTGGCCGCCGATCCCAGGCATCTGCCCAGCTTCGAGCAGCTGAGCCAGCTGCCCACGCTGTCGGCGCTGTCCCATCCCGTGCTGACCCGGCTGCAACAGCAGATCAGCCGCCAACCCGCCCTGCTGAGCAGTCCGGTGGAGCTGAACCTGACCGCCGCCGATGACAGCGACTGGCTGGTCAACCTCTCCCCCCTCGGCGAGGGTTCCCCCTTCCATATCGCCCTGCTGGTGTCGGCCGATCTGCTCTATCAGCAGGCCCGCGACGAGGCACTGGTCAATCTCGGCTGGGCGCTGGCGGGCTTGCTGTTGCTGCTGCCGGTGATCTGGCTGGTCTCCCGCCGTACCGCCACCCCACTGCTGGCCCTGACCCAGGAGGCGGAGCGGATCCAGCACTTCGACTTCGGCGAGAGCCGGGTGCCTGAGTCGGCGATCCGCGAGATCGACGATCTGGCCCGTACCATGTCCGGCATGCGGCTGACCCTGGGCAACTTCATGAACATGGGCCGGGCGCTGGCGGCCGAACACCGCTTCGACTCCCTGCTCAGCCGCATACTGCAGGAGACCATAGCCGCGGTGCAGGCCCAAGGGGGCTGCCTCTACCTGGCGCAGGAGCAGAGCATGGTGGCGGTCCAGGCGAGTTGGCGACAGCAAGCCCTGCCCGCCGGGCAAGTCCCCTGGCAGGAGGCGCTGCTCGGCAAGCTGGCCCAGACAGAGCGGCTCACCCTGGCCGTCGACGAGCGCGGCTGGCAGCAGCATCTGGCGAGCTGGGGCCCCTTCCCCGGCCCCTGCCAGCTGGTGGCCGAGCCCCTGCGCAACCATAGACAGGAGCTGATCGGCTGCCTGCTGCTGATCCTGCCCGACTGCTCCGCCCGCGAGCTGGCCTCGCGCATCAGCCTGATCGAGGCGCTGGCGGGCACCTCGGCCTCCGCCATCGAGAACCAGCGCCTGCTGGAGGAGCAGAAACAGCTGCTGGAGTCCTTCATCGAGCTGATGGCCGGCGCGATCGATGCCAAGAGCCCCTACACAGGGGGTCACTGCCAGCGCGTGCCCGAACTGACCCGGATGCTGACCGAGGCGGCCTGTGCCCAGCAACAGGGCCCGTTCGCCGACTTTCGGCTCAATGAGGAGGAGTGGGAGGCCATCCATATCGCGAGCTGGCTGCACGACTGCGGCAAGGTCACCACGCCGGAGTTCGTGGTCGACAAGGCCACCAAGCTGGAGACCCTCTACGACCGGATCCACGAGATCCGCACCCGCTTCGAGGTGCTCAAGCGCGACGGTTACATAGAGGCGCTGGCGGCCCGCCTGCCGGCGTCCGAACGGGAAGCGGCCAGAGCGGAGGTGGCGCCGCTCTGGAGCACCCTGGACCAGGAGTTTGCCTTCGTCGCCGAGTGCAACCTGGGGGGTGAGTGGATGGCGCCGGAGAAGCTGACACGGCTGGATGCCATCGCCAGCCGCACCTGGCTGCGCACCCTGGATGACAGACTCGGCATCAGCCGGGAGGAACTCAAGCTGCGCCAGAGCGAGCCCGCCGCGCCACTGCCCTGCGTCGAGCCGCTGCTGGCCGACAAGGCGGCCCACCTCATTCCCCGCCCCGTTCACGACCGCCTGGATGAGCACAACCCCTGGGGTTTCAAGGTCAAGGTGCCCACCCATCTCTACAACCGGGGGGAGCGCTACAACCTGGCCATAGGCCGCGGCACCCTCACCGAGGAGGAGCGCTACAAGATCAACGAACACATCATCCAGACCATCCGCATGCTGGAGCGGCTCCCCTTCCCGCGCCACCTGCGCAGCGTGCCCGAGATCGCCGGCGGTCACCATGAGCGCATGGACGGCAAGGGTTATCCCCGTCAGTTGCTGGGGCAGCAGATGAGCATTCCGGCCCGCATCATGGCCATCGCCGACATCTTCGAGGCGCTGACCGCCAGCGATCGCCCCTACAAATCGGGCAAGACGGTGGCCCAGTCGCTGGCCATCATGCAGAGCATGGTGCGCGAGCAGCACATAGACCCGGCGCTGTTTGCCCTGTTTGTCGGCAGCGGCATCTGGCGCGACTATGCCGAGCGTTTCCTGGCGCCGGAGCAGCTGGACCAGGTGGATAGCGATGCCCTGCTGGCCGCACTGACGTAGGACGGGATCATATTTTCTTACATTTGTGCGCTGGTCTGAGCGCACCGGCTTGGTTATAACTGTGCCCCTATAGCGAAGGGGGAGCAAAAGACTCCCCCTCACTCTTTGTCACACCACACTGTTCAGGTTATCCATGTCAAAACATATCATCATGCTGGGCGCACTGGCGCTGTCCGGCTGCTCCCTGTTGTCGCCGCCCCCGCCCACAGTCACCCCGGTGCACCTGGCCGATGCCAGCCAGCACGGCTTCTATATCGAGTGCAGCAGCATGGCGGCCTGTTTCAATCAGGCCAACCAGACCTGCCCCCAGGGTTACAAGGAGACGGATCGCCGTCAACAGACGCTCTACTCCACCCAGTACACGACGGGCAGCTATGACGAGGAGAAGAAGCTCTACAAAGCGGGCAAGCCTTATCGCGTGGCCAGTACAGTCCATTCGCTGACCATTCAGTGCCCCACGGACTTGAGCATCACGCCGCGCTAGCAAGCAGCCGGCAACGAAAAAGGGCCCGCGGGCCCTTTTTTATCGCGCAAGAACCGCCTCAGCGCGTCGCCTCGGCATGCTGGCGGGCCAGCTCATCGCTCATTGCCTCCCGCATCTTGAACTTCTGCAGCTTGCCGGTCACCGTCATGGGGTACTCCTCCACGAAGCGGATATGCCTGGGTACCTTGAAGTAGGCGATGCGGGCCGACAGGAAGTGCTTGAGCTCCTCCTCGCTGACCTCCTGCTTGGGCCTGAGCTTGACCCAGGCGCACACCTCCTCGCCATAGCGCTCGCTGTCGACCCCGAACACGGCAGCATCCTGCACCGCTGGATGATCGTAGAGCCGCTCCTCTATCTCGCGCGGATAGATGTTCTCGCCACCACGGATGATCAGTTCCTTGCTGCGCCCGACGATCTGCACATAGCCCTCTTCGTCCATGATGCCTATGTCCCCCGAGTGCAGCCAACCCTCCTCGTCTATGGTCTCCGCCGTCTTGGCAGGATCCTGCCAGTAACCCTGCATCACCCCCTTGCTGCGACAGCAGATCTCCCCCCGCTCGCCGATGACCACCGTCTCGCCGCTCGGATCAACCAGCTTGATCTCGGTGTAATCGAGGGCACGGCCGACCGTGGTGACCCGCTTGTCCAGCGGCGCATCGATGGCGGTCATGTGGTTGATGGGACTGCACTCTGTCTGGCCGTAGGCTATGGTCACCTCGGTCATGTGCATCAGGGTCTGCACCTTGCGCATCAAGGGCTCGGGGCAGATGGCCCCGGCCATGATGCCGGTGCGCAGGGAGGAGAGATCAAACTCAGCAAAGCCGGGCAGCTCCAGCTCGGCGATGAACATGGTCGGCACGCCGTGCAGGGCGGTGCAACGCTCCTCGCTCACCATCTGCAGGGCCGCCACAGGGTCGAACGCCTCCGATGGAAACAGGGCGCAGGCCCCCACGCTGATGCAGACCAGGTTGCCGAGCACCATGCCGAAACAGTGATAGAGCGGCACAGGTATGCAGAGCCTGTCCTGCTCGCTGAACGCCATGCCCCGCGCCACCTGACGGCCGTTGTTGAGTATGTTGCCATGGCTCAAGGTCGCGCCCTTGGGGTTGCCCGTGGTGCCCGAGGTGAACTGGATGTTGATTGCATCATCAGATTTGAGGGTAGCCGCCACCCGGGCAAGCCGGGCCGGATCCTGCTCGTCCCCCAGCGCCAGCACGGCACCGAAGTTGAGCATGCCGGCGCTGGCCTCCTCCCCGAGCCGGATCACCATCGCCAGGCTCGGCAAGCGGGCACTGACCAGCTGCCCGGACGGCGAACTGGCCAGTTCCGGGGCCAGCTCATTGAGCATGGCGAGGTAGTCGCTGCCCTTGAAGGCACTGGCGCAGATGAGGGCACGGCAGCCCACGTTGTTGATGGCAAACTCCAGCTCGTAGCTGCGGTAGGCGGGATTGATGCAGACCATGATGGCGCCGATGCGGGCGGTGGCGAACTGCACCAGACACCACTCTATGTTGTTTGGTGACCAGATGCCGACCCTGTCCCCCGGCTGGATGCCGAGCGCCAGCAAGCCCAGCGCCAGCCTGTCTATCTGGGTCAGGTATTCGCGGTAGTTCCAGCGGATCTGCTGGTGGCGCACCACAACGGCGGGCCGTTCGGGAAAGCGTTCGGCTATCTCTTGCAGGTATTCGCCTATGGTCTGATGAAGCAGGGGCTGATCGCAGGGACCGGCCCTGTAGCTGAGCAGTGAGGTCATGGGGTGACTCCTGGCCACGTTCAATTTGAATTGCCTACTGCTCGGCTGGCACGCTTTTTCCAGCTTGTTACATTAATGTAAAACCCCACTATTAAAAAGACTCACTTTGGTCTAATGCCGACCACAAAAAACGGCCAACCCAGGTTGACCGTTTTGCATCCAGCACAACTGCCCTAGAACAACAGATGCGCCACACCGGCGATGACCGGCAGCGTGACCAGGGTGCGCAGCAGGAAGATGACAAACAGCTCCCACAGCTTGACCGGGATCTTGCTGCCCAGCAGCAGGGCACCCACTTCCGACATGTAGATGAGCTGGGTGACCGACATGGCGGCGATCACGAAGCGGGTGATGTCGCTCTCTATGGTAGAGGCCAGCACGGCCGGGATGAACATGTCGGCGAAGCCCACCATGATGGTCTTGGAGGCGGCTTCCGCATCCGGCAGTTGCAGCAGCTCCAGCAAGGGCACAAAGGGCGCCCCCAACCAGTTGAAGATGGAGGTGTGCTCGGCCAGCATCAGGGCACAAGTCCCTATGGCCATCACCACAGGCAACACGCCGAATACCATGTCGAGTGCGTTCTTCACACCTTCTCGCGCCACCGCGCCCATGTCCGTCATGCTTTCGGCCTTGGTCAGCGCCCGCTCATAGCCGTAGCTCAGCACGCTGTGCTCATGAGGCACTGACTCCTGCTGGCGGCACAGGGGGGTGCCATCGGCATAGACGTCCTTCTTCCAGGAGAGCGGCGGCAGGCGCGGCACCACTATGGCAGCCACCACGCCGGCCAGGCAGACGGTCAGGTAGAAGGGCACGAACATGTGTTCCAGCCGGACCTGGGAGATCACCACCAGACAGAAAGTAATGGAAACCGCCGAGAAGGTGGTGCCTATGACGGCAGCCTCACGCTGGGTGTAGAACTTGCCTTCGTACTGCTTGCTGGTCAGCAGAATGCCGACGCTGCCATCCCCCAGCCAGGAAGCGAAGCAATCCACGGCGGAACGGCCCGGCAGGCGGAACACGGGGCGCATGATGCGGGTCATCATGGTGCCGACGAACTCCAGCAGACCGAAGTCCAGCAGCAAGGGCAACAGCAGACCGGCGAAAATGAACACCGAGAACAGCACAGGCAGCAGATCGTGCAGCACCAGACCACCGGTGGCACCGGAGCGCAGCGCCTCGGGCCCGATTTCGAAGAAGGTCAACAGCACGAACACGCCGCCCAGCACCCGCACGCAGGCCCAGAAGGGGGAGACGTTGAACAGGCTGTTGAGGAAGGGGCGCCTGACCAGGATGGCCGGCTTGAACAACCAGGCTACCAGCGTCATCAGCATGGTGGTGGTGATGATGGCACTGACCATGGCCACCAGATAATCGGCGAACACCGTCTGTACCAGCTTCGCCAGCACGGCGACGGGTATGGTGACGTTTCCGTCATAGATGACGGGGGTCATGAACAGCAGGATCCCGATGAGTGACGGGACCAGGAACATCAGCACATTGCGGCGGGTATTGAGCGCAGGTGCTTGCAGAGTCTTTTCCAGCATGGTTTACAGCCTTAATGTTACTTTTCCTTAGCCAGGCAAACCTGCATATTCATGCTCTCACCCGGCAAAACGGGCGCAAGAATACCCCAATAAAATGCACAAACAAGCTTTTAACGGATAATTCCAAGCATAAATATTTTCACAGGCAAACCTTCCATAAGAATGACCTCAAACAGATATGCATATCAATTCATTGCAGATGGTTAGCATATTGTTTCAATTAGGTTGCATTCAGGTGCGCAGTATAATCAGTTGCGGTTGGCAGGCAATAAGTGACATAAGAAATATATCTATATAGTGATCGGGCCAGCCGGATGGGCCCCATAAAAAAACCGGAGTCTGTTGCCAGACTCCGGTTTTTCTCATCGATGGGCCAGGATGCCACACCGATCAGGCAGGACAGGGTGATCAGTCACGAACATAGATGACTTCAACGCCATCATCTTCGTCATCATCCCAGTCGTCGTCATCGTCGAGGGTCGCATCGAAGGCCAGGGAAGCCGCTGCGGCCTCAGCTTCGGCCTGGGCCAGCTGGTTCTTGTGGTAATCGTCCCACTTGAACTCCACCTTCTCGATGGCGTCCTTGGCATCTTCGACCAGCGTGCGTGGCATGGTATCCAGCAGATCCAGGATGTCGTAGCACACCTTCTTGGTGCCTTCCTTGCTGATGGCCGTGATCTGGTAGACAGGGCCTTCGTATGCCAGCGCAGCCTTGACGCGCTCCATTACCTCGACCGCTTCCTCTTCCAGGATCAGATCCATCTTGTTGAACACCAGCCAGCGCGGCTTGCCCGCCAGCTCGGGGCTGTATTTTTCCAGCTCCTTGACGATAGTCACGGCATTCACGGCGGGATCCGAGCCATCTACCGGGCAGATATCCACCAGGTGAAGCAGCACGCGGCAACGCTCCAGGTGCTTGAGGAAGCGGATCCCCAGACCTGCGCCTTCGGCGGCACCCTCGATCAGACCCGGAATGTCGGCGATCACGAAGGAGCGGGAGTTCTCGCCACGCACCACACCCAGATTGGGTACCAGGGTGGTGAAGGGGTAGTCAGCCACTTTCGGACGGGCTGCAGACACTGCGCGGATAAAGGTGGACTTGCCCGCGTTGGGCAGACCCAGCATGCCGACGTCGGCCAGCAGCAGCAGTTCCAGCTTCAGGGTACGTACTTCACCCGGCGTACCGCTGCTCTTCTGGCGCGGCGCCCGGTTGACGGAGCTCTTGAAGCGGGTGTTGCCCAGACCGTGGAAACCACCCTTGGCAACCATCAACTTTTGACCATGAGTGGTCAGGTCGCCCAGTCGCTCACCGGTATCTTCATCACTGGCGCGGGTTCCGACAGGAACGCGCAGTACCTTGTCTTTGCCACGATGACCGGTACAGTTGGCACTGCGGCCGTTCTCACCGCGCTCGGCCGCATGGAAGCGTTCGAAACGGTAATCGATCAGGGTGTTCAGGTTTTCATCGGCAATCAGATAGACATCGCCGCCATCGCCACCGTCTCCGCCATCCGGACCACCGTTGGGAATATACAACTCCCGGCGAAAACTGACACAACCGTTACCACCGTCACCGGCATCGACTCGAATCTGGACTTCATCAACAAACTTCATAGGTAACCGTCACCTTAATTCGAAAAACCGATACGCAATTATAGTGGTACAGGCCCCTGCGGGCGATACGCATCTTAGCGATGAATGCCTCGCGCAACACCAGGCACATCTGCGTTCCGTTTTTTCGTAAACTGCGTCAGAAAAACAAAAGCCCCGCCTGTTGGCGGGGCTTCGGATCCTTGCGGTCCGTAATTACTCAGCAACTATGCTAACGTACTTACGATTCAGCGGACCTTTAACTTCGAACAGGATCTTGCCAGTCGCTTTCGCGTACAGGGTGTGATCGGTGCCCAGACCAACGTTGGTGCCAGCGTGGAACTTGGTACCACGTTGACGAACGATGATGCTGCCTGCCAGAACTGTTTCGCCGCCGAAACGCTTAACGCCAAGGCGTTTAGCTTCAGAATCGCGACCGTTGCGGGATGAACCGCCAGCTTTTTTGTGTGCCATCTATCGGACTCCTCTAATTAAGCGCTGATGCCAGTGATTTTGACTTCAGTGAACCACTGACGGTGGCCCGCTTGCTTACGATGGTGCTTACGACGACGGAACTTGACGATAGTCACTTTCTCGCCACGGCCGTGAGCCACAACTTCAGCTACAACCTTGCCACCTTCAACGAAAGGAGCACCTACTTTAAAAGTGTCGCCTGCAGCAACCATCAGAACTTCGTTGAAGTCGATGGTAGCGCCAGTCTCAACGTTCAGCTTTTCCAGACGAACGATTTGACCTTCGGCCACACGGTGTTGTTTTCCGCCGCTTTGGAATACCGCGTACATTTGATTAACTCCGTAAAGGCGTGTCTTTTGCTCAAGGCCAGACACGCGCAAAAACCTATAACAATGGGCCGGCATTCTACGCAAATCGATTTGCTCAGGCAAGGCCAATTTAGCAAAAAGTTTATTTTGTGCGCATATCTGCCGCCGTGAATAAACGCTTAACTGTAACCCATTGTGAAATCGTGTAGAATCCCCGCCATTACTAAAACCGCAGTTATTGCTGCCGTCACGTTACGAGACTTATGGACCAACAGACTATCCGTGCGCTCTGTGCCGCCGACATGACGGCGGTGAATGAACTGATCCTGGCGAGACTCCAGTCCGATGTCAGCCTGATCAACCAGCTGGGTTTCTATATTGTCAGTGCAGGCGGGAAACGGATGCGCCCCATGCTGACGGTGATGGCCGCCCGCGCACTGGGATACGAAGGTCAGGATCATCTCAAGCTCGCCGCCATCATAGAATTCATTCACACCTCTACTCTGCTGCACGACGACGTGGTCGACGAATCCGACCTGCGCCGCGGCCGGGAGACGGCCAACGCCCTGTTTGGCAATGCTGCCAGCGTGCTGGTGGGTGACTACCTCTACAGCCGCTCCTTCCAGATGATGAGCGAACTCTCCAACCTCAAGGTGATGGAGATACTGTCGGATGCCACCAACACCATAGCCGAGGGCGAAGTGTTGCAGCTGATGAACTGCAACGATCCGGACACCACGGAACAGAGCTACATGACGGTCATCTACTGCAAGACCGCCAAGCTGTTCGAGGCCGCCACCCGCCTCGCTGCCGTGCTGACCCATCAGCCCGAGCCCGTCGAGCAGGCCATGACCGACTACGGCAAGTATCTGGGTACCGCCTTCCAGATCATCGACGACGTGATGGACTACTGCTCCCAGAGCGATGAGATGGGCAAGAACGTCGGCGACGATCTGGCCGAAGGCAAGCCAACCCTACCGCTGCTGCGAGCCATGGAAGTGGGCTCGCCCGAGGAGCGTCAGCTGGTGCGCGATGCCATCGAGCATCGCAACGGCATGGAGCATCTCGACCGGATTCTGGCCATTCTGGATCGCACAGGTGCGCTGGAGTACTCCCGCATGCGGGCCCGGCAAGAGGCTGACAAGGCCATCGCAGCGCTCGCCGTCCTGCCGGACTCCCAGCACAAGCAAGCGCTGGAAACCCTGGCCCAGATGGCGGTACAGCGCAGCGCCTGAGTCAACGACTCCTGCTGGATGAAAAAAGAGGCCTCAGAGCCTCTTTTTTATTGCCTGCACTTTGCTGATAGCCGATGGCTCAATGGCTCAATGGCTCAATGGCTCAGCATCCAGAGGATCACTGCGCCCGCCACCACCAGCGAACCACCGATGCGGCGCAACTGCTCGGGTGGCTGGTCGCTCATCAGCCGCAGCATCTGCTGCCAGGCCCTCGGCATCAACAGGGGGCCAAGCCCTTCAAACAGCAATAGCAGCCCCAATCCCATCAAGATGGATGTCAGCATTCCCGCTCCTTGCACAAAAAAGCCGCCCGTATCGGCGGGGTCTGGCGCCATAAAGCAAAAGGGCCTGAATCATCAGGCCCTTTGGTCTTATTGCTTGTCTCTTACTGCTTGGTGCCGTGAGGAGACTTGAGGTAGCGGAAGAACTCGCTGTCTGGTTTGAGCACCATCAGGTCGTTGCCACCGGCAAAACTCTTGCGATAGGCCTCCATGCTACGCACGAAGCTGAAAAACTCGGGGTCTTTCTTGTAGCTGTCGGCATAGATCTTGGCGGCTTCGGCATCCCCTTCACCACGCAGCTGACGCGCATTACTCTCGGCATCGGCGATCATGACGGTCACCTTGCGGTCGATGTCAGCGCGCAGGATTTCGGCCTGCTCGCGGCCCTGGGAGCGATGCTCACGGGCTACTGCAGTCCGCTCGGCACGCATCCGCTGATAGATGGAGCTGGAGACTTCCACCGGCAGGTTGATCTGCTTGATCCGCACATCGACCACCTTGATGCCGAGCTCGGAGGAGCGCGCCATCTTCATCAGGGCATCTTCCATCACGGTACTGCGCTCACCAGAGACTATGTCCTTGATGGTGCGGTTACCGATCTCGGAACGTAGACCGTTGTTGATCTTGCGCTTGAGCAGGTCTTCGGCCTGGATCTTGTTGCCACCACCGGTTGCCAGGTAGTACTTGGAGAAGTCCTCGATCTTCCACTTCACGTAGGAGTCGATGATGAGGTCTTTCTTCTCCGAGGTGACGAAGCGATCCGCCTGGCCTTCCAGGGTCTGGATGCGGGCATCCATCTTGCGAACCTGATCGATGAGCGGCACCTTGAAGTGCAAACCAGGCTCATAGAGCCGCGGCTCGCCGGATTCAACCCGCTTCACCTTGCCAAACTGCACCACTATGCCCTTCTGGCCTTCATCAATGATGAAGATGGAAGAGAAGCAGACCATGGCGGCCACAGCGATGACACCAATAGCTATTTTTTTCATCTATTAGTTTCTCCCTGAGCTGAAACGGTCACCGCTGCGCAGCGGGGTCGGTGTGGAGTTGGCCCCTTCGTTGGACGGCGTGGTTGATTCAACTACCGGCGTGTCAGCCGGACGAGCCGGTTGTACCGCATTCGCCTTGCCAGACAATTTGTCGAGCGGCAGATAGATCATGCTGTTGTTACCCGCCGGCATGTCCACCAGCACCTTGTTGGCCTGTTGATAAAGCTCTTCCATGGTTTCCAGGTAGATACGCTCGCGAGTCAACTCGGGCGCGGCCTGATACTGGGGCAGCAACTCGTTGAAGCGAGCCACTTCACCCTTGGCCTTCAGCACTATCTGGGACTTGTAACCTTCGGCTTCCTGTTCCAGACGCTTGACCGAACCGCGGGCCTTTGGCTCCACTTCACGGGCATAGGCTTCCGCTTCACGAATGAAGCGCTGCTCATCTTCCTGGGCGGAGATGGCGTCATCGAAGGCGTCTTTCACCTCTTCCGGCGGACGCGCCGGCAGGAAGTTGACGTCGACGATCTGCAGACCCATGTGATATGGCTCCACGATACTGTCGATCACCTGCCAGGTTTCCTGACGGACCTTTTCCCGACCCGTGGTCAGCACATCGTCCATCCGGGTGTGACCCACCACATAGCGCAGGGCGCTGTCAGTGGCCTGACCCAGACTCTCGTCAGCATTGGTGACGCTGAACAGGTACTGCTCGGGATCGACCACGCGATACTGCACGTCCATCTCGACCCGCACCACGTTCTCGTCCTGGGTCAACATGAAGCCGGAGGCCGGCAGAGAGCGTACAGACTCGACGTCCACCGGGATCACCCGGTCGATGAAGGTCGGTTTCCAGCGCAGGCCCGGATCCACGTTATGGGAATACTCCCCAAAACGCAGCACCACGCCCCGCTCGGCTTCGCGAATGGTATAGAAGCCGCTGACGACCCACACCACCACGGCCACGACCAGAGCGATAGAGAGACCAAAACGGCCCATCTCGCCACCTGACTTGCCACCACCCAGCAAACCACCAAAACGGCGGCTTACCTTGCGCAACATCTCGTCCAGATCAGGGGGTCCCTGATTCTTGCCGTTGTTCCCCCAAGGGTCACGGTCTTTGCCGTTGTTTCCAGGCTCATTCCAAGCCATCAGCATCTCCATTAATACAAGCGGATGGATATCAACTCTATCGGGCCATCAATCGTTGATGAAGCCTGTAAGCATTCATCTTCATCGACGAATCAATGCCTGATAAAGCGTTGTAAATTCTCGCCTTCCTGTTTCACGAGGCGGTTCCAGTCGGCAAGCTGCAAGCGTACCTCCAGGACAAAATCCCCCTCCTCGCTGAAACCTTCCTGTTCAATGCCCTTCAGACGATAGAGCGCACTGCGCAATCTGGCGGCCGAAGGGGGCAACTGCAGGGTGTGATGCACCATGGAGCCGGCCAGCAACTCGGTCAGGGCCGTAAACAGGTATTCACAGCCTTCACCCGTCTGGGCAGACAACCAGAGCCGCACCGGGCGCCCCTCATCATCCCGCTCCAGACCCGCCGGACGATCGGCCAGCTTGTCGATCTTGTTGCAGATCATCAGCTGGGGCCGGTCGTCGGCCTCAATCTCGGCCAATACCTGCTGCACCGAATCGATATTTTCCTGCATCTGCTCATCGGCGCAGTCCACCAGGTGCAGCAGCAAGTCAGCTTCACGGGTCTCCTGCAGCGTCGCCTTGAAGGCCGCGACCAGATCATGGGGCAAGTGTCGAATAAATCCAACTGTATCCGCCAAGATCACATCACCCACATCCCGGATCACCAATTTACGCAGGGTGGGATCCAGTGTTGCGAACAATTGGTCGGCAGCATACACGCTGGCAGCTGTAAGTTGGTTGAACAAAGTGGACTTTCCGGCGTTGGTGTAACCCACCAGTGAAACGGTCGGCACCTCATTGCGGTTGCGGGCCCGACGGCCCTGCTCCCGCTGTTTGGCCACTTTGTCGAGCCGACGCAAAATCGCCTTGATGCGTTCACGCAACAGGCGGCGGTCGGTTTCCAGCTGGGTTTCGCCCGGGCCGCGCAGACCAATCCCGCCCTTCTGACGCTCAAGGTGGGTCCAGCCTCGCACCAGGCGAGTAGAAAGATGGCGTAACTGGGCCAGTTCGACCTGCAACTTGCCTTCGTGGGTACGGGCGCGCTGGGCGAAGATATCCAGGATCAGGCCGGTTCTGTCCACGACCCGACACTGGAACAGGCGTTCCAGGTTGCGCTCCTGGGCAGGGGTCAGGGCATGGTTGAAGATCACCACGTCTGCGCCCAGCATCTGCACCTGGGACGCGATCTCTTCAGCCTTGCCGCTGCCGACAAAAAATTTGGCGCTGGGTGCACTGCGGTTGGTGGTGACCACCCCCAACGCATTGACCCCGGCCGAGCTCACCAACATCTTGAGCTCTTCCAGATCCTCCCGCTCACCCTCATCGCTGAAGTTGACATGTACCAGAACGGCCTGTTCGCCGGCTTCATAACGGTCAAACAAGCGCTTGCTCCTTGACAGGAATCATGATGAATCTGGGTTGGCGAGTCGTCTCGCCTCGGGATATCACGCCTCGGCTTCACCCTGTTCTTCGCCAGCTGCGCCAGGGACGTGCTGGTGATGGTTGACGGCACGGGCCGGCACCACGGTGGAAATGGCGTGCTTGTAGACCATCTGGCTCACGGTGTTCTTCAGCAAAATGACAAACTGGTCAAACGATTCGATCTGACCCTGCAGTTTGATGCCGTTCACCAAATAGATAGAAACAGGAATCCGCTCACGGCGCAGCGCATTCAAAAACGGGTCTTGGAGAGATTGCCCCTTAGCCATCTTCTTTTCCTTATAGTTTGTTGTTTTTAAACACCGGATATCAATATAACAACCTGATTATACAGGAGTGTCAAGCCACTCCGGCACGGGCAACGACCCTTGCCAGATTGCCAGACTCACCAGATTCCAACCAGGTGACTTCAGGCCAACCGCGCAACCAGGTCATTTGACGCTTGGCCAACTGGCGGGTGGCAACAATTCCGCGATAGCGCATCTCATCATACTCCACTTCCCCTGCCAGGTAGTCCCACATTTGGCGGTAGCCAACGCAGCGAATAGCGGGCAGGTCGGGGGTGAGATCGCCCCGCTCATAGAGCGCCCTGACCTCTTGTTCGAACCCGATTTGCAACATCTTGTCAAAGCGCTGTTCGATGCGCTGGTGCAACAGGGCGCGATCGCTCGGGGCGATGGCAAATTGATGCACGCAATAGGGTAATCCTTCCCCCTGTACCTGGGTCAGCTCGGTGAGCGTCTTGCCACTGATGCGATAGACCTCGAGTGCCCGACTCAGACGCTGCGGGTCATTGGGATGGATGCGCGCCCCGGCAACCGGGTCTATGCGCACCAGCTCCTCGTGCAGCGCCTGCCAGCCGAGGCGAGCCGCCTCTTCCTCAATCCCGGCACGAATGACAGGGTCGGCGGATGGCAGCGGCGAGAGTCCCTCCAGCAGCGCCTTGAAATAGAGCATTGTGCCCCCCACCAGCAGCGGAATGCGGCCACGGGCGACTATGTCGTCCATCTCCCGCAAGGCATCGCGGCAAAAATCCGCCGCCGAATAGCTCAAGGCAGGATCGAGCATGTCGATCAGCTTGTGGGGTGCCATGGCCAGCTCGTCGGCCGTCGGCTTGGCGGTGCCTATGTCCATGCCGCGATAGATGAGCGCAGAATCCACGCTGATGATGTCGCAGGGCAGGGCCTGACACAGATTGATGGCGAGATCCGTCTTGCCGGAGGCCGTCGGCCCCATCAGAAAAATTGCAGTCGGCAAGTCAGCCACGTGAAAAACTCCCCTTGCATGGTCGCCACCGGAGCGGGCGCACCTGCAAAAACTTATCTATTGGTCGAAGAGGCGGTCATCCAGCCCCTCAGTTGCCATCGGCAAACTCGGCCAGCACGCTCGCCAACGACACGGGGCGCACCATGCGCGTGTCTGCCAGTTGGTCACTGAAATCGGTCACAAGTTCCGTCAGCAAACGACTGGCAGTTGAAAAATCATATACTTTTTCGCGGCTTATCCCCTGCTCCACCAGCCATTGGCATAATACTTCAGCCAGCTGGCTCGCATCACTGTCAGATCCGCTCTCGATAATTTGCAATAATTCGGGTAATAACCGCACCAGATCTGTCTGACGCAGCAAGGCTGGCACCCGAGTCAGGATCATGGTGTCGCGCCCCCCGTTTTTCAACTCCAGCCCCATGCGTTTGAGCAAACGTTCCTGCTCTTCAACCAGCGCTATCAGGTTCTTTGGCAACTTGAAGGAAACCGGCAGCAGCAGCGGTTGCGCCGCCAATCCCTGCCCCCAGGCCTCCAGCAGCCAGTTGCGCAGCAGCAGGCGCTCGGCCCGCACCAGCGAGAGCAGTGCCAGCTGGCCGTCTCGCGCCAGCAGCAGATAGGCCTGCTCCACCAGGGTGAGCGCCCGCCAGACGCCTGGCGCGCCCTGAACGGCTGCGTTGGCGGTCACCGCCGAGGTGACGGGTACGACAGACGCGGGACCCGCACCGGGCAAGGTGGTGAGCAGCGCGCCCATGCCACGCATCGCCTCCCGGCTGGGGGGCTCGGGCGGCTGATAATTGCCGGCGCGAGCCGCGCCCCCTTCTCGCACTTCCTGGGCCGGCGCCCGATAGTTGTGCTCGGCGCCGTACCACTCGGGACGGGGCGCCTGGCCCGGGTATTCAATCTGCCCGCTGACCGGCAGCTCGACCAGGGTCTCGGCCAGCGGCTCGCCCTGCTCGGCTCTGGCGGCCGCCTCCCGGTGCAGTGCGGTGAACAGCGCCTGAAAGATGAAGTCGTGGATGAGGCGCGCCTGATGGAAGCGCACCTCGTGCTTGGCCGGATGGACGTTCACATCCACCTGATGGGGATCCAGCTCGATATAGAGCACATAGGCGGCGAAGCGGTCGGCGGGCAGCAGCTCGTCATAGGCCTGGCGGATGGCGTGATTGATGAGCTTGTCGCGCATCATGCGGCCGTTCACATAGGTGTATTGCAGATCGTTCTGCGGTCTTGCCCCCTGCGGGGTCGCCAGCCAGCCCCACAGCCGCACATCGCTATGCTCGCTTTCCACCGCCAGCGCGTGGTGCATGAAGGGGGTGCCACAGACGGCGGCCAGGCGACGCTCCTGCTCGGGCACCGTATTGGCGGCCTTGTACTGGCGCATCACCTTGCCGTTGTGGCGCAGGATCAGGGTGACATCGAAACGGGAGAGCGCGATGCGGCGCACCAGCTCGTCGATATGGGCAAACTCGGTCTTTTCGCTGCGCATGAACTTGCGCCGCGCGGGGGTATTGAAGAAGAGATCCACCACCTCCACAGTGGTGCCCACCGGGTGGGCCGCCGGCTTGACGGTGACCTGCATCTCGCGCCCTTCCGCCTGGGCTTGCCAGGCCTCGGACTGATCCTGGGTGCGGGAGGTGAAGGTGAGACGGGAGACAGAGCTGATGGAGGCGAGCGCCTCGCCGCGAAACCCCAGGCTGCAGATCCCTTCCAGATCATCCAGGGTCGCCACCTTGGAGGTGGCGTGGCGCGACAACGCCAGCACCAGCTCGTCTTTGGCGACGCCGCAGCCGTTGTCACGGATGCGGATCAGCTTGGCGCCGCCCTTGTCGATGTCGATCTCGACCCGGTCGGCCCCCGCGTCCAGGCTGTTTTCCACCAGCTCCTTCACGACGGAGGAGGGCCGCTCCACCACTTCGCCTGCGGCAATCTGGTTGGCCAGAATGGGCGGTAAAATACGGATCGGCATGGCTTGCTCCTGACCTTTGGTCTTGCGGGATCCAGACACAGTCACCACTGAGCAGGGCCGCTCCCCCCCTCTCCTGCGGCAATCTGGTTGGCCAGGAAAGGCGATAAAACAGGGAGCGGCATGGCTGCCCACTGTCTCTATTCTTGGGGGATATAGAGCACCTGCCCTATCTGGATATCCCGTGATTTGAGTTTGTTGATCTCCACCAGGCGCGCCTGGCTCACCCCAAACTTCTCGGCGAGGCGAGAGAGGCTCTGGCCGCGGGTGACCACATGGCGGATCATCCTGGCCTTGTCGTTGCTCTGCACGCTGCTGACAGGCACGCTCGGCTCCTTGGCGGCCACCACATAGGGCTTGATCACACCGGCGCCGGACGAGCTGCTGACGCTGCTGACCGGGGCGCCGCCATCGCTGCTGCGGTTTGGCTCGGTGGCCGGCATCCGGTTGGTCACCACGGGCTGCGACTGCACCTGCGCCGGTTTGCTCACGGCGGCAGGCTTGCTCACCACCACGGGTCTGCTGACCGCGGCTGGCTTGCTGGCCTGCCCCTTGCCGGTCAACATGGCGCCCTTGGTCGGGTGGGCACGGTAGTAGTTGCGGATGCCTTCGAAGATGGCGCGAGCCAGCTGATCCTGATAGGCAGGGGTCGCTAGCAGCTTCTCTTCGGCGTGGTTGGAGATGAAGCCCGTCTCCACCAACACAGAGGGGATGTCCGGCGCTTTCAGCACCGCCAGACTGGCGTGCTCCGGCGCCTTCTTGTGCAACCTGGCCACCTTGCCCATGGAGCGCAGGATCTGGCGACTGACGTCGTAGCCCTCGGCGCGGGACTTGTCCATGGAGAGATCGAGGAAGGTCTGCGCCAGATAGGGGTTGGGATCGGATTCGGCCAATACCTTGCCCACCCCGCCCAGCAGTTCGCCCTGTTTCTCCTGCTTCTCCAGCCAGCTGCCCATCTCGCGATTGGCACGGTTGGTCGACAACACCCAGACAGAGGCACCGCGCGGGGTGGAATTGTGGAAGCTGTCCGCGTGCACCGACACCAGCAGGTCGGCCTTGGCCTTGCGGGCTATCTCGGAGCGCTTGTTCAGATCGACGAAGTAGTCGCCACGACGGGTCAGCACGGCGCGCATGCCGGGTTCCCTGTCGATGAGTGCCGCCAGCTTCTGGGAGACAGCCAGGGTGACCCGCTTCTCATAGGTACGGCGCGGACCTATGGAGCCCGGATCTTCCCCGCCATGGCCCGGGTCTATGGCGATCACCACCCCCCGGCCCTTGCCGCCCACAGGCGCAGCCTGCACGGCGGCGGAGGCTTTCTCTTCATAGGGCAGGTCGATCACCAGCCGGTGACCATAGGGGCCAGCCGGCGCCAGCGGGAAGACCACCGGCTTGATGGTGGAGCTCAAGTCCAGCACCAGTCGCAGGCCGCCCTTCTCCAGCGGAGAACTCTCGCGGATCTTGCGCACCAGCTCGCTGTTGTTCTCGATGCGGGCCAGATTGGTGACGTTGTTCGCCCCTTTGAGGTCGATCACCAGCCGATCCGGGCCTGTCAGGGTGAAGTAGTTGTAATTGGGGGCGCTGCTCATGTCGAGCACCACCCGGGTGTTATCCGGCGATGGCCACACCCGCACACTCTTGAGCTGATTCGCCCAGGAGGGTAAGGCCATCAGAGAGAGGGCAATAACAAGGATCAAGCGCACGTAGATGACAACCGTTCCAGAATGGCTTCGCCAATCGCAGTGCGAGCCTCTATCAGAGCCTCACGCTGCTCGTTTACATAAGTCAGGGTAATGTCCAGATCGGGCGCCGGCAGCCAGCCGTCACCCTTTTCTGGCCACTCCACCAGGCAGAGGGTATTGGCGGCAAAATAGTCCCGAATGCCCATGAACTCCAGCTCTTCCGGATCGGCCAGGCGGTAGAGATCGAAGTGGTAAACCTGCCACTCGGCCAGTTCATAGGGCTCGACCAGGGTGTAGGTCGGGCTCTTGACCTTGCCCTGATGGCCCAGCCCCTGCACCCAGCCACGGGTCAGGGTGGTTTTTCCGGCCCCGAGGGAGCCGTGCAAGAACACCGTGGTCGCCTGCTGGCAGGCGTGTGCCAAACGGCCACCCAGTGCCACTGTTGCTGCCTCGTCCGGCAGCGTCATCATCAACTGTTTTGCCATGTTCTTCTTTAACTTGTTATGGTGTCGGGATTAACCAGTCGACGGATAAAAGGCAGCAGGTCCGATGCCAGCATGCCCCGCTCTCCGTCTGCGGCGGCCAGATCGGCCGCTTCCCCGTGGATCACTGCGCCCAGCCGGGTTGCCTCGACGGCAGACCAGCCCTGGGCCAAAAGGGCGGCGATTATACCAGATAACAGATCGCCCATGCCGCCACTGGCCATGCCGGGATTGCCCTCGTCACAGAGCGCTATCCCCTTGCCGTCACAGATGAGCGTTCCCGCCCCCTTGAGCAGCACGACACCGCCAAAAACTTGCTGCAAGCGCCGCACGGCGGCAAAACGATCTGCTGCAATCTCGGCAATGGAGCAGCCCAGCAGGCGGGCCGCCTCACCCGGGTGAGGCGTAAGCACCCAATTATCCTGATGACGGGGACATAGCGCCAGCCAATTCAATCCATCGGCGTCCAATACCAGCCGTGTCCCCTCATTGACCAAGGACTCAAAATGGCGGCGACCCCATTCGTCCTGACCGAGTCCCGGCCCCACCAGCCGCACCGAGGCCCAGTGCTCATCCGCATCGGCCTGCGTATTCATCAACTCGGCTTGATAAAGGCTGACGGAACCATGACTCGGGTGCTGACATACCCGCACCAGACCGGCTCCTGCCCGCAGGCAGGCAAGACCCGCCAGCACTATGGCGCCCTGCATGCCCACATTGCCCCCCACCAGCAGCACCTTGCCGTGGGAACCCTTGTGGGCCGAGCGCTGGCGCGGTGTCAGCCACGGCTTGATGCCGGGGTAATCGATCCGTTCGGCAGCCGCTTGCAGGCCAGCCTCCGGCGTGACGCCGAGGGGATCGCAATCGAGCCGGCCGACACCATCCACCCCCTCGCCAGTGAGCATGCCCTGCTTGATGCCGATGAAGGTGAGGGTGCGGCTGGCACGGACCAGGGCCCCCATGGCACGACCCGTGTCGGCATCGAGGCCGGAGGGCAGATCCACCGCCAACACCGGCGCTCCCAAGCTATTGATTGTTGCGACGATCTTTGTCAGAAGCGGCGAGAGGGGGGTATGGACACCTGTGCCGAGCAGTGCATCTATCACCAGATCCGGCGGCGGCAGTGAATCAAGCTCGCTCGCGCCGGCCATCAGCACAGTCCCGCCCTGCGCCAGCCACTCATCGGCGGCCCGTCTGGCATCCCCCTTCAGCCCGGCGGGCTCCCTCGCGGCGATCACCTGGGGCTCGAGACCGATCTGCCTGGCGAGGCGGGCCAGCACATAGCCGTCACCGCCGTTGTTGCCGGGACCGACGAAGATCCACCAGTTGCGGCTCTGCGGCCAATGGTGGGTGGCATAGGTGCGCAGCGCCGCACCGGCCCGTTCCATCAGGGCGTAGAGCTCCTGCCCTTCGCGCTCGGCCCAGCGCTGCTCCAGCGCGCGGATCTGTTCAGTCCGCCACAGTGATTGTGGTAAACTGCGCACCTCTTTCCCGCTGATAGCATCCCCGATGACCTGTACCATGATGGCTCCTGACTTTCATCCATTGGCCCTGGCTGACACGCGCCGGGCACCCGATGCGACATGACCACTGCTGATTTTCACTGCCGGTTGACCCAGGACATCCCGCCTTTGGGACCGGATGCAGCATGAGCACGCCTGAGTTTCACCGCAGGTTGACTCAGGACATCCAGCCCTTGGGGCCGGATGCAGCATGAGCACGCCTGATTTGCAGCAGTTGGCCCACGATATCAAGCTATGGGCGAGCGAGCTAGGATTTGACCAGATCGGCATCACGGACACGGATCTCAGCCTCGAAGAGCCCAGGTTGCAGGCCTGGCTGGATGCCGGCCATCACGGCAGCATGGACTACATGGCCCGCCACGGCATGATGCGCGCACGTCCCCACGAGCTGCTGCCCGGCACCCAGCGGGTGCTGTCGGTGCGGATGAACTACCTCCCCTTCGAGGCCGGTTTCGCCGCCACCCTGCGCGACCCGACCCTCGGCTACATCAGCCGCTATGCCCTCGGTCGCGACTACCACAAGGTGCTGCGCAACCGCCTCAAACAGTTGGGCGATCGCATAGAACAACGCTGCCGGGAACTCTGTCAGGCCACGGGAGAGTGGCGCCCCTTCGTCGACTCGGCCCCCATACTGGAGCGGCCGCTGGCCGCCAAGGCGGGGCTGGGCTGGATCGGCAAGCATTCGCTGCTGCTCAACGAGTCGGCGGGTTCCTTCTTCTTTCTGGGAGAGCTGCTGATCAGCCTGCCACTGCCGCTGGATGCCCCGGTGGAAAAAGAGCAGTGCGGCAAGTGCGTGGCCTGCATCAATATCTGCCCGACCGGCGCCATAGTCGCGCCCTATGTGGTGGATGGGCGCCGCTGCATCTCCTACCTCACCATAGAGAACGACGGCCCCATTCCGGAAGAGTTCAGGCCGCTGATGGGCAATCGCATCTATGGTTGTGACGACTGCCAGCTCATCTGCCCCTGGAATCGCTATGCGGATGTGAGCCCCGAGCCCGACTTCAGCCCGCGCCCCAACCTGCACCGCCCGCCGCTGCTCGAATTGTGGCGCTGGAGCGAGAGCGAGTTTCTCAAGCACACTGAGGGGAGCCCGATCCGGCGTATCGGCTATCAGCGCTGGCGCCGCAACCTGGCGGTGGCACTCGGCAACGGCCCGGCCACCCCGGACGTCATAGCCGCATTGCAGCTGGCACAGGACGAGGCAGAGCCCATGGTGGCCGAACACATAGCGTGGGCGCTGGCGACCCTGGCCCGGCGCCAGCAGGATGACAGCAAAAAAAACCGCTTGTTGATCCGTTGCATCGAAAAAGGTCTGCCGGATCACGCATAAGCGATCTGCCCCTTGCTGGATACACGTCATTTTTTCATGCTCTGCCGACGGTTAACCGTCGGCACTATAAAAGGAACAATCTGATGCAGATGTTGGGAGTGGATATCGGTGGCTCAGGGATCAAGGGATGCCTGGTCGATACCGAAACGGGCGAGCTGATTGGCGAGCGCCATCGTCTGGTGACGCCGCAACCGGCCACCCCGGCCGCCGTTGCACATACCCTCAAGGCACTGGTGGAACATTTCCAATGGAAGGGCCCGGTGGGCTGCGGCTTTCCCGCCACCATCCACAACGGCATCGCCAAGAGCGCGGCCAACATCGACAAGAGCTGGATTGAGACCGATGCCGCCCACCTGTTTGCCGATGTGACCGGCCTGCCCTGCCACGTGATCAACGATGCCGATGCGGCTGGCCTGGCCGAGATGCGCTTCGGGACCGGCAAGGATCGCAGCAAGGGTGTCATCATCCTCATCACGGTCGGCACCGGCATAGGCACAGCCGTGTTCGTCAATGGCCAGCTGCTGCCCAACACCGAGCTGGGTCATCTGATGCTGGAAGGCATGGTTGCCGAGCACTACTGCTCGGATGCGGTACGCAAGCGCGAGGATCTCTCCTGGAGCCGCTGGGGAAAACGCTTCAACAAATACCTGGCTCGCCTCGAGTTTCTGTTCTCTCCCGACCTCTTCATTCTGGGGGGCGGCAGCTCCTCCAAGCTCGACAAGTTCATCGACAAGATTGAGACCCGGGCCCCCCTGGTGGCGGCCGCCAACCTCAATCAGGCCGGCATCATAGGCGCCGCCCTCCATGCCGCCGAGCTCAGCCGGGAACAGGCCCCCCGCTGAGCCGGACGCCTGGCAGAGAATGAGAGAGGCCCGGCAGATGCCGGGCCTCTCTCATTGCCCCCCTGTGCTAGATATCGTCGAGTCTATGCACCCCGTGCACCAGCCGGGTCAGGCGGGTCTGCTCCAGCGATGACAGCGCACTCAGCAGGGCGGCCGTCTCTTCCGTCGGGCATTCGCGGGCCAGGTGGCCCAGCTCGCCGATGAGTTTCTCCTCCTGACGGTACACCTGCTGCACTATGTCCTGAGTCTGGGCCGTGGCAGGCAGTGACAGCCGCTGGATGTCAGGCAGCAGATCCTCGCTGAACCCGCGCTCAAGCCAGGTCTCCCTGATCCCGCCCCCCAGCTGACCCAGGTAGTCGTGCAGATGGGCCTTGGCCGCTTCCTCCCGCTCTTGCAGATAGGCCAGCAGCATGCGGCTGCGCTCGCCATCCACCTCGGCCATCAGCCGCCCGTAACAGAGCCCGAGCTGGTGATGAACCAGTTCCAGATACAGCAGCAAGTCCTTGATCTGTTGAAATCGCATTGCTCTGCCCTCCCGCATACCATGCCCTTTAAGTATAAAAAACAGGCAATTGCAATCCAAGTCCAAGCGTGGTGCTTGTTGCGCTGCATCAAGACGCAGGCCAAGAAAGCAGCGATCAGAACAAAGTGGAATGATTTGTGCCGATCCGGTCGCGATAGCAGCATGACCAGGCAAACTCGACTCGCGACTAATAAAGAAGGAGATAAGACCACATTTACCATGTGATATTCGGCGATATGGCTACACTGCCAAATACAATATTGATGTGAGCCAGATCACCGTCCGCGTTAGTCGGCAAACGGGAATCCTTAGCACTTTTTTAGACGTCTAGAAGTATAAACACGCGTTGACACAGCCATCCAGACATCTTAGCATCATCCTCCATGATGACAGAGCAACCCAGTGGAACCTCTGCCCAATTCACCCGCCTGTAGCGCCCTGTGCTTTAAGGCTGTTAGCACGGAAGAATCCATGATTAAGTTGAACGGTCTCAACAAAGTCTACGGTAAAGGCAGTGATGCCGTGCACGCCCTGCGTGACGTGAGCCTGCATGTGCCACAAGGCAAGATTTTCGGGGTGATCGGCGCCTCGGGGGCCGGCAAGAGTACCCTCATTCGTTGTGTCAACCTGCTGGAGCGCCCGACAGAGGGCCAGGTCATCGTCGATGGCCAGGATCTGGTCGCCCTGCCGGAGCGGGAGCTGACCCAGGCCCGCCGCCAGATCGGCATGATTTTTCAGCACTTCAACCTGCTCTCCTCCCGTACCGTGTTCGCCAATATAGCGTTCCCGCTGGAGCTGGCAGGCTGGAGCAAGGCCCAGATCCAGGCCCGGGTCGACGAATTGCTGGCCCTGGTCGGGCTGGAAGCGCGCGCCCACGCCTATCCGTCCGAGCTGTCAGGCGGTCAGAAGCAGCGCGTCGCCATCGCCCGCGCCCTGGCGCCGGCCCCCAAGGTACTGCTGTGTGACGAGGCCACTTCGGCCCTGGATCCGCAGACTACCCGTTCGATCCTGAGCCTGCTCAAGGAGATCAACGTCAAACTGGGGCTCACCATCTTGCTCATCACCCACGAGATGGACGTGGTGAAGGGAATTTGTGATGACGTCGCCATCATCAGCGACGGCAGCCTGATCGAGCAGGGCGAGGTCGCCTGGTTCTTCAGCAACGCCAAGACCCAGCTGGCACGGGACTTCATCCACTCCACCATACATCTGGAGGTGCCGCAGGAGTATCAGGACAGGATGAGTACCGAGCGGGTGGCCAACAGCTATCCGCTGGTGAAGCTCGGCTTTACCGGCAGCACGGTCGATACGCCCCTGATTTCCGAGGCGAGCCGCCGCTTCAACATCGACATCAGCATTCTGAGCGCCGATATCGAGTACGCCGGGGGCGTCAAGTTCGGCTTCCTGCTGGCGGAGCTGTTCGGGGATGAGGCCCAGTGCGAGGCGACCCAGCAGTTCCTGATAGACAATCATATTCAGCTGGAGGTCATGGGTTATGTCCGCAGCAATGACTGATCTGCTCATCACTGCCCTCAAGGGCTGCCAGACGCAGTCCCTGATCACAATCGCATTCAGCTGGAGGTAATGGATCATGTCCGAAGCAATGATTAATCTGCTGGTCACAGCGCTCGGCGATACCCTGCTGATGGTGTTTGCCTCCGCCCTGTTTGGCTGCCTGCTCGGCCTGCCGCTGGGAGTGGCACTGCACGTGACCAAGGCGGGCCAGATCCTGGCCAACCCGGCCCTGAACAAGTTGCTCGGCATCCTGGTCAACATTGGCCGCTCAGTGCCCTTCATCATTCTGCTGGTCGCCATCATTCCGCTGACCCGGCTGATCGTCGGCACCAGCATAGGCACCATAGCCGCCATAGTGCCGCTGACCATAGGTGCCGTGCCCTTCATCGCCCGTCTGGTGGAAGGAGCCCTGATGGAGGTGCCGGACGGCTTGCTGGAAGCGGCCAAGGCCATGGGTGCCAAACCCCTGCAAATCATTACCAAGGTGCTGCTGCCCGAGGCCCTGCCCGGCATAGTCAACAGCGTCACCATTACCCTGGTCACGCTGGTGAACTACTCCGCCATGGCCGGTGCCATCGGAGGCGGTGGTCTGGGTGATGTGGGTATTCGCTACGGCTACCAGCGCTTTGATCCCACCGTCATGCTGGCAACCGTCGTCATTCTGGTTTTACTGGTTCAACTCATCCAGAGCGCAGGTGAGCGCCTGGTCAACACATGTGATCATCGTTAATCGTCGATTTCTGACAGGAGGTTTTTATGAAATTTGGCATTAAATCCGTTGCGGCTGCCCTGCTGGCTGGCCTGGTTCTGGCCGGTTGTGGTCAGAAAGAAGAGAACAAGACCCTGAAAGTCGGCGCCATCGCCGGGGCGGAATCCCAGCTGGTGGAAGCCGCGGCCAAGGTCGCCAAGGACAAGTACGGTCTGACCGTCGAAGTCGTTACCTTCTCCGACTTCGCTACCCCGAACGTGGCCCTGAACGATGGCAGCATCGATCTGAACGCCTTCCAGCACAAACCGTATCTGGATAGCCAGGTCAAGGATCGCGGCTTCGATCTGGTGCCGGTCGGCAACACCTTCGTCTACCCCATCGCCGGCTACTCCAAGAAGATCAAGGCCCTGGCCGATCTGAAAGAGGGTGCGCAGATCGCCGTGCCGAACGATCCGACCAACTTGGGCCGTTCCCTGATCCTGTTGCAAAAGCAGGGCCTGCTGACCCTGAAAGAGGGTACCGGCCTGGAAGCGACCGTGCTCGACATCGCCAGCAACCCGAAGAAGCTGAAGATTGTTGAACTGGAAGCGGCCCAGTTGCCCCGTTCCCTGGAAGACGTGGATCTGGCCATCATCAACACAGTCTACGCCTCCCAGATCGACCTGCTGCCAAGCCGTGACGGTCTGTTCGTGGAAGACAAGGACTCCCCCTATGTCAACCTGATCGTCTCCCGTGGCAACAACAAGGATGACGCCAAGGTGAAGGAGTTCGTCCAGGCCTTCCAGAGCGACGAAGTCTACAAAACTGCTGACGAACTGTTCAAAGGTGGCATAGTCAAAGGTTGGTAATCACTCACTCTGCAAAAAAGGCCACGCCAAGCGTGGCCTTTTTTATTGCCGCGGTTATCATAACCGGGAGCACGGCAACACGAACGTAACAGAACATGAAAAAATGGTATCTGGCCTACTGCAAGCCAAAGGAAGAGGCCCGCGCCCGCGCCCATCTCGAAGCCCAGGGGATTGAATCCTATTACCCCATGGTCGAAATCGAGAAGCTGCGGCGGGGCAAGCGTGTCCCGGTGCGGGAACCCATGTTTCCCAACTATCTGTTCATCTATGTGGATCTGGAAGAGGTCACCCCCGTCACCCTGAAGTCGACCCGTGGCATCAGCCGCATCATCCACTTCGGCAAGGAGTGGACCTCCATCAGCAGCCAGCTGGTCTATCAGTTGATGAGCCGCGACGACAGCGACGAGGCGAGAGCCAGCTACGCCAACCTGCCGACCCAGGGCGACAAGGTGTTGATCGAATCTGGCCCTTTGGCCGGATTCGAGGCCATCTATCTGGAACCGGATGGGGAGAAACGTGCCATCCTGCTGGTCAGTCTGCTCAATCAGGAGACCTCCAGCAGCTTCGACAACCAGTCTTTCCGCCGGCTGGACTAAGCTGGCGAGCAAGACCTCACGCCTGCTGGTCAGCCTGCTGAACCAGGAGACATCCAGCAATTTCGACAATCAGGCCTTCCGCCACCTGGATTGAAAAAACGGGGCAGGCCCATCGGCCTGCCCCGTTTTTTTGCCGTCTTGCTCCGCCTCAGGCATCCAGCTCGAAGCGACTGATGACGGACGTCAACCGCCCCGTATCCTGCGCCAGTCTGGCCACTATCTCCTCCCCCTGCCGGCTGCGCTGACTCGACTGACGGCTGAGCCCGGCGATCTCCTCCACAGTGCCCGCCACCTCCTGGGCAACCCGGGACTGCTGCTCGGTGGCGGTGGCGATCGCCCCCAGCTGACCGGACAGATCCTGCACCAGCTGCAGCATGGCACTGAGGGTCTCCGTCACAGACGCAACCGCATCTCGGCCCTGTTCCACCAGCTGGGTCCCGCTGCCGACCGTGCTCACCGTCTGGCGAGTCTGTTGCTGAATGCTGGCGATGGTCTGGCTGATCTCGGCCGTCGACTGGCTGGTACGGCTGGCGAGCAGACGCACCTCATCGGCCACCACGGCAAAACCGCGCCCCTGCTCCCCCGCTCGCGCCGCCTCGATGGCGGCGTTGAGCGCCAGCAGATTGGTCTGCTCGGCTATGGTGGCGATCACCTCGGTGACGCGTCCCACCTGCTCGCTCTGGGTGCTGAGCAGCCCCATGGCCTGATTGGCCTGGGCAATCATGGTCGCTATCTCCTGCATGGTAGCGGTCATGCGGCCGAGGGCATTGCCCCCTTGCCGTGTCTGCACCTCGGCCTGCTGGGCGGCCCGGGCCGCGTCGGCTATGTTGCCCGCCACATCCCGGGTACTGACCGACATCTGTTCGATCGCCGCCGCCACCGTATCGACCCGCTGATTCTGGCTCGCCAGATCGGTGACTATGGCCCGGGTGGTGTCACCGACCTCGAAGCACGCCCCCTCCACCTGCCCCACGGCCCCCTGGATCTCGCCGACCAGCTGGCGCAGTTGCAGGGACATCTGGTTGATGGAGCCCGTCAGCCCGCCCAGTTCATCCTGGCTCTGCACCGGCAGAGGACGGGACGGCAGACGGCCGTTGGCCACCAGATCGGCCCGCACCACCAGGCTGGCTATGTCCCGGGTCAAGCGGCGGCTGAACAGCAGGGCCACCAGGGTGCCCAGCACTATGACGGTCAGGGTGGCCAGCAGCAGGGTACGGTTGATGGTTTGTCCAGCGCTGGCCATCTTGTGGCCCATGCTGTCCACCTCGGCGCGGGTCTGGGTGACCTGGGCCGCCAGCTGGCCGGCCAGCTGGGTCAGTGCAGGCTCGATATCGGTCGCCATCAGATGGTTGGCCTGATCCCAGTCCGGCGCCTGACGCTTGCTGATCACCTGACCCACCAGCTCGGCGAAGGGGGCGGACATCTCTTCAAACAGCGACCAGAGGCCCTTCTCGGCCTCGGTAAAGTTGGCCTGCTGCTGTTTCACCTCGGCGACGCGCTGCTGGTGGAACTGGTAGTAGTCCTGATATTTGGTGCGATATTCGGGATCACCCGAGATGAGGAAGTCGCGCAGGGCGGAGAGCGCATTGGAGAGGCCGTTGTAGGCATCCCCCACCTGCTTGAGCAGCAGCCGGCGATCCCCCGGCAGCTGATCCTGCGGGGTGGCCACCTCTTCATTGGCAAAGGATTGCAGCTGATCGAGGGCCGATTCCGCCAGCGGGCCCGCCTCCAGCAGCATGAGCGTATGGGCGGGCAGGTTTTCCTCGGTATGGGCGATGGCCCACACCTTCTCCTGATTGCCCTTGAACGCCTTGAGAGACTGGGCGAGGGCCGGTGTGAACGGCTGCCGTTCGATGGCCTGCCAGGCCCCTTCCCACTCCTGCTTGAGGCGGGCGGCCTGGGCCGGATCCTTGCCGAGGATGAGGTAACCGCGCAAGGAGGAGACGGTCGCCACCAGCGCCTTCTGGCTTGCCTCATCCCGCTGCAGGGCGGGCAACGCCTGCTCCAGCAGATTGGTTTCGGCCTGCCCGATCCGGCCGAGCTGGTGATAGACCAGAGCCGAGGAGAGGAACACCAACAGGTTGATAAAACAGAAACTGAGCAATAACTTGCTTGAAATTTTCATGAACGTCCTTGTTCAACTGCGGGCATGCTGCCCGGCACTCAGTCCCCGATCAGACCCGGTAACCGTTCGCGCCAGGTGTCATGCCATCCCATCAATTCATCGCGCGGCATGGGTCGGGCGGAGAAGAAGCCCTGACACACGTCGCACCCCAATCTGGCCAGCAGTCGCCAGGTCAGTTCATCCTCCACCCCTTCGGCGACCGACTTGAGCCCCAGTTTGCGGGCCAGTTCGATACTTGACTCTATTATGGCCAAACGTGAGGGGTCCTCATAGCAGCGATCGACGAAGGACCTGTCCAGCTTGAGCTCGGTGAAGGGCAGCAGGGCCAGCTGCTGCATGGAGGAGTAGCCGGTCCCGAAGTCGTCGATGGAGAGCCCGAAACCGTGCATGCGCAGCCGGGTCAGCACCTCCAGCGACTTGCCCAGATCCTTCACGAACGAGCTCTCCGTCACCTCCAGGGTGATGAGCTCGGGGTTGATGCTCCAGCGCTGGCACTGGTTGATCAGGGTGTTGCAGAGATCCCCCTCGATGAGGGAGGTGGTGGAGAGGTTCATCGACAGGTTGAGGGAGAGCCCGGTCTGCTCCCACAGGTGGCCATCGCGCAGGGACTTGCTGATGATCACCTCGGTCAGCTGGTCGATGAGACCGTTGTGCTCCGCCAGCGGGATGAATCGAGCCGGCGAGATGAGGCCGTAGTCCGGGTGCTGCCAGCGGGCAAGCGCCTCCATGCCGACCCACAGGCCCGAGCCAAAACTCACCTTGGGCTGATACCAGGGCAGCAGCTGATCCTGCTCCAGCGCCTGACTCAGCTCATCCAGAGTCAGGCTGTGGCCGTCCTCCTCCTGAGCCCGCTCCTGTTGCGGCCGCCAGGCACCGATCAGCTGGCTGATATGCTGCTGGCTGGAGGGCTTCTCGATGCGCCCCAGCACCTGCAGACCATAGGCGGCACTCATCCGCAGCACGGCTTCGACCACGTCATCTTCCAGCGCGCTGGAGAGGATGATGCCGCCACGAAAGCCGCCGAGGGAGAGGCGGCGCAGCAACGCCATGCCGTCCATGCCGGGCATGCGCAGATCGCAAAACAGGATGTCGACCTGATGACGCTGACACATGGCCAGCGCCTCCAGCCCGTCCTGAGCCTCCAGCAGGGAGGGATAACCGAGCCCACGGATCTGGTGCATCAGTGCCTTGCGCTGGAACGCGTGGTCTTCCACCACCATGATCACCAACTCATGCTGTGTCTTGTTCATCGAGCCATAGTCCAATTTCGCGTGTAATAGAGTTCATCAGCGTCTGTACTGTCTGACTCAACTCGGTGAGTTCTTCCAGCTGCTTCAGACGGGCCGCCGCTTCGAGTCGAGCCGCTTCCTCTGCCAATGCCAACTGCCCCACCATGCGGGCAGCGCCCTTGATGCGGTGCGCCGTCTCCACCAGGGCATGGGTATCCTGGCGGGCCACCGCCTGCATCATGTCATCGCCATCCTGGCGGTTGGAATCCAGGTACTCCCGCGCCATGCTGCGGGCCACCTCCTCATCCCCGAACAGCGAGATCCAGCACTCCCCCTCCTCTCTGGCCGGTTCGGGCGGTTGTGGCGCCGCCTCGTCCACCGGCACGACCACCGGCAGCCAGCGAGCCAGCATCTGGCGCAGGGTATCCAGGGTGTAGGGCTTGAACAGCATGTCGTTCATGCCGGCCTGCTGCATCTGCAGGCCGGCCCCTTCCGACGTATCGGCCGTGACCCCTATGATGGGAGCCTGCTCCCCCTGCGCCCGCAGGGTCCGGGTCAAGCTGTAGCCATCCATCACCGGCATGTGACAGTCGGTCAGCAGCAGGGAAAAGTCCTGCCCCTGCCAGGTGCGCAGCGCCTTCTCGCCATCGTCCACCACCTCGGCATCCACCCCGAGAATGGCAAGCTGGCGCGCCAGCAGGGCGCGATTGATGGGATGATCGTCGGCCACCAGCACGCGTCCCTGCAACTGAGCGGCATGGGCCTGCACCGGATGGATCGCTTTTTCCCCCAGCAACTGGTGGCAAGTCTCCAGCAACAGATCGGGGTAAAGCGGAGATTGACCCAGGCGCCACCAGGCATCCGAACCCATGCGGCCACGCAGCGCTTCCAGCGGGGAGAGCACTATGCCCTTGAGGGCGGATTGCTGCAAACGCGTCGACCACTCGCTGCCCAGCGCCTGTTCGAGCCAGCCCTCTTCCGCTAATAACAAACCACTCACCGGCTGCTGCCACTGCTGCGGGTCCAGACGATTCAAGCTGGCCCCCAGCCGTTGCATGGCTGACTGCAGGGCCGCATCCTCGCCAAACAGCCACCAATGCTGGCCTGCCAGCGGCGGCGCATCCCATTGGCACTCCGTCAGCGGGAAACCGAACGTCAGCCGGGTTCCCTGACCCGGTTTGCTCTCAAGAGCCAGGCTGCCCCCCATTTTCTGGGCCAGCTGATGACAGATGGCCAGCCCCAGCCCGGTGCCACCGAAGCGTCGGGTTATGTCGGACTCCACCTGCTCGAACGGGGTAAACAGGCGATCCTGCTTCTCTTCGGCAATGCCGATGCCGGTATCGCTGACGGCGATGAACAGTTGCTCGGCGCGATAGCTGACCTGGATGCGGATCTCGCCCCGCTCGGTGAACTTGACCGCATTGTTGAGCAGATTGGAGAGCACCTGCCCCACTCGCACGACGTCGATGCGGGCCTGATCCGGCACCTCGGGCGCCCACTCCAGCGTCACCTTCAGCCCCTTGCCATGGGCCAGGGTGGCATGACCGCGGATCTCGTCGCAGATCACGGAGGCGAGGCGACCATCCTGATAATGCAGCTGCAGCTGGCCCGCCTCTATCTTGGAGAAGTCGAGCACGTCGTTGACCAGATAGAGCAGGTTGTTGGTGGAGGTGATGACGTTGCGCAGCATGTAGCGCTGATCTTCGTTCAGCTCGCTCATCTGCAGCAATTCCAACATGCCGTGCATGCCGGAGATGGGGGTTCTGAGCTCGTGGCTCATGGTGGCGAGGAAGCGGCTGCGCACCTGCATCGCCTGTTCCGCATAGGCGCGCGCCTCTCGCAGCTCGTTCTCCTGACGCTTGAGTGCCGTGATGTCCTGGATCACCCCGTTGAGGATCAGATCCCCCTCTTCCTGCGGCACGAAACTGCCGCGTACCTGCAAATAGCGATCCCCTTCGGGGCGCACGACCCTGACCTCCAGATCGAGCGGCGCCAGCGTCTCGGCATGATTGGCCACCTTGCTGACAAAGTCCTGCAGCGCCTCTTCGGTAAAGCCGAACACCTCGCCCCCCGACTCGGCCGACATAATATCTTGCTGACTGGCGCCCAGGATCTCGCTCGCCCCCTGGGAGGCATACAAGAAGCGGCCCTTGCCAGGCCCCTGCCACAGGTATTGATAGACTATGCCCGGCATGCTGTCGGTGATCTGGGTGAGCCGGGTCTCCGCTTTGCGGGCCCGCTCCTCGGCCTCCTTGATGCGGGTCACGTCGGTGAGCACGGTCAGTACGCCCAGCATGTCACCGTTCGGAGAACGATAGGGGCGCTTGGCATAGATGACGTGGAACATGGCACCATCCTGGCGGCGGCTGTACCCCGCCCCTTCCAGCTGCTCACCGCGCTGCCACACAGCCAGCTCCTCCCTGAGCACCCGCTCCCGCTCCTGGGGCGGCATGCCGTCGAGATCGTCGCAATCATCGCCGACCTTGGCCCCGATGAAGGCATCCCGATAGGCCTGATTGCAGAGGGTGATACGCTGCTCGCGATCCCGCAGCGCCACCATGTTGGGCAGGGAGTTGAGCAGGGTCTGCACGAAGGTCAGCTGCTCGTTCAACTTGTGCTCGGCCAGCTGGCGCTGGACTATCTGGCGGCGCAGCGTGCGGTTCCAGCCGATGAACAGCAAGACGCTGAGCAGGAAGGCGCCGATCCCGAAGGAGGACCAGAGCAGTACGGTCGCCGGATTGATGCCGGTCTGTATGCTCAAGGAGAGCCATTTGTGCTCCAGTTTGGCCAGTTCCTCCGGCCGGATGGAGATCAGCACCTTGGTCAGGATCTGCTGCAGCATGGGATCTTGCTGGTGCACCGCCATGGCGACAGGCACCCGCAGCTCGTTGCCGGAGAAGACCACCTGATAGCGATTGTTGAACCCCTTCTGCAGCGCCAGCTCCAGGGTCGTCATGCTCATCAGCACATAGTCGACCTCATGCTGATCGAGCAGGGGCAACAGCCTGGTGTCGCTGCTGACCGTCACCGGATAGGCCCCCACCTCCTGAAGTATCAGCTCCTCGACCGAACCACCGACTATGCCCACCTTGTGGCCCTTGAGTGCGTTGAGGTTTTCCAGCTCCTTGCCCCCCTGCCTGGCGGCGATCACCCTGTGAATGAAGGCGTAATCCGGGGTAAACAGTGTGTACTGGCGCCGCTCGGCTGTGGGGGTAATGGCCGGAATGAGATCCAGCTTGCGCGCCTTGAACAGCGCTTGAGTCTCGGCCCAGCTGCTGGTCGGCACCAGGGTGAATTTGAGGCCGGAGCGCATGCTGAGCAGCTTGAGCAGATCGGCGAGGAATCCCTTGAGCTGACCATTGCCGTCGATCTCGCTCACCGCCGGCCAGTCGGGGGCGACGCCGAATCTCAGGGTCGGGTGCTGCGCCAGCCACTCCAGCTCGCTCTGGTTGAACACTATCTGACGGGGGCCGTTGGCCAGTTCGTAGTCGACTATGCCGCCAGTCTCCAGAATGCGGCGTCGTTCATCGAGAGGGATATCGTTGAGAGCCAGCTCCAGCAGGCCCAGCAGACCCTGATTGTTGGGGCCTACCGCCATGGCCAGCGAGGTATCGGTCACCCACTCCGGGGTGATCACCTTGAGCCCGGCCTGCTGTTGCAGGCGCTGCAAGCGAACCAGGGCGGGCAGATCCGCCAGATAGGCATCCGCCAGACCTTTCTTCACCATGAAGACAGCCTCGTCGCTGCTGTCGGCCTCCACCAGGTGCGCCATGCCAAGCTGCTCCAGTTCCTCACAGGAGCTGAAACCGTGTTCACACACCCAGCGCAGTTGACGGGCCGCCGGCAGGCTCAGCTGATCATCCCCCTTCGCCAGCAGGATGCCACGGGGCAGCCCCATGAGATCCGAGGTAAAACGCATCTGTTGCTGCCGGGAGTGGCTGGGGGTCACGCCGATCAGCATGTCGACCTCGCCATCGAGCAGGGCCTGCTGGGCTCCGGCATAGTAGGGATAGGTCTTGTAGCGCAGGGTCAGCCCCAGCCGGCTTGCGACCAGGGAGGCAAAATCGTCGAGCGGGCCGCTGAAACCACCCCGGCTATTGGCATAGACATAGGGGGGCCAGGCTACCGAGGGCATGCCGACCACCAGGTCGCTGCGCGAGGCGAGCCACAGCCGCTCGGACAGCCCCAGTCGATCCTTGTCCAGGCCGGTTTCTGCCACGGCAGCAAGGCTCCAGCAGGCAAGCCAGCACAACAGGAAGGCGCGATAGCAAAGACGCAACATGGACAACTCCTGAACAGATCGGAGAGCGATGATAGAGATTTTGGCAAAATGTGCGAATGAAAATTCGTAACCAAACTCAACCGGATACGAAAAATGGCAGGCCTGAGCCTGCCATTTTCCTGCAAGAAGGGGGCCAAGCCCCACATCATCAGGTTATTCGATTCCCAAGCCGGAAGCCGGTTTGATATTCCTGCTCACGGACGTGGGCGATCTGCACATTTTGCCCTTCCAGACCTATGTCTTTCAGCAAGGCAGGCGAGAGGTGCAGGTAACTGGTGCGGCGTTCCAGCCGGGTGATCCGTTTTTGAACCAAGGATTCGACGGTGCGCAGCAGGGTCAGTTCGATAGACATAATATTCTCCAGTTGAACGTGCGGTTCTCCCGGAGAGGGGGCATCACCCTGCGGGACAACCGCGGGTGATGAAAAAGCAGGTGTTACCTGTTTCCTCCACGCGGCAGAAAAAGAGCACGAGTCTTCGCGCTGCTGATGCAGCGGTCGAACGCAACGTTTAGCATTGAATGTTGCATATCCGTCTCCTTACCGAGTGAAAGTTGAACAAGTTGCCACAGTCTAAAAAAAGACCGAATTTTATACAAGAACCTCACCCCCCATATGGGGAGTGAGCCATCTATCAATATCCAGACGAGACACAGGTCTCTCGCCCGTCAGCCGCACACATCCGCTCCCGGACGGCACGCACAGGATTTGCCTGGCGCGAGTCAGATCCCGGACAAGAGGCGGAACTCTTCCAGCGCATAGGTATCCGTCATGCCGCTCACATAGTCGAGCAGCAGCCGCACCCGGTAGTACCACTCCTGTTCGGCACCCTTGTCAAAACGGGGATCCCGGTTGGCCACCGCCAGCCGGTATGCCTTGAGATGACGGGCCGACAGGCGGTGAAACAGGCGGCGGGCGAAGAACAGCTCGCTGCCCCCCTGCCCGGCCAGCAGTCGCTCGAACTGGCTGGCGGGCAGCGCCAGCAGGCAGGCATAGGTGGAGAGCACGCCACGCAGGGCGGCATAGCCTTCCAGCTCCAGTGCCTCGACCTCGGGCCGCATGAACACCTGCTCGCGGGCCACCTGCTTGAGGGTGTCGAGCACCTGCGCCGCCGGCGCCTGACCGTGCAGCAACGCCTGGGGATAGGCGCCACTCAGTATGATGTCGTGCTCGCTCACATAGGTGTGGGCGGCCAGCGCGATCAGATCACGGGTAAGATGCTGGCGAAAATGGGGGAAGAAGCCTCTGTCAGAGGCGGTGGCATCCGCCAGCAAGCCCGCCATGTAGGCGCCCTCATCGGCCAGACGCAGCGCCTGTTGCAGCTCGCTCAGGCTGAGAATGCGCCTGTCCACCGCATCTTCGAGATCGGCGATGCAGTAGGAGATGTCGTCGGCCGCCTCCATGATGTAGACCAGCGGGTGGCGGCAACCGGGCGCCAGTCCCAGGCTCTGGCTCAGGGAACGGTAGAGGGGTTGTTCACTGAAGAAGATGCCGCGCTTGCTGGCCCAGCCATGATGCTGACCGTCGTGCAGGGGCTGCTGTGGGTATTTGCACAGGGCGGCCAGCTGCCCCAGGGTCAGATTCAACTCGTGCAGGCTGTGCACCAGCCGCAGGCTCTGGGCGTTGCCGTCAAACACCAGCAGATCCTGGCGCAGTTCGGCCCACTGGGGGCTGGGCGCCTGGCCAAGGGCTGCAGCGAACAGGGAATCCAGCTCCTGTGTCAGCCACTGGCTCATCACCTGTTCGCCAAAATGGCCGAACGGCGGGTTGCCGACATCGTGCAGCAGGCAGGACATCTCCACCAGATTGATAAAGGCCCCTTCGCAGACCATACCGGCTGGCAAGGCGGCCAGAATGCGGCGGCTGATCTGGCGGCCTGTCTCCTGCACCTCCAGCGAGTGGGTCAGACGGCTGCGCACCGAGGCTTTCACGTCGAGTGGAAAGACCTGGGTTTTCTGCTGCAAGCGGCGCACCGGCGCGGCCTGCACTATGCGGGCGCGATCCTGTTCGGTCGCCTCCAGCAGCGCTTCGTCGCCCCAGCGATGGATGCGCTCGGGGGTAATCAAACGGCTATACATGTTGCGGCTCCTTGCCTGCGGCTCGCGTCTATGAGAGCAGCCAGCGCTTCAACCTGGCGATATCACCCGGACACTCGCGGCGCAGCGACTCTATCCAGTCCTCCACGTTCTCCCACCAGGCGGGGTGATCCGGGCTCTGGATCAGCTGGGCCAGCTGCTGCAGCCGGCGCAGACCGATGGAGCCGGCCGCCCCCTTGATCTTGTGTGCCTCCTCCACCACGCCAGCCTGATCCCTGGCGATCATGTTGGAGTCGAGCACCGCCATGTAGTCCGGCATCATCTTCTCGAACAGATCGACGCTGGAGAGCAGCACCGGCTTGCCCACCGTATCGGCGTAGTCGGTGAGGAAGGGCAAGTCCAGCAGCTCATCCTGGCTGCCCGCATCGGCCTGCTCATCCGCCTCATCGTCGGCGAGATCCGCAAACAGGTGGCCAATCACCTCCCGCACAGCCCTGGAGCCCAGCGGCTTGTTGATCACATCCTGCATGCCGTGATCCCGATAGTACTGGCGATCGCCGGTGGCGTTGGCGGTGAGCGCCACCATGGGCGGCAAACTGTCGCCGTAGCGCTCAAGCAGCTGGGCCGCCACGTCGAAGCCGGTCATGTCCGGCAGCTGGATATCCAGCAGGATCAGGTCAAAGTCATCGGGATTGGCCATGGCCAGCGCCTGGGCACCGTCCCGCGCCACCTGCACCTGATGACCCAGCTTGTTGAGCAGGGCGCAGGCCACGGTCACGTTCAACTCCACGTCCTCCACCAGCAGGATATCCAGGGAGGGCATCTCGGGCTCGGCATCGGCGGCCTGAGGCTCGACACAGTCCACCTCCAGCTCGGCAGTGAAGCAGGAGCCCTCACCCGGGTCGCTGTCCACGTAGAGCTGGCCGCCCATGGCCTGTACCAGCTGACGGGAGACCGCCAGCCCTATGCCGGTGCCGGTGGCGTGTTTCTTGCCCTGCACCTGATAGTACATGGCGAAGATCTTCTCCTGCTGGGCGCGAGGAATGCCGACGCCGGTATCCTCCACCTCGAAGTGCAGGGCCAGCTTGCCCGGCTCATCGGCCGCGTGGGAGAGGCAACGTACCGTCACCCCGCCCTCATCGGTAAACTTGACCGCATTGCCCACCAGGTTCCACAACACCTGGCGCAGCCGGGTGCCATCGGCCATCACGAATTGCGGCATGTCGCCGTCCCGGTCGAAATGCAGATAGAGCCCCTTCTGCTCCGCCTGGATGCGCGACAGCGTCTCCAGCTCGTCGAGGAAGGCGGGCAGGTCGATGGGGGTCGGTGCAATTTCCAGCCGGCGCCGGTCGAGTTTGTCCAGATCTATGATGTCGTTGAAGATGTTGCCGAGCGTCACCGCGCTCAGGTGGATGGTCTTGAGCTGCTGATGCTGCTTGGGATCGAGCGGCGTATCCATCAGCATCCGGCTCAGCCCCACTATGCCGTTGAGCGGGGTGCGCAGCTCATGGCTGATGGTGGAGATGAAGGTGGTCTTGTCGCGGCTCGCCTTCTCCAGCTTGTCCTGATACTGCTTGCGCTCCGTGATATCCCGGCCGAAACCGAGCAGGCCGAGGCGCTTGCCGAAGCGATCGAAGAAGGGCACCTTGCGCAGCTCGAAGTAGGCCTTGCGACCGTCGGGGTACTCCAGCCACTGCTCATAGGTGAGCGGCTCGTTGCTGGCGAAGACCTGCTTGTCGGTCTCCACCACCTTGTTCGCTATCTCCTGCTTGTAGACGTCGAACGGGGTCAGCCCGATGAGTTCGGCCTCCACCTTGCCGGTGAGCTCCTCCATGGCGCGGTTGCAGCCGGAGAACTGCTCGTCTTCGTTGCGGTAGTAAACCAGATCAGGGGAGCAGTCGATGAAGGAGCGCAGCAAGGCGGTGCGCTCACCCAGATGCAGCTGGGCCTTCTCGCGCTGGAACACCTCGTTCTCCAGATCCTCGATCGCCTGCTGGCGCAGGGTCTCGGCCCGGTTTGTCTCGGCGATCTGGGCGTTGAGGCGGCTGATGTTCTCCTGCAACTGGCTGTTGAGCTCCAGATCCCGCTCGCGCATGTCTTGCAGCTTGCGCACCATGCGGGTCAGCCGCTGGCGGGAATCCTCCAGCTGATCCACTACGATGGAGAGAAAATAGACGGCCCAGGGGGTGACCAGCAGGCCGAAGAAGACAGAGCGCACCAGATCGACAACGTCCACTGTGCCGCGCAGAAACAGGGTGACTCCCATCTGGATGGAGACGGCCAGCACTATGATGGCGGTGGCCAGGAACATGCTGAAGCGCACCAGCCCCAGCTTGGTCATCAGGTCGACGTAATATTGCGCCCAGGATTTGATTTGTTTCATCTTGTTGTTTTCTCCCCCATATTCGCCGAACAGAATACCAGCACGGCGCGCCGAACTCTTGTGCCGTCGCACGATAAATTATCGATTAACCTCCTCCTTGCACTGGGGTAGCATGCCGGAGTCCATTCGGTCAGCCCGAGTTAAGCCTGGGTGGCTATAATGTCCGGCTGTTCAATTCAACCATCTGATATTTCAGGAGTCTCATCGATGCGCAATCTCACCCTGCTGAGTCTTGGTCTGCTGGCAGCCAATGCCGCCCACGCCGATCTGGGCGAGATCCCCAAGCAGTCCGGCTGGTCCGGCTTTCTGCTGGGCGGGGTCAACGCCGTCAGCTACAAGTCCAACTTCTATGCCGGCGATGACAACCACAGTCGCATCGATGACCTCGGCGCCCCCGACAGCGAGAGCGGCCTGACGCCGCTGCTCAATGCCGACATCCGCTACACCTTCGCCGATACCCGTACCCAGATCTTCCTCGGCAACCTGATCCAGGATGCGGTGCGCTTCGACTTCACCCAGCAGCTCGGCCTGCGTCAGGAGATGGGTGACAAGGGCATAGTCGCCACCTCGCTGGTGTTCAACGTCATGCCGGTCGAACTGTGGAGCGATCCCTTCGCCACCGGGGTGGATCGCAGCTCGACCGATGTGAAGTCAAAAGGGGTGCGTTTTGCCTGGGACAAGATCTGGGGCAGCAACTTCTACGGCACCCTGACCACCCGGGAAGTGGACATGGATGAGGAGCGCAGCGGCCAGCAGTATGACCAGAGTCACGGCACCCACTACGCCGATATGCTGGATCGCAACGGCAAGATGCACGACATGGAGCTCTCCTACCAGTGGCACTTTGGCGGCAACCAGTTGCTGGAGCCCGCCATCGTCTACAAGGAAGCCCGCCTCGACGGCAGTGCCGAGAGCTTCAAGAACACGGGTCTGAAACTGACCTACGCCCAACGCGGTCCCCAGTGGTCCATCGTCAGCAACCTCTATGCCGGCAAGCGCAAGTATGACGAGGCAAACCCTCTCTTCGGCCAAAGTGCCGATGCGGACGAGTTTGCCATCAATGGCACCTTCTTCTGGCACAAGCTGTTCGGCGTCGATGCCCTCGCCGCCACCTTCACTGCGGCCTATTCCAGGGCCAACTCCGACATCGGCTTCTACGACAGCCAGTCCAGCCGCGTCAGTACCGGCCTGCTCTACAACTTCTAAGCCCTTCCCCGGCAACAAACAACAAGGCCACCCCATGGGTGGCCTTGGCATCTTCAGCGTGGGCTGACGTCAGATACCGAGCGAGTCGAGCAAGTCGTCATGCTCATTGGCGACCGGCGCGGCCACCGGGGCCGGCTTGGCGGCCGCCAGCTTGGTCTGGGCGATCAGGGCATCCGGATCCAGCTCCTCCTCATCCATGCCATCGTTGTGAATGCGGATGAACTCTGTCCTGTCCATCGCCAGCTCCAGATAGAAGATGTTGTTGCGGGCGGTGAAGAAGGTGACCCGGCGCGCTTCCGGGTTGTCGAGGTTGGTATCGACGCTCAGCATCACCTGCTTGTTCAGCGCCAGCATCTTCGGCTGGTTCTGGGTGATGTGAGTCTGCAGATCCCGGCCAACCTTGACGGTGAAGCTGCCGACTATCTGGTTCATCAGCTCGCCCATGACGTTGCTCACCTCGTCCGAGGTGTGGGAGATGGCGAGATCTTCCTTGGAGAGGCCCATGCTGAGCATGTAGCTCTCATAGAGCTCCATGGCCGCAGAGGCGGAGAAGTTGATCACCACCAGGCCGGAGAAGCCGCCATCAAACAGCACGAAACAGCCGATATCCGGCTTGAGGCAGGTCTTGCTGATCCGCTGCACCATGCCGGAGAAACGCACCTGACTCTGGGTCGCCGCACTCAATACGTCCGTAACCGAATGACACAGACTCAGCAGCACATCCTCTGTGGTCAATACGGCATCGTTGTCGGCTCTTGTCACTATCATGGGACCTTCCTGAACATCGAAAATGGGCTTATCTATACCATAACTCTAACAGATAGCGCGGCTTGGGCTTCGAAATAGCGAGCCGCCTCTCACTTGACTCAATTATCAGCGGCAAGCGGAATGAAACCGGCCAGATGGCCGAGCTTGAGACGCCAGCTGGCGGCCTCCTGCTGCAAGCTGGCCTCGTCATGAGGCAAGGAGGGATGAGCTCCCCAGATGGGACCTGGCCATGCCCGATCCGTGGTAAAACGGGCGACATGATGCAGATGCAGTTGCGGCACCAGATTGCCGAGCGCCGCCACGTTGATCTTGTCCGGCTGCAGCGCCTGCTCCATCAGGGTGGCCAGGGCGCAGGACTCCTGCATCAGCTGTTGCTGCTGCGCGGGCGCCAGATGGTGAATCTCCCGCAAGTTGGCGACCCGTGGCACCAGGATGAGCCAGGGATACTGGCTGTCTTTGGCAAGCAGGACACGACAAAGCGGCAGATCCCCGAGCAACTGGGTATCCGCCTGCAGGCGAGTGTGCAATTCAAACATGAAGACCTCGTTGGATAAGGTGGGCGCAATGCACGAAGAGAGCCCCCACGTTACTGCAACGGGCCGCAAACTTAAAGTCGCGGCACGGCCCAGCCGATGAAGCGCTTGCGAAGCTCGGGATCCGCTTTGAGGAACAGCTGCTGCAACTGCCCTTCCAGCTCGCGGGTAGCCAAGGCGGGAGCCGTGGCGCCTGCGGTTGCAGTGGTGGCCACGGCGGCTGTCGTCAGCGCCGCCTTACCGGCGCCGCGATTGTACTCATCGAGCCGGGCACGCCAGTCCATGCCGAGCAGCATGCCGCTGGTCACCAGCGCATCCTGCTGGATGGAGAGCGCCCGGCCATCCGCCTGCAACGCCACCACGGGGGCCCTGGCATAAAGCTGCATCCCCTTTTCGGTAGCCGGTACGCTGGCCACCAGTTGCAGGCGCTGTTGGCTGGCCTGATAGCGCAGCACCTGCGGCTCGGATCGCACCTGCCGATCGTTTTCGCTGCTATTGCGGCTCGGGATCACCCCCTCATAGCGCACCAGCAGTTGCTGCTCTCCGTCCGCCAGGGTGGCGTGCTGCTCATCCTGCAACTTGCCACTGCTCACCGCCAGGATCTGGAAATCCGTTGGCACCGCCACCTCGACCTCGGCCTGCGCCGTACTCATGCCCGTCGCCGCGCACAGCAGCGTCAATCCAACCCAACCCTGATAACCCTTCATGCTCGCTCATCTTCCTGATCGCTGTGATGGGCGCAGGGTAACAGCCGAAGATGACAGAAAAATAACGGCGCAGAGCCCTCACAACAGGTAGTGGGGCCGCTCGGCAAACCACTGGGCCAGCACCTGCTTGAACAGCCGGATCTTGCGCGGAACCCGCCGCTGCTGGGCATGCAGCACGTGCAGCGGGTGCAGACCTGTCTGCCACTGATCCAGCACAGCCACCAGCTCGCCGCTCGCCAGCCAGGGCTCCACCAGCATCAGCGGGCATTTGGCGTACCCCATGCCCGCGCGGGCCAGTTGCAGTACGGTACTGTAGTGATTGGCCCGCACCTTGCCCTGCACCAGAATGTGAGCCTCCTCCTCTCCCTTGCGAAAGTGCCACTGCTCCCAGGCCGGGTTGTGGCCCTGCAACAGGCAGGGGCGGCCGCTCAGTTCATAGGGCGTGGCGGGGAGGCCTTCCCGCGCCAGCAGGACGGGACTGGCCACCACCACATCCTTGAGCTGACCGAGCGGCAGCGCCACCAGGTTGTCGGGTATGCTGCTCATGGCGCGCAGGGCTATGTCGTGCTCCCCCTGGCTCATGTCGACCATGGCGTTGGTAAAGTTGAGCTCGACCTGCACCCCGGGACAGAGCTCGGCAAAGCGGCCAAGCAGCTCGCTCACCATGCGATCCCCCGTGCTGACCGGGCAGGTGAAGCGCAGCCGGCCACTGTCCTCCTCGGTCAGCGCTTGTATGTCCTGCTCCGCCTGGCGGGCCAGTGCGAAGATCTGCCCCGCCTGCAAGTAGAGGGTCTTGCCCGCCTCGGTCAGGCTGAGGCGGCGGGTGGTGCGCTGCAACAGCTGGGCATTGAGGGCAGCTTCCAGAGCGCTGACATGGCGGCTCAGCATCCCCTTGCTCACCCCCAGGGCATCGGCGGCGGCGGAAAAACTGCCCCGCTGCACCACCTCGTAAAAACTGGTCAGATGGGAGATATCCATCATTAGCTCCAATATGGAAACAATGCGTTTATTTTACGCGCTTTTTCTCTCTTTTTATCGCGCTAGAATCAACACATCCCAACCAGGAGTGAAACAGATGAAGATTGTGATTGTGGGTGCCTCCGGCACCGTCGGCTCGGCCGTCAGTGAGTTGCTTGCCAAAGACCACCAGGTGATCCGGGTCGGTCACAGTCGCGGCGATGCCACTGTCGACATGCGTGACCCCGCCTCCATCAAGGCGCTGTTTGCCAAACTGGGGACGTTCGATGCACTGGTGGTGGCCAGCGGCAGCGTGGCCTTCAATGGCCTGACCGAAATGACGGACGAGCAGTGGCAAGTGGGGATCGAGAGCAAGCTGATGGGCCAGATCAATCTGACCCGTGCCGCCATCCCCCACCTGAATGACAAGGGTTCCATCACCCTGATCAGCGGCATTCTGAGCGAGGAGCCCATCAACTGGGGGGCCAGTGCGACCACCATCAACGGCGCCATAGAGCACTTCGTCAAGGCGGCAGCCTGCGAACTGCCCAAGGGGCTGCGCATCAACGTGGTGAGCCCGACCGTGCTGACCGAATCGATGGACAAATACGCCGCCTTCTTCCCGGGCTTCGTACCAGTGCCAGCCGCCCGGGTGGCCCAAGCCTACCAGAAATCCGTGCTCGGCGTGCAGACCGGCCAGGTGTTCAAAGTCAATGGCTGACGCCTTGCCAACACCGTTGAAAAACCAATAAAAACGGGCCCCGCACTGGGGCCCGTCTGTTTGTCGGCTGTTCCTTTCGCCACCGGCAAACGTTTGTTTCCCGGCGACAAAAAAAGCGGCGATCCTTAGTCGATCAGACCGTACTGTTCCCGCAGCACCTCAATGATCTCCTGCTTGGGATTGGCACTGCGCACCAGCGGCTGACCGATGATCTTCTCGGCGATCCCCACATAGGTGTTGGAGATATCCATCATCACCTCGGTCGGCAACTTGTTGTCACGGGCCAGGGCGAAGCGTTCCGGCATGCGGTGCTTGTTGAGCAGGATATCCGGATCCGGGAAGTGGTTCAGCAGCCACTGGCGGAAACCCTCTTTGGACTTCTCGACGATCTGGCCGTCGCGCAGGGCGGCGCCATCCCAGATGCGGGAGCTGTCGGGGGTACCCACTTCATCCATATAGATGAGCTTCTCATTGCCGGCCGCGTCCTGGACATAGCCAAACTCGAACTTGGTATCGACGAAGATCTGATCCAGCTCGGCCAGGGCGTCACTGATGACGTTGAAGCCTTCCTTGAGCAGCACTTCGTAGCGGTCGATATCGGCCAGCTTGCTGAAGTTAAAGCCCTGGTAGTGGCGCTCTATATCGGCGCGGGAGACGTTGACGTCATCGGCCTCAGGCACGCCATCCAGCCCTGTCAGCACACCCTTGGTGGAGGGAGTGATGAGGATTTCCGGCAGCTTCTGATCCTTTTTCAGGCCTTCCGGCAGGGTGATGCCGCAGAACTCGCGTTCGCCATCCTTGTAGGCACGCCACATGGAGCCTGTGATGTACTGGCGGGCGATCGCCTCGATCATCACGGGGCGGGCTTTTTGCACGATCCAGACGAAGGGGTGCGGGATATCCAGGATGTGGCTGTCGGCCAGTCCCTTCTCCTTGAACAGCTTGAACCAGTGGCTGGAGATGGCGTTGAGTGCCGCCCCCTTGCCAGGTACACCGTTCAGCCCGTCCACACCTTGCCAGATGCAGTCGAAGGCAGAGATGCGGTCGCTGATCACCATGAGGGCAAGCGGCGCATCGGCTGGCACATCATAGCCTTTCTCCTTGATGAGCCGGGCACTGTCTGCGGGGGTCAACCAGTAGACGCTGCGCACTTTGCCGGAATGGACAGGTTTATCGGTACGGATCGGCAAATCGTCATTCACCGCCAATACTTGATCTGCAAGACTCATGGCTAATAACATTTCCTGTTTGTGGGAGGAATAAAACAGGAGCACAGGGCCCCTGTTTCTGGGGGTTAACATATCAAGCGCATCAGACCCTGTATTTACAGGGGGATTAACCTAACAAAACAGGGGCACTAGGCCCCTGTTTCTATTCTGTTTTTGCTGCCTGGTCAGCCAGGCCCTTGGCGAATGCCTCGGACAGGCTGATGTACATCTGGGAGATGACACCGGACGACACTGGCTTCTTATCCTTGTCGAACAGTGTGATGGAGGTCTTGCCCCCAGCCATCTCGCCAAGCTGGAAGCGATACTTGTCCTCTTCCAGTTTGAACGGCTCGCTGCCCTTGGCCTTCCAGAAGTCGCTGCCCGGCTCGTCGTACTCGACGTCGATCCAGCCCAGAGACTGCTGGGTATCCTTGATGGTGAAGCCATAGCCAGGCAGCACCTGGTTGAGGCGACGCCACACCTGATCAAAGGAACCGTCGGCAATCCAGGCACTCAGCTCGTTGTTGTCCAGCCCCAGCTCCAGCCCCATGCCATCGTTGGCCTTGTGCTGTTCGCGGGACTTGAGCTGCTTGTCGTAATAGAGGGAGAACTGGTTCAGGGCGCGGGTGGCGTAGCGCTGGGCATCGGCCGGCGTCAGCACAGTGCTGGTCTCGCCGTCTATGGTCTCTTCGTGATCCAGCACCCGCACCGACATGTTGACCGCGTGACGCTGGACATCGTTGCGCAGGGTGAACTGGTAACGCTGACGGATGTTGAAGTCGTCATCCTCTTCGCTCCAGCCATCGAGGGCCTTGGTGTTGTCAAACCAGCCGGTCTGCAACACGCCGGCCTGCTGATCCAGCTTCTCTGTGGTCACCTTGTACTGGGCCAGGAAGTTCATCAGGAAGGCCCAGGTATCGCGCTCCACGCTCTGGGAGGTGCTCAGGGCATAGAAGGCCACTGTTGGCTCGCTGGCATTGGGCACCACCTGGCTGCCCGGTACCACGGTCAGCAGCTGAGCGGGCGGGCGCACGTCAATCTTGGCGCCGAGGGCACCTTCGCGGCTGCTCTCGGGCAGCGCCGGGATGTCGAAGCTGCTGTTAAAGGCGGGGGTACTCAACCCGGCCGGCACCAGGAACGCGCGGCCTTCAAGGCGGGCATCCTCGTACTCGAAACCACGGTTGGCCATCTTGCGCTCTTGGGGTGAGCTACAGGCTGCCAGCACGGCAACGGTCGCCACACTCAGCACCAGGCGCACTGCATTTCCCTTTCCATTTGCTTTAAACACTCGCCATCAACTCCGCAGTGGTCAGTGCTCGCGTCATCGCTTGTTCGCCCTCGGGGGTGAGGTCGGTGAGCGGCAGACGCAAGGTCGCCGTCGCCATCAATCCCAGTCGGGCACAGGCCCACTTCACCGGGATGGGACTCGGTTCGCAGAACAGAGTCTGATGCAACGGCATCAATCGATTGTTGATGTCATGGGCCAGACCGGCATCACCGGCCAGCGCTGCACGACACATGTCGGCCATCTGGGCCGCTGCAATATTGGTGGTGACCGAAATGACTCCATCGCCACCTTGCAGCATAAAATCACATCCACTGGCATCATCGCCACTATAAAGCGCGAATTCCGCTCCGCACAGCTCACGCAGCAGCGGAGTACGGCTCAGATCCCCGGTGGCCTCTTTCAGACCTATGATGCCGGGCACCTTGGCCAGTCGGGCTACCGTCTCCGGTTTGAGATCGCAACAGGTGCGACCGGGCACATTATAAAGAATTTGGGGCAGACCACTAGCCTCGGCGATCGCACAATAGTGACGATAGAGACCTTCTTGGGTGGGTTTGTTGTAATAAGGGGTAACCGAGAGACCCGCCACCACGCCCGTTTCGGCGAATCGTTTGGCCAGGGCGATGGCATGGGCGGTATTGTTGGAGCCGCAACCGGCGATGACGGGAATGCGTCCGGCGGCCAGTTCCACGGTTTTTTCCACGACGGCAATGTGCTCCTGCTCGCTCAGGGTCACCGATTCCCCCGTGGTGCCAACCGCAACTATGGCGGTGGTGCCTGCGCTGACATGATAATCGACCAAGGCGGCCAGACTGGTCCAATCGACTTCGCCTGAAGCCAGCATGGGGGTAACGAGGGCAACGATACTACCGCGTAACATGGATATTTCTCCCGATTTTCAGGGGCGTTATGGTAAAGCTGCCCCCTTGGAAAAACAAGGGAGGCAGGGGGCAAGCCGTGATACCATTCTGCACAAAAAGCGGTGCGCGAGCGCGACGGCCTGCGCCAATCCCGGGTCTTCTCGACCCGAGACAAGGCTCGCGGCCACGGCATTCTTACAAGGTTGCCATGTAACAGCGCAGGGAATGGCCCAAGGCCGGCCACCCGGTCAGGGCGGCGCCCACTGCGCTCACATTCGCAACAAGCTAATGGACGAGAGAAGATTTATGACTCACTACCTGGTCGTAACGGCCATAGGCACGGACAGGCCTGGCATAGTCAATGAGGTCACCCGCCACGTCAGTGGCTGTGGTTGCAACATTGTCGACAGCCGTCTTGGTATCTTCGGTAATGAATTCACCTTCATCATGCTGCTGTCCGGGGACTGGAACAGCCTGATGCAACTCGAGATAAGCCTGCCCCTGCGCAGTCAGGAGTGGGATCTCATCACCATGATGAAACGCACCGAGCGCCACCACTCACTGCAGTACGACATCAGCGCCAACGCCGAGATCCTGATCCGCGACCAGCCCGGCATCGTAAGCCAGTGCACCCAGTTCTTCAGCGACCACGGCTGGGACATCCAGGCCATGCAGACCATGACCCTGGAACAGCAACCCTTCAACCTGCTCAAGGCGAGCTTTCAGCTCAATCTGGCCAAGCAGGGAGAGACCGCCGGCTCGGAAACGGCCTTCGCCGGATTCTGTCGCGAACTGGGCGCAGAATCGTTCGAATTCATCGTCAACAACAAACACGCCTGACGGCGTTCGGAGACCCCATGCAACCACTACAGGCTGGTACCCAGGCCCCCGACTTTTCCCTGCCCGATCAGGACGGCAACCCGGTTCGTCTTGCCGATCTGCGCGGCAAGAAGGTGCTCATCTATTTCTACCCCAAGGCGATGACCCCGGGCTGTACCACGCAGGCCTGCGGTCTGCGTGACGTCAATGGCGAGCTGGCAGCCCTCAACGTGGTGGTGCTTGGCATCAGCCCGGATCCGGCCAAGCGCCTGAAGAAGTTCGAGGAGCGCGACAGCCTCAACTTCCGCCTGCTGGCCGATGAAGATCACGCGGTGGCCGATGCCTTTGGCGTCTGGGGCCCGAAGAAGTTCATGGGCAAGGAGTATGACGGCATTCACCGGCTGAGCTTCCTCATCGATGAAGAGGGCAAGGTCGCCCACCGCTTCGACAAGTTCAAGACCAGCGACCACCATCAGGTGGTGCTCGACCTCATCAAGGGTTGAACCCGCCCGGCCTGAAAAACACCCAATACAAAAAGGGCCTGCAACTGCAGGCCCTTCGCTTATCTCGTTCGCCAGTCTCGCTGCGTGATGATGGCATCAGCCAGCGCATCCCGGCGGGGAGTCATCTCGGCCGGCCTTTCCCTTGCCCCATCGGCCAGAGCCTGTGGTCACGGTGACTGAGTCATGGTTGTAATAGTCGTGCATGCTCCTGTACTCGGGGACTTTGGCATGTCAGTTGGTGCAACCCAGATGACACCCACACTGTTGCCAGCTCAGGCCGAAACACAAGTACGCAGCCGCTACCATTAATTCACCCGTCGCAGAGCCATTTTGAGTTCCCGACCCGGCTTTCTCGCCAACCTCCCCTGCCAGATCAAAAAATTCATCTGAGATATGGGTTAACGTGACCCCAGTTTCATTTTCCAGTGAGAAAAGCCCATGAACATGAGCCACACCGAACGCCTGATCCTGAGCAACCAGTACGAGATCCTGGCCAAACTCAATCCGGAGAAAGCGGCGTCTTACCAGCGGGCCAGCACCATCATAGCGCGCGGCTACTGCCTGCAGATCCTCGAACTGGAGAAGAGCTTCGGTCATCTGGATCTGGCCACCTGCCAGGAGGTGATTGACACTCTGGAGCTGCACCATGCACTGGCCATCTCCTGGGGCAACCTGGATGGCGCCGATCAGGGTGAAATCAACGCCAGCCGGCTGGAGTTCAACGGCTACAGCCGCAGCCAGGAGCGGGAGCTGGCCGACTACGTCTGCTTCCTGCTGGAAGTGGACAAACGCTTCCCCGAACTCAAGTGCCCGTGTGACGAGCTCTCCAGCGATATCGCCATGCGTGACAAGTACCAGCGCATGCTGACCGTATGGCGCCAGTGCCCCCGTCAGTACAAGCTCTCCATCCAGGAGATCCGCAAGGTATTGGCGGCCTGATCGCCATGGATGGAAAAGGCGCCTCTGGGCGCCTTTGTTTGATTGGAAAACCTTGTTCGTCTATTCGTAGAGAAAGGATTTGTCCAGCTGCTTGAAGGCGGCATTGAGGGTATCGGCCAGCTCTTCGTAACGGGGCTGGGCCACCAGTTGGCGATGTCCGCCCTGCTCGTTCATCTTGCCGTTGATCTCGCGATACCAGCTGGCAAGGGAAGGAGGCAGGCGGGTATCGGCGCGCTGACCGAGCCAGTAGTAACCTTGCAGCGGCAAGCTGAGCAGAAACAGCACAGAGGCCATGACCGAAGGCCAGTAGTGCAGCTCACCAAGCTGGAACTGCAGCATGACGCTGAGCACCGCCAGCGCCGGGATGATCTTGAGGGCGAATTCGGTGGCCTTGATCACCCGGTTCTCGGGAAACATGGAATTAAGCTCGGGACGGCGGGGCCAAAGGGTCATATAATGACGGCCTTGCTGTAATTTAGTTCCAAAAATGTTCATGCTCATGCTACCTCCGAGCTTTTTTTGAACGTATTAACGGCAAAACCTCGACTATATTTGATGTGCAATAACAAAGGTTGAGGATGACTTTGTTATTTTTCAACAATCGGGTTATCCTTTGTACGCCCAATTTTTGCGCCAACGGCCTGCCGTTGCGCTGTCAGGGACGTCTGGATTTCGGGTCTTGTATCACTATACAAGGGGCAAGCAACAGATTGCCAACCCTCATAAGGATAAGTTGAAAGTTTTTGGACGCAACGCGTCCAACGCATCCTCCTACACAACCCAATCTGCGATAGGATTTATTCATGAGTAAGCTGGTTCTTGTACTTAACTGTGGCAGCTCGTCCCTGAAGTTTGCTGTCATTGACGCAACCACCGGTGATGACCTGTTGTCCGGCCTGGCCGAGTGTTTCAACCTCGACGACGCCCGCATCAAGTGGAAACTGAATGGCGAGAAAGGCAGTGCCGATCTGGGCGCAGGTGCCGCTCACCAGGAAGCGCTGGACTACATCGTCAACAAGATCCTGCCGCTCAATCCGGAACTGTCCAAGAATCTGATCGCCATCGGTCACCGTGTTGTGCACGGTGGTGAGCGCTTCACCTCCTCCGTCGTGATCTGTGATGACGTGATCGCCGGCATCGAAGCCGCCGTACCGTACGCACCGCTGCACAACCCGGCTCACCTGATCGGTATCCGTGAAGCCCGTCGTATCTTCCCGGCCCTGGCCGACAAGAACGTGGCCGTGTTCGACACCGCCTTCCACCAGACCATGCCGGAAGAAGCCTTCCTGTACGCCCTGCCGTACAAGCTCTACAAAGAGAACGGCATCCGTCGCTACGGCGCGCACGGCACCAGCCATTACTACATCAGCCTGGAAGCAGCCAAGCAGCTGGACAAGCCGGTGGAAGAGCTGAACATAATCAACTGCCACCTAGGCAACGGCGGTTCCGTCTGTGCCATCAAGAACGGCAAATCCGTTGATACCTCCATGGGTCTGACCCCGCTGGAAGGCCTGGTCATGGGTACCCGCTCCGGCGATCTGGACCCGGCCATCATCTTCTTCCTGCACGACAAACTGGGCATGAGCGTGGCGGATATCAACACCATGCTGACCAAAGAGTCCGGTCTGCAGGGTCTGACCGAAGTCACTTCCGACTGCCGTTTCGTTGAAGACAACTACGACAGCAAAGAAGAAGCCAAGCGTGCCATGGACGTTTACTGCTATCGCCTGGCCAAGTATATCGGCGCCTACGCCGCCGCCATGGACGGTCGTCTGGATGCCGTGGTCTTCACCGGTGGTATCGGTGAAAACTCCGCCCCGATCCGTGAAATCACCCTGAACAAGCTGGGTCTGCTGGGCTTTGACGTCGATCACGACGCCAACCTGAAGGCTCGTTTTGGCAAGGGTGGCGAGATCACCAAGGCTGGTTCCACCAAGGCCCTGGTTATCCCGACCAACGAGGAGTGGGTCATTGCCCACGATGCGCTGGAACTGGTCGGCGCATAATTTCGCTGTAGAGCAAGGCCGCCCCAGGGCGGCCTTTTCCTGATCCCAAAAAATGAGCAAGGGGTATTAAGTGGCACGCACTATTATGCTTATCCCGGTCGGCACTGGTGTCGGCGTAACTTCCGTGAGTCTTGGCGTTGTCCGCGCCATGGAACGTCACGGTGTCAATGTCAGCTTCTTCAAACCGGTCGCCCAGCCGCGTCCGGGTGAAACCGGTACCGAGCGCTCCACCGCCGTGATCCGCGCCGCTGCCAACATCAACCCGCCCGAGCCGTTCGCCCTCTCCTACGCCGAGAACATGATCACCTCCAGCAACACAGATATCCTGCTGGAAGAGATAGTGGCCCGCTTCGAAGAGCACGTGAAGGCGAGCGGTGCCGAGGTGCTGGTCATCGAAGGCATGGTCCCGACCGACAAGCAGCCGTTTGCCAACAAGCTGAACTACGACGTCGCCAAGGCGCTGGATGCCGACATGGTGTTCGTGACCCACCCAGGCAACGACTCCAGCCAGAAGCTGAAAGAGCGCATCGAACTGGCCTGCTCCAACTTCGGTGGCGTCAGCAACCCCCGTATCGTGGGTTGTGTCATCAACAAGGTTGGCGCTCCGGTTGACGAGCACGGCGTGACCCGCCCCGACCTGACCGAGATGTTCGAGGCGCACCACCACACCTCTGAAGCGGCTCACAATCTGGAAGTGCTGCAGGTGTTCGGCAAGAGCCCGCTGCGCATCCTGGGTTGCATCCCCTGGAATACCCAGCTGATCGCCCCGCGCGCCAAGGATCTCGCCAAGCATCTGGCCGCCAAGATCCTGCACAAGGGTGAGCTGGACAGCCGTCGCCTGCAGACCGTGACCTTCTGTGCCCGTTCCATCCACAACATGGTTGAGCACTTCCGTCCGGGCAGCCTGCTGGTCACCTCCGGCGACCGTTCCGACGTCATCGTCTCCGCCTGCCTGTCCGCCATGAACGGCGTCAAGCTGGGCGCCCTGCTGCTGACCGGCAACTACCATCCGGAACCGCAAGTGCTGGCCCTGTGCCAACAGGCCATGGCCACCGGCCTGCCGATCATGATCACAGGCACCAACACCTGGCAGACCGCCGTCAGCCTGCAGAACTTCAACGTCGACATTCCGGAAGATGACCGCGAGCGTATCGAACTGGTGCAGGACTATGTGGCTGGCCACATCGACAAGCACTGGATCGAGTCTCTCTCAGCCAAGTCCACCCGTTCCCGTCGTCTGAGCCCGCCGGCATTCCGTTATCAGCTGACCGAGCTGGCCCGTCAGGCCAACAAGCGCGTCGTGCTGCCGGAAGGCGAAGAGCCGCGGACCATCAAGGCTGCCGCCATCTGTGCCGAGCGTGGCATCGCCCGTCCGGTACTGCTGGGCAACCCGGAAGAGATCCGTCGCGTCGCCGAGCAGCAGGGCGTGGTGTTGACCGACCGTGTCGAGATCATAGATCCGCTGGAAGTGCGTGAGCGCTATGTGCCGCGTCTGGTCGAGCTGCGCAAGAACAAGGGCATGACCGAAGTGGTTGCCCGCGAACAGCTGGAAGACAACGTGGTGCTGGGCACCATGATGCTGGAGCGTGGCGAAGTGGACGGTCTGGTCTCTGGCGCGGTACACACCACCGCCAACACCATACGTCCGCCGATGCAGATCATCAAGACAGCCCCGGGCTCCTCGTTGATCTCCTCCATCTTCTTTATGCTGCTGCCTGATCAGGTGCTGGTGTACGGCGACTGCGCGATCAACCCGGATCCCACTGCCGAACAGCTGGCCGAGATCGCCATCCAGTCCGCCGACTCCGCTGCCGCTTTCGGCATAGAGCCGCGCGTCGCCATGATCTCCTACTCCACCGGTACCTCTGGCGCCGGTGCCGATGTAGAGAAAGTACGTGAAGCGACCGAGCTGGCCAAGGCCAAGCGCCCCGACCTCATCATCGACGGCCCGCTGCAGTACGATGCGGCCATCATGGAGAACGTGGCCAAGTCCAAGGCACCGAACTCACCGGTTGCCGGCAAGGCCACAGTGTTCGTGTTCCCGGACCTGAACACCGGCAACACCACCTACAAGGCGGTACAGCGCTCCGCTGACCTGGTCTCCATCGGCCCCATGCTGCAAGGCATGCGCAAGCCGGTCAACGACCTGTCTCGTGGCGCCCTGGTTGACGACATCGTCTACACCATAGCCCTGACCGGTATCCAGGCAGCTCAGGCCGAGTAATCGACCTTCAGCCGACCCTGTGAAAAACCCGCCGAGAGGCGGGTTTTTTTATGGCGGACGGGCGACATGTTGATCCGCAAGATCAAATCAGGATCCTGACCGGATCCCAACCCTCATCGCCAGCGCCTGCCTGGCAAGGGAGAGAGGATAAGCAAACACTCACACCCGCCAGAGTGGATTGCACAATTGCACCCCAGCAGAGATCAGATCCAAATACCCCTTTAAGATCAGCTAACTAACGCTAGACACACCGCTAATCTACAGAGTTTTCCACAGCTTTTGTGGATAGTTTACTGATCATTTGAAAGAAAATGACAGACTCGCACTTCCCCCTTGCTCACCTTGCGCCCATGAAAAAGGGCTCCGCAGAGCCCTTTTGGAATAACAGCCTCATCGGCGAAACAATCAGGGGCGCAGTGCCTTGTCGGCCCGGGAGATGCCACAAACCCCCGAGCGCACCACCTCGATGATCTCGTTGGTCTGGGCCGCAGTCTTGATGAAGGCATCCAGCTTCTCGCTGGTGCCCACCAGCTGTACCGTGTACTGCTCCGGAGTCACGTCGACGATCTGGCCACGGAAGATGTCCGCCAGCCGTTTCAGCTCGTCGCGAGCGCCACCGGCGGCACGCGCCTTGATCAGCGCTATCTCCCGCTCGATATGCTCACCCTCGCTGAGATCGCACACCTTGAGCACGTCCACCAGCTTGTGCAACTGCTTCTGGATCTGCTCCAGCACTCGCTCGTCGCCCATGGTGACGATTGTCATGCGGGACAGAGTGGGATCCTCGGTCGGTGCCACCGTCAGGGTCTCGATGTTGTAGCCGCGCTGGGAGAAGAGACCTACCACGCGACTCAGGGCGCCGGACTCGTTTTCCAGCAGTACTGAAATGATATGTCTCATCAGATTTCCCCCACCTTGCTCAGCCACATCTCATCGACGGCGTGATCCACCAGTACGACCGAAATAATATGTTCCATCGTCAGGTCCTCTCCGTCTTGCTCAGCCACATCTCGTCCATGGCGCCAAACTTGATCTGCATCGGGTAGACATGCTCATCCGGATCGACCGAGATATCCATGAACACCAGCCGATCCTTCATGGCGAAGGCCCTCTCCATGGCGCTCTCGAGCTCGGCCGGATCGCTCACCGCTATGCCGACGTGGCCATAGGCCTCCGCCAGCTTGACGAAGTCCGGCAGGGATTCCATGTAGGAGTGGCTGTGACGGCCGCCGTAGAACATCTTCTGCCACTGCTTGACCATGCCAAGGGCGCGGTTGTTGATGGAGATGATCTTGATGGGCACACCGTACTGCAAACAGGTGGAGAGTTCCTGGATGTTCATCTGCACTGAGCCGTCACCGGTGACGCAGCAGACCACGGCATCCGGGTTGGCAAACTGGGCGCCCATGGCGGCCGGAATGCCGAAGCCCATGGTGCCGAGGCCACCGGAGTTGATCCACTGGCGCGGCTTGGCGAACGGATAGTAGAGCGCGGCAAACATCTGGTGCTGACCCACGTCGGAGGCGACGAAGGCCTCCCCCTTGGTCACCTTGTAAAGCGCCTCAATGACCTGCTGCGGCTTGATCAGGGTGGGATGGGTTTCATACGCCAGACAGTTGCGGGAGCGCCACTGGGCGATCTGGCTCCACCAGTCCGCCAGCGCCTGCTTGTCGTTGTCGAAGCCGCACTCGCGGATCACTTCCAGCATCTGCTCCAGCACGGTTTCCACCGAGCCGACGATGGGCACATGGGCCTGCACCGTCTTGGAGATGGAGGTGGGGTCTATGTCGATGTGAACTATGGTGGCGTTGGGACAGAACTTGGCCACGTTGTTGGTCACGCGGTCATCGAAGCGGGCACCCACGGCGAAGATGAGATCCGCGTTGTGCATTGTCTTGTTCGCTTCGAAGGTGCCGTGCATCCCCAGCATGCCGATGAATTGCGGATGAGTGCCGGAGAAGGCCCCCAGCCCCATCAAGGTAGTGGTCACCGGCAGGTTCAAGAGCTCCGCCAGCTTGGTCACCAGATGATCCGCATTGGCATTGATGGCGCCGCCGCCCACGTACATGACGGGGCGCTGTGCCTCCACCAGCAACTTGGCGGCCCGCTTGATCTGGCCCTTGTGTCCGGCCTTGGTCGGATTGTAGGAGCGCAGTGAGACGGTCTCGGGATACTGGTAGGGAAATTTCTCTTTCGGGTTCTGCACGTCTTTGGGCAGATCCACCACCACGGGCCCCGGGCGGCCACTGGCGGCTATGTAGTAGGCCTTCTTGATGGCCTCGGGGATCTCGCTCGCCTTCTTGCACAGGAAGCTGTGCTTCACCACAGGACGGGAGATGCCGATCATGTCGGTCTCCTGGAACGCATCTTCCCCGATCATGCTGGTCGGCACCTGGCCGGACAGGATCACCAGGGGGATGGAGTCCATGTAGGCGGTCGCGATCCCCGTGATGCAGTTGGTGGCGCCGGGACCCGAGGTCACCAGCACTGTGCCCACCTTGCCGGTGGAGCGGGCGTAACCGTCCGCCATGTGCACCGCGGCTTGCTCGTGCCGCACCAGGACATGCTCCATCTTGCCGTTTTCAAAGAGAGCGTCATAGATGTCGAGCACTGAGCCACCAGGGTAGCCGAAAACGTGCTCAACTCCCTGATCTTCCAGCGCTCTAACCACCATCTGGGCGCCTGATAACATCTCCATGATAAAGCCCTCCAGGCTTTGCTCCGTTAAGCGAAAGCTATCGACAGTCCGCAGCTTCCCGGCAGCGCCGGTCCGTGTTTTGTTGTTGTCTGAATACGGGCCAGGCGAGTTCGGTGCCGTCGATAGTAGAAAAATAGGTTTTTTCCATCATTCACCCGCAAAGCGGGTGAAAAACCAACTTAACCCGCTTGTGAACGCTTGTCCACGGCTTTGTCTGACCATAACAGTCATAAATTTCAAACAGCTATTAACATTCAGTGACTTGGTGAAACGGGTGGGAACAATGCTGGGAAGATGGGGGACTGGCTAGCGGATCATGCTGTCACAACGAAGCAATCTGGAAAAAAATAGCCCACCCCTTGGGATGGGCCGTCGAGCAGAGCACAGACTTACTGTTCGTCTTCCGGCTCTGCCAGCCAGATCTGTTGATCCGGGTCCGTCTCTTCGCAGACAGAGATGCTGACCCCCATGTCCAGCAATTCATGCAGGGTGAGATTGTCTGCCAGGGTCATGGTGTCGCCGTTTTCATTGGTAAAGCGCATGGTGTCCGTCCTCTCCTTGGTGGGATCGCTTTCAGTCTAGTCAAAGGCGCTCACTTGCGATAACCAACTGCTGCTCAACGGGCATCCTCCTTCCAGCTCGCTCAAGCGATCACACACCTCTTCCGGAAACAGGGTGCGAGCCCACAGCCGGCGCGAGAGATCCGCCACGCTCTCCTTTGCCCCGTCCGCCAGCCAGCCCGCCAGTTCACCCGCCACATCGGGATAGAGGATCTGGCCCGGGGCCGAGGCATCCAGCCAGGCCCGCACCGCATTGGCATCGAGCGCATCCATCAGCCGGGCCAGCCCCATCAACTCCAGCGTCTTGGCGTTTGTCAGCTGCTCGAACTGTCCCCCCAGCGGCTTGACCAGCAGCTTCTTGCCGAGCGTCAGCGCCTCCGAGGCCAGTTCGAAACCACCGTTGGTGATGACGCCGCGACAGCCGGCCAGCACCTGCTTGAAGCTTTCCCGCGCCTGCGGCTCGAACGCTATGTTGCGCCACTGGCTGGCACTGCGAATGGCCGGGTGAAAGCAGACGAAGCGCTGCTGATTGAAGCGCGACAACAGGGCTGCGATGGCTTCGGTCTGCTCAAACGGCAGATAGACCAGGATCTGCTGATTGTCGGGGGCCTGGGCTATGGGATCTATGATGGGCGGCAGCAGCGGCTGGCCGAAGTGAAACCAGTGCAGTCCGAGGGACTGGCGGACCGGGGCGAAGTGGCGCATCAGCTGGCGATTGAAGCCACTCTCGCCCCAGCGCGGGATCGGCCAGTCGAAGCTGGCCTGATGGCTGATGGTGAGGCTGGGCTTGCCCCAGCGACGGGCGGCATGGGCACTGAGTGGCTCAAAATCGCTGATCACCAGATCGTAATCGCGACAATCCAAGGCCCGCATGTCCCGCCAGAAGCGCAGGGGCGAGAGCCCCTTGAGGGTACGCCAGCCCGAGATGGCACCCTCGTGGCTGACGAAGGTGATGCCGGCAAAGGTGCGATAATCGCCGAACTCGGCCATCTCGAAATAGCCGTCGGCGGGGCGACCGCTGAACAGGTAATCGACCTCAAGCCCACGGGCGCGCAGCGCCCGCGCCAGGGTGCGACTGCGGCTGATGTGACCGTTGCCTGTGCCTTGTACCCCGAACAGTATCCTCATCCCTGACTCCAGCTGAGCGCCAGCAGGGCACAGCCACCGCCGAGCAGGGCCCCGGCCACCAGATCGCTCAGGTAGTGCACCCCGAGCAGCAGGCGTGACGCCCCCACCAGTGCGGCCCAGGCAAACAGCAGGGGCGCCCAGAGCGGGAAGCTGGCGGCCAGCACGGTTGCCATCAGGAAGGCGGCTGCGGTATGGCCGGAGGGCAAGCTATAACGATCGGAAGGGGTGATGAAGACCGGCAGGCCTGCCGGACGCTGGCGTTTCAGCGCGTTCTTGAGCAGCAGATAGAGCGGCAGTTCGATGGCAAAGGCAAGCAGGGCCACCCCCACCAGCTCACGCTCCGCCTCCCCCTGCCACCAGAGCAGGGCAGCCAGCACGGCGTAGAGCGGGCCGTCACCGGTACGGGAGATGAGTCGGCTGATCCTGGCCTGCGGCCGGTTGTAGGCGTGGAGCAGGCAGATGCGGCACACCTGCAGGTCCCATTGCTGGATCTTGTTCATAACCCCTCCTTCCCTGAAGTCTCAGTGCAGACTAGGGCGGCGAGGTGACACTTGGTTGACGGTCAGATAACAGATTGATGAAAAAAAGGGCCGAATGGCCCTTTTTTTACGACAAGCGCGGCAAATGATCAGTTCAGGGTGCCGCGCAGGCCACTCTCCATCAGCCGGCAGTTGTGATCCGCCAGACGGGCCATGAAGTGCTCATCCACTGTCAGGCCAAACACCTGCTCGTAGAGATCCTTCATCACGAATGGTTGCCACATCATGCTGAGGAAGGAGATCTTCAGCATCTCGGGATCCAGGTTGTCACCCAGTTCACCGTTGTTCTTCATGGACTCCAGCAAGGCATCGAACTGGGGCAGTTGGCGCTCCAGCAGACGATTCAGCACAAAATCCCGACCCGGGCTCTTCTCGGTCGATAATGCGCTGGAGATGGCGGAGGTCAGTTCGCTGTTGGGAGCCATCACCTGATAGTAGGTGTTGAGCAGATCATTGAGGCTGCGATTGCCGGTCTCATCATGCCAGGCCTGGTCCAGCGGCTCGGCGACATCGCCCAGCACCGCCTTGTAGAGGCCCTCTTTACTGCCGAAGTAGTAATGGATCATCGCCAGATTGGAGCCAGCCAGCTCGGCGATCTCGCGGGTAGTGACCTTGCTGTAGGGCGTATTGAGAAAACGCTCACGAGCAGCGGAAAGCAACTTGTCACGAATGTCAGAACGCCCGACCGGACGACCAGGTCTACGTTTTTCCATTGAATACCTCAGATAATTCAGCAAAAACTGATAAGTCGATCTGATTGCGCAGGTGATCGAGTACAGCAGGAATGACCAGATAATCGGGCAAGGGCCGAATATGGGACAAGTAAATTTGCACTCCTTTACAATCCGATTAAATAAACCAGCGGATTGAACCTGTGAGTTCGGGTTGACACAGCATAAAAATCTCGATATTGGTAAAAGCGTTATCGACTGGAAGGATTGAGTCATCATGCCTATTGCCGCTCCGCTACTACTACTCTCCCTAATCGCGACCAGTCGCGCGGGATCCTTGTAGCCGGGCTCAGGCATAGCCGGAATTTACAAAAACCCGTGCACCCTGCACGGGTTTTTTTATGCCGCCGCAGGATGCACGTCACCGAACTTAGGAAGAGGGAAGTCACATGTCAGATAGGGTCATCATATTCGACACCACCTTGCGTGATGGTGAGCAGGCCCTGGCGGCCAGTTTGACAGTCAAGGAGAAGCTGCAGATAGCCCAGGCGCTGGAGCGGCTCGGTGTCGACATCATGGAGGTGGGATTCCCGGTCTCCTCCCCCGGTGATTTTCAATCGGTGCAGACCATAGCCCGCCACATCAAGAACAGCCGGGTCTGCGCCCTGGCCCGCGCCCTGCCCAAGGATATCGACGCCGCCGGCGAAGCCCTGCGGGTCGCAGAGGCCTTTCGCATCCACACCTTCATCTCCACCTCCTCCATCCACGTCGAGAGCAAGCTCAAGAAGAGCTTCGAGGATGTGCTGGAGATGGGCATCAGCGCCATCAAGCATGCCCGCCGCTACACAGACGATGTGGAGTTCTCCTGCGAGGATGCGGGGCGCACCCCGATAGACAACCTGTGCCGCATGGTTGAGGCCGCCATCAAGGCGGGCGCCCGCACCATCAATATCCCGGATACCGTGGGCTACACGGTGCCGACCGAGTTCTCCGGCATCATCCAGACCCTGTTCAACCGGGTGCCGAACATAGATCAGGCCATCATCTCGGTGCATTGTCACGACGATCTCGGCCTCTCGGTAGCCAACTCCATCGGCGCCGTGCAGATGGGGGCCCGCCAGATCGAGTGCACCATCAACGGCATCGGCGAGCGGGCCGGCAACTGCTCGCTGGAAGAGGTGGCGATGATCCTGAAAACCCGCGCCGACCTGCTCGGGGTGCACACCAACATTCGCCACAGCGAAATTCATCGCACCAGCGCCCTGGTCAGCCAGCTCTGCAACATGCCGGTGCAACCCAACAAGGCCATCGTCGGGGCCAACGCCTTCTCCCACAGCTCCGGCATCCATCAGGATGGCGTGCTCAAGGCGAAAAACACCTATGAAATCATCACCCCGGAGAGCATCGGCCTCACCCAGAACAACCTCAACATGACTTCCCGCTCCGGCCGCCATGTCATCAAGCACCGGATGGAGTCCATGGGCTACGCCGAGAGCAGTTACGACCTCGACGATCTCTACGGCAAGTTCCTCACCCTGGCCGACAAGAAGGGGCAGGTGTTCGATTACGATCTGGAGGCGCTCGCCTTCTTCAGCCAGATCCACGAAGAGCCGGAGCACTTCAAGCTGGAGTACCTCGGCGTGCAGAGCGGCAGCTCGGTGATGGCCACCGCCTCGGTGAAATTGAAGGTGGGCCAGGAGATCGTCAGCGAAGCCGCCACCGGCAACGGCCCTGTGGATGCGGTCTACCAGTGCATCAACCGCATCACCGGCTACGAAATCAGCATCGACAAGTATGAACTCAAGGGCAAGGGGGAAGGCAAGAACGCCCTCGGCCAGGTCGACATAGTCGCACAGTACAAGGGCCGCAAATTCCATGGCATGGGCCTGGCCACCGACATCATAGAGTCTTCCGCCCAGGCGTTGATCCACGTGATCAACAGCATCTGGCGCGCCGATCAGGTGGCCGAACAGATGGAACGCAACGTCGCAAAAACAGACAAGATCAATACGGAGAGCGTGTGAGTATGAGCAGTTATCGGATCGCAGTATTGCCGGGTGACGGCATTGGCCCGGAAGTGATGGCCGAGGCCGTCAAGGTGCTGGAAAAGGTGCAGGCCAAATTCGGCTTCGCCCTCGACTACGAGCACCATGACGTGGGCGGCATCGCCATCGACAACCACGGCACCCCGCTACCCCAGAGCACCATTGCAGGTTGTGAGGCGGCCGATGCCGTGCTGTTCGGCTCGGTGGGCGGCCCCAAGTGGGAGCACCTGCCACCGAACGATCAGCCGGAACGCGGCGCCCTGCTGCCCCTGCGTGCCCACTTCAAGCTGTTCTGCAACCTGCGTCCGGCCCGCATCTACACAGGTCTGGAGCAATTCTCCCCGCTGCGCGCCGACATCTCGGATCGCGGCTTTGACATCGCCTGCGTGCGCGAGCTGACCGGTGGCATCTACTTCGGCCAGCCCAAGGGGCGTGAGGGCGAGGGCGCCAACGAGAAGGCGTTCGATACCGAGGTCTATCACCGCTTCGAGATAGAGCGCATCGCCAAGATTGCATTCGAATCGGCCCGGGTGCGCCGTAGCAAAGTCACCTCCATCGACAAGGCCAACGTGCTCGCCTCCTCCATCCTGTGGCGCGAGGTGGTGACGCAAGTCGCCAAGTCCTACCCGGACGTGGCCCTCAACCACATGTACATAGACAACGCCACCATGCAGCTCATCAAGGATCCGTCCCAGTTCGACGTGCTGCTCTGCTCCAACCTGTTCGGCGACATCCTCTCCGACGAGTGCGCCATGATCACCGGCTCCATGGGGCTGCTCCCCTCCGCCAGCCTGAACGAAGCGGGCTTCGGCCTGTTCGAGCCGGCCGGTGGCTCGGCGCCGGACATCGCAGGCAAGGGCATTGCCAACCCCATAGCCCAGATCCTCTCCGCCGCCCTGATGCTGCGCTACAGCCTGGGACAGGAAGCCGCCGCCCAGGCCATAGAGCAGGCCGTGGCCCAGACCCTGGCAGAGGGTTACTTCACCGCCGACCTGCATCAGGCGAGTGCACAGCATCCGGTGCAGAGCACGTCCGAGATGGGCAGCCAGATCGCCGCCCGGATCTGAGCCGCACAACAGATAACAAGGAAGAGAGAAGCAATGGCCAAGACCCTCTATCAGAAAGTATTCGACGCCCATGTGGTGCGTGAAGTGGCAGGCGAAACGCCGCTCATCTACATCGATCGTCACCTGGTGCACGAAGTGACCAGCCCGCAGGCATTCGACGGCCTGCGCGCCATGAAGCGCCCGCTGCGTCGCCCGGATCTGACCTGGGCCACCATGGATCACAACGTCTCCACCACCACCAAGGACATAGCCGCCTCCGGCGAGATGGCCCGCATCCAGATGGAGACGCTCGCCGACAACTGCAAAGAATTCGGCGTCCGGCTCTACGATCTGAACCACAAATACCAAGGCATAGTCCACGTGATGGGCCCCGAGCTCGGCATCACACTGCCCGGCACCACCATAGTCTGCGGCGACTCCCACACCGCCACCCACGGCGCCTTCGGCTCGCTGGCCTTCGGAATCGGCACCTCCGAAGTGGAACACGTGATGGCGACCCAGACCCTGAAACAGGGCCGCGCCAAGACAATGCGCATCAGCGTCAACGGAAAGCTGGCGGAGGGCATCAGCGCCAAGGACGTGGTGCTGGCCATCATAGGCAAGGTCGGCCACGCCGGTGGTACCGGTTACGTGGTGGAGTTCGCTGGCGAGGCCATTGCGGGCCTCTCCATGGAAGGGCGCATGACGGTGTGCAACATGGCCATAGAGCTGGGTGCCAAGGCGGGCATGATAGCCCCCGACCAGATCACCATCGACTATATCCGTGGCAAGGAGTTCGCCCCCAAGGGCGAGTCACTGGAACAGGCCATCGCCTACTGGCAGAGCCTCAAGAGCGACGAAGGCGCCCGCTTCGATGCCGAAGTGGTGCTCGACGCCGCCGACATAGCGCCGCAGGTGACCTGGGGCACCAACCCTGGGCAGGTGATCGCCGTCAATGAACCCATACCTGCACCGGAATCCTTCGCCGATCCGATGGAGCAGCAGTCCGCCCGCAAGGCGCTGGCCTACATGGACTTGCAGCCGGGCCAGAAGCTCACCGATGTCGCCATCGACAAGGTGTTCATCGGTTCCTGCACCAACAGCCGCATCGAGGACTTGCGCGCCGCCGCCGCCATCGCCCGTGGTCGGAAAGTGGCCACCGGGGTACAGGCGCTGGTAGTGCCGGGCTCAGAGCAGGTCAAGGCCCAGGCCGAGGCCGAGGGACTGGACAAGATCTTCCTCGAGGCGGGCTTCGAGTGGCGTCTGCCGGGTTGCTCCATGTGTCTGGCCATGAACAACGACCGGCTGCAACCGGGGGAGCGCTGCGCCTCCACCAGCAACCGCAACTTCGAAGGGCGCCAGGGCCGTGCCGGCCGCACCCATCTGGTGAGCCCGGCCATGGCCGCCGCCGCCGCCATCACCGGCCGCTTCGCCGACATTCGCGCACTGTAAGAGGAGATAGCGATGACAGGATTCAAACAGCATAAAGGGATCGTCGTCCCCCTCGACAGCGCCAACGTCGACACCGATGCCATCATTCCCAAGCAGTTTTTGCAGAAGGTGAACCGCATCGGCTTTGGCAAGCACCTGTTCCACGATTGGCGCTTCCTGGACGATGCCGGCCAGCAGCCCAACCCCGAGTTTGTGCTGAACCAGCCGCGCTATGCCGGTGCCAGCATCCTGCTGGCCCGGGAAAACTTCGGCTGCGGCTCGAGCCGCGAGCACGCCCCCTGGGCGCTGGCGGATTACGGCTTCAAGACCATTCTCGCCCCGAGCTTCGCCGACATCTTCTATGGCAACGCCATCAACAACGGTCTGGTGCCGGTGCGCCTGAAAGAGGAAGAGGTGGAGGCGCTGTTCCAGCTGGTTGCCGCCCACCCAGGCCTGCAGATCGAGGTGGATCTGGAGGCGAACCAGGTGCGTGCCGGTGAGCTCAGCTTCGGGTTCGAGATCGACGAGTTTCGCCGCTACTGCCTGCTCAACGGGCTGGACGCCATCGGCCTGACCCTGCAGCACGAAGCGGCCATCAGCGCCTTCGAAGCCAAGCAACCGAGCTGGATCTGAGCGGGCTCCTCCCAAGCTCAAGGCCGCCCTTGGCACCTTCGAGACTGTGCAAGAGAACCGAGCTGGATTTGACACGCCAGCGGCAATAAAACGAGTAGAATCAACAGGGAGCCTTGGCTCCCTGTTTTATTGTCCGGCCACGCCACCCACCATGCATGGCTGGCCATCACGGCGCCACAGAGAGAAAACCTTGATGAAGAGAACGAGCGGCATCCTCCTGCTCTGCTGCCTGTGGTTCACGCTTCCGGCCAGCGCCGGGCAGACCTATTTCAACAGCCACGGCGGTCAGCTCAACGTCGGCTGGCAGGACAAGGATGGCAAGGCGCAGCAGCTCACCTACCGGCTGGAGCCGGGCAAGTTGCCGCCGCTTATCGCCTATAGACCCGCGCGAATGCAGGAGGAGGTGTTGCAGAGCCTGTTGCAACAGGCCGCCACCGAATTCCCCGCCGTGCAGATCGCCCTCTCCCGTCCCGACATGGAGCTCAAGATCAAGGGACGCCAGCCCGACCAGGTCAACAAGGCCATGGGCTGGCTCACCCAGCAACGGGACAAACTGGAATCCGAGTGGCTCAAGCAGCACTACTTCCAGCCCTTCACCCCGCCCGATGGCGTGCCTGCCATCAAGCAGGATCATGTGCGCATTGCGCTGGAGAGCCGGACCGAGCTGGCCCCGCTGGCCGATCAACTCAAACAGACGGGCACCACAGAGACGGAGGCCCGTCAGAAGACGGCGGCCCATATGCTCGGCTTCATCCAAGCCATCCCCTATCAGCTGCTCGACAGCCAGTCGGGGCGCTCAGGCAAGGGCTTCCTCAGCCCGCGTCAGGTGCTGGAGCAGAACCGGGGGGATTGCGACAGCAAGGTGACCCTGATGGCGGCCATGCTGGCCCAGCTCTTTCCCGAGCTGAAACAGGCCATGGTGTTCGTGCCGGGGCATGCCCTGCTGGGGGTGGCACTGCCGGCCAAGCCGGGTGAGGCGACTCTGAGCTGGGAGGGCGAAACCTACCTGCTGATGGAGCCGACCGGCCCGGGTCAGTTTGCCATGGGCAGGATCGCATCGACCAGCCAGACGCTGGTTGATAGCAAGCAGTTGAGCGTTCAGCCGGTTCGCGCGGACAAATAATACCGCCCGTTGGGGCCGTCATGAAAACAAGGGGAAATACGCCAGAATGAAATCGACCAGCACGGGGCTGGTCGATGCATGACGAAGAGCATGACGGGCCGGTCAGGCCTGGGATTGAAACTCGATGGCCAGCAGCAGGCCCTCTTCCTCTTCCAGCACCCGAATGATGCGGGCCTGGGCCTCGAACGGCGGCAGCAGGTTGTTGTTGGTGGCCAGGCTCACCCGGATGGGCTGACTCACATCGAGCCGATGCTCGGCGACGGCGATCCCCATGCCATTGGCGCTGAGATCCCGACAGATCCCCTCCAGCACCTGCTGTTGCTGGACGACGGTGACGGGGGCGTTGATTATCATGCGCTGGAAGGCGCGTCTTTCCTTGGTACTGGTGATCACGCGAACATCCTCTGTTGTGCTGACGCCATCTCGGTGGCCCGCAGGAACAATTGTGCTGGCCTCCCCCCAAGAACGTTAATACAATGCGGTTCGTTTCTCAAACGGGGTGCGGTTTACCGCTGAGATTATACCCGTGTACCTGATCCAGATAATGCTGGCGGAGGAATTTGAGGCATGGCGCTCATTTTTTGCGCCCTCATCCGCTGGCACCTCATCATTAACAGGGAGTGCCACTTGATGAAAACCCTGCTGCTGGTTGCCACCAGCCTGCTCAGTACCCAGGCCTTCGCGGCCGACACCCTCACCGTCTATACCTACAGCTCCTTCACCGCCGAGTGGGGACCCGGTCCCAAGATCAAGCAGGCGTTCGAGAAAGAGTGCGGTTGCAACCTCAACCTTGTGGCGCTGGAAGATGGCGTCGCCATCCTCAACCGGCTGCGGCTGGAAGGCAAGCACAGCAAGGCCGATCTGGTGCTGGGGCTGGATGATGCGCTGATCAGCGAAGCCAAGCAGAGCGGCCTGTTCGCCCCGCACACCACCAGACTGGATGGCATCAAGGTGCCGGGCGGCTGGCAGGATGACACCTTCGTCCCCTATGACTACGGCTACTTCGCCTTCGTCTACAACAAGGACAAACTCAAAGCGCCCCCCAAGAGCCTGAAAGAGCTGGTAGAACGCCCGGATCTCAAGGTGATCTATCAGGATCCGCGCACCTCTACGCCGGGTCAGGGGCTGATGCTGTGGATGAAGTCGGTCTACGGGGATGAGGCGCCGGCAGCCTGGGCAGAGCTTGCCAAGAAGACGGTCACTGTCACCAAGGGCTGGTCCGAAGCCTATGGCATGTTCCTCGATGGGGAAGCGGACATGGTGCTCTCCTACACCAGCTCCCCCGCCTATCACCTGATCGCCGAGAACAAGCCCCAGTATCAGGCCGCCGCCTTCGAGGAAGGTCACTACCGTCAGGTGGAAGTGGCTGCCAAGCTGAAAAGCGCCAAACAGGGCAAGCTGGCCGACCAGTTTCTGCAGTTCATGATAAGCCCCGCCTTCCAGCAGGAGATCCCTGCCGGCAACTGGATGTATCCGGTAACAGATGCGCTGCTGCCCAAGGGCTTCGAGCAGATGATCACAGTCAGCAAGCCGCTGAGTTTCACCAGCGATGAGGTGGCCGCCAATCGCAAGAACTGGATCCGCGAGTGGCTGCAAGCCGTCACCCAGTGAGCACCAAGATTCGTCCCCTCTGGTGGCTGCCGGGTAGCGCAGCCACCCTGTTGATCCTGCTGTTATCCCTGGGGCCGCTCGTCGCCCTGCTGTGGCAGGCCGGTTCGCTGGCCCCCCGCACCCTGCTGGCGGACCCTTACCTGCGCCATGTGCTGGGCTTCAGCCTGGGGCAGGCGCTGCTCTCCACCCTGCTGAGCCTGGGGCTCGCCATTCCGGTGGCAAGAGCGCTGGCGCGGCGCCGCTTCATCGGTCGACGCCTGCTGCTCAAGCTGTTTGGCCTCTCGCTGGTGCTGCCGGTCATCATCGCCATCTTCGGCATAGTGGCGGTGCACGGCAAACAGGGCTGGCTGTCGCAGTTGCTGCGCGGCTTGGGGCTGGATCCCGGCAACTACCTGTACGGCCTGTTCGGCATACTGCTGGCCCACGTTTTCTTCAACATGCCGCTGGCGGCGCGCCTCATGCTGCAGAGCATAGAGAGCATACCGGAATCGAGCTGGCGTCTCGCCAGTCAGCTGGGCATGCGCTCTTCCCACATCTTCCGGCTGCTGGAGTGGCCGCTCATTCGCGGTATCTTGCCGGGGCTTGCCAGCCTCATCTTCATGCTCTGCTTCACCAGCTTCACCACTGTTCTGGCGCTGGGAGGTGGCCCCAGGTCCACCACGCTGGAGGTGGCCGTCTACCAGGCGCTACGCTTTGACTTCGACCTCGCCACCGCCGGCGGCCTGGCGCTGGTACAGCTGATCCTGACCGCCACCCTGCTCCTGTTGCAACACAAGCTGCAGACCACGCCGGCCAGCCGGATCAGCAGCCATCGCCCCTGTCTGCGACCGGATCGCCATCAGCCGGGGACAGGCCTGGTAGATACAGTGGCGCTCTGCACCGGGCTCGCCGTCTTCCTGCCCCCGCAGCTGGCGATCTTGGTGGCCGGTTTCAATCCCGGCCTGCTGACGGCGCTGGCCTCGCCGCAGCTGTGGCAGGCCAGCGGCCAGTCGCTGCTGATCGCGCTGGCGGCGGGTACCCTTGCCACCCTGCTCGGCAGCGGTCTGCTGCTCACCAGCCGTCATCTCAAGGTGCGCACCCGCCAGCGGCGGGCCGCCGCCATGTGGGAGGCCAGCGGCTCCATGATCCTGATGATACCGGCGGTCGTGCTCAGCACAGGCCTCTTCATCATGTTCATGCCCTTTACCGATGTGTTCGCACTGGGGCCCTGGCTGGTGGTACTGGTCAACGCCCTGATGGCATTGCCCTATGTACTGCGCACCCTCTCAGCTCCCATGCAACTGGTGGTGCGCCAATACGATAGGCTGGCCGACAGCCTGGGGGTGCGCGGGCTGCATCGCCTGCGGCTGGTGGAGTGGCCCCTGCTGCGCCGCCCGCTGGCACTGGCGATGGCGCTCTCCATGATCCTCTCGCTCGGGGATCTCGGTGCCATCGCCATGTTTGGCAGCCAGGAGCTCACCACCCTGCCCTGGCTGCTCTATCAGCAGCTCGGCAGCTACCGGCTGACCGAGGCAGCGGCCACCGCCCTGCTGCTGCTCATTCTCTGTTTTTCCCTGTTCTGGCTGGTAGAACGCGGGCTTGGAGGAAAAAATGCTGAACATTGATGGGCTGGTCACCAGCTACCCCGATTGGCGAGTCAGCTTCAGCGCGACCCTGCCCAAGGGAGAGATCACAGCGCTGATAGGGCCAAGCGGAGCTGGCAAGTCCACCCTGCTCGGCATGATCGCCGGTTTCGTGCCGGTAGAGTCCGGCACCCTCAGCTTCGATGGGGAAGATCTGCTGCCGCTGGGGCCTGCCGAGCGGCCGGTCACCACCCTGTTTCAGGATCACAACCTGTTCCTGCACCTGTCGGTGTTCGACAACATCGCCATCGGTCTGCATCCGGGCCTGCGTCTGAGCCCGGCTCAGCGGGCACAGGTGAAACAGGCCGCAGAGCGGGTCGGCCTTGGCGACATGCTGGCGCGACTGCCTGAGCAGCTCTCCGGCGGCCAGCAACAACGGGTCGGGCTGGCGCGTGCCCTGGTGCGTGGCAAGCCATTGCTGCTGCTGGATGAGCCTTTCTCGGCGCTCGATCCCGCCCTGCGTCGGGAGATGCTGGCAGAGGTGGCCCGCCTCGCCTGCGAGCAGGCCATCACAGTGCTGATGGTCTCTCACAACCCGGAGGATGCCCAGCTCATCGCCGACCAGGTGTTGTTCGTCGATGAGGGGCGCATTGCCCTGCAGGGCAAACCCGACATACTGCAAAACAGCGATCACCCCGGCCTGCTGCGCTACCTTGGGCACACGCAAGGGTCATGACCAGCGACGGGATCAAAAAAGGGGAAGCCACTTGGCTTCCCCTTTTTCATATGAAGACAGTCAGTTAAATCAGAGATTTTCCTCGGCGAAGGAGGCGAGCTTGCTGCGCACCACCCCGTTCAGGAAGATGTTGGCACTGCCGTCGAAATCCTTGAAACGCTCGACTATGTAGGTCAGACCCGAGGTCACAGGGCTCAGGTAGTTGGAGTCGATCTGGGCCAGGTTGCCGGAGCAGACTATCTTGGTGCCCTCACCGCAACGGGTGATGATGGTCTTGATCTGGGACGCGGTCAGGTTCTGGCACTCGTCCAGCAGCACGAAGGTGTTCTGGATGCTGCGCCCGCGCATGAAGTTGACCGATTTGAACTGGATGTTGGCCTTCTCCATGATGTAACTCAGCGAGCCGCTCATGTTCTCGTCCTGCTTGTGCAGCACCTCCAGGGTATCTGTCACCGCCGCCAGCCAGGGCATCATCTTCTCTTCTTCGGTGCCGGGCAGGAAGCCTATGCTCTCGGCGATTTCCGGGGTATTGCGGGTGACGATCACCTTCTCGTAAATCCCCTTCTCAATCACCAACTCCAGTGCCGCGGCCATGGCCAGCAAGGTCTTGCCGCAGCCGGCCGGGCCGGTCAGGATCACCAGATCGATGTGCGGATCGAGCAGGGCATCCAGCGCCATGCCCTGATAGACGTTCTTGGGATGGACACCCCAGGCCTTGCGCGACATCAACCGCTCGCGGCCCAGATCCTTGATGCGGATCTTGTGGCCATCGTTGCTCAATACCCTGGCGGCGAAGAAGTTCTCCTCGTCGAGCAGGTACTGGTTGACGTGCACCCCCTCCAGCAAGTTCGAGTCGATCACATGGACGGTATCGCGGCCATGGGTTTCGCTGTCACACTCGCCGACCCGCTCCCAGAAGCTGCCGGGCACCACCTGGAAGCCTTTGGCCAGCAGACGGATATCGTCGATCAGCTGGTCGCTGCGATAATCTTCGACGTGCGCCAACCCGGCCCCTTTGGCCTTGAGGCGCATGTTGATGTCCTTGGTGACCAGCACCACCTGGCGTTTCATCTCATGCTTTTGCAGATAGAGGGCCGCGTTGATGATGCGGTTGTCCGCCTCCTTGTCGGTGAACACCTCGGCATCCTGGGGCAGATGGTGGTCACTGAAGATACAGATATTGCCGCTCGCCTCACCCGCCAGCGGTACGCCCTGGGTGATCTGCTCCGGCGTTGCATCGCGGAACACGTCTTCCAGCGCACGAATGGCCACCCGCGCGTCGCGGCTGACATCCTTGTGGCGATCCTTGATGTTGTCGAGCTCTTCCAGCACCGTCATGGGGATGAGCACGTCGTGCTCTTTGAAGGAGTAGATGGCGAGGGGTTCGTGAAGCAGAACGTTGGTATCCAGGATAAACAGCTTTCGGTCCGTATTGTCCATAAGCATCCTCCTTGGCACTGAAGGTGCCACGTGTGTGAATCTCAGATGTCATTGAAACCACACGAGCGTGACAGTTTTATTACCCCCAACGCTACGCTCGATTTTACCATCACGCAACAAATCGCTTGAGCCGCAGGCTCGTTCGAACAGAAAAGCAGCAATAAAAAAGACCGGCTCTGTGGCCAGTCTTGTTCAAATGCTCGGTGGCTTGTCAGCCACACTTGGAGTCACCGCAGTTGAGGCAGGTCATGCAGCCATCCTTTTGCACCAGCGCCTTGGTATTGCACTTGTAGCAGAGTGCCGCACTGGCCGGGAAACTACGGCCGGCCTGCTGTTCTTCCGCCTGCTGCCGGACCTGCAGTTCGGCCTGTTTCTCCGCCAGAAACGCCTGCTGATGCTCATCCAGCCCCGGCAGCTTGATCATGCCGATCTCGGTGAGATGGGTCTCGATCACGTTGCCAATTTCGGCGATAAGGGAGGGAACATACTTGCCCTTGTTCCAATAGCCGCCCTTGGGATCGAACACGGATCTCAGCTCCTCCACCAGGAAGGTGACATCCCCCCCCTTGCGGAACACGGCTGAGATGATGCGGGTCAGTGCCACTATCCACTGGTAGTGTTCCAGACTCTTGGAGTTGATGAAGATCTCGAACGGGCGGCGGGTCTCGTGAACCGTGCCCTCGTTGAGAATGATGTCGTTGATGGTGATGAACAGCGAGTGCTCGGAGACATGCTCCGGCGTCTTCAGCTTGTAGGTGGTGCCCATCAGCCGCTCCGGGCGCAGCACGGTTTCGTGCATGTGCACCACGTCATCCTGCGGGGCCAGATCTTCCTGCGGCTCATCCCGGGTTTTCACCTTGTAGGCGACGATTTTCTTGTCGATCTTCTTGACCATAATCTGTTCTCAGAATTTACCGTAATAGCCTTCTTTCAAGGCGTCATAAAGGTTGGCGGCGGTATGCAGCTCGCCATCGTATTCGATCTCTTCGTTACCCTTGACGGAGATGACGGAGCCATCCTCCAGGGTGAACTCGTACTGAGTGTTCTCCAGATCCTTCTCCTTCACCAGCACGCCCTGGAAGGCCTCAGGGTTGAAGCGGAAGGTGGTGCAGCCCTTGAGCCCCGAGTCCGAGGCATACATGTAGATGTCCTTGAACTGCTCGAACGGGAAATCGGTCGGCACGTTGGCCGTCTTGGAGATGGAGGAATCAATCCAGCGCTGGGCCGCGGCCTGAATGTCCACGTGCTGGGCCGGACTGATGTCGTCGGCCGTGATGAAGTAGTCAGGCAGGCGGCTTGCTTCGTCCTCCGAGTAAGGCATAGCGCCGGCGTTCACCAGCTCACGGTAGGCGAGCAGCTCGAACGAGTAGACATCCACGCTCTCCTTGCTCTTCTTGCCCGGCTTGATGACGTTGCGGCTGTAGTGATGGGCAAAGCTCGGCTCGATACCGTTGCTGGCGTTGTTGGCCAACGACAGGGAGATGGTGCCGGTCGGCGCTATGCTGCTGTGGTGGGTGAAGCGACCACCCACCTCGGCCAGTTCGGCCACCAGGGCGGGATCCACCTCGGCCACCTGCTGCATGTAGCGGCTGTAGCGCGCATGCAGCACCTTGCCCTTCACCTTGTCACCCAGCTTGATGCCATCGGCCGCCATCTCGGGGCGCAGTCGCAGCATCTTGCCGGTCACCTCGAACTCCTGCTCCATGATGGGAGCCGAGCCCTTCTCCCTGGCCAGACGCAGGGACTCCTGCCAGCCGGTCATGGCCAGCTCCTGAGATACCTGCTCGGTGAAGGCGACGGAAGCAGCAGAGCCGTATTTTATCTGCAGCATGGTGAGGGTCGAGCCGAGGCCGAGGAAGCCCATGCCGTGACGACGCTTGGCTGTGATCTCCTCGCGCTGCCTGGGTAAAGGCAGCTGGTTGATCTCCACCACGTTGTCCAGCATGCGGGTGAAGATGGCCACCACCTTGCGAAACGCCTGCCAGTCGAAGGCAGCCCGCTCGGTAAAGGGGTCGCGCACAAACCGGGTCAGATTGACCGAGCCCAGCAGACAGGCACCGTAGGGGGGCAGGGGCTGTTCACCACAGGGATTGGTGGCGCGGATCTCTTCGCAGAACCAGTTGTTGTTCATCTGGTTGACCTTGTCGATCAGGATGAAACCGGGCTCCGCATAGTCGTAGGTGGAGGTCATGATGACGTTCCACAGCTTGCGGGCAGGCAGGGTCTTGTAGACCTTGCAGGCGACCTGCCCCAGCGCGTTGATGACCACACCTTCCTTGTTGGGCCAGTCGGCCCAGAACACCACTTCGGGATCGTCCAGCGCAATACCGTCCTGCTCCACCTCTTTGGCCGTGTAGGGGAAGATAAGCTGCCAGAGAGCATCCGCCTTCACCGCCTTGACGAAATCCTCGGTGATGAGCAGGGAGAGGTTGAACTGACGCAAGCGGCCATCTTCGCGCTTGGCCTGGATGAATTCGATCACATCGGGATGACGGATATCCATGGTGCCCATCTGGGCACCACGGCGACCACCGGCTGACGAGACGGTGAAACACATCTTGTCATAGATATCCATGAAGGAGAGCGGGCCCGAGGTGTAGGCACCGGCACCCGAGACGAAGGCGCCGCGCGGGCGCAGGGTCGAGAAATCGTAACCGATGCCGCAGCCCGCCTTCAGGGTCAGGCCGGCCTCGTGCACCTTGCCGAGAATGTCATCCATCGAATCCTCGATGGTGCCGGAGACGGTGCAGTTGATGGTCGAGGTCGCCGGCTTGTGCTCGAAGGCTCCCGCATTGGAGGTGATGCGACCCGCCGGGATGGCACCGTTGCGCAGCGCCCACAGGAAGGGCTCATACCAGGCATCAGGCTCCAACTCCTGCTCGGCCAGGGCGCGGGCAACCCGCTGGTAGGTCTCGTCGATGGAGCCATCTATAGGAGCCCCATCCTTGCTCTTGAGACGATACTTGCTGTCCCAGATCTCGAGGGACGTTTCCTGCAGGGGGATGAGGCGGGAGCCGAGTTCACTCTCCTGCACCGGGTTGGATCTAGCCATTTTCAATCAACCTTATGTGAATGCATCAACGTCATGACAGCGACAAAAAACACAACCAATAGTGACACTTATAAAAAATAACACAATATATAGTACAACTACTGCCATGAGGGCGCCGATTCTATCCTAAAAAAATGCCCCGGCCAGCAGGTTTCTGGGCCGAGGCATTTAACTGATTCATTTCCTGAAAGATTTAGCGATCAGGAGGCACTCAGGGTTTCTTGACGTACACGGTCGGCGTCTCGCCAGCCATATTCAGATAGAACTCGTAGACCCCATCCGCATCCGGTGAGAACTTCATGTCCTCATACTTGGAGCAGGGGTTGACCGGCACGGCTTCCCCACCCAGCACGGCGACACCGTCACTCGGGCTCTTGTAACCGAAGTTGGTGCCACAGCTCCAGCCGGAGTCGGCAAACTTGAACTTGTAGGGGGCCCACTCTTTCTTGAGCGTGCCTTTGGCCATGTAAAGCTTGTCGGCGACCTTGACCACCTTGCTCGCATCGGTTGCCATCCAGTCGTTCATCTCCCCACGCAGGTAGATGGACTTGCCACCGAAATCGCTGTTGTCTGCCGCCTGTTCTGCACCACCATGGGATGCGCAACCGCCTAATACCAGGGTTCCCGCCGCCAGCATCATCGTTACTGTTCTTTTGAACATGTGTCCATTCCTCAAATTATTGTGATTCCTTGGCCCATCGAACGTGAGCAGACGAATTAAAGCAGAGCGGGCATCACAAGAAAGGTAGAGGCATCACATTCTGTGCTTTTTATATTCAGACAAGCGAAATGGACGGGGATACATAATGCTGGGTGGCGCAGCCATCCGGAATAGAGCGGGGGAAAAATAAACGAATGAGGGGGTAGAAGGAAAGCATCACCTGGCCATTGCAACCCGGCGCTTGAATATCAGGCAATAAAAAAGCCCGCTCAGATGAGCGGGCTTTCAATGTTGGGTGCCTGGCAGTGTCCTACTCTCGCATGGCGAATGCCACACTACCATCGGCGCTACCGCGTTTCACTTCTGAGTTCGGCATGGG